>NZ_JAPJZH010000006.1 GCF_027889715.1 Allohoeflea poritis
TCAGCGCCTTGACGAAGTAATCTGTAACCGCATTCCAGAAATGGAGAAATACCATGTCCAAATTGAATATCAATCCGAGAGAAGCCCACGCCGCACAGGCGGACTTCCTCAAAAGAGTCTGGACCGACGATGCCTTTGCAGACCGTCTGCAGAGCGACCCGAAAGCCGTCTTTGCCGAAATGGGCAGCCAGGTCGGTGACGATGTCGAGATCCGGGTCGTGCGCGACACCGAAAAGGTCAAGCACTTGCACATCCCGGCAGCGCCCTGGGAGGGCGAAATCGCTGACGGCGACCTTCTTAGTGCCCAGGGCGGCACATCAGGCCCCTTGTGCTACATCACCGTTGTCACCGTGCTCGCCACCATTGGTGCTGGTGCTTCGGCCGGTATCAGCGCCTTGACGAAGTAATCTGTAACCGCATTCCAGAAATGGAGAAATACCATGTCCAAATTGAATATCAATCCGAGAGAAGCCTCGGACGCACGTGTGGAACTGCTCAACAAGGTCTGGACCGACGATGCGTTCGCGGACCGTCTGCAGAGCGACCCGAAAGCCGTCTTTGCCGAGATGGGCGGACAGATCCCCGATGATGTCGAGATCCGGGTTGTCCGCGACACCGAGAACGTGAAGCACGTTTACATTCCGGCAGCGCCGTCGGAAGGTGAAATCGCAGACACAGACCTCCTCGGCGCCCAGGGTGGCACATCGTTCGTTTGTATTACGACCGCAACGTTGCCGCTCAGCTACGTCTTGTCGGGATCGGTATCTGCACTAACAGTACTCACGCCTAAGTGAACGAACTGAGACGTGTTTTCAGGACATTCGTTGGAATGGCCTCCTATCGGAGGGTTTGGGCGCATCCGTCCCAATCTCTGTCTGCAGGCCACACCGCCAGCGCCGCCGCCAGGCAGAGTTCATGGCGGCGGCATATCTGTGAGCGCATGCAATGTGCCCGCCAACCAATCAAACAATGATGGCCTCCACCAGCTTCGTGTCTTCTGCCGTAGTGTCGGCCCACCACTCGGCGAAAACTGCCTAATTCGGCGAAGCTGTCAGCGGCAGCCCGCCGGCGCAGCGGGTAACCATCACAAGGGCAGGCCAACGATGTCCCAGGCCGAAACCGCCTCGCCCGACGGGTGGGGCAAATGATCCAACCCAATCACATCCAGGCTGCCTGAACGCCCGTGACAAATGGCAATACCGCCGGCCCGCAGAGCCGGTGGTTTCACTGTGCGCAATGGCCTGTGGCAATGCGGCGCCGGAACAGCCCGGACGATAGCATTTCTTCTATCGGGTAGATCGGAACAAAAGATTGGTGCCACCTGCCTGCCCCACTTACATCCAGATTCATCCAGGGGACGCCAGCGTGCGGTAGACAACACCCCGCAGACACGACGGCGTCCACTAAAAAACACGCGGTTCACACCGCGACGCAATAACGCCGGAGACACGAAATGGCCAACCAAGCGAAAATGCCCGATCAGCTACAGGTTCTCGATAATACGCCGCACGCTGAAGCGTTCAGCGATGAGGAATTGCTGGCTCTCGCCGCGCGCGCCAGCACACTCGACGAACGCCTGTCAGGCAATTATGTGCCGATCGCGCCGGATCAATCCGACGCCAGAGCGGACGCGTCTTTTAATGCCTGGAGTTCGTCGGCGTCCGGCGGCGACCCGGGGCTGTTGGACAAGATCTGCGCGCATCGAGGACTTGATGCCGGTCGGATCAAACCCTTGTTCGGCGACGTTGCTCTGGCGCCGGCTCAACCACGGCCCGATTGGATCGATACCTTTGCATGGCTGTTTCCCGCCCTTCAGGCGGAACCTGCGCCACAGGACAGTGTCACGCCGGACGGTGAACCGCTGCAGCCTTTCGAGCAGCTGTTCTACCCGCTGGTCGCCGCAGCGCGACAACGGCGCGATGAGCAGGCCGACGACCGGTGGCTGTCGCTCTTCCATGAACAGGCGCTCCGCGATCTGGACCGCGCCCTGCTCAAGCCGTTGACTGATATTTGTGTGCGGGCATTAAACGACAGGTTCAGTCTGACACTTCACGCGGCCGAAGGCGGTCTCGGCCTCATGGCTTTTGCGGGCAACCATACATCGGCCAGCCTCGAGGAACGGGTCGCGGATTTCGCCGCGGACCTGCGAAAACAAGGACTCAAGGCCTTCTTTTCGGATCGTCCGGTGCTTGCCCGGCTGTTGTCGAGCGTCGTCGGGCAGTGGCAGTCGGTAACCCTGGAATTCATGGAGCGGCTGTATGGCGATCTGACCACGGAGATCGCCGCCATCAGCGGTGGAGCGGCGACTGACCGGGTCGCCCGCATCGGAGCGGGTCTTTCGGATCTGCACAATGGCGGCCGATCGGTTTACAAGGTCACATTCGAAAGCGGCCTTCGCATCGGTTACAAGCCGAAGGATCTCAGCATCGATCTGGCCTGGGCCGATCTTTTGGACTGGCTTGACAGCAACCAGGCGCCGGCATCGGCCGGCAGGCCGAAGGCCCGAGCCTGCGACGGCTATGGCTGGGTCGAGTGGCTGTCGCCGAAAGACTGTGCGAGCCTTGACGAGGCACGACGCTTCTTCCACCGCTCCGGCGCGACTCTGTGCCTTATCCGGATGCTGCAGGGTAACGATTTTCACTTCGAGAACGTAATCGCCTGCGGATCCGTACCGGTTCCGGTTGATCTGGAGACGATCATGGTGGCGCGAACGAAGGACGTGCCGGTGATCGACGACTCGGAACGGGCCCTGCTGGACGCCTTCAAACGCCTTGACGACTCCGTCTATTCGACCGGCTACCTGCCGGGTTGGATAGGCATTCCAGGCGGCGCAGCGGTTCTCATGGGCGGGCTCGATATCCATGAACCGCCGGCCACGGTGAAAGCCGCCAACGCCGCTGGAGAACAGGGCAAGTCGGGCAAGCCCGGCGCCGGCGGTTCGGATGCTCCGAGCAACGTGCCGAGCCTGGACGGCACACCCCTGCGGGTGAAGGATTTCGAGGGCGATTTGATTGCCGGCTACGAGGCGATGTTCGATTTCCTGTGTCGGCGCGGGGCCGACATCGCGGCGCCCGGCGGTCCCCTGGACAGCTTCGAGAATGTGACGTTCCGGCCGGTGTTAAGGCCGACCCGGATCTACGCCATGCTGCAGCAGCGCGCACTGGGGCGCAACTCGGTCTGCGACGGCGCCGCCTGGAGCCAGAACTTCGATTTCCTCTACCGCTCGTCGCTGACGCAGGATGTCGTGCTGCCTATCGCTCAAGTCTGCGCCTATGAGCGCACCTCAATGTCGGAGTTCAACATTCCCTTCTTTGAGGCACGCACCACGTCGAAGGATCTCATCTGTGGCGATGGTACCGTGGTCCGCGACTACTTCCGGGCGCCATGTCTCGACGAAGTGCGCCTGCGCCTGCGCTCTCCGGAGCGAGATCTTCTGCGTCGCGACCGCCTGATAATCGAGCAGGCGCTGAATGCCACCGCAACGGTCGCCAACGCCAGCGGACCGCAGATCGCGGCAGCGGACATTCCGTTGAGGTCGGCCTCGAAGGAACGACTGGTGGGCGCCGCGCTGGACCTTGCGGATTCTATCGAACAGGCGTCGATCTGCGCCGGCAAGGGTGTCACGTGGCTGGGCCTCGCACCGATTTCGTCGGATGAGCGAACGCTGCAGCTTCAGGCCCTTGGACCATCGCTCTTTACCGGAACCATGGGTATCTCCTTGTTCTATGCAGCGCTCTACCGCGCCACGGAAGATGACATCTACCGAACCCGTTCGCTTTCAACGATTGCCTCCTTGCTCGACGCCGCTGCTGACGATCCGCACAGGCTGCAGGCGGCGATGCGCATCGCACCGCTCGGGCTCGACGGTGGTGTCGGCGGACTGATTTACGGTCTCGTGAATCTCGCGACTTTGCTGGACGAACCACGACTGCTTGACACGGCCCTGACCTATGCCGGAAAGCTGACTGATGAGATCATCAAGGACAGCAAGGAATACGGGCTGTTCTCAGGAGTGGCCGGCGCGTTGATCGGCCTCGCGACCTTATACCGCCAGCACCCCCATGCGGCTATCGAAAGCCACATCCGAACCTGCGCTGACCTGATTGTGGCGCGCCGCACCAGCACCATGTTTGGCGGTCAGGCATGGCGGGACCGGACGTGGATGCTGCCGCAGGCGGGGCTGATGCACGGCGCAAGCGGGATTGCCCTGGCGCTCGGGCGGGCCGGGCAGCTTCTTGGCACATGCGCCTATAACGAGGCTGCGCGGCAGGGGCTCGATTACGAGCACGACCTGCTTGAACGCTGCGGTGGCTGGCCGGACCTGCGAAATGTTGCCGACAAGGAGATGGTTTCCGACGCCCCGTGCGTTCCCGACTACGCCAACGGTGCGGCCGGGGTGGGCATGGCAAGGCTGGAGCTCGCAAAGATCGACGGATTGTCGGACGGCTGTGCGAGGGATGTGGAGCGGGCGGTACGAACCGTACGTGATGCACCGATAACGCAAGTCGACGAACTGTTCTGCGGCAACATGGGCCGCGCCAGCTTTTTAATGGAAGCAGCACGGACGGCACAGGACAACGCTCTTCAGCGTGACGCCGACGCCCTGGTCGCCAAGGTTCTGTCGATAGCCGAAGACAATGGCACCTTCCAGTGGCGCGCCGGAAAGGACGGCGACAATCCGTGCTTCTTCAATGGAGCTGCTGGCATTGGTTGGGCACTGCTGCGGCTCGCCGATCCGAGCCTTGTACCGAATGTGCTGGCCGTGACGGCCAGCGACAGAAGCCTCGCAACGTAATCAGCAACGGCTTGATCAGAAAGGAAAGTCCAATGAGACAGCTTTGCATCATCGGCCCAGACTACACCGGCGGCCAAATTGTGGAAGGCACCGAGAGTATCTTCGAGCTGGAGGGCGTTCCTCTACGCAACGCCATCATCGAAACCGAAGCACTCCGTTTTGATCCGGATGCGGCGGAGAATGCGGACAGGGTGTTTTTCAAGGTTCACGCCTTTTCCTGCAACTACCGCGACCGGGCCCTGGCGCTTCATATGGCGAAACCGCAACACCGAAAGAACTACTATGTGATCGGGTCGGAATTCGTCGGCGAGGTTCTGGCCACGGGCCGTCAGGTGACGGACTTGAAACCCGGTGACCGTGTCATCGGTGATGGCGCCTATCCCGACAGCGGTGTTCAGGGAGTGATGCCCGGGCTGCCGACCAATCAGGGCTCGCGCGAACTGCAAATCATGCATCGGCGCAAGCTGATCCGGCTCCCCGAAGGCATCCCTGACCATATTGCAGCAGGTTTTACAATTGGAGGTCAGACGGCCTACAGCATGATCCGCCGCCTAAACCTTCAAGATGGCGACAAGGTGCTGGTGACCAGTGCAAAATCGAGCACCTCCCTGTTCGCCATCTGTGCATTGCAGAACCACCCGGTCGAGGTCTACGGCCTGTCCACGTCAGAATGCCATCGTGATGAACTTTTGGCGCTCGGCTTGCGCGAACTGATCGTCGTTGACCCCAGCCAGCGGGGATGGTCCGACAGCCCGGATCTCATGAAGCGCATCGGCGCATTCGGTGGCTTCAATGCGGTGATTGACCCGTTCTCCGACGTCTATGTCCCGGAAATCACCAACCTGATGGCCATGGGCGGACGCTATACCACCTGCGGCATCGCCGACCAGCACTCCTCGCTGATTGGCCGGGACTCCGATATTGCACCCATCAACCCGACTAATCTCATGGCCGGTCTTATGATGAAGAACATCACGATCATCGGTAACTGCCTTGGGCAAACCGGCGATCTGCAGGCCGCCTTGGACGACTGCGCGGCGGGCCGGCTGCCCGTTCCGGTCCACTCCCGCATTGCGCCAAGCGACACGGGAGCATTCCTGACGGACACCTATCTCAACAAGGACCGTTTCGGAAAAGTGATCTTCGAGTACGACCGCTCGCCCATGGTCTCCGCCGTTCAAGAAACGCGAACAATGGAGCCCGTGTAGAGGTCGAGAGGTCTGGTCCGGCGTCGGCAAGCCCGGGTGGTCGGTTTCAGCCGCAATGCGCAGACGCCGAGCCATCTCCCATCCTGGTCGGCCCGGTGAACAGTGTGACGTCAGAATTCGGCCGCCCGTGCGCCACCACAGTGGAGTGAACAATGTTGTATCGCCCTGAAGCACTCAAAAGGCTTTCATCGCCCGAGGAACTGAGAGAAGCCATCAAAGTCACGTCTCCCATGACATGGCTGCTTGTTGTGGTGCTGTTCTTCGGGTTTGGTGTCGTTCTTGCCTGGAGCGTTATGGGCACCATCCACACAAGCGTGCGCGGGCCGGCATTCATTATTTACGAGGACACCGAACTCACAGAGGTAGTGGCGGAGGGCAGCGGCACACTTGCCCGGCTCAATGTGCAGCAGGGCGACGTGGTCGCCGCCGGCGACGTCGTGGGCATCGTTTCGAACCCGGGACTGGCTGGTCGCCTGGAGGAGGCCCGGCGCCTCGCCGATGAAGCTCACAACGCGATCGACGACAACCTGACAACGAAAAGGACCGAGCTTGCCGAATATGACCGGCTGCAACGATTGCGCCGGACGGCGTTGGAAAGCCGCCTCGCCCAGGCAACCGAAATGGCCGAAGCCTATGAAAAGCGCCTGGCTGGCCAGGAGGAACTCCTGGAGCGCGGATATACGGTCGTCGCCAGGGTCGACGAGATCAGAACCGAGTACTTTCAGTCACAACAGGAAATGGAGGCTGTCCGGAACGAAATCGCTCAACTTTCGCTGGAGCGCGAAGAAAGGGTTACACAGTGGAACCAAAAAATCCTGGAGTTGGAGACTCGGCACTCCGAACGGCTTGCAAATGTTCATGAACTTGAAGATGAGCTTGAGCGGACCGGGACAATCCGAACTCCTGTCTCGGGCGAAGTGTCCACGATCATCGCAATCGAAGGCACGTACCTGAACGCCGGCAATCCGGTTCTGACGGTCATCATGCCCAGCGCGCACCTGGACACCCTGGCTTTCCTCAACGCAACGGATGCAAAACTGGTTGAACCGGGGATGCCAGTATGGATTTCACCTGCGACGTTCAAGCAGGAGGAGTATGGCACGATCATCGGCTCGGTGACCGAAGTCTCACGGTTTCCGATGTCGGCGGAAGCTTTGTTCGCAACCCTGCGGAACCGTGAGCTGGTTGACCAGTTCATGCAAGGGGGTGCGCCTCTTCTTGCGCATGTGGCAATGAAGCGCACGCCGGATGGAAAGCTCGTCTGGACCTCGGATAAGCCGACACCGGCTGCCGTTACAGCGGGAACGCTGGCCAGCGTGTCTGTGGTCGTCCGTGAGCAGTCACCGATCACCCTCGTACTGCCAACCCTCAAACGGTGGAGCGGTTTACAATGAGCCGCGTGCACACACCCACCGTCATCCAGATGGAGGCTGTCGAGTGCGGCGCAGCCTCGCTTGCGATCATATTGGAGTATTTCGGCAAATGGGTTCCACTGGATGAGCTGAGAGCCGTTTGCAATGTCTCCAGGGACGGCTGCAATGCAGCGGACATCGTTCGGGCAGCGCGTGGCTACGGGCTTGAAGCCAAGGGTTATCGCTACGACCTGGCGAAGACCTCCCGGCTTCGCGCACCGTTCATCGTCTTTTGGGAATTCCGGCATTTTCTTGTCGTCGAAGGTTTTGGCAGGGGATGTGTGCATCTGAATGACCCGGAATCCGGCCCGCGCACGGTCACGCTGGACGAGTTCAGCGGCTCCTACACCGGATTGGCGCTAGCCTTCGAGCCCACTACGTCATTTGAACGCTCAGGAAGACGTCCAGGAGTCACCCGCGATATCCTCTCGCGATTGCAGCAGGCCCGCGGCGGCGTGATCATGCTTATTCTGGTCAGCCTGCTTCTGATCGTCCCCGGTCTGGCGGTTCCCACCTTCTCAAAGATTTTCATCGACAACATCCTGATACAGGATGTCGACCAGATGCTGCGTCCATTGCTGTTGGCGATGATTGTCGCCGTGATCGCTTACGCGACAATGGCCTGGCTGCAAGAATGGTGCCTGATGCGCATCGAGAGCAAGCTCTCATTGACCGGGTCCGCGGATTTCATCATCCGGTTGCTGAAGCTACCGATTCGGTTCTTCACCCAACGCAATCCCGGCGACCTGGTGGCCAGGCTCCTGGCCAATGACTCGATCGCTCAATCGCTCGGCGGCCAGGTTGGGCGCATCTTTGCAAACTTCCTGAGCGTCGCTTTCTTTGCCGCAGTCATGCTGGCCTACGATGTCCGGCTCACGGTCATTGGTATTGGCATCAACGTGATTGCTGCGATCGCAAGCATCAAGGCAAGGCGCATATTGCGAAACACCAGCCTGAAACTCGAAACTGAGAATGGAATGCTGCTGGGTCTGGGGCTGCTTGGCATTCGCTCAATGGACACGGTCAAGGCCAGCGGCGGCGAGGATCAGGTTTTTTCGCGTTGGGCCGGCAACCATGCGAAAACGGTCAATACCGAGCAAAAACTGGGTCGGATCACAAACCTGATCGGCATCCTGCCAAGCATGGCTTTGACGTTGACGACTGCGATCATACTGGGCTTTGGCAGCTTCCGAATTGTCGAAGGCGCCCTTACGATTGGCGGTCTCGTCGCCTTTCTGGCGCTGATGACCGCCTTTTCCCGGCCTTTCGAAGGGCTGGTTCAGTTCATAAGTGAGTTGCAGAGCGTGAGCGCGTCACTCACCCGGGTCAATGACATCTTGAAACATGATGCTGCCCCGCGGTTCACGCGTCCGACTGTAAAAATGGCGGCGGACAAAACCAAATTGTCAGGCCGCGTCGAGCTGAGAAATGTGACTTTCGGCTTTTCGCAGTCAGGGCCTCCCCTCATAGAAAACCTGGACATGGTCATCGAGCCCGGCACGCGGGTCGCGCTCGTCGGCACCACGGGCAGCGGAAAATCAACGGTCGGACAACTTGTCGCCGGCCTTTACAGGCCGCTTGACGGTGAGATTTTGTATGACGGTATTCCCATTCATGAAATCCGACCGTCGCTTCGCGAGAGTTCAATTGGCTGGGTCTCGCAGGACATCTTCCTGATTGAGGGATCCGTCTACGACAATCTGACCCTCTGGGATTCGACGATCTCCCTGGAAACCGTCATCCGGGCGGCGAAGGATGCCGAAATCCACGATGTCATTGATCGCCGGCCGGGCGGTTATGGAGACCATCTCCTGGAGGGCGGATCCAATCTCAGCGGAGGCGAGGCACAGAGGCTTGAGATTGCGAGAACCCTGGCTTTGGAGCCGAGCCTCGTGATTCTTGACGAGGCCACCAGTTCGCTTGACGCGTTGGTCGAGCAAAGGATTGATCGAAACATACAAAGGCGGGGTTGCAGTTGCCTGATCATCGCCCATCGGCTGTCGACCATTCGCGACGCCGAAGAGATTCTGGTGCTTGATCAGGGCAATGTTGTCGAGCGGGGGACACACCGTTCATTGATGAAGGCAGGAGGCCGTTATCGCAACCTTGTTGAATACTGAGCGGCCGAAGATCGGTCTTCCGGAGACTGTCAGCTTGCGCTCGCTATGCATGCGCGAGGGGGTTCCGGTTTCGTCTTGTGGTGCCGGTCCCGTCTCCCTGATCGGTCCTTCGACTTGCTGGTATGTGGCTGAGGGCACGGTCGATCTTTTCGTGACAAAACTGAATGAGAACGGCAATCCAACCGGGCTGCGGACCTACGTCCTGACAGCGGAGACTGGCGATTTGCTATTCGGCATCGAACCGGGTGAAAACTGCGCCACAGGCGGCCTTATTGTACGCGGTCACGCGGATACGTCGCTCGTCACGCTGCCTCTCGCCAGGCTCGAAAGGGAAACGGGCATCACACCGGCACTCGTCAACGGCATTAATGGCTGGGTCGACGGCCTGACCGCGGCCATGTGCGCCTGCGCCTCACCAAAGCCGGTGATGGGTGAACATCTTTCGAGAAACCGCGCCGTCGTTGCCAAGCCTCAAAACCGCTACGCACCGGATGGAGAAACCCTGTGGATCCATGGCCTGGACAGATTTGTCTATTGCGACACGGTTGAGGTGACCCCTGGCGTTGATGTGTTTCCGGTATCCGGGAACGCCTGGATAATGCCGGAGACAGGAGGGCCGCTGGCGATCTTCACGACCAGGCAAGTGGTTGATGAGGGGCTGCTATGGCCGGCCCTCGCACAGTTTCACAGCAGCGTCCTCAAGGGCATTGCCAGGGGCATCGACCTGAACCGGGCTGACACGCTGGAACGCCAGCGCCGCCGTGAGCAACGGGACGATGAACTGCTCGGCAATGCCTTCAGCGACGCCCTTGTCGTCAACCGGCAAGCGAAATCGGTCGCACATGAACTCAGCTCGGCAGACGATCTGACAAAGGCTGTCGCGCATCTGGCGGCAATCCTCAACACCGGCGCGCCAAAAGGCGACATCAGTGCCGGCGCGACAGACGCACCACCGCGCTTGAGTCAATTGTTTGCATCCGCCAATCTGGCAAGCCGTGTAGTCCAATTGTCCGGTCAGTGGTGGAAATCAGCCGGTGCTCCCATGATCGCGTGGACCAAGACCGGGCAACCTTTGGCAATGTGGTCGGCAGACCGCAGCGGCTATTCCTGTTTCGACCCCGCAACCGGACAAACCGTTCGCGTCGACGGCAGGCTGGCCGAAGAGGTGTCGGAGTTGGCACGTGCCGTATATCCGACGCTTCTGAAAGACAGGATCGGGTTCCGCGATCTGGTCAAAACGGGAATGCGCGGTAGCAAGCGGGACCTTGCGTTCCTTTTGCTGTTTGGCGTGACCGGCGCGCTGGTTGGTCTCATAACCCCTTCTGTTACGGCGTTCCTGATCAATAGCGCGATACCACAAAGCGCTCAGCGGCTGGTCGTTGAGATGTCCGCGGTCCTAGTCTCCGTCGCGATCGTCGTGGCCATTTTCCAGTTCCTCCAGGCGACGGCCCTGCTGAGGATGGAAACGATCTTCGAGGCGCAGACACAGGCGGCGCTGTGGCATCGGCTCATGCACTTGCCCACAAGTTTCTTCCGAAGGTTCAATTCCGGTAATCTGGCGATGCGCGCCATGGGACTGTCGCAGATGCGGATGGTTTTGTCGCAGGGCGTGGTAACAGCCGCGCTGGGCGGCGTCTTCTCGTCATTGAATTTCGTGGTCATGATCGTTTATGGCGGCTGGCTGACCATCGCCGCCGTGTTGATAACCGTGTTGACAGTTACGGTGGCAGTTGTCGCGAACCTGCTGAAACTGCGGCAGTTACGCAAGGCGATCGCGGTGCAGGACAACCTCGCCGGGTTGTCGGCACAGGTCCTAGCGACGATAAAAAAACTCCGCGTGGCAGGCGCCGAAAATCGCATCGCATCCAAACTGATCAGCCTGCACAACCAGCAGCGCATACATGACTACAATGCACGCTCGATCGAGAACGTGCTGCGTGCCTTCAACATCGTTATCCCGTTGTTTGCAAGTGCGGTCTTTTTTGCCGTTGTTGAATTCCTGTTCAATGAACTGCCCGCGACGGGGCATTTTGTTGCCTTCACTACCGCTTTCGGCAGTTTTCTCGTCGGTATTACCGGGATGCTGAACAGCGTTCCATTAGGATTGATCGCCGTTGTTCTCTTTGAGCGATTGAAACCGATCCTGGACACACAGCCGGAAACCTCGGCCGAATCCCTACCGCCGGGCGAACTCCTCGGCCGCATTGAGTTAAATGGCGTCACCTCCGGCTATCTCGAGGAAGGCCCTGCCATCATCAACAACGTGTCATTGAAAATCGAACCCGGTCAGTTCGTCGCTATTGTCGGCCCTTCGGGCTCCGGCAAATCGACATTGCTTCGGCTGCTGCTCGGATTCGAGCAACCGCAGAGCGGAAGTGTCCTTTACGATGGCAAGGATCTCTTCAAACTTGATATCGGCGCTGTCCGGCAGCAATTCGGAGCCGTCCTGCAAAATGCAGAGGTTTTGGGTGGAACGATCTTTGAGAACATCGCCGGCTCGCGCCCGCTTAGCATGGAGGCCGCCTGGGAGGCCGCGAGGAAGGCTGGCCTCGATCAGACGATCAAGGCCATGCCGATGCAGATGCACACCGTTCTCAACGATAGCGGGACTATATCGGGTGGGGAGAGACAGCGATTGATGCTCGCGCGGGCCCTGGCCGGCAATCCGCGTATTCTATTCATGGACGAAGCGACCAGCGCTTTGGACAATGCCACACAGGCCATAGTTGCCGACTCGCTTGCGAGACTGGACCTGACGCGGGTGGTCATCGCGCACCGCCTTTCCACGATAAAGGATGCGGACGTGATCCTGGTCATGCAAAACGGCAGTATCGTCGAGTCCGGGAATGCCGAGACCCTGCTCAAGAAGGGCGGCCTGTTTTCGAAATTTGTTGAACGGCAGCGGTTCTGAACCCACTTGCACAGATGATGCATCGCCACGACATCGAAACATCGCGATGCGTGCAGCAAGGCAATTGGCCGACCGTCTTCGGAAAAGCGGTCCGCTGAGGCATTGTGCTTACAGCGTGCCCCTCATGTCTTCCAGTGTTTTATTGAACTGCTCAAACAGCTCTTCATATTGCGAACTGCGTACACAGCCGTCGCGCCACGCCAGGCCGACCGATCGGGTCAATGTCCTTCCTTCGACCTCCCGGAATACGATCCTGTTGTCGTCACAGAGGTTCGAAGTGATGTAGGATCGGGGAAGCAGCGCCATCCCTTTGCCGGTGGACACCAACTGGCTCAATCCGTCAAGCGTGGTGCCCTCATAGTCATGGTTTACCTCGGCGCCGATGGAGTCGTGGAATTGCCGTACGCTGGGCGGCATTCCGTGTTCCGATCCTAACGTCATCATCTGTTGACCCGTCAACATTTCGGGACGGATGATGGGCTCAGCGGCCAGCGGATGATCAGCCGGGATGCCGAGCCACATCGGATCGGAAACCAGTTCCCGAAAGACAAGGGTCCCCTGCTCTTCGGGCGCCCGTGTCAGGGCACAGTCAAAAGTGCCGGCAAGAAGTCCCTGCTCCAATTGCTGCGGCCGTTCCTCGCGGATGATAACTTCTAGTCCCGGATAGTCCTCACTCAACCGCGGCAACAAATACGGCAGGAAGTATGGCCCAACGGTCGATAAGGTGGCCAGCCTGATCAGCCCGCCCAGATTGTCGGCCGCTTTGCGGGTGACATTTTCGATCTCTTCAATCGTGGCCAGCGCATGGCGTGACAGTCCGACGACAATTTCCCCAAGAGGTGTTGGCCGCGCGCCGCTCGGTGAACGGTCGAGCAGCTTGGCATGAAGCCGGTCTTCCAGAAGTTGAATCTGCGCGGACAAAGTGGGCTGTGTAACATTGCAGCGGCGTGCAGCAGCACCGAAATGTCCGGTATCGGTGACCGCTACGAGGTATTCCAACTGACGGTGTGTGGGATGCATCGACATGGCTCCTAAGTACCTGTTTTTTATCGGACCAATCCGAAGTGCCCCACGTTTAGATATGCATGCCGAATCACCATTTCAAGTTGCAGTACAGGCTCAACTCACCCCGATATGCCAATCTTTACGGGCCAATAAGTCAAGCTGCCTCGCCGGGTCACACAGCGGATTTCCTTGATCTTGCTTTTCCTTTCAGATGCTTAATTTCTGGATCGGCGAGCATACGGCCTTCTTCGGCACAAAGGTACCGTCAGCCCTATTCGGGGCCGTTTTCACAATATTTCTTCAATGAGTTCAGCTCGATGGCACTCAAAGATACCGTCAAGAGCGACCATATCGGTGACGGTACCGGCAGGAGTCGCCAAAATCAGGGGCATGGAGGTCCGTCAAATATACCGTCAATATTTTTTGCTTCACCGCAATGTCCGCACATGGCGGACATTGGATGATGATGGAAAAATTCTTGATATCAATTGCTTGTGAGAACACTGGTCAACCGCGATCAACACGGATCCAAGTGCCATAGCGCCAGCCCTTCGAGCGCAGCTCTCAGGGCGTTCGTCGCTCGAAAAGGTCCACCGGATCTTTGCGTTGAAGTGCTGCGCGCTTCAACCGCTCCTCACTCCCATTCGATGATCAATTGGGCAGATAAGTCGCTGATTTCATGGCAATCTTGTCTGCGGCAATTCGCGCATACCGTCAGAAATACCGTCAATATTCTAAGCCTTTGAAATTGCTTACGCTAATTTCTCACACTGCTAATAAAAACATGTGGAAAATCACCAAACGCGCGACCGGAGACCTTCCAACCGTGTCGGGCAGGCATTGCAGGTTCAAATCACGGGCCAGTAACCAACGCGGTCAGGAGAGTCTTTTACAAGCGGCGGCCTGGTCGTCCGCGCCGATCTGGCCCATCTGTCAGTTTGCGCGTATCGCTAATCGATCCTCGCGTAAGCCGCCGTGAAACCCGCCAGCGTGAAATTGGCGTCGATCTTCTGTTTCTGAAGATCGAAAAAGCTCAGGACAAGCTGGCTGCCGGCGCGCAGGGCGGAAAGCAGTGCCTGATCGACGATATGTCCGCCGTAGCAGCCATTGGCGTCGCAGGTCTGGATGGGAATCGTGATCGGTGCGGCCTGGTCCACCTGCATGGACAGGCCGTCGACGATGGACAATCCCAGGGGAACCTGCAGCAGCAGCGATGCGAAACCGTCCTCGGCGGCTTTTGTCGTCTTGATCGTCAGGCGCGCCAGCCGCTGACCGGTCTCGCGGACAATGATCTGCTGTTCCATCGTGCATGCCAAGGTGTCCTCGCGGCCGGCGGACACGCAGACGACATTCCAGTTCCTGGCATTGTCCGGCGCGCCACCATCTTGGGCCTTTGCCGTGGAATTCAAGACAAACCCGGTTATCGAGACCAAGAGTGCAGCCATCGGCACTGCACTCCTGCCGTCACCAAATCTGAGAAACATGTTGTTCATCCCCCTTGTTGTCGCGGTTCACCGACGGATGTCCGCCACCCCGTCCGAATTAGTAGGGAACCGTCAATTTCAGCGAACCCTGCTTGTTCGTGGTGTTCGGGCCGAACTGGCCGCTGACATTCGCCTGCAGGCTGACGCCGTTGGCGGCGATCCAGTCCAGACCGGCGGCAAGAGTCAGCAGCGTATCATCCTGGCCGGCTTTGATAATGGCGGAGGGAACGCCGGCCGGGGTTCCGTCGATCCTGGCCGCGACCGCCGGCACCTCTCCGATATGCTGCAGCACGCCGACATTGGCCTTGGCCCGGAGCACCGACGCGCCGAGATCGAGTTCACCGCCCGCCTCCAGGTGCGGTGCGATCCACCCGTAGATCTGCGAGCTGCTGTCGATGGTCAGATTGGTGAGGCCGCCGCCGGTTTCGGTAAACCCCTTCTGGTGCATGTAGGTAGCCGCGCCGTCGACCGTCGGCATCAGATAGATGCCGCCGAAATCGTAGAGATGTGCCAGCCTGACATTGAGCGACAGATACCCCACCTTCTGCGTCGCCGTGGCAATGCCGCCCACCGTGCCGACATTGACAACGCGGCTCGTGTCGAAGGAACCGAGGCCGCCGATGAGCGATCCGGCCACCTTTGTGCCGCCATCGACATATTTCAAGACGAGGCCGGCTTGCGGACGCTCACCCTGCCCGCTGGCGTTGGAACCCGACCGGAATGAGGCCTGCTCGTAGGAGCCGGCCATGCCCAGATACAGTTTTTCATTGATATCGCCCTGAAACCCCGCGGCGAAGCCTTGGCTGGTCTCGTTGTAGGCGAAATTCTCAATGGTGCCGCGATAGTTCTGTTCGACTGCGGTGATCCGCGCCCAGGCGCAAGTGTGTTCGGCGATGAACCGGTACTTCCCGTCCCTGTCGCTGCAGCTCAGCATCGCGTCAGCGAAATTGCCGACACTGACGGTGGTCGTGGCCAGGCTCGTGGCATAGGGCTCCGGGCTGAGTGAATTGTAGGCCTCCTTCAGGCCATCAAGTGTTTCGATCTTGAAAACAGTCCCGACAAGATCGGCAAATTTGGAGGAGCCGCCGGCAAGCTGGACGTTGTTGATGTAATCGCCGAAGGAAGTCTGGTTCCGGTTCAGGCCGGCGGGCGAGAAGTCGATCACATATTCGAACTTCGCGTCCCGCAAGCTCGGATACAGGATGTCATACTCGGCGACGGCCGAAACCGGCGCGTTCAAAACCAGGTTCTGCGATGTCATATCCTGTTGCGTGGTGAAGAACGTGACCTCATGGGTGCCGGGCGCGGCGGCATTCGGATTGACCACGAACAAATCGAATGTGCCGTCGAGCGACGCCGAACCGGTCGCGTCGATGCGGTCGATCTTGCCGACCTTGGTGTCGCCCGAGACGAAGTCGAAATCGGCCATGATGTTGGCCGTCGCCGTCTGAACGAATGTGCCGCCGAGGCGGGTGGTGGACACCGTCTCGATCTTGCCCGTATCGGCGAGTTCGATGATCCCGTTGTTGAACAGCCGGTTGGAGGCCAGCCCCAGATCGACGGTCTTGCCCATGTTGAACCGGGCGGCGTCAACCCTGTTGTTGAACGCGTTGATGCCGCCGGCCAGTTCGATATTGCCCGTCACCCGACCGTTGTTCTCGATGGTGTCATTGCCAGTGGTTCCAGAAACAGCCAGGCCGTCAACCAAAGCGGTGGTGGTGATGAAACCGTCATTGGTGACGGTGTTGTCAGCGCCTTCCCTGAGGTCCACGCCAATGCCCTTCGCACCGCCGGCGATCAACCGGCCGGTCTTCAGGTGGATCGCAATGTTGCCGCCCGATGTTCCGGCGCTTTGAGCCAGGACAGCCGTCGATGTCTCGTGGCTTGTCTCGACATTGCCATCGAGCGTGAGACTGACCCCGGCGCCTGTCCCGCTACCACCGGCAGTGCCGGAAAAAATCCCGTCGATGAAGCCACCGCCGCCGCCAAGGCTCTGCAGCACGATGCCGAAAGATTCCCGGCCGCTGGTGGCGACATTGCCGCTCTGCACCAGTGTGACGGCGCCGCCGTCTCCGGAATTGGCACCACTGAGTGTCATGTTCACCTGGCTGGCATCGGCGTCGTGGAACGCAGTGCCGCCGCCGCCGCCGATGGATTGCAGGACAATCGCGTGCGAACGGCTGCCGGCGGTGGAAGCGATGCCGGTATTGTTCAGCGTCACCGCGCCGCCATCGCCGTTCGCGGCGGACTGGCCGCCAACCGTCACGTTCAGCTGCGCGCCGCCGGCACTCACCTGCTCGATGCCGCCGCCGGCGCCGATGCTCTGATGCACGAGTGCGCTGGAATTGTCGCCCGCCGTCGCTGTGTCGCCGAGCCTGGTGATATTGACGGCACTGCCGTCATTGCCGGTGCCGCCATTGGAGCCGAGCACGATATCGACGGGCGGCGGGACAGCGAGCGCGGCAGCGGCAAAGCCTGCCGGCGCCGGTGCGGCGGGTGCCGCCGCGGCGGACACGGAGGAAGGTGGCGGTGTCGTGTCGAAGGTCTGGTAGCCGCCGCCGCCGCCGATGGACTGCGCAAGGACGCCGACGGACTGTTCGCCGATGACGATAACGTCATCGTCAATCTGATAGGTCACCGTTCCGCCGGCTTCGGACGTGCCGTTGGTGCCGCCGGCCCTTAACGCCGATAGCCCGATCTCGCCGTCTGTCGTATCGACGGTGAATGTCGAGCGCCCGCCGCCGCCGCCGATGCTCTGCAGCAGGACACCCTGGGTATCCGCGCCAAGGGCAATCAGCCCGCCTGCGTGGCGTCCTGTGATGGCGGCGCCGTTGTTGTTCTTGCCGTTTTCGCCGCCAAGCGTGGATACGATTTCGATCGCGCCCGCGATCTGTCCGGCGGTCTGCGCGAGGACGAGCTGTGTGAGCGTCGTGCCGCCGCCGCCGCCGATCGCCTGGATGCTGCTGCCGGTATTGTGATGGCCGGTCAGGCCGAACGTTCCGGTCGTGTTGACGGATACCGCCGCGGCGACCGCGTTCTCCGTACCCTTGCCGCCGGCGATGATTTCGAGCGCCGGTTTGGAACTGACCGATGTGCTGCCCCCGCCGATTGGAATGAGCGAACCGGGTCCCAGCGCCGTGGCACGTTTCAGGTCCAGGACGAGACCGCCGCCGCCGCCATTGATGCTTTGCGCCTTGATCGCCTGCGAGCCCTGACCGGTGACCGTGATGTCGCCGGAGTGGTTGACCGTCACCTTGCCGCCCAGGCCACCGGACCCGCCGCCACTGCTTCCGACAAGCATCGAAAGGTTGTTCGCAATCAACGTTGAAATCGCGTTGCCGCTGCCATTGGCGACCGCCAGACCGAGCGAGGCGTTGCCGCCGCCGCCACCGATGGATTGGGCCAGAATGCCGTGGCTGCTCTTGCCTTCGGTGCGAATGGTTCCGGTGTTGTTGACGACGACATCGCCCGCGTCCTCACCGGACCCTCCCTTGCCGCCTATGGCAACCAGGGGGCTGAGGCGGTTTATGTCTTTTGCCAGCACGACGCTCCGTGCAATGCTGGTCCCGCCGTTGCCGCCGCCGCCGCCGATGGATTGGGCAAATATGCCGTGGGCCTGATCGCCCAAAGTCTGGACCGCCCCGTCATTGGTGACGAGCACGTTTCCGGATCTGCTGCCGCTGCCGCCGTCGCCGCCTATGCTGATTCCGGCAAGAATGCTCTTTTGTCCCGTCGCGATGTTCTGCGTGAATATAGCGCTGCCATTGCCGCCGCCGCCGCCGATCGCCTGTGCGAAGATGCCGTGGGCGTTTTCGCCGCCGGTATCGATGCGGGCGGAATTGGTGTTCGTGACCGTCACATTTCCGCTGCTGCCGCCGGTTCCGCCGCTGCCGCCGATATTGATGTCCAGCCTGTTGGCGGCCGATCCGGCCATCGGCTTGGATGTGGTGTCGTTGACCACCAGGCTGCCATTGCCGCCGCCGCCGCCGACCGACTGCGCCTGAATGCCATGGGACCGCTTGCCGGCGGTCTTGATATTGCCGGTGTTTTCGACCGTGACCGTCCGGCTCAGGCCTCCGGTGCCGCCGCTGCCGCCGATCCCCAGATTGGCGGCATTGCTATTCTGTCCGCCGACGAACGTCTCGTTGATGACGAGGCCGCCGCTGCCGCCGCCGCCGCCGATGGATTGGGCGACGATACCGGCAGACTGACCCGCTTTCGTCTCAATGGTCCCCGAACTGACGATTTTGACCTTTTCCGCCTCCGCGCCGCTGCCGCCGCTGCCGCCGACACCGACCGTGACGGAGTTGGACCCATTGGCCGATGCACTCCCGACAAGCGGCGCGAATGTCACGGCACTGCCGCCGGTGCCGCCAGCACCGCCGATGGACTGGCCGAGAATACCGTGCGAATCCGCTTTGTTTGTCACAATATCCGCGGTGCTGGTCACGTCGACCGTATCGGATTTGGCACCGGCTCCGCCGCTGCCGCCAACGCCGACTTTGGCAGAGGCACTTTCCCGGAACAGGATGTTGGTGACAAAGCCGCCGGTCCCGCCGCCGCCGCCGATGCTCTGGGCATGAATGCCATGCGAGGCCTGGCCGTTTGTGGAAACGACGCCATCCACCGTGACGATCACCTTGCCGCCCGTGCCGCCACTGCCGCCGTCAAGCCCCACCGACAATTGCGCGGCCGCTGATTTCTTGGTCTTTTCGGTGCCTGACTGAGCGCCGACGGCCACCGTTGTCGCCGTGCTTCTTCCGCCGCCATTGCCGAGGCTCTGCGCGATGATGGCGGTCGCCATGTCTCCCGCCGTTGTGAAAACGCCGTCCGCCGTCACCGTGACGTTCCCGCCGGCGCCGCCGGTCCCGCCTGTGCGTCCGATGGTGAGGTCCAGGGACTTGCCGGTGCCCGGATTGAGGATCAGGCTCAGAGCCGTGTTGCCGCCACCCCCGCCGATGCTTTGGGCGATGATTGCGGATGCGCCAAGACCAGCCGTCGTGATGTTGCCGGTCTGATCGACCGTGACGGCGCCGCCGGTTCCGCCATTGCCGGCGCCGCCACCGATGGCGAGGTTGACCGCCTTTGCGTCCTTGTTGAAGCCGGCGCCGATGTTGAAATTGGCATTGCCGCCGCCGCCGCCGATCGACTGGGCGAGCAGGCCGACGGACTGGTTTCCGGCGGTTTTGATTTCTCCCTTCTGGTTCACCGTGACCGTCGATGCCGAACCCGAGGCGCCGCCCGAGCCGCCCAACGCCAGGATCAGGGACTGGCTGCCGAGCGGATTGGCAAGGCTGGCGGCCAGGACAATATTGATTCCGGCATCGCCGCCGCCGCCGCCGACGGACTGGGCGGTCAGCGCATTGGCGTTGTTTCCAATGGTCTGCAGCAGGGCCTGGCTCGTCTGTCCTCGGTTGACCAGGACCGCGCCCGCATTGCCGCCCGCACCCCCGCTTCCACCGACACTGGCGGCCAGAGGGCTGCCGGACGGCGAAATGGCGCCCGCGACATTGACGCCGCCGGACCCGCCACCGCCGCCGACCGACTGGACCAGGATGCCGTTGGCGCGGTCCGCGAAGTTCGTACCGGCCGGTCCGAGAGGCGTTCCTCCAAACGGGTTGTTGGACGTGCGGGCACCATTGACCGTCACCGCGCCGTCGCTGGTCAGGGTGACCATTTTGGAATTGGCGCCGGCGCCGCCATTTCCGCCGATGCCGATCGTGGCGTTGTAACCGCTGCCGGCGGTCACATCGGCCGAGACGTTGAGGCCGCCGGACCCGCCGCCGCCAGCAACGGACTGAGCCAGGATGCCGATGGCCTCCACGCCGGTGGCAACGACGGTTCCGCTCTGCGTTGCCGTCACCGTGCCGCTGGCGTTGGCGCCGCCCCCGGCACCGCCCAGACCAAATACGAGTGAGGGCTTCGCCGATGCTTTGTTGGCCTGAATGCCGCCGCTGATGTTGATGGCGCCGTCACCGCCGCCGCCGCCGATGGATTGTGCTGCAAAACCACGGGACCGCGCACCAAACGCCGACACATCGCCGCTGACGGACGCAATCACCGTGTTGCCGATGCCGGCGCTGCCCCCCGATCCGCCGATGCCGGCCGTGATCCCGCCATCGATGCTGATGCCGCCCGACACATTGATGGCGCCATTGCCACCGCCACCGCCGAGGCTCTGTGCCAGGACGGCGGATTTTCCGAATCCTCTGGACTGGATAACCCCTTGCGCGACAACTGTTCCCGAAACTTCCTTTCGCTCGGCAAGGACCGCCAGGTCGACGGTGCCTGCATTGCCGCCCGCGCCGCCGAAGCCGCCCAGGCCGAGCGTCACCGCATAATTGCCGCCGCCGGCCGGTGAGCCGAGCGACAGGCCGCTCGCGATATTGACACCGCCATTGCCGCCGCCGCCGCCGACCGACTGCGCGACAACGCCGTTGGAGCCTTGCGCCCGAAGCAGCGCCAACATTTCCGACGGCACACCGGCCGGGATGTTGACGCCCAGGGCCAGGACGTCGCCCGTCACGCGGCCCTTGACATTGCCTGCGGCGCCGCCGTTGCCGCCAAAACCGCCAACGCCGATGTTCACGGCGGCGGACGTGCCCGATGTGGTCCCGGCAATGCCGCTGCTGATGTTCATGGCGCCGTTGCCGCCGCCGCCGCCGATGCTCTGAAACGTCACCGCGTCCGACAGCACGCCGGTGGTGACCGTGTTTCCGGTGCGGCCGAAATCGACATTGCCGCCGGTCCCCCCGATTCCGCCGAAACCGCCGATGCCGACCGACGCCGTTCCTGAGAGTTTGGTCGCGAGACTGAGTGTGCCGGAGATATTGACGCCGCCCCGGCCGCCGCCGCCGCCGACCGACTGCGCCAGGACGCCGAACGCATTGGCACCGGATGTGCGCACCGTGCCGTCAACCCTGCCATCGACGTTCTGGCCGCTGCCACCGCTGCCACCGAAACCGCCGACACCGGCCCCGATCGCTCCGCTGTTGCCGATCGACATGGAGACCGTTCCGCTGACGTTCAGGCCGCCGCTGCCGCCACCGCCGCCGAGACTCTGTACCAGCGCGCCATAGGCGTTGTCCTTCGTGGTGGTGATGTCGCCTGTCATCCGTAAGGTGGCAGCGCCCGCCTGGCCGCCGCCGCCGCCAAAACCGCCGACCCCGACACCGACCGTCGCGGCGCCCTGGCTCGATGCGGCAAGGCCGCCCGTCACGTTGAATGCGCCGTTGCCGCCACCGCCGCCAACTGACTGGACAAGTACCCCGTTGGCATCTTTGCCACCGGTGGCGATGTTGCCGGCAATGTCCGCGATGACACGCCCGCCGGATCCGCCACCGCCGCCGAAGCCGCCGACACCGACACCGACGGACGCGGCGCCCGTGCTGGTAGAAGCCGACACGGCCGACGAGACATTGAAGCCGCCATTGCCGCCGCCGCCGCCAATGGACTGGCTGACGAAGGCGCTGGAGGCGGCGCCCATGGTGGTTATGTTTCCGGTATGGTTCATGGTCACGGTGCCGCCGCTCCCGCCGCTACCGCCCGAACCGCCAACTCCGACGGATACGGCGCCCGCACCGGTGCCCGAGCCTGAAAGCGAGCCCGATACGTTGAATGCGCCGTTGCCGCCGCCACCGCCGACCGACTGTGCCACGATCCCGCTCGACCGGGCGGCGTCCGTTCGCACGCTGCCGCTAATCAGGCCGGCGACCAAACCGCCTTGACCGCCGCCGCCGCCGGAACCTCCCACACCGGCGGTGACCGCACCCGCGGCGGTGCCTGCGCCTGCGACGGCACCGGAGACATTGAAGCCTCCGTTGCCGCCGCTGCCCCCGACCGACTGCAGTAAAATCCCGGTCGAATCGGCCTGCCTGGTCGTCACGGTACCGGCATAGTGGACATCCACCACCCCGGCGCTGCCGCCATTACCGCCCCGGCCACCAATACCGACGGCCACGCCAACGGCGGCCGTGTCGGAGGCCGCGCCCGAAAGGGAGAGAGAGTATCCACCATTGCCGCCGCCGCCGCCGACGGATTGGGCGATCAGCCCGTCCGACATGACGCCGTTCGTTGTGATGGAGCCGCCGGAACGGATCTGAACCCTGTCGCCGATGCCGCCGGCGCCGCCCGAACCGCCGACACCGAAGGATGCGGACACCGCGCCGCCCTTGCCTGCCGCAACCGCGACGGAAGTCACCGAGCCGCCATTGCCACCGCCACCGCCGACGCTCTGCGCCAGAATGCCGTCAGCATTCACGCCCTGTGTCGTCACCGCGCCATTGCCGTTGATATGAACCTGGCCGCCGGCCCCGCCTGAACCGCCGGTACCGCCGACACCGACGGACAGCGCTCCGAACACCCCGGCCGCGATGGATGTCGAGAAGCCGCCATTGCCGCCGCCGCCGCCCACCGACTGCGCCAGAATTCCGTTGGACCGGTCACCTTCGGTCGTGATGAGCGGGTCGATCTGGGTCGGCACGCCATTGATGACGACCGTGCGCGGACCGAGATTGACCGTGGTTGTTCCACCGACCCCGCCATTGCCGCCGCTGCCGCCAATGCCGACGGACGCAAAAAGGCCGACGGCGAAGGAATTTCCACCGCTGCCGCCGCCGCCGCCGACGGATTGCGCGAAGATACCGTGCGAATCGTTTCCGCCGGTTGAGATGCGCCCGGAATTTGTCGCCGTGACAATGCCGCCATGACCACCCGCACCACCCGCCCCGCCGATCGATACCGGCCCCCCGACGGAACCACCATCGCCGCCGCCGCCGCCGATGGATTGAAGCTGAATGCCGTGGGAAACATTTCCGGAGGTGCCGATTTGACCGCTGTTGCTGACAATCACATTCCCGCCGCTGCTGGCGACACCGCCCGAACCCCCGAGAGCGACGGCACCGCCTGTATCTCCGCCGGATCCGCCGCCGCCGCCGATCGATTGCGCAAGGATGCCCCGCGCACGCCTGCCGGATGTCGCCAATGTGCCGCTGTTAGCGACACTGACCGTGCTCCCCGATCCGCCCTGTGCGCCCGAACCTCCCAACGCGACAAGGCCGCCGCTGGCGGCGCCCGAACCGCCGCCGCCGCCGATCGATTGCGCCAGAATCGCGTCGCTGCCGATTCCGCTGGTTTCGATGGCACCGGAGTTGTCGACCGTGACAACGCCCCCGTTGCCGCCGGACCCGCCGCCACCGCCAAGCGACATGACGCCACCGGTGCCCGAGGCCGAGCCGCCGCCGCCGCCGATGGACTGGGCGAAAATTCCTTTCGCTTCATGATTTCTCGTGATTATGAAACCGCGGTTTACGACGAGGATCTGACCGCCATGGCTGGCTGCTCCCCCACTGCCGCCCAAGGCAACCAAACCGCCCGCGGACCCGCCGGTCCCGCCGCCGCCGCCGATGGACTGCGCCAGGATGCCATGGCCGGATATCCCTTCCGTCTGTATGGAGCTCCCGGCCTGTGTCCGCACATCAACAGTGCCGCCATGGCCGCCGCGCGAACCGCCGGAGCCCAGCGCGAGAAAGCCGGCGGCGAAGCCGCCATTGCCGCCGCCGCCGCCGACCGACTGCGCGAAGATGCCCATTGAACCGTTGTTCTTGGCCAGAATGCGGCTCCCGGTATTGTTGCGAACGAAAACGGCACCGCCATTGCCGCCGCCGGCGCCGGGCGTCGACCCGCCAAGGGCGACAACGCCGATGGCATCACCCGCATTGCCGCCGGTTCCGCCAATGGACTGGGCTTGGATGCCGTGGGCGTCCAAACCGCGTGTCTCGATTTCGCCGGCGTTGGTGACGCTGACCGTATTGCCATGACCGCCGACACTGGCTGTACCGACATCGCCGACGATCCCGTAGCTGTTGCCGCTTGAACCGCCGCCGCCGCCGGTGGACTGGGCAAAGATGCCAACCGCACCATTGCCGATGGTCAGGATCTTGCCGGTATTCGTTACGGTGACGGTTCCGCCGGCGCTTGCCGGCCCGCCACTGCCACTTCCGGCGAAGATAAAACCGCTGCCGCCATTTCCGCCGCTGCCGCCGCGGCTCTGGGCGAAGATACCGTGCCCTCCGGCACCCTGTGTTGAAATATCGACGCTGGAGGCAAGGTTGACGGGGCCGCCCAGACCGGCCGCGCCACCGTGCTTGGCACTGATATTCGCCCCGTATGCGTCGCCGCCCTTTCCCCCGTTTCCGCCCTGGCTGATGACCGTGATGCCGGCCAGGCCCGGCGTTACCGATTGGATATTGCCATTATTTCCGACTGTTATGTTGCGCACGACTGCCGGCCCGTTATGGCCGGGATCGCCCGGATTGCCATCACGGCCGACGGTAAAGCAGGTCTTGAACTTCCAGGCTCCGATGCAGACACCGACGCCATAGCCATTGCGGCCGCTGGAGCCGCTCGGACCCGCTCGGTGGTCGTGGACGACATTGACATTGCCTGCCGGTATCGCGACCGAAACAGGACCACCCGGATCGCCGGGTATGATGCCTGCGGTTCCGCCATTGGGATCATCCACGAAGGGCTGCAGCACCGGCTGTGCAATCGTCGCGGTGCCGCCGCTTTCCTTCAGATTAAGGGTGACAATGTGCCCGGCACCGTTTTTCACGACGGAATCAACGGCGTAGCTGACGCCGTCGACATCGTATATTTCGCCGACCCCGACACGCGTGAAGATGACGTTGTTCTGGTTGGTCAGCACAGAACCGTCAGCCTGAACCTGTACCACGGTCTCAAAGGCGCCTGTGACCGGGTTGAGCACAGGATCACCGACGGAAATGGCGTAAGCGCTGGCCGGCAGGAGCATCAGCACAAGTAAAAGGAATCCACAAAATCGAGAAATGGTTCCTAGAGCGGAAAATTCTTTTCCGGTATCGACGCGCCCGGATGCATCACACATCGGATTCCCGAATGTTATTAAAGCGTTAATTTGCAACTATCGCGATAGGCTATAGGGGCGTTTCTTGCACCTGTCATGATGCGTGTGTACTATGAACCGCATATTCTTGCGCTAACTTGTTAAATACATTGAGAAACCCCGCGAGGTTGCATGAAGTCGCCCAAGGGCCTGTCGCCGAAGCAGGCCGACCTGCTGCACAAACATGATCTGGCGATGCGCAACCTGGACGACTACAGCGCGTTCCTGGAAGCCTGGCAGACACTGATTGACGAGAACGACACGGACGAATTGCCCGATCTCCAGGGGTTTGCGGATTTCGAACGCTATGCCACCTACGCTGTTCACAGCTTCCTGGAAACCGGTCACACATTATCCGGCGGCGATCTGGGGCAGCACGAATGTGGTGCCGCCCTGGTGACCGGTGAGGGCATGATCAAACAGGTCAATGCATTTGCGGGCCGGTCTCAAAAACTAACGCCGGGCCGCAGTCTGTCGAATTGCGGAATCATGTTCGAGGGCGACAGCGCCGTCGGAACGCTGTTGCAGAAAATGGAAAAGGACCGGCGATCGACCTTTCATCTGGTTCAGGCGGAGGACAGACGTTCAGGCACCCCGGTGGTTCTGGCGATATCAAGAATAGACGCGGATGGCGAAGACGCTTCCCTTTTTCTCGTACTTTTTATCGTTCCGCCCGACGTTCAGTCCACGGTCGCGATCATGGCCAACAAATTCGGTTTCACATCCGCGGAAGCGGAAATAGCGGAGGCGTTTCTGGAAGGGCGGGCCTTGCGCGACATCGCCACGCAACGCGGAAGATCCTATGTAACCATACGCAATCAGTTTCAGCGAATCCTGGAGAAATCCGGCTGTGCATCGCAGACAGAGCTGTTTCGGTTGTCGTTCAGCCTGTTTTCGCTGATCGGCAATCCGGTCGAGACGCGTCAGGGCAGCGGCCGTAAGGTGAGCCGGACAATGACGTTGCCGCGCCCCAATGGCCGAGTTGTGGAACTGACCCTGAGCGGTGACGAGGCGGGGCGACCGATCCTCAACCTGCCCAGCCTGTTCGGTCACGGTGTCACCCCCGAGATCGAAGACCTGTTGCGGGACCGCGGCGTCCTGTTCGTCAGCCTGATGCGCCCGGGATTTGGCGGCACCAGCCCGCCGGCGCAGGATCAGGACCTGTATAGCTGCCTGGCAGGGGATGTCCGGGCCATTCTCGACAGTCTGGAGATCCCACGCTGCCCGTGCGTCGCCCGCGCGTCGGCGGGGCGGCCATTCTATAACCTGGCGGCGCAATTGCCGGACCGCATCGACCGCGGGATTGTCGTCAACGGCTTGATCCCGCGCGAATACATAGAAGGCAAAAGCGTCGTCTCAAAATGGACGACCGCCTTGATGAGCGCCTCCATCGTCTCCTATCCGGTGGCCATGCTCATTTTGGGAACGGGCAACAGCCTGCTCACCCGGTCACACGGCGCGTCCTTCCTGAAGAGGATGTATCAGAATTCGGAATCCGATTGCGCGGCTCTCGATGATCCGGACGCGGTGGCCTGCATTCGGGCCGGCGTTCACCAGGTGACGCAACAGGGACTTGGTGCGGGCGTTCAGGAAATGGTTGACGCGTTCCAGAACTGGTCTGCGGAACTGCGGGCGTTGCGGACGCCGGTCACCGTTTACCACGGAGTGCACGACCCCAATGTACCGATCGCAGGTGTCCGCGAGTTCGTCAGCGACAATGCCCGTTGTCTGACGCTCGTGGAGGAAACCGAAGGGGGCGGACTGTTGAACCATTCCCACACGGCAAGGATCATCGATCTGGCGCTCGAGGATGAATGATGCCATTTGAACCGGGCATGCTTCAGTGAACCGGCAGATGCAAGAGGCCGACACTGCGCCGCTGTAGAGTTTCATGGCAGCAAATCCAGTTGCTCCCTGACCGGCTCATAAATGAGTTTATCATCGCTGGGCGAACAAACGGATTTGCTCTGCCAATGATCGCCGCATCGGGTCGCCGCCTCATTCAACAAGCTCGGCTTCAAACACATCCGATCGATCACGGGACAGCCTCTGACAATTAGTAGAGAACCATATTATTCACTTTGCGGACATTGGACGGCGATGAAAATTCTTTGATGGCAACCCCTTGCGGGAGCGCATGTCAATCGCCATCAACGCAGGTCCATCCCCCTACTCCCACTCGATGATCAATTGTGCAGGTAAGCGGTTGATTTCATGACGAATTTGTCTGCGGCAATTCGCGCATACCGTCAGAAATACCGTCAAATCGCTAAGCTTCTGAATTCGCTCAATAAATCCCCTCCCCTTGTGGAAAGAGCCGCGGATAAAAGCTGACATAAAATTGGATATCTCGTTAGCCTTGTCCACAGAGATTTTGGGTTCCAATCGCGGACTCGCAACTGGAGCCGTAAGCAGAGGTACTTCCAAAGGGCTGCGTGATGATCCCCTTCGATCCGATTTGATCTCCGGTAATGCGCGATGGACTTGCATATGCTGCACAGATGTCAGACGCGGGGAGCAGGCATGTCGCCGGGATCAAGGGGAAGATCGAACCCAAAGTGCACTTTTCCCAAGCCATGTATTCGGCTTAGTCGTGCCAGGAGTTTGAGATGATTATAATCTCCCGAGACGCAAATATCGATTGCGAACTTTTTTCAAATCGCCAAAGACTCAATAATCATCCACTCCAGCAAAAATTAGGAACGAGAATGGAACCTGCTCATTTCTTGCCCGGTGTTAGCACCTCTGCGATAGCTGTGTAGCACGCCGCCGCCAACGGTGATGGTGCCAAAAACCTACGGATATTCATCCAATAAAACTAGAATGGAGGTAGCATCAGATCTGCAACAACCTTCATTGTGGAGCGGTCGCCATCCCTTCCTTCTGCTTTTTCAGGGCTGGCATGAAGCGTTGTCTTTTCGGATTTTCCGAAGGGCGTTGAAGGTGGACGCACGAACGACTTCACAACATTACCCAGCAGAGCAAGCCACTCCTTCATTTTGTTGAGCCACCTATGTCCCGAATCTTGGCTCCGGCATTCCCTCAACGCCAAGGCCGGTAATTGCGAAGAGGCTGCCGCGCAACACGCCGTCTTCGGGAAAGCGCGGTAGTGGTGGCTTGGCCATGGAGGTGACATACAGAATGTCCATGTTCGGCCCTCCAAAATTCACACTGGTCACTTTCTTGACCGGCAGTTCGATAACGCGATCAACACAGCCGTCCGGTGTGAATCTGACCAGCTTGCCCGCATAAACCAGCGCGTTCCAAAGGAAGCCTTCAGCATCAACGGTTGACCCGTCTGCCGCACCACCATCGGATTGGTCTACATCCGCAAAGACCCGTCTGTCAGCGAGATTGCCGGTTTCCAGATCATAGTCGTAGGCCCAGATCTCGCCGGCCCAGGAATCATGGAAATAGAAGGTTCGGTCATCTGGAGAGAAACACGGACCGTTTGAGACGACGAATCCCCTGTCGATCTCGTGAACCGTAAAATCGCAGTCCAGCCGATAAAGGGCACCCGAGGCGCTCTCTTCGCTCATGTCCATCGAACCGGCAAAAAACCGGCCACGACGATCGGTTTTTCCATCATTCAGGCGGTTGTTCGGTTTGTCGCTCTCGATTTCGACAACTTTTTCGATTTCGCCGGTCCTGAAATCGAGCAGGCTGAATGTGTTGTCCAACGCGATGACTGCGCCGGATCCATCCTTGCGCAGTGCGATCGCACCGACTTTCCCGGGAACGTCCCATGCCCTGATTTCGGTTCCGTTCGCCGTGCAGGAGAAAATGCGGCCATCTGCCAAATCGACGAAAAAGAGACGCTGGAGATCGACGTCCCACAGCGGACCTTCTCCAAGCGTTGTTTTGACATCCAGTAAAACGTCGATCTTCATATTCTCACATTCCCCTAGCCGATTGCATCTTCCGGAAGCAGTTCTCCCGGCAACGCCTGATAGCAAACCGGACGCAACCAGCGGCGGATAGACAGTGTGCCGACCGACGTTGCCCCGAAATTCGTCGATGCCGGATAAGGACCGCCATGCACCATCGTGTCGCTGACTTCCACGCCAGTCGGAAATCCGTTGACCAGAATTCGCCCGGCCTTGCGTTCGACGATCGGAACCAGCGTTTTGGCGAGTGCGGTGTCGCCTTCGTCGACGTGCAGGGTGCAAGTCAATTGGCCGGCAAATGCGCGGGCAACATCGGCAAAATTTTCGGCTGACGGCACACGCACGACGATACCCAGTGGCCCGAAAACCTCTTCTGCCAGATGATGTTCGGCTGACCAGGTATCCAGCGTCGTTTCAAACAGATATGGCAGTGCATTGCGGCCTGGGCAGGCGCGCCCCACGATCTCATTCAGATTGCCGGTATTTTGAAGCCGCGCCGCCCCGCTGCGATACGCTTCGGCAATTCCGTCCGTCAGCATGATCTGTTCCGCTGTCTCGGAAAGTGCCCTTGCCGCGGCGCTGATGAATGCATCCGCACTGGCTGTTTCGACAAAAACGACGCCCGGATTCGTGCAAAACTGGCCGGCGCCCATGGTCAGGGATCCAGCCCAGGCTGCACCAATGTCTGCGGCGCGGTTCCTGGCTGCATCCGGCAGCACGAAAACCGGATTGATCGAGCCGAGTTCGCCAAAGAACGGGATCGGCTTCGGCCGCGAGGCACACAAGTCAAACAGTGCCCGACCGCCTCCATGCGAACCGGTAAAGCCGACGGCATTGATGAGCGGGTGCTGGACCAGCGCTTCTCCGACATCGCGGCGGCCGCCCTGAACGAGCGAGAAAACACCGGGGGGCATGGCGCAGGCGACAATCGCTGCCGCAATAGCTTGAGCGACGATCTCCGATGTGCCCGGATGAGCCGAATGGCCCTTGACAACAACCGGGCAACCGGCCGCCAATGCGCTGGCCGTGTCGCCACCGGCTACAGAAAATGCAAGCGGGAAATTCGAAGCGCCAAACACGGCGACCGGCCCGATTGGGCGCTGTATCATATGCAGTTCCGGTCGCGGCAGAGGCGCACGGTCCGGCAAGGCTTCGTCATAACGGCGATCCAGATAGTCGCCTTTGCGAATATGAGATGCGAACAGACGCAATTGGCCCACCGTGCGGCCGCGCTCACCTTCCAATCGTGCGACTGGCAGGCCAGTTTCCGCACTGCCTGTTTCGTTAATTGCTTCGCCGCGCTTATCGATTTCATCGGCAATTTTCTCAAGAAAATCCGCCCTGGATTCACGCGTGATGGAGCCATAGGTCTCAAAGGCCGCCTCAGCCGCCGCAACCGCCCTGTCGACCAGCGCAGGCGTTCCGATACAGAACTCGCGCGCGCCTCCCGTCACGGGTTGAGAGGAAAATTTTTCGTCACTCTCGACCCATTCCCCTGCGATGTAGTGCTTGCCTGTCAGCATTATTCGTTCCCTAGATCAGTTGGCGTTGCGCCAGATTGCGCATGAAAGCGGATGGTCCGAAGGTCCATGGCGGGCACTCGCTGCTCTTACGAACGAAATTGGTCAAAGTACCCATTCCGGTCGCCGTTATCTCGACTTTGTCACCCGTCTTGTGAGTAAATCCTTCGCCGGGCACATCCCGATCCTCCGTGGGAGCGAACAGCGTTCCCAGGTAGAGCATGAATCCATCCGGATATTGGTGGTTTTCGTTGATCGTCTCGGCAACGATGTCGGCAGGATCCCGGCTGATTTCCGCCATGGCCGAATGACCTTCAAGCACATAGCCGTCCGGCCCGGTGACCGTCATTGCAAGTTCCGCCTCACGAACGTCGCCCATGCTGAATTGTCCATCAAACAAACGGATGAGCGGACCTATGGATGCCGAGGCATTGTTATCCTTTGCCTTCGACAGCAGAAGAGCCGAACGGCCTTCGAAATCCCGAAGGTTCACATCGTTTCCGATTGTCGCGCCCTGGATTTCGCCGCGACTGTTGACCGCCAGGACGATTTCGGGCTCAGGATTGTTCCACACCGATTTGGGATGGAGGCCGACCGGCGCGCCCCAGCCAACCGCCGAAAGCACCTGAGCCTTGGAAAACACTTCGGCATCAGGGCCGATTCCAACTTCCAGATATTGCGACCAGAGACCTTCCGCGATCAGCGCTTCCTTGACCCGTTCCGATTTCGCCGAACCCGGCACTATGTTCGCAAGGCTGGCACCGATCAGGTCACCGATTCGCGCACGTATGGCATTGGCTGCCTGCGGGTCGCCCGCCGCTCGCTCTTCGATCACGCGTTCGACCATTGACCGGGCAAATGTAACGCCCGCGGCCTTGACCGATTGCAGGTCATTTGGGGCAAGGAAGTGTCGCTTGTGCGGATTGGACTGCGCATTCAGGCTTTCGGATTCAAGCGCGTTCAGGGTTGCAATCCAAGCGCCCGAAACATTTGCGACATAGTCTGCCGGATCATTGAGTTCCAGCAGGTCCCGCATGGTCGGCACATCACGCGAGGTGATATCAAAAAGCTCGCCATTGCGAAGCGCAATCAGGATGGGGCCCAGTTCGGGAACCCAGACCCGGCCGACAAACACACCATCGCTTGCAGCCAATCCCGTTGTCGCCATCCTCAATTCACCCAGTGTTCACGGTCACCCAGAACCACGTGAATCGACTTGGTTTCCATATACTCTTCCACGCCCATCATGCCGCATTCACGACCGGTTCCAGATCGCTTGAAGCCACCCATGGGCTGCTCCGGTCCGCCGACAATGGTTGTGTTGACCCAACACCGTCCGGCCCGCATTTTGCGGATGACACCGATGGCCTTGTCGATATTCTTGCTCCAGACCGAGGCGGCCAAACCGTATTCGGTATCGAGTGCCATATTGATGGCCTCGTCGGCGGTCTCGAAAGTCATGATCGAAAGGACCGGCCCGAAGATTTCATCCCTGGCGACAGCCATGTCGGCTTCAACTCCGGAAAACACCGTCGGCAATATGAATTCGCCGCCGCTGACCTCGGCAGACGTGCCGCCAATTTCCAGATTGGCGCCTTCCGCGGTGCCCTTCTCCACGTAACCAAGGATCTTGTTGAAGTGCTGGGGCGAGACAATCGCTCCCATCTGGGTCTCCGGGTCCAACGGGTCGCCCAGTTTCACCTTCGACAGCTTGTCGAGAATCTTCGCTTTGAGCGCGTCGGCTGCCGATGCCTCGACGATCAAGCGAGAACCGGAAACACAGCATTGGCCGGCATTGAAACACATGCCGAAGACGATCCCGTCCGCGGCATCATCAAGGTTGGCATCCGCAAACACGATCTGAGGATTTTTGCCGCCGAGCTCCAGGCCGACCTTTTTGAGGTTTGACTTTGATGCTTCCAGAACCCGTTCCCCGACCGCCGTCGAGCCGGTGAAGGAAATCATGTCTACATCAACATGATTGGACAATGCCTCACCGACCTCAGGTCCGACACCGGTCACAACATTGTAAACACCATTGGGCAATCCGGCCTCGGCCAGAATGTCTGCAAACATCAAGCTTGTGGTCGACGTCATTTCGGACGGTTTCAAGACCACGCAACAGCCAGCTGCCAATATGAACGGAAGGCGTTCTGCCAGGACGATGAACGGAAAGTTCCATGGCGTGATCAAGCCGACGACACCAATGGGCTGTTTGGTCACGAGACCTATCATGCCCTCGCCATAAGCATTGTGGGTCTCGCCCGTAATCAATCGGGCCATCCCGGCTGCCGCCTCATAATGATCGGCGGCGGCTTCGATCTCCGCCTTCGATTGACTGATGGGTTTTCCCGTTTCCAAAGTCTCCCAATAGGCCATCTCATCGAGTTGCGCTCGGATGCCCTGGGCGGCCTTCAACAGTATACGCCCACGCTCCGCGCCAGGCGTTTCGGACCAGAAGCCTTCAAAAGCCGTTCGGGCCGCGGCGACCGCCTTGTCGGTATCTTCCGCCGTGCACAGTGTAACAGAACTGACAACGGCGCCATGGCCGGGACTGACCCGATCCAGCCGCTTATAATCGGAACCGCTGTTCCAAACACCATCGACAAAGAAGCCATTGGCACGTGGTTCATTGGGCAAAGAGAGCTTTGACGACATCACTCAATTCCTTTGTTTCGAGAAGCGCAGCCGCTTGAGCATCTCGCGCAGATTACCGCTGGAGTAGCTGGCGACCGCAATCGCCAGCACGATGCCAATGACGATGCGCTGCCAATAGGGATTGACGCCCAGCAGGTTGAAGGCATTGGCCATCATTCCAATGATCAGGGCGCCGCAAAGGGTGCCGACAACGGTGCCGATACCACCCATCAGCGACACACCACCGATCGCGGCGGCTGCGATGGCGTCCAGTTCCCAGCCAACACCTGTTCTGACAGCCTCGCCGGACTGCATTCGCGCAACCAGCATCAGTCCGGCAAAAGCCGAGAGGAACCCGCTGATTGCATAGGTGACGATTTTCACACGCGCGACGTTGATTCCGGCAAGCCGCGCGGCCTCTTCATTGCCGCCCACCTGATAGATTTGCCGGCCGAGATTGGTGTATCGCAGGAACAGGGCAGCGATCGCGCAGGCCAGAAAGAAAAGCAGGGCTGGCACGGGCAGGCCGAACACAACGCCATCTGCCAGCAGGAACAATTCGTCAGGCAGTGTCCCGAAGATCGGACGGCTGTCCGAATAGGCCATCGCAATACCGCGCACGATCGCCATCGAAGAAATCGTCACGATTATCGGCTGAAAATTGAACGCGGTAACAAAGTAGCCATTTGCAACGCCGACCAGAATACCCGCCAACAATGCAACATGGATTCCCACAATCGGGGGCAAGGTCGCGGACAGACCCGCAATCAGCACCGAGGACAAGGCAACAACCGAGCCCACGGACAAATCCAGCCCGCCGCCGATAAGCACAAAACAGGTTCCCAGGGCAACGAAGCCAAGAAGCGATGCCTGCTTTAGAATGTTTGAAAGGTTGCCGGCTTCGAGGAATGTCGGCGAAAGGAAACCAAAGACCAAAGCCATCACGACCAGTACGACGATGAAGGGATAGGTCCTGAAAAATCCGGTCATGACTACTCCTCCACCGTGATCGACTTGACGATGCCATATTCCAGGACATCGAAACTGCGCTCGACATCCAGGTCGAAGTCGAATTTCCCCGGCTTGATTGCCTCAAGAGTCGCCTTGATCTCCAACGGCTCACTGATCTTGCCGTAGCTCCATGCTCGCTTGCCCCAGAACTCGGATATGGACCTTGGGTTGGGCGCTGCCTTGATCAGTTTGAAGCCGCGCCAAAAACTCAACGGCGACATGATGGAAAAGTCGGAGGCGTGATCCGCGTTCGGTTCGACCTTGATGATGACATCAAATCGGTCGCCGAGTTTCACTGTTTCAGGCAGGGTTACTCCATCAGCGACCACGATGACCGGTGCATTCTCGGGGATTTCGCCGGAACCGGCCGTATCTTGCGCCGCCTTTATCTGCTCCAGATAGATCCTGCCCTCACGTGTCGCATCGCTGTCCGGAAACCCCTCTTCCAGTAGCGCGAAAATCTCCTGGAATTTTTCGCTATCGCTCGTCTGCTGCAGCAGGGTTACATAATTCTTCAGAACATCGAATGAGAGGTTTTCCGACATCGCGCCGCTGGTGACCTCGGCCAACAGGTCCGCGTAAGATTCCTCGGCCCGTTGCAGGTCACCGCTGCCGCGGGCGGAATTGGCGATCCCGATCCGTGAAAGCAGCGCATACTCACTGTCGGGAAAGCGTTCGATTACGTCTTCATAAATCGGAATGGCGCGATGATAGACCCGCGTCAGTTCCAGGTTTTTTGCACGCGTGTAAGGCGCTTTGGCGAGGTCGATCTGAAACAGTGAGTTCGTTGTTTGGTATAAAACACCGTTCAGTACGACAAGGAGAACGCCGAGTGCCGCAAGCGGTTTCCACCATCCGACCAAGGAGCCGAACTGCGGAACCATGTTTCTCCAATCGATGCCGTCCTGCCCGCGATCGCTCAACGCCTGCAACATGACCGCAAGAATGATGATCGCCCCTTTGGCCACCTGCTGCCAGGCCGGTCCGACGCCCAGGAGATTGAACAAATTCGCAACGATCCCGATGATCAACGCGCCAACGAAAGCACCCCAGATAGAACCGCTGCCGCCGCGGATGGACGTGCCTCCGATGACCACCGCTGCAATGGCATCGAGTTCCCAGAAAATTCCGGCCTGGCCCGGCTCGCCAGACTCCATCCGACTTGTCAGGACCAGTCCTGAAATGCCGGCAAGCAAAGCGCAGTAGAGATAGGTTTTGAACTTCACGCCGGCGACGTTGATGCCGGACAATCGGGCGGCGGTTTCGTTTGCACCAACAGCGTAGACTTCGCGCCCAAACACGCGCCATCGCATGATGTACCAGGTGATCAACGCCGCCGCCAGAAACAGCACCGAGGGCACGGGAATGCCAAATACGTCACCCCGCGAAATCAACATGAACACATCGGGATAGTCGGCATAAACCGGTTGGCCACCGGTATAGACCAGGCCGGCCCCTCGAGCGACGGTCATCAGGACAAGCGTGGCTACGAATGGCTGCAGACCAAGCCAACTGACCAGCGCTCCATTCGCGAAACCGACGGACAGCGCAACGAGGATCGGCACCGCCAAAAACAAAAAGAAAGGTGCGCCGCTTACCCAGAACGTGGCCGCCACGGCGCCCGTCAGAGCAACGACCGACCCGACAGACAGGTCGATGCCGCCGCCTATGATAACCACGTTCATACCTATGGCGATGATACCGATCAACGAGGCCGCACGAATGACATTCAAGATATTTTCGGCAGTCCAGAAATGTTCCGAGACCAAGCCGGCGGCAATGACAAGCGCGGCAAGAATGACAAAGTTGCCGCGGGAGACAAATGATTTGACGGCTGCAATCATTGCACAGCCTCGATGTCTTCGGACGTCTTGCCCATGGCGTTCAACATGATGCGGCTAAGGTCAAAGTCACCGCGATCATAGGTTTGCGTCACACGGCCAAGATGGAGGCACATGATGCGATCGCACACGCGGATCAATTCCTCAATCACGGAGGAAATAATGATGACTGAATTGCCCTGAGCGGTCAGATCCCAGATCAAGTCAAAGATGGCTTCCTTTGCGCCGATATCGATGCCGCGCGTCGGCTCGTCCAACAGGTAGATGTCGGTTCCCGCTCCCAGGAGTTTCGCCAGGACCACTTTTTGCTGATTGCCGCCACTCAACGTACCTACCGCATGATTGATGTCGGCATATTTCACAAAAAGTCTCTTGCAGAGCTCCTCGGCAGCTCTGTTTTCCTTGGCAAGATTGATTCCGAGCGTGCCGCCATGACTCGCCAGCGAGGGCAGTGTCGTGTTCTGTCCTATGGACATCGAGAGAACCAGCCCCTGGATTTTTCGATCCTCGGGCGCCAAACCCAGACCATGATCCAACGCGGCGCGCGGCGAGCCGACATAGGTCAACTTGCCATTGATTGAAAGCTCTCCGCTGTCCAGAAGATCGGCCCCGTATATTGCTCGGACAAGTTCGGTTCGTCCCGCCCCCATGAGTCCGGCAATGCCGAGAACTTCTCCCCGGCGCAGGGTCAGATTGATGTTGTCAAGGTATGGTGATCGCGTGAGGTCTTTTGCATGCAATACGATTTCATCGCCGATCGCGGCTCTGTGCCGGCTGTCGTCCTCGGTTTCGACCTTGTGACCCAGCATCATCTCGACCAGCCCGGCTTCATCGATGTCCTTGATATTCGAAGCGCCGACATACTCGCCATCGCGCAGCACAATCAGCCGATCGCAAATCTCGAAAATCTCGTGAAGGTGATGGGTAATCAATACCACAGCGATGCCATCGGCCTTCAGCGAACGCACCAGCTCGAAGAGGTTCGCAACCTCCTCCTTTGAAAGAGATGCCGTCGGCTCGTCCATGATCAAAAGGCGAGACTTGCGGCTCAATGATTTCGCAATCTCGATCAATTGCTGTTCGGCGACACTAAGATCGCCGGCCTTTGCGTCGAGTGAAGCCGTAAGTCCCAAACGGTCCAGAATGGCCTGCGCTTCCTTGCGCATGACCGGCCAATTCAGAAATCCGCGTCTTTCCTTCAGGTGGCCCAGAAAAACGTTTTCCACGACCGACAATTCGGGAACGATCATCAATTCCTGATAAATCGTACAAATTCCACGCGATTGGGCCTCCAACGGACCAGAAAAACTGACCGGCTCATTATCGACAAGCAACTCCCCCTGGTTGGGTTGAATGGCGCCGGCGATGATCTTCATCAATGTGGATTTGCCGGCGCCATTTTCTCCAACGACCGCAACAACTTCGCCAGCATCTATGTTGAAATCCACACCCTTGAGAGCTTTGACACCTGGATAGAACTTGCTTACGCCCCTGACTTCCAAAAGCATGTGTTGCTAACCTTGTCCGATAGCGCCCTTTTCGAGCAGCCTTGCTTGTTCTTCGGTGGAAATACCCAAATCATTCAGGATTTCCGATGTCTGCGCACCAAGTTTCTGCGGCGCGAGGTGCACCGGGGCGGTTTGTCCGTCGTAGCGCACCGGGTTGGCCAGCAGGGTTATTTCCTCTCCATTCCATGCCTCGACCTTGACGAGGTCGCCATTGTGCAGAATCTGCGGATCGCGGGCGAGGTCCTCGTAATCGTTGACCTGAGTGAACCAGATGCCGCGCTCTTCGAATATCGAAGCCCAGTCCTCGAAGGATTTTTCGCGCAGCTTTTCGGCAAAGAATGCCGAAATCTCTTCGCGCCGGGCAAAAGCTTCGTTCTGTTCGGCGTGGAATTCACCCTCGGCGCCCACTGCATCCAGCATAAGGGGCAAATTGCCAAGCGACAGACCGATAAACTTATCGGAAGTCGCGTAGATCCCGTAAGGCGCTTCGTGATACCAACTTCCGACATGGCTTGGTTGCTGGGCGCTTTCCGGTTTCTCGCCATTGAAGTAGCAAACCAGCGATTCTGCCTGCAGGTTCAAAGCCGCGGAAAACAGATTGACATCGACACGCCCGCCTTTGCCGGTTCTGGCCTTCTTGACCAGGGCGCCCAGAATGCCGGCAGCAAAGATCATCGCACCATGATGATCGATGGCCGAGGTTCCGACCAGGCGTGGGATTTCCCCCTCCTTGCCCGTTATCCAGGCCAGACCGGAAAGAGATTGTGCGATCATATCCTGCCCGGGTCTATTGACGTAAGGGCCATCCGGACCAAAGCCGCTGGCAGAGGCAAATATGATTTCCGGATTGTCCTTCCTCAGCTCTTCGTAGCCGAGGCCCAGCTTTTCCATGACACCGGGCCGAAAGTTCTCTGCCACGATGTCGGCGCTCGCTGCCAATTTGCGAGCAATTTCGACAGCTTCCGGTTTCTTCAGGTCCAGGCAAACGCTTTTCTTGTTGCGGTTTGCCACAAGCTCCAGGGTCGTTTCGCCGCCGGCCTTCTTTGCGTCGCTGCCGCCCCAGTGTCGTTGAAATGCACCCTTCAGCGGCTCAATTGCGATTACTTCCGCACCAAGATCCGCAAGAAACTGGATTCCCAGGGGACCCATCAGGAAGTGATTGAAGCTGACGATTCGAATGCCTTCAAGCTGCATGGTGTGGTCCCTGTCGATGTCGCACCTTCAAAGTCGAAAATGCCGGTTCTGAAATCTTACTCATCCTTGAATTCCGGTTGCCGCTTCTCAAAGAATGCGGACATTCCTTCTGACTGGTCCTTGGTCGTAAAGGCCAATGCGATGTTGCGTCGTTCGCGTTCCAATCCAGCCGAAAGTGACAGTTCGTCCGATGCCCTGACCGCGTCTTTCGCGAATCCAAGCGCCTTGAGCGAATGTCGCGCGATCAAAGATGCAATCTCGAGCGCGCGATCTTCGCTGTTTTCTGCGGCGACGACTTCAGCCGCCAAGCCCAATTTCAGGGCTTGTTGCGCGTCAACGGTCTCACCGGTCAAAATCATTTGCATAGCCGCATACTTGCCCACAATTCGCCGAAGGCGCTGTGTTGCTCCATCTCCGGGAATGTGACCGAGTTTTATCTCCGGCTGGCCAAACACGGCTGTATTCGAGGCAATGACAATATCGCAAAGCATCGCGAGCTCATGACCGCCACCGAGACAAATGCCATTGACGGCCGCAATCATCGGAATTCGTGTAGTTTCCAAAACAGTCCAGTTTTCGCTGCGTGAGCGGTTTTGTATCGCTTCAATGCCGGCGTCGCGCATTTCCTTGATATCCGCACCGGCTGAAAAACAGGTCTCTCCGCCCGAGATAACGATGCATCGGACATGCTGGCTTTGCTCCGCGAAGCGGACCTGATCCGCCAAAACCTGGAGCATTTCGTTGCTGATTGCGTTTCGCTTGTCCGGGCGATTGAGCCGGAGCAGCCAAACTTTATCGCGCGACGTGTCAGCAAGCACTGGGGACGTGCCTTCAGCAACCATCAATCCGCTCCTTGGGAAATCGAGCAAGTAAGTCAGGCCCCCGATTATCGGAGGCCTGACAAAATCTCACATGTCACCGGACATACTGCGAGTTGGCGTCGTAGAAATCGTCTACGTTGTCCTTGGTGATCACAGGCGTCTCGGTGATGATCCGCTTGGGAACAGGCTCGCCTTTCAAAACGCGAACAGCCATGTCGAGGCCGAGCGCGCCGCCGGTCGCATAGATTGCCGTCGCTTGCAGCCAGCCCTCTTTGATGGCCTCGAAAGCCTCGCGCTGACCGTCAACGCCGACGAGGAAGACATCTCCCGGCTTGTAGCCGGCTTCCTTGAGCACATTGATGGCGCCCAGGATCATGGGGTCATTATGCGCATAGATCACGTCGAACTGGCCTTTGTATTTGGTGAGCCAGTCTTCGACGATCGGAATGGCCGGCGCCAGATCATAATTCGCAGGCTGGGCATCGAGGCGTTCCGTTTTTCCCTCGATCTGGGACGTAAAGCCCTCATGACGCTGGATTGTTGGCGTTGCGCCCGGAATTCCTTCAAGCTCCAGGTATTTGAAGCTGTCTCCGGCGTTGGCTTTGGTAAATTTACCGAGTTCTTCGCCAATCTGCAGATTGTTGCCGCCGATGAACACGTCGTAGTCTTCGCCGACGATCTCTCGGTCCAACACGACAAGCGGTATGCCAGCCTTCTTGATTGCATTGACCGCTGGCACCAGAGCCTGCGCCTCGCGAGGGCTCATCATGATCAGATCAACGCCGCGCGAAATAAGGTCCTCGACGTCGGCAATTTGTTTTTCATTGGAGCCACCGGCATCGGTGAAGATGAACTCTTTGATCTCGTCGGGATATTTCTTTGCCTGCGCTTCAGCCGACGTCACCATATAGGCGCGCCAGGGGTGGTCCATTGTGTCCTGACTAAATCCGATTGTCCAAGGCGGACCATCAGCCAAAGCCGGAGCCCCGACTCCAATACTCAACGCCACGGCTGATATCATCGACAGCATATCGCGTCTGTTAAACATCACATTCCTCCCTTTGAGGTTTAGGTTTCGCTGCTTCTCCCGGGCTCATGACCAGACCTTAAAAGACGGTTCTTTCGCAACCCAACAGGCCGATGGCTCGGCTGAACGGCAACACCATATTCAGTCGATCGCAAAAGTCAATTTTTTATTGAAAAATTTACTAAATGCGTCAATTTAGTGCAAAATCATCATATCATTAGCGGTTTTCCAAACCTGAAGGCGCGTAATCGGAATACGGACAATTGTTTTGGCTAAATATTTTACTAAATTTCTTGAATCGGCAACCGATGTGCACTATAGCTGACTCGCCATTCTATCTGGGGCCCGCAATGGCATGGGAGAGCATAGAACGTGTATGATTACATTATAGTGGGAGCAGGATCTGCCGGTTGTGTGCTAGCCAATCGCCTGTCGGCAAATTCCGAAGTTCGGGTGTTGCTTCTGGAGGCCGGCGGCCCGGACAACGACCCGATGATCCATGTGCCGGGCGGCTTTGCATTGCTGCAAAAACCAAGCGTCAACTATTGCTATACCACCGCGCCGCAGAAGCACCTCAACAATCGTGAGCTCTGGTTTCCGCTGGGCAAAACACTCGGCGGCTCAAGCTCGATAAACGGCATGATTTACATTCGCGGCCAAAAAGAGGACTACGACAGCTGGGCCGGCGACGGAAATACGGGCTGGTCCTATGAAAACGTTTTGCCTTATTTCCGCAGGGCAGAGAACAACAACACGATTGCCGACGCCTATCACGGCACTGACGGGCCGCTCCATGTTTCGAACCAGCGCTCGCCGCATATTATCTGCAAAGACTATATCCGTGCCGCCCAACAGGCGGGGTACAAACTCAATCCGGATTTCAACGGGGACGATCAACTGGGAACCGGTCTCTACCAGGTCACCCAGCACAATGGCCGCCGGGCATCGGCCGCGGTTTGCTATCTGAAACCCGCAATGAAGCGTCCCAATCTGACGGTGGTTACGCACGCCCAGAGCAAAAGGGTCATTATCGAACGCCGCCGCGCCGTTGGCATTGAATATGTCAAGGGCGGGAAAGTGGAGACGGTTCGTTGCGAACGTGAAGTTCTGGTGTCCTCCGGCTCCATCGGCACGGCCAAATTGTTGCTGCTTTCAGGCATAGGGCCCTCGGACGAACTGAAGGCGCTTGGAATAGACATGCAGCACCACATGGATGGGGTCGGAAAGAATTACCAGGACCATCTCAACACATATGTTGTTTGCGACTTGAACAAACCGATCTCCTATGATGGCCAGCACAAGTTTCCGCAGAACATTAAACACGGAATTCAGTATGCGCTCTATCGAACGGGAGCGCCAACATCACCCGTGGCCGAAGGAGGTTGCTTCATCGACGTTCATGGAACCGGACGGGCGGACCTGCAGACGCACATCCTCCCGGCTTATGTGGTCAACGGCGCCCGAACCTTTGTTCCCGGCCACGGGTTGACGATCAATACGTGCAACATGCGCCCCACAAGCCGCGGGAGCGTTACGCTGAGGTCTTCGAACCCGGAGGACATGCCGGTCATAGATCCGAACTATCATGATACGGAATATGATCGCGACATGTCGGTTCAGGCAGTCAAACATGTCCGCGAGATTCTGGCACAGCCTGCGATAGCGCAGCACATCAAGCGCGAACGATATCCGGGGGCCGACGCGAAGACGCCGGAGCAAATTCTTGAATATGCGAGAGAGTTTGCGTCCGTGGATTATCACCCCGTCGGCACCTGCAAGATGGGAACCGACGACATGGCGGTGGTCGACCCCGAGCTGAAGGTTCACGGCATCGAAGGATTGCGGGTGTGCGACAACTCGATAATGCCCTACCTGAACAGCGGCAACACGAATGCTCCAGCCATCATGATTGGTGAAAAAGCGGCAGCAATGATCCTGGAAGAACCGCCGCTGACCCAGAAGGTGCCGAAACGCACCTATTTTCCGCAAACTGCTTCTGCCTAGGACTTGATATGCCCAACTCGAAAAAAGTCACAATCAAAGACGTAGCGCAGCTGGCCGGGGTCTCTCCCGCCACCGTGTCTTTGGTCGTTCAGGGTAAGGGCAACCTCAAAACCGAAACCCGGCAACTCGTTGCCCAGGCGATCGAGGATACCGGTTACGCACGCAAGCCCTCGACCGCTCGTCACAGCAGAGGCCTGCAGTTCGCAATTATCGTCGATGACATCTCGAACCCCTACTTCCACACTCTTTACGAGGGCATGGAAACGGAGCTCGTGACGGCCGGGCATTATGCGACGCTTCTGTCGTCTCACGACTCGGTTGATCGTCAACGGCAATTGCTGCGGGATCTCTGGGAAACCGAGATTGGCGGTGTCGTACTGGTCCCGGCAACCGGTACCAAGCAATCTGATCTCAGCGAATTTGAGAATCGCAGAAGGCCGCTTCTGATGGCCGTTCGGCGGATCGGCAAGACGCCGTTCGACTACGTGGGAGCCAATCCCATGGTGGGTATGCAGATCGCCACCGAGCATCTGATATCACTCGGCCATACGGCAATCGGTTTTGTCGGCGGGTATCAGAAGAACTTTGCCTACGGCGAAAGATATGCAGGGTTTGCCTCCTCCCATATGAGCCATGGATTGACACTCAGGTCCGAACTGGTCGCCAATGGTGGTTCAACCCGCGAATTTGGAAGGGAGGCAGCCGAAAGGTTGCTTAACAAGTCTCGCAGGCCAACGGCGCTGATCGCCTATAACGATCTGGTGGCTATTGGGATTATGGATGCCATCACGAATGCCGGCCTGAAACCCGGTCGGGACATCGCGGTTATCGGATATGACGATATTCCCGAAGCAGAACTACAGCCTGTGCCACTTTCGTCCATTGCCACACCCGCGGGAAAACTCGGCGAGCTCATCGGACAAGCTCTGCTGAACTGGTCAACGGACGGTGCTGACCGGAGCCCGCTCGATATCACATATCCGCCACGTTTGGTGATGCGGGCAAGCTGCGGTGCGATTGACCGCGATCTTTCGGATGGAGACCTTGATGCAGTCGCTGATTTGTGAGGGCCAATGGCTTAACCCTCCTCCAAAATGGTCTCTGGAAAGGAACGCCCTGACATTGGAGACCGGAGACAAGACCGATTTCTGGCGCCACACGCATTATGGATTTGTTCGCGATGACGGTCATTTCTGGCATGTGCCGGCGCCTTCAAGCTTCACTGCAACGGTAACTTTTGCCGGCAAATATGAGACGCTCTACGATCAGGCCGGACTGATGCTGCGCGTCGATCCTGACAATTGGATCAAGCTTGGCATTGAACACTCGGACGGGATGACAAATTTCAGCATCGTCGTCACTCGCGGCCGCTCCGACTGGTCGGTGATCGCCCGGCCGTTGATCTCCGGCCCGCAGACCGTGCGACTCACGGTAAAAAACAACGCAGCCCTTGCGCATTTCAAGAATGAAAATGGATGGCAACTCATGCGCGTTGCTGACTTTCCGGCCTTTGACAAAGCCCATATTGGCCCGATGGCTTGTTCGCCGGAACGAAGCGGATTTGAAGCCAGCTTCAGCGAATTTCAGCTCACCGACCCTATCGAAAATCCGCTTCATTGACCGAATACAGGGGAACAGATGCCCGATACCGTTTCGCCAAATATCAAGTCTGCGCTTGATCTGATTGCAAAGAAGACCCTGGAAGACGAAACCACCATCGGTTCCGCATTTCCGTATGTCACGCATCCGGATGGGTCGTGGGATACGATGTCAGTGAGTATTTCAGCCGGCTATACCGGTGAGGATTGGAGCCACGGAAACTGGTTTTGCGGCTTTTGGGTCGGCATGCTCCTGACGAGCTATTTGCATACCGGCGATGAAACCTATCTGAAACTGGCCAGTGATCGCATGGTCCTGGTGGAGGAACGCGCCGGCGACGGCAACACCCATGACATCGGCTTCATCTTCCTCAGTTCAGCCATGCCTTTCTACCGGATCACCGGCGATATGCGCCACCGCGAAACAGCCTTGCGCGCCGCCGACAAGCTGCGTTCAAGGCTCGTTGTAACGGAACGGGGATCATACGTGTCGTCCTGGGGACCAATGACGGATCCACGCGGTCGCGCAGCGTCCGCCATTGATACGATGGCAAACATTCCCCTGCTCTACTGGGCAGCCAAAGAAGCGGATGACGCCAGCTTCCGCCTTGCGGCCGAAGAGCATGCAAAGATGACGATGCTGTCCTTCAACCGGTCCGACAACACGCAGTTCCACGCCGTTGAGTACAATACGACAACGGGAGAGCGAAAACGCGGATATACGTTCCAGGGAGCCCATGACGACAGCTACTGGTCCAGGGGTACAGGTTGGGCGGTCATGGGGTTGGCCGTGACGGCCGCAAACTCCGGAAACGCCGCGTATCTCGATCAGGCGATTGCAATTTCGGAAAAATGGTTTGAGGCACTCGGAGATAAAGTCGTTCCGCCATACGACTTTGATGCGAGCGGAAACAGTGTGCCCGAAGACTCTGCCGCCAGCGCTATCATGGCTGCTGGCCTGTTGGATGTTGCGGCTCTTCATCCTGACCGAAACGTTGCTGACGCATGGCAGAAAAAGGCTGAATGGTTGATCGACGGGCTTTGTGAGAGCTACCTTGCAACCGATCCGTCGCATCGAGGCATATTGATGCATGGTTGCTACTCTGAACCACATAATATCGGACCCGACGCGGCGGTGATGTTCGGGGATTACTTCTTCGCTGAAGCATTGTGCCGGATAGCATTCCCTGGAAAGTTCGTCGAGCAGTACGATAGGCTGTCATAGCTAAACCACAGCCTTGTGTCTGGTCTGATCTCGATAGGCTTCCGACACACAGTCTAATTGACCGCGGAGTCACAAAACGACAACCCTCCGATTTTCTGGAAAGGCCAGCGTTCAAAACTGGGAGTTTTATCTGATCACTTTTCAACTTACTAATGGTCTGCAATCACCTAGCGGCAATATCCAATCGGCAGAGACAAACGGGCATATTTCAACGATACTTGACTTCAGAGGCTGTCTCTCCGCTTTTGCGGAGATCGATGCTGAGAAGTAGGGCGGCAGCTTTACTGGCGAAGGATGCTTAGTCTCTAAGTCTATGAGCTTGCGGCCTTATTCGGCACAAAAGTACCGTCAGCCATTTTCAAGGAAAGTTTCACGACATTTTCGCAATGAATTCAGCTGGTTCGCTCTCGAAAAATACCGTCAAGAGCGACGACACCGGTATCGTTACCGGCAGAAATCGCAGAACTCAAGGGCGTGGAAGTCCGTCAAAAGTACCGTCAGATTATCTCGCTTCACCGCAATATCCGTATATGGCGGACATTGGACGGTGATAGAAAATTATTTGACATCAATTGCTTGTGAGAACACCGGTCAACTGCCTTCAACACGGATCCATGCGAATCCCTACTCCCACTCGATGATCAATTAGGCTGATAACCGACTGATTTCACAAGGAATTTATCTGCGACAATTCGCGCATACCGTCAGAAATACCGTCAAAATCCTAAGCTGTTGAAATTGTTGTATTATATTCTTCGCGCCGCAAAGGAAATGATGCGGATAATCGCCAGTCGATGGCCTTCTCCATGTGGTCGGCGGCAACGGAATTCATCAGATCGATCGAGACAACCCTGACGGCACTCCAGCATGCAGAGCAGAACGTCATGGATTGGGTCGAACATGACACTTCCACTCGACTCCGAGGCGAAATCGGTTTTGGCCTGGCCGGCCTCCAGCACGCTGCCTGAACGCACAATTGCGGCACAGCCAAACAGGATATCGAACTTGCGCGGACTCGGTCGCCAAACGCCCAACGCTTGCCCGTCCAATACTTTGGGCGGCAGATGTTGCGATGGCAGTGTTCCCGGTGGTGATCTTAAGCCTGGTTTTTGTGCATTTTGTTCTATTGCCCGCAGACACTCAGAAATGGATCGGCACGAATAAGTTCGTGACGGTCCCCGCGAGAAGCAGCAACAGAAACGAAACCGCGACCAGAATTATTTGCACAGCAAAAGGCAAGCTCTTCATTGACATTGAATCATGCACGCCGGAGTGCCCTTGATGAGACATCTGCTCGTCAAGATGAGCCTTGCTCACCGTCCCGGACATTTCCGGGTTTGTCTCGGGAGATCGATGACCCAGGTGGGGCACATCCTTGCCGGGAAGGGTCATGCAGCCGTGCAACGGAGGTCTTTTGGTGACTGCCGGCTACGTTCGCGCAACCCGGTTTCAACGGTCGACATTGCCGGGGGCCCTTCCCCCTTGTTCCTCAATTGCCTGCGCTTCAGCTCTCGCGCATCGCATGGGCTATCTGATCGACGATCGGTTCCGTAAGAAAACTCAGAACGGTGCGGTCCTCAGTCGTTACAAATGCCTCGACCGGCATTCCGGGCACGAGTTCTTGCCCAGCCAGTTTCTGCAGCTCATCCTTCGGTATCCCCAGCCTGATCCGATAATAGCGTTGCTGTGTGTTTTCATCATGCGTCTGGTCTGCGGCAACGGTCCGGACCCGCGCCGACAGTTTTGGTGTCGTGCGATGGTCAAGGCCCGGAAACCTGATTTCAGCTAACTGCCCCACCTGCACCTGATCGATGTCGGTCGGCGTCACCCTGGCATCGACAACAAGCGTGTCGTTCCTGGGTACAAGTTGCAGCAATGTAGCGCCAGGCGGCACCACCCCGCCGACGGTATGGGCGGCGAGTTGATGCACAAAACCTGCTTGCGGGGCCCGTATCTCCAATCGCCGGAGCTCATCCTGAGCCTTCACTTTGATGTCATATGGCAGACACCGGACAGTAGACCGGCCACCACTCGCTAATGCGCACCGCCTCGATAGGGTCGTCGATGTCGGCGGTGGCGACGCCCTGTTCAATCGCCATGCGGACAACAGCGGTCGCAACGACGCTCGAGGTGGTGCGCAGCGCGCCGTTCGACGGCAGAAGCGAAGCGCCCGGCTCAGCGAGATTGGCCTCGTCCGCAACCGCGTGCGCTGCGGCAAGGATCATTTCATCGGTAATTTTTGATGCCCGGGCAACGATTGCTCCGAGTCCCAATCCAGGATACAGCGCGGCATTGTTGGCCTGGCCAATCCGGTGGGTGACACCCTTGTGCGTCACGTCTTCAAAGGGCGAGCCGGTCGCGACCAAGGCATTGCCGTCCGACCAGGTCAGCAGCTGTTTGGGCGTGGCCTCGGCAAGATGGGTCGGGTTTGAAAGCGGAAATATGATTGGTCGCTCGACGGCGGCCGCCATCGTGCGCACAATGTCCTCGGTGAACATACCGGGGGTTGTGGAAGTGCCGATGAGTATCGTCGGCTTCACCCGCTCCACAACGGTGGCGAGGTCGATAATGCCGCCGCCGTTAGCAGCCTCGGCACGCAGACCCGCCATTGCCGGCCAGCGCAAAGCGGCCTTGCGGTTTTCGTCACATGGTGTGCGGGTCCAGTCGGCAACCTCGTCATCGGGCCGGACGTAGGGACGCTGGTAGTCAAGCAGTCGGTCGGACATTGAGGTGGTCAGCAGGCCCGGCAGGTCGACGATCCAGATTCGGGCCGTCGCATCGTCGGCGGACAGGCCATGGCGAACCATCTCATCGCGCGCCTGATCGACAATGCCGCAACCTGCCGTACCGCCGCCAAGCACGACGATACGCTGATCGCGCCACGTTGTCCTGCTGAGCTCTACGGCGTTAAACAGACCGGCCATCGTGATTGCGCCAGTACCCTGCATATCGTCGTTAAACATTGGGGCAGATCCGCGATACCGATCGAGAATGCGTCGGCAATTTGTGGATCCAAAATCCTCCCAATGTAACATCGCATTGGGGAACAACTTGCGGGCGGCGGCGACATATGCGTCAATCAGGGCATCATACTCTTTATTGGAAACCCGCGCGCGGCGCGCCCCTGTGTACAGGGGGTCGTGCAATAGTTTCTCGTTGTTGGTGCCGGCGTCGAGCATCACGGGGATGACGCGGTGCGGGTCAATTCCCGCGGCGGCCGAGTACACGGCAAGCTTGCCGATGGAAATGTCCACGCCATTTGCGCCCCAGTCACCGATACCGAGGATTTCCTCCGCATCGGTCGCCACGAGCAAGTCAATGTCGTCGGCCGACGCACCAAAGTTCGCCAAGCGCTGCTCAACCGTATCGATTGCGTCTACCGAGAGAAATACGCCGCGCGGCCGGGTCCAAATCTCGGAGTAATTCTCGATCGCCTCACCAACAGTGGGATCGTAAACGACCGGCAGCATCTCAAGCAGGTGCCGCTGAATGAGTGCGAAAAAAAGTACGGAATTGTTGTCGTGCAATCTCCATGCATAAATGTGCTTATCAAGATCGGTGGGTTGTGCGCAGTAATTGCGATAGGCCCAGTCGAGCTGAGGCTCCAGGTCAGTGACAACGGCATCCGGAAGCAGACCTTCCAGACCCAGTGCTGCGCGCTCTTCCGCGACAAAGGCCAATCCCTTGTTGAGCGCCGGGTCGCGAAGCACCTCGTAACCTCGGGCCGTCGTCGAAACCTTCCGGTTAGTTCCCCGCCCTGTGACCTTTGCAAGTCCGCTATACATTGTCACCTCTATGTGTCTATCTTGATTGGAATGGAATTGACCGCTGTTCGTTCAACGACCGCCGGCCGAACCGAACGTCAATACCGACTGCCCGGTGCGAAGCAGAGGACCAGCGCATTGTCCCTCGTTGAAAACCCATCCGGATTGATGACGTACTGAATATCAGGCTCGATATAGACGGCTGGCAGCAATTGCGCCCGATAGTTGATCTCCAGGATCGTTTCGGAACCTTGGTCGTCAAGCCGATCGCTAAAGACGCCGGCAGAGAAACAGCGATCAGCGATGGATTAAGGCCCGGCAACCCAGTCTCCAAACCTGCACCTCTGTCGCCCAGCAGCATGCGAGCGCTGGGAGCAATGATTGCCGCAGCCAGCATGTAGGCCGCGGCAATCGGCGATGCAACGAGGACAGCTGCCAGGAAAAACAGACCCGTAAGCTCATTGGACTGGAAACAAAGCTGGGAGCAACCGCGCAGCACCAGGCGCCAACAGGGCAACTGGCCGGGCTCGGCCGCCGGAAAAACGAAATCAACAGACGGCTTTTCCCTACTTCGAGATCGCAAGCCAATCGGTGTTTTGGCCATGGCAGGCGCTCCCGCAAGAAATGCGTCAAAGCGATTCAAGATATTCGAGTATCTTGTGCGACATGCAGGTCCAACCCACGATGCCGCCCTGTGCGACAACGGCCTTCAGGGTTGATTCCTTGAATTCTGGGAAGAAGCTGTCTGTCCCGTCTTCGACCAGCAGGCAATCGTAGCCGCGATCGTTTGCGCAACGCATTGTTGTCTGCACACAAACCTCTGTCGTCACGCCCGTTATTATGAGGTTTGTTATGTTTCGCTTCATCAGGTAAGCGTGAAAATCGGTGCCGTAGAAGGTATCCTTGCCTGGTTTTGCAACGACCAGCTCATGCTCCAATGGCATGCACTGCGGAATGAAATCCGACCCTTCCTCGCCATCGATCAATATACGCCCCATTGGTCCGGGATCGCCAATCTTTATTTTGGGATTGCCACGGTTGCGTTTCGCGGTGGGCAGGTCCGAGAGGTCCGGCCTGTGACACTCCTTGGTGTGGATAACGGGTAGCCCCGCCTTGCGGAATGCATCCTGAAGTCTGGCGATGACCGGGATGCATGGCTGTATGTTGCCGAGGTTGTTGCCCAATGACTCCGCGAACCCTCCCGGCAGGCAAAAATCGCGCTGCATATCGATGCAAACCAGGGCGATGTGATCGATATCGAATTCGTAGGCGAAAGGTACCGCATCTATGGTGACCATCGAGTTTGCTTCCTGTATCTAACAATCTATAGTTGTTTTTCTGGCGATTAACTCTGGAGCGTTCAATCCCATCTGCCCCAGATTCCTTCTGTGGTTCAGCGAACTCCGAACCAAATCAACCTCAGCTTTAGGATAACACAAAATACTTGGTAAGAATTTGAATTATATGCAAATAATGGAATGTGCGTATCGTTTTAATATAACATATGTCTCACAGCCGATTTTTCGCCAGACGCACCTCCGACTTGAGGACCTCGGTTAATGCTGTCCAACGAATTCGAATCGATGCAGTGTTGGCAACTTGAATACACTTTAAAAGTGCATACAAAGCCTGTGAAATGCCGACATGTCGATGTAACCGTCCGACCTGCTTCGGGCTACGCGATACCAAAAAATGGCGAGGTTCTTATAGGCGTACGGCTTGTTTTCAGTTTCGTTCGTCGGCTCGGCGTTCAAGTACTTCCGATCAACGCTGTGCACGGTCGCTTCGTCAAACGGGGAGCCGTTGTCCGGATACCTGCACCGGCAACGGTGTTCTCATCGTCAGATCAGGGGCGACCGAGACAGGCACGTTTGCTCAGAACACATACCCGACGCCATATATTGAACGGATAATATCGTCGTCGGCTCCGGCAGCTCTCAATTTGGAACGGATGTTCTTGATGTGGCTGTCGATTGTCCGGTCAAAAACATCGCTGTCCTCGGGAAACGCAAGCTCAATCAGTTGTGCACGTGAAAACACGCGTCCCGGCTGGCTCCAAAGAACATTCAGGAGTTGGAATTCACGGCGCGTCAAATCCAGTTTCCGGCTTTGAAATACTGCCGTCCACCGTTCTTTATCCAATCGAAGTCCGGATGAATTCGAACCGGGATCGTCTTGCCTTGTTCGCCTGAGAATTGCCTTGGCGCGGGCGACGACTTCCCTTGGCGACCACGGCTTGCAGATGTAGTCGTCGGCGCCAAGTTCCAGTCCGAACAGGCGATCCAATTCTTCCACTCGCGCACTTTCCAGAATAATTGGCACTTCGCTTTCTGCACGCAACGCCCTGCAAACCGCCAACCCGTCTTTTCCGGGCAAATTAATGTCAAGAATAACAAGGTCCGGCTTGGCCTCGAGTATCTTCTCAACGGCTCCGGCCCCGGTATGAAGAACGCTCGTTTTGGCACCTTCCCGAATAAAATAGCTGCTCAGCACAAACGCCAGCGGCGGCTCATCCTCCACAATGAAAATATGACGGTTGCTGAGCACTGAAACGAGGCCCCCTGGGGCATGGTTTGACTGGAAATATCGCCTATGCCGAAGTCAAGTGAGCAGTAAGCCGGCTTTCGTCAAACCAGGCGAGCGATCAGGTGTCCGTGTAACGGTTGAACCACCTGATATGCAATGCGATTGTCCCATCTGCATTGTGCAGATATCCAGACGCTTCTCAAGGCCGTCAAGTTCGCGCCGTGTATCCCGCCTGTCTCAAGCCGCAAACTACACATCGAGTTCGAAAAACGCCTTCTACAAGCAGCGAGACAGGGCCGAAAATACTTCTAATCTGTTCAAGGACTGGCGTCCGACCGCCATATAATATGGCCTATCTCCTCATTACAGCCAGACGCTGGCGACATTCATTATCTGCCGGTGCAAACAATCGCCCCTCAGGCCGGTAGGGTGATACAAATCACATGTTTTTTTGAGACAATGCTACATTGACGAAAAAGCGAATAACTTAAATAATACAAAGTAATACAAGAATTTTTCCCAGCATTTATAAGACATTGGCAAGATTTGGGCGATTATGAGAGCAATCCGCCAGTCGTGACCTTTTGGTCGAAATTCAGAACCCTCAACCTTACTGATATGGAACGGCAATGACATCCAAGCTGGTAGCTGAAATCCTTGTGGACTGTCTTGAGAATGAGGGCGTTGAGTTTGTTTTCGGCATTCCCGGAGAAGAAAACATTCGACTGGTCGACGCCTTGAACGGATCCCCCATCCGCTTCGTTCTTGCAAGGTCCGAGCAGGGCGCGTCATTTATGGCGGACATGTACGGCCGCGTGACCGGGCGTCCCGGTGTGTGTACGGCGACACTCGGGCCCGGCGCCATCAACCTCCTGCTCGGTGTGGCCGACGCACAAATGGACAGCACTCCACTCGTTGCCATTACGGCACAGGTTGGTCTCAACAGGATATACAAGGAGACGCATCAATTCGTCGATCTTCTCGGCATGTTCAAGCCGGTGTCGAAATGGGCCGATATGGTCCATACACCTTCAGCTGTTCCCGAGATGGTGCGCGCCGCGTTCAAGGCCGCCCAGGCAGAGCGCCCCGGTGCCGCTTATCTGGCAGTGCCCGAGGACGTCGAAGCAATGCACGCGCCGCGGGACATTCAGCCACTTGCCATAAACTCCGTGCGTCCCGACGCACCGTCTCCGAGCCAGGTCGAACGTGCTGCGGCAGTGCTCGACGCCGCCGAACGGCCAATCTTGCTCGTCGGCCATGGCGCGGCACGCGCCGGCGCGCAAGATGCGCTCGTCCGCTTCTCCGAAAGGCTCGGCATACCCGCCGCGACCACTTTTCACGGTAAGGGCGTCATGCCTGACGACCATGAAAACGCGCTCGGCGCGATCGGCTTCATGGTGCACGATTATACCAATTTCGGCTTCGATCGCGCAGATCTGATCATAAGCGTCGGTTACGAACTCCAGGAGTTTCCGCCCTCGCGGATCAATCCCGACGCGGACAAGCCGATCCTGCACATCCATCGTTTTCCCGCCGAGGTGGACGCCAATTACGGGCTCTCCGTCGGCGTTGAGGGCGACATTTCAAAAAGCCTCGATGCGCTGCGTGCCGCCTCGTCTAAGACATTTGCCGTTGACCCTACAAACTCATCCATCCGCAAGCTGGTTCAAAATGAGTTGGACAACGGACGCGCTGACGATTCGTTTCCCGTCAAGCCACAGAGGATCGTGGCCGATATCCGAGAGGCGATGGGGCGGAGCGACGTCGTGCTTGCAGATACCGGTGCGATCAAGATGTGGATGGCGCGGCTCTATCCGACATATGAGCCGAACACGTGCCTGATCTCGAATGGTCTGGCGACGATGGCCTTTGCACTTCCGGGCGCAATAGGCGTGAAGCTCGCCGATCCGCGGCGCAAGGTATTGGCGGTTATGGGTGACGGGAGCTTCCTGATGAACTCCCAGGAAATAGAGACTGCGATCCGCGAGAAAACGCCGATCGTGATTCTCATCTGGCTCGACGGAAGCTATGGCCTGATCAAGTGGAAGATGGACCTGGAGATTCAAAGACACTCGCACGTCGATTTCAACAACCCCGATTTTGTCGCATACGCGGAAAGCTTCGGGGCGAAGGGATACCAGGTGAGTGCTGCGCACGAGCTCTTGCCGACACTCCGCAAGGCTTTGGAAGACGACAGCGTCTCAGTCATCGTCTGCCCGGTGGACTACTCCGAGAACGACAAGCTGACCGGCCGGCTCGGAACGCTCACCCAGCCAATCTGAGCTTTTCGGTACGCCTCCTGCGCCTCGTAACGGCGAATGCGCCATGGCGCTGGCTGCGTTGGCGGCCAACCTAATTCAGGTGTCGGCCCCCTCCCCGGACCGCGACAGATGATCATGCTGCCATTAGACAGCCACTGGCAATCGTCCCCATATCGGAGATCGCCAATGGTCGACATTCTGTAAGACGCATGGTGATCTGAAATTCCTGTCGGGTGACCGCGATACGATTGACGAGAAGCATAACATCAGGCTCAGACAGCCTTGATCGCAACCTTCCTTGGGGAAACAAGCTCATGGCACTTTTCGGGAATGATACCAGCAGGGAAGCCGACGACTGAGGCCTACAGCTGAGACAAATCTACGACCCAAGTCGAGACAAAAGTCCATAGACAAAACAGCATTCTCGTAAAGAATGAGACTATGTCTGGCGATTGGTGTGACACCAAAGCTCAGCCTCTCTCGGACGATCGCACGTGAAATGCTGATCGTCAGACAATTCCCGACCCGCCATTGCTTCGTTGTGCGAGGCGGTGCGCAGGCAAGGCGAATACGAAAGCCAAGCAAGGAGAGACGTTACCCGTGCGGCCGGCATGCCTTTCAGCATTTCTCCTCGCGAAACGAAACTGCGCGCCTGCAAAACCGCTCGGCACAGCAAAGTGGAAAGGCAGATCTGCTGATAGGAGAAAAGTGGATCGCCGGCGATACCGGGTAGGTTTGAATATGAAATCATACCTTTGCCGAAAGATACATTCAAAATGACGACTGACAATTGCACGGTTCCGTCAATTCAGCTCGATGCGACTGTGGTTGGCGCGAAGCATTGTTACGATGCCTGGAGAGAATCCGTGCGCGCAGTTTATGACGTCGAGCCGGCCGCTGATGTCAAAAGCACCACCGAAAGCATCAAAGCCTGGCTTCTGAAGGAATTGATATTCTCAGATGTCAGCTTTTCGCCACAACAGTTCAGACACTGCAGGCGGCTGGCAAAAGACTCCAATTATATCTCGCTGCAGATCTATAAAAGCGGTCGCTGTCTTGGCACTGCCGGAGACCAGACTTGGCAAGTTGCTCCCGGTGATGTTCACATTTTTGATTTTTCGCGAGAATTTTCTTCCGTGGCATCCAAGTCCACGGTCATTGGCTGTCTGATACCTCATGAATTTGTCGGGTACGATCCGGCCAGACACCCAGCGCACATAATGTTCTCCGGCAGTACGCCCGTCGGGCAGTTTCTCGCCAGTACTATGTTCGCACTCCTGAGCCAATTGCCGCGGGTCGGAATCAGCGAAGCTGACGATCTATCAAACGGTTTTTGCAGTCTGTTACAGGGCCTGATCGAACCGCAACTGCCACCGAAGGAAAAGGAGCGGAATGCCGGCGAAGAGCGCCGAAATGACATGCGTTCGTATCTCGACAGGAATCTTTCCGATCCGAACCTGAACGTCAATCACTTATGCAGAGTTTTTAATATCTCCAGACCGTCCGTATACCGGTATTTTGCGGAACATGGCGGCGTCGCGCAATATATCGTGCAACGCAGGCTGAAGCGCGCGTATTTCCAACTTGCTTCCGTTCCGGAGTTCCACGGACGCGTCAAAGAGGTCGCGCATGGATTGGGCTTCAACGACGCAGCTCATTTCAGCAGATTGTTCCGTCGCAAATTTGGCGTAACCCCGAAACAAGCTGCAAATCTCAGCAGCGCAGGGAGACTGAGCCGCGACCGGAACCAGCTCCGCGAACAATCGATCAATTTCAGTCAATTGAGTGAATGGATCCAAAGTATCTAGGAAAAGCCGGTGAAGTGGGAGATCACGCGCCTCTTCGAAGTTTACGGAACTTGATACCCAAAAGTACAGTTACCGCGGGCCGTTGATATGCTTGACCAATATCGGATGTTAACCGATAGGCTCTGAACCCTTGGATACGGCGCATCCCTTATCAGCAAATGGCCAAGGGCTGGAAAGTCACCGACCTCGACCAACTTCGATTGAGCGCGATGGGTTTGCCCCGACAAAGACTCAAGATCCGCATCCTGTCAAACAGCGAATCATTATGTGCCGAATCGTCCGGAAACCCTCAATTAAAGTCGGGTAGAGGCAAAGATATGCCAGATTCGTTCAGTTCTGGATTGCCGGACTCAGCGAATTTCGATGTTGCCGTTCTTAGAAGCTCATCATAATTGTTATTTTAAATCAAAATATTATGGCCAGGGCGGCGATAACAATCATCGTTCGGCCCTCTACTCTGACGTGTCAAATCCATACTCGCTGCATATTTGCGTTCCATTTTGAGGACCATACGAGGTTGGCTGCGAAACTGTTGTAAAAAAAACGATTTTTCGCAGCCTGATGGTTCATGATTTTCGACGATTGGGGGCGGACATGTCGGCGAACAGGCTCGTAACAGACCTGGAAGAACATCAATCAGATGTTGGAAAAAAACATTGCTCAAGCAGCCTTTGGAAAGCGCTTCATGCTGTCTACAATGCCCATACAAGCGAAGATGAAACCGTAAGGTCGTCCATCCTAAAAGTTCGGACGCTGGACAATCTGATCTTTCTGGATCTCAGACTTTCCGGTCAGTCTCTCAGGCATGAGAGCAAACACGCCAAAGACGCAGACTTTCTGATCTTGCAGATATTCAAAAGCGGGCGTGCAACGGGGGTTCTAGGCGATCAGTCCTGGGAGATCAATTCTGGTGAAATTCATATTCTCGATTTTTCGAGAGAGCTATATTCGACCGCAACGCACGCTGAAATGGTGAGTGTCATAATTCCACACGACGCTATCGGATACAATCCGGACAAGCACCCTCCTCACATTCACTTGTCGGGGAAACCGTCCATCGCACAGTTTATCCTGAGTACCGTACTTTCGCTCGTCATGCAGCTTTCGGATGTCAGCGCCAAGGATGAAAGGAGCTTCTCGCAGGGTTTTTGCAATCTCATCCGCTGCGCGCTCCTGACTGAATCGGCAACTTTGTCGGTTAACCAAAATTATCGCAAAGAACGGCGTCAGCGCATGCAAACCTATATCAGCCAGCACCTTTCAGACCCCGAGTTGGACGCAGAGCACCTTTGCAAAACCTTTCATGTTTCCAGGCCAACCATATACAGGGACTTTGCCGAAGCGGGGGGCGTCGCCAAATTCATTACCCAGCGGCGCCTTGAAAGGGCCTATTATCGGCTTACTTCGTCCGGCTCTTCGCCCATTCGTGTAAGCAATGTGGCATTCGAACTGGGCTTTATGGACCCTGGTTATTTCAGCAGGATCTTTCGCCGAAGGTTCGGCATCAGCCCTAAAGAAGCGGCAAGCTCGAACTCCGACTTTCGGCAAAACAGTGTGACTTTCGAAGAACTTTGCGAGCATAAAGAACATTTGCGGCGTTCCGGGACAAGTTAAACTTCGTAGCAGGATTTACCGCCTTGAGAACAGCCGGGTGTGGCGGTCTGACTTGAATGGGTTCCGCCGTCGGAGGTCTCGCGTACCGGTGGCGGTCAACGTCACTTGTATAGCTTGGTCCCTTGGCACCGACGAGGGCATTGCTCGCTTCATTTTGATTGGAATACGCACGGTGACGCCAAGACCGCCCAACCCGGAAATCTCCGCCGTAATCGCGCCGCCGTGGTCTTTTACTATTGCCTGACAAACAGCCAGTCCGAGGCCGACACTTCCCAAGGCATGGGAATGGGTTTCTTCGACACGGTAAAACCTGTCAAAAAGACGCTTCAAATTGTCCTTGGGCGGTGAAGGCGCACTGTCGGCAACGGTGAGAACAATTTCATGGTCAGATCGGGTCAGCCGAATTTGAACAGTGCCCGGTGCTTCGGTGTAACGCCTGGAGTTTTCAAGAAGGTTACCGATCATTTGCCGAATTCGCATCGGATCGACATCGCCGATAACACCGGATTGAATGGAGACGTCCAGCGTAAGCCCGGCGTCCTCCATCACCGACCGGGTCATTTTGGTTGTTTCGCCAACAATCCTGGAGATATCCTGGTTTTCAATTTTTTGAACCAGTTTTTCTTCCCTTGCATAAGATAATAAACTCAACGCCTCAACGAGTTCGGATACGCGCATTACTGCGCAGTGGAGCGTGGCGTAGGTGCCTTGGCCCGCCAGACGCACACCGTCTTGCAAGGCCTCAATTTCAGCCCGTAGAATGGACAAGGGGGTTTTCAGTTCGTGGGACGTGTCCGAAATCCATTGTTTTTCGGCTTTTGCTGCCCGCTCCAGGTTGCGGGCAAGCAGGTTGAAGTCTTTGATAAGCTCTCCAACTTCATCAGTGCGCGCAGAGCGAAGCTGTATGCCATAGTCGCCATTTGCCAACCGTCTTGTACTTCCGGCAAGCATCTGCAAAGGAGCAATCAGCTGTTTCGAAAGAAACGTAGCAAAGAGGGTCGATGCTATAAGAGCGAACAAGGATGCCCAACCCAACGTTCTGAACTGACCGCACAAATAGATTGAATCGGCTAGAGTTCGACCCTCATTAGGAGATCGTACGCCAAAATAACCGACAACAGCTTCGCCTGCTTCACCCCTGTTAACAATGATGGGCTCAATCAATGCGCCTTCGACCAGGCCGGGTGCTCCACCCACTAGGTTGCGATCCGCATCGAGCAGAAAAGTTCTGGGACCAATTCCCAGTGGGTCATCGGTGGCCGGTTGAACCGGTCCGTCACCGATTTTTACGTCCGATGGCATCCCGCCTACCGGAGCGGAGGCAGTCAGCCGATCCGGCCTGAAGGGATCAAGCTCCATTCTGACATATTCCAGGAATCCAATGGGGGTGCCGTCAAATTGAGGCCAGCCGCCCGCCTCTTCGTCATAGTCTTCTGTCAGGGCAGTTTTGACCGGCCGCAACCGATCCATATCGGCAGCCAAAATATAATGGGTCAAGCCTTCGCGAAATGAAATCCCGACCATACCGGCCATGATGACTATGACCAGCATTGCGGTGACTGCAATCGCCAGGCAGAGCTTCCCTCTCATGCTAAGATGAAACAAGTTAATTTCCCGCCCCCGTCAGTCAGACCTTTGATTTTGAAGCCGTCTCGATGTCAATCGATCGATGCCCGGGACACATTTGAGGCTGTCATTCGGGCTAGAACATTCGGCTATTGGAAGCCGTTTGCCGGGGTTTTCTCATACTTGACGACAAGTACAGGCTGACATTGGAACTGCGGTTCCTCTTGCAGGCGGATACAAGGATTCACGGCAAACGCGATCACCTTCCTAATTCGAGAATGATCATTCCTGTTTATATGTTGTGGTTGTCGCATTGGTCAAGTACCCCTCAAGGAAGAAGGAGCCGTCGTTGAACAAAACCCGAGAAGGAAACACCGGTCGTATCGCTCAGAGGAGAATGGCTCTGAAGCGTCGCCTTATGGCCAGAGGCTTGGAATACTTTGCGAAAAAAGGCGTTGACGGGACCGGCATGAGCGAGCTTCTAGCCGCGGCCGAAACATCGCCCGGAGCATTCTACAAGCTTTTTGACAGCAAGGAGGCCTTTGTCCGCGCGCTGATCGAAGAAACCATAAACCCCATTGGAAACGTAATTGACGAAGCGGGCAAAGAAGCCGACGAATCCATACAGGCGATTGCCCTGGGCCTCAGAATTACACTTGAGATCGCCCGACGATATCCTGACTGGGGTCGGTTTGTGTCTCAGACGGCCTTGGTCGGCTTCGAGAGCCAAACAGGTTTTGCTCCTCGCGTCGCGCGCGACGTAAGCAAGGCGAAGTCGACAGGCGAAATTGACGACGCCGACGATCTTTTACTGAACGCCATTGCCCTGGGGGCTTTCCTGTCAGGCGTCGCAGCGGCCGGGTATGGCCTTCTTAATCCCGACATGATTTCCGGTCTGACGGAACGCGCGCTTGTGGCAATGGGAGCAGATCGTGAACGCGCCCATAGAGCAGTTAAACCTGAGATCGATGCCTATGTTGACGCGGCAATTGCAAAAGGGCGCACTCAAGGTATTTTTGAGGTGCAATAACCAGTCGTGGCAATCAAAAATTTCCTCAATTCACTATCGCCTCGATAACTAATCTTCTTCCACTTCAGCGCGGAGCCCTTGGTATTGGCCTCATCCGGCCTGGTCTTGTCGTGTCGTTGGAGACGTTCCACGATCCTTTACCTTCAGACAGGCGGCATCCTTCTGCATAATATACCGTCAGCCCACTGCAAGGCCGTTTTCACGACATTTTCCCAATGAATTCAGTTGTTTCGCTCTCGAAAAATACCGTCAAGGGCGCCGATATCGGTGACAGTACCGGCAAGAATCACCGAAATGAAGGGCGCAGAAGACCGTCAAATATACCGTCAATAATTTTTGCTTCACCGTCATATCCGCGCATGGCGGAACTTGGATGACAATAGAATATATTTTGATATCAATAGTTTGTGGGAAAACCGGTCGACCGCCATCAACACGGATCCACCGCAATCCCTACTCCCACTCAATCGTGCCGGGAGGTTTGGAGGTGACGTCGTAGACGACGCGGTTGATGCCGCGGACTTCGTTGATGATGCGGGTGGCGGCGCGGCCGAGGAATTCCATGTCGTAATGGTAGAAATCGGCTGTCATGCCGTCGACAGAGGTCACGGCGCGCAAGGCGCAGACATATTCATAGGTGCGCCCGTCGCCCATCACTCCGACGGTCTGGACCGGCAACAGCACGGCAAAGGCCTGCCAGATCGTATCGTAGAGGCCGGCATTGCGGATCTCTTCGAGATAGATGGCGTCGGCCTCGCGCAGGATGTCGAGCTTGTCGCGGGTCACACCCCCCGGGCAGCGGATGGCAAGGCCGGGTCCGGGAAACGGGTGCCGGCCGATGAAGCTTTCGGGCAGGCCGAGCTCGCGGCCGAGCGCCCGCACCTCGTCCTTGAAGAGTTCGCGCAGCGGCTCGACGAGTTGCATGTTCATGCGTTCCGGAAGGCCGCCGACATTGTGGTGCGACTTGATCGTCACCGATGGTCCGCCGGTAAAGGAGACGCTCTCGATCACATCCGGATAAAGCGTTCCCTGGGCGAGGAAATCGGCACCGCCGAGCTTCTTCGCCTCCGCCTCGAAAACATCGATGAACAGCCTGCCGATGGTCTTGCGCTTGGTCTCGGGATCGGCCTCGCCCTCCAGCGCATCGATGAAGGTGTCGGATGCATCGACGAGGGTGAGCGGGATGTTGTAGTGCTCGCGGAACATGGCCATCACGTCGGCGGCCTCATTCTTGCGCATCAACCCGTGGTCGACGAGGATGCAATTGAGCTGATCGCCGACGGCCTCGTGGATCAACAGCGCTGCAACGGAGGAATCGACGCCGCCGGAAAGCGCGCAGATGACTTTCTTGTCGCCCACCTGCTCGCGGATGGCGGCAACAGCCTGCTCGCGATAGGCGGCCATCGACCAGTCCCCTTCCAGCCCGGCGATCTTGTGGACAAAATTGCCCAGCAGCTTGGCGCCGTCGGGCGTATGAATGACTTCCGGATGGAACATCATGCCGTAGGTCTTGCGCTCGACATTGCCGAAGACGGCATAGGGCGCACCCTCGGAGCGGCCGAGAATTTCGAAACCGGGTGGCAGATCGATAACGCGATCGCCGTGGCTCATCCAGACCTGGTGGCGCTGGCCTTGCGTCCACACATCCTCGAAAAGCGGGCAATCCCTGAGCACCTCGACATAGGCGCGGCCGAATTCGCGGTGATCGGAGGATTCGGCCTTGCCGCCCATCTGCACGCACATGGTCATCTGGCCATAGCAGATGCCGAGGATCGGGACACCGGCTTCGAAAATCGCCTGCGGGGCGCGGGGCGAGCCGATGTCGCCGGTCGATGCCGGGCCGCCGGAAAGGATGACCGCTTTCGGCCGTATGCGTTCGAAACCGGCTTGCGCGGACTGGAACGGAACGATCTCGCAATAGACGCCGGCCTCGCGCACGCGCCGCGCGATGAGCTGGGTGACCTGCGAGCCGAAATCGATGATGAGGACGGAATCGGGATGGGACGGGCTGTTCATGGCAAGGCTTTAGTGATTCGTTGGCGCGAGCGCAAGGCTGCGACCGGATCAGACCTTGATGCGCCCTTTTTCGATGGCATTTTCAACCCGGTCGACCGCTTCGGCCAGCTTCTCGTCGATGATATGCAGATATTGCGTCCAGTCATCGACGTGCTTCAGGTCTTCCTTGCCGTCCGAAATACCGCGCAGGCCAATCATCGGGATATCGAAGTGGTGACAGGCCCTCAGCTTGGCGAAGGTCTCCATATCCACCATATGCGCGTCGATGCCCCGATAGGCGTCGCCCGAAACGATATTGGCGCCCGTCGAAAGGGAGGCTGACGGAACGTCCGGAACCGCAATCGGCATCTCCACGGTCACAGGCAGATCCAGAAACGGCGTCTGGCCCTTTTCGAAACCAAGGGCACTGGCATCCATGTCGCGATAGGAAACGGAAGAGACCTGATAGATGCCGGTCTGTTCCAGCTCGGCAGAACCGGCTGACCCCAGCGACACCACCAGATCCGGGCATGCCCCCGTCGCCTCCAGCTTTTCCAGCGCCGAGGTCAGTTTGACGGCCGCTTCCACCGGGCCAACGCCGGTGATCAGTGGCGAGAAGCGCTTCTTCAGCTCCGGTCCGTATTCCTGTTCGGCGGCCATGACGTAAAGCAGCCGACGGCCGGCGACGATTTTCGTAAGATCCTTCATCCCTCGATCCCTTCGCGGCCGGTGACGGCCATCATGGTTCCGGTCATGGTCGCCACAAGCTTTTCCGTGCCGTCTTCGCGCAGCGCGAAGGCCTTTCCGTCCGCAACGGTGATGGTGCTGCCGGGCTTGGTGACCTCGGCCCGGAAGATGAAGCGCTCGCCCCTTGCCGGCGAAAGCAGGTTGATCTTGAATTCGATGGTCAGCACGGCGGCGTCGGCCGGCATCAGCGAAAAGGCGGCATAGCCGCAGGCCGAATCCAGCGCTGTCGAAATGATGCCCGCATGCATGAAACCGTGCTGCTGGGTAAATTCGGGAAGGAACGGCATTTCCATCTCGACCCGGCCCGGACCGACGCTCACAAGCTTCATGCCGAGCGTTTCCATCGCCTTCTGGCGCTCGAAACTGCGTTTTGAACGAGCCTCGAAATCAGGGTTCTTCGGTTGAAAGTCAGGCAATGCAGCCTCCCCTACTGGCGCTTCTGCAACACGGAAAAGAAAAAGCCGTCCGTTTTTGTGGCGGCCGGTGTCAGCGTGACCGTCTTCATGTCCGCCGACCAGGGCTGCAGAGGGTTCTCGCCGAAAAGGTCCTGCCAGACCTCGCCGGCCGAAACCGGCTCGAAAGCGCCATTATCCTCGCAAAAGCCGTAGACCTGCGCTTCGTTCTCCTGCGGCAGGACCGAACAGGTGATGTAGATCAGGAAGCCGCCCGGCCGCACGAAAGGCGCGGCCGAGGCAAGCACTTCCTGCTGCTGATCGAGCCGTTCCTCGAGGTTCTTCTGGGTCAGTTTCCATTTGGTGTCCGGCCGGCGGCGCCATGTGCCCGTTCCCGTGCACGGGGCGTCGATGATGACCCGGTCCATGCGGCCGGCCAGCCCGCCGAGGTCCGAGCCTGCGTCATGGACCTGAACGTTGCGTGTCCCGGCGCGCTTGAGCCGCTCGAAGATCGGCGCAAGTCTTGCCTTGTCGATGTCATAGGCGTGAATCTGACCGCTGTTTTCCATTGCCGCCGAAAGCGCCAGCGTCTTGCCGCCACCGCCCGCGCAGTAATCGAGCACCTGTTCGCCACCTCGCGCAAAAATCAGGTCGGAGACGATCTGGCTGCCCTCGTCCTGCACCTCGAACCAGCCTTTCTGATAGGCCGGTTCGGCAGTCACGTTGGGCAGGCGGGCCGGCCCCTCACCCGGGGCAATGCGCAGGCCGTTTCGCGCCAGGTCGGTGCGGACCGCGCCGCTGCGCGTCAACGCCTTCAGGACCTTGTCCACCGACGATTTCAGCGTGTTGACCCGCAGATCGAGCGGCGGCCGTTCGCTCAGCGCCTGCGCTTCTGCAACCCACTCGTCGTCGAAATTCTCCTCGAAGGCGAAGCGGACCCATTCGGGAATGTCGGCCTGAACATGCGGCGGCGCCTTCTTCAGGTCACGGCCGGTGAAGGCTTTTGCGGATTTCTCGGACAATGGCTCGGGCGCGAAGCGATCGCCCGCCAGCAGCTCGCGCAACTTGTCGGGGTCGATGTTCCACTGGCGATGGATCACCGCATGGACCAGCGCCGACGGACTGTCATCGTCCATCAGCCAGGCATGCGAGAGCTTCTTACGCAGCGCGTCATAGACAAGATTGCCGATGGCCGCCCGGTCGCCGGAGCCGGCAAAGCGATGCGACAGGCCCCAATCCTTCAGCGCGTCGGACACGGGCCGTTTTCGCTGTTCGATATCGCCAAGTACCTCGATGGCCGCCGCCATCCGACCGCCAAGCCGCATATTCGCGTTCCTGTCTCATTCAATGGAGCCGAGCCATAACGCGGCCAGTCCTCAAAGGAAAGACGGCCGCGACCGAAATTGCCGGCTGCAATGCGAGCCACCGGTCTGACAAGTGACGCCTGCGACACAGTTCAGCCTTGCAAAATGCACATCCCTGCCGCACGGTCCAACCGGTTGTATAGATGCCAGAATCAACCCATATCGACGGTAACGGATTTGCGGTGGCCCGGCCGCCGCCAGAACAAGGAGCTTCAAAATGAGTGTTCAAGACAATCGGCCAAGCGACAAGGACATTGCCGACTGGACACAACGCCGCAACGAGCTCGCCGCCCGTCTCGAAGAATTCGAATATACGCCCGAGGATGTCTGGCTGAGGGACCTCGGCATTCGTCACACGGGGCCGATGGCCGCTGCCTCGAAGCAGCTGAAAAGCGGTGTGCCCGCCAATGACAATCTCGCCGCCGCCATGGAGGCCGCAGACCGGCATCTCAATGACAATGTCCTGGCCGTCGAAAAACAGGCGGAAGCCGACATTGCGCGGCTGCGCGACCTGATCAAGGGGTGCGTTACGGCGATCGACGACTGGATTGCTGCACACAAGGGCTGATACGGCCCCGTTCAGGCCCGCAGCAGTACCCAGGCCAGCCAAAGCCACAGGATTGCGTTGACGACATAGCCGAGAATGAACAGCGGCCGGCGCTTGCGCACATCATTGCTGGTGATGTGCACATAGGAATGGCAGATGCGGCTGACAACGAACACCCAGGCCAGGAAAAGCACCGGATAGTTGACGCCGTTGACCATGTAGAGCACGACGCAGACGATATAGAACAGGAACGGCAGTTCGAACTGGTTGATCAGGTTCCGGATCGCCGTCGCGCTGGGTTCAGGCTCGATCATCGGAACCTTGAATTCCGCCGCCCGCACCTTGCCGGCCCGCACCGCGCGTTGACGGCGCCCGGAGGCGATCACGTAGATTGCGTAGATCAAGCCGGTCTGAACGATCAGCGGCCAGAATATTGCGGTGTTGCTCATGGTTTGTCCCCGCTGCGAATCTCGTGCCAAACGGTAGAGCCATTCTCCCGGCGATGGAACAGCGTCCCTTGAGATAAAGCGGCAATAAAACCATATTTGAGTGATACGGAATGGTTGCACGGCGCAGGCGACCGTCCAGCACCCCGCTCAAGCGGCACCCTTCATGACGGCAGACCGGCGCTTGAGCACCCGACTGACAGGCGGAGATCCGGCATGTTCAAGAAGCTGTTTCAAGCAATCTTTTCCGCAGATCCGGTCAAGGACATGCACCGTTCCGTGCAAGCGAAGGATACGGCTGTACTCGATGGCGGCCTGACGCGAGAGGATTTCCTGCACCGCATGGAGGCATTTCAGGCCGAGTGCCAGAGCGTCTTCAATCTCGTGGGGCGCGCCAAGGAGCATGCGGCGACCGTCGCCGAAACCGGGCGGGTCGAACAGGCTTTCATCGATGAAGCCGAGAGCGCGCTCGAGGATGTTCAGGCGGCCGAGATAGAGATCGCCAATCTCAACGAATCCGCAGCCCATCTGTCGCAGACCCTGCTCGGCCGCCTCGACAAGACCGCCGACATGATCGCCGATGCCCACAGCGCGCTGGAAAGCGCGCTCAACGATATCCGCATGGCGAAAATCGATTTCAACTCCAACCGCGACGACGATGATGACGACGATTTCGACGGCGATTGACGCGCGGAAATCGCTTTCCGGCAAGGCCTCGTTCGGCCAGCAAACAAGCCGAATTTGAAAACCCGGACCGGTTTGCTAAACTTTGGCAGGCAAGTCCGGAGCAAACACATGGTGAGCCTGACAGCAAGGGAAAGCGACCTGGTTTTCCGCATTATGGGAGCGTTGTCCGCCGACCACTCCTGCGATGCTTTGCGCAATACGATCGGCCCGATGCTGCTCGACCTTCTTGGTGCGCAATATTTCGCTTCCTATGTCTGGAGCGAAAGCAGCAGCACATTCGGCCACCGCATCGCGCTCAATATGAGCGACGACAATCTGAAAACCTACGAAAACTACTTTCAGTTCCGCGATCCGATCACCCCCCTGCTGCAAAGAAAGCGTCGGGCGACCGCCGTCACGGAGGTCATTTCCCGGCGCGCGCTTGAACGCAGCGAATTCTTCAATGATTTCCTCGTCCGCGACGGGCTGCATTACGGAATCAACTACTACGCCTATTCCGCCGGCCAGAATATCGGCGACCTGCGCATCTGGCGGGGCCGCGGCAAGGAGGATTTCTGCCGCCGCGACCTGGAAATCGTCGACGCGATCGGCCCGGCTTTCACCCATGCGATGCGCCGCGCCCTGTCGCGGGATCAAAACGGTCAAACGCGTATCTCACTGACCAACGCCATCGAAAGCGAAAGCACCCGGGTCCACCTGACCAAGCGGGAAAAGGAAATCGCCGCTGCAGTGATGCTCGGCAAGACGGATCAGCAGATCGCCGCCGAACTGTTCATCTCGGTCGCGACCGTCAGGACGCATCTGAAACATCTCTTCCGCAAGCTCGATGTCTCCAGCCGCGCGCAACTGACGCGGCGCATCGCACTCCACTAAGCCGATTTTCGCAGACAGGCTGCGCGCCAATATCCTCATTTATGGGGATACCGGTTCTGCGCTTCACCGGACAGGATAGGACAAAACGCATGGAGGAGATGCCGTTTTGTCACGCCCCGAACCGGTCGACCTGACCATTTCCGAGGCCCTTGCCGAGATGCGCGAGGGGAAACTTTCCAGTGCCGACTATGTCGAGGCCCATATCGAAAGGTGCGAAAAGCACGCCGGCCTCAATGCCTTCGTTTCCCATGATTGGGACGGCCTGCGCCAGGCGGCGCGCGCGGCCGATGAGACGGGAAAAGCCGGCGAAGGCCTGACCGGCATTCCCCTGGTGCTGAAAGACAATATCAATACGACAACGCTGCCGACCAGCGCGGCCACCGGCGCTTTGCGCGGATGGACCGCCGCAAGCAACGCGCCGATTGCCGAAGCGCTCTTTGCGCAAGGCGCCCTGCTCGGCGCCAAGGGCAATATGCACGAGCTCGCATTCGGCATCACCACCAACAATGCGGTAACGGGCGCATCGCGCAATCCGTTCAACCCCGACATGATCCCCGGCGGATCGAGCGGCGGCGTCGGAACCGCGGTCGGTGCGCGGCTGATGCCCGGCGGCATCGGCACAGACACGGGCGCATCCGTACGTCTGCCGGCGGCGCTTTGCGGCATTGTCGGCTATCGCCCGACGGTCGGCCGCTACCCGGGGAGCGGGATCGTTCCGATCTCCCATACGCGCGACACGGCCGGCCCGATGGTCCGCAGCGTCGCCGATGCCCGGCTTCTCGACGCCGTGATGTCGGGCACCCGGTCATCCGGCGAAACGGCGGATCTGAAATCCCTGCGCATTGGCGTGCCGAAACCGCATTTCTACGATGACCTCGATCCGGGCGTTGCGAAAATCGCCGAACGGACGCTGGGCCTGTTGGAGCGCGCCGGCGCCCGGCTGGTGGACGTCGAATTGCCTGATATCGCCGCGTTGAACGATGCGGTCGGCTTCCCCGTCGCGCTTTACGAGTTCAAGGTCGATCTGGCGAACTATCTTGCCGAGAACGGTCTTTCGCTGACCCTGGAGGACATCCACGCCGGTGTCGCAAGCCCCGACGTCAAGGGCGTCATGGGCTCGCAGCTTGGCGACGAGGCCATTCCGGAAGCGCTCTACCGGCAGGTCATGAGCGTCGAGCGGCCGAAACTGCAGCAGGCCTACGAGACGTGTTTTTCCGAAAACGGGATCGACGTGCTCCTGTTTCCGACCGCGCCGCTGCCGGCCCGCCCCATCGGCGACGACGAGACGGTCGCGCACAATGGCGAGCGGCAGCCGACCTTCACCACCTTCATCCGCAATACGGATCCGGCCAGCAATGCCGGCATTCCTGGCATCAGTCTGCCGGCCGGCCTCGACTCAGACGGCCTGCCCGTCGGGATGGAGCTCGATGCACCGGCCGGTTCGGACGAAATGCTGCTCGCCATCGCCCAGGCCGTCGAAACGGTGCTCGGGCCGGGCGAAGCGCCAAAACTCTAAGAAAACAAGGGGAGTACAGATCATGGAACGCAGATTGTTCATCAAACTCGCGGGCTCCGCAGCCGCTGTCAGCGCCCTGCCCGCATTCGGCACCGCCTTGGCCGCCGACCCGGTCAAGGTCGGTGTGCTGCTGCCGCAATCCGGCCCGGGCGGTCTTTTCGGGCCGTCCTGCGAAAATGCCGCCAATCTCGCCGTTGCCGAGATCAACGGGGCCGGCGGTATATTGGGGCGCATGATCGAACCGGTTTTCGCCGATGTCGGCGGGCCGCCGTCCGACGCCAACCAGGCGGCGCTCAAATTGTGGAAGGGCGAGAAGGTCGAGGCCTTTGTCGGCATGCATGACAGCGCGGTGCGCGGCGCCCTCACCAATCTCTTCAAGGGCCAGGTGCCCTATATCTACACGCCGGTCTATGAGGGCGGTGAGTGCTCGGCGGGAACCTTCGTGCTCGGCGAGACGCCGGCGCAGCAGCTCGAGCCGGTCATTCCCTGGATGGCCGCCAACAAGGGCGCAAGCAAATGGTATCTGATCGGCAATGACTACAACTGGCCGCGCGATACGAATGCTGCCGCCAAGGGCTATATCGAAGCGTCCGGCGGCACGGTTGTCGGCGAGGAATACCTGCCGTTTACGGCGGACAATTTCGACAGCAACCTTGCCAAGATCAAGAGCAGCGGCGCCGATGCCGTGCTGATCACGCTTGTCGGCGGCGCCTCGGTCGGCTTCAACCGCGCCTTCGCCAGCTTCGGTCTGCCGGATACGGTCGTGCGCCTGGGCACGCTGATCGAGGAAAACACGCTCGCCGGTATCGGCGCGGAGAATTCGAAGAATCTTTTCTCGTCCGCCGGCTATTTCGCCAATATCGACACGCCCGCGGCGACCGCCTTTTCCGACGCCTATCACGGCAAGTTCGGCGCCGATGCGGCGGCGCTCAATTCGCTGGGGGAATCCTGCTATGAAGGCCTGAAGCTGCTGCAGGCGATGGCGGAAAAAGCCGGATCGCTTGACGTCGCGGAGCTGGAGAATGCGGCGGAAGGCACCAGCTATGACGGGCCGCGCGGCCGGGCGACAATGAGCGAACGGCACGTCTCAAGGGACATCTTCCTTGCCGAAGCGGATGGCGCCGGCTTCAAGGTCGTGGAGACTTTTCCCGCCGTCAGTGCCGGCAGGAACTGCTCGTAAACCGTTGGAAAGCCGACGCAATTGGACCTGATCCTCACAAACGGCATGAACCTCGTCTATGCCGTTGCAACCCTGGCGCTGATCGCGCTGGGGCTCGCGGTGGTTTTCGGTCTGCTGGGCGTCATGAACATGGCCCATGGCGAATTTGTCATGCTGGGCGCGTTCAGTGTCTATGTGACCCAGCAGGCCGGGCTTCCGATGCTGGCGGCTATCCCGCTGGCGATCGCGGTCTGCGCCATTGTCGGCTATCTTGTCGAATGGTCGATCGTCAGGCATCTCTACAGCCGCCCCTTCGATACGCTGCTCGCGACCTGGGGCCTTTCGATCCTGATGCGCAAGCTGGTCGAGGCCGGTTTCGGGCGGGACTACAAGAGCATCGACCAGGTGCTGCCCGGAACCGTCGATGTTTTCGGCATCGCCTATCCCTCCTACCGGCTGCTGCTGCTGGCCGTCATTGCCATCTTCTTCGGACTGCTTTTTGCCTGGTATCGCCGCAGCAATACCGGCGCGCGCATCAAGGCCATGGTTTCCAATCCGCAACTTGCTGCCGCCGTTGGCATCGACACGGCGCGGCTGGCGCGCATGACATTCGTCTTCGGCGTGTGCACGGCCGGCCTTGCGGGCGTAGCGCTTGCGCCGCTGGTACGGGTCGAACCCTATATGGGCATCGACTACCTCCTGTCGTCCTTCTTTATCCTCGTCGTCGGCGGGCTCGGATCGCTTGAGGGTCTCCTGATCGGCTCCTCGGTTATCGGCGGCACGGACACGGTGATCTCGACACTGTTCGCCAAGACCAGCGGCTATATGGCGGTGCTGCTGATTTCCATCCTGTTCCTGTGGCTGAGACCCGATGGCCTTTTCTCGCGCCGCTAGCGTTGTTGCCTTCGCGGCCCTTCTGGCGGTGCCTGTCGTCTTCGACATGTTCACCGCCTACCAGCTCGGGCTTTACCTGATCTTCGGCATGGTCGGTCAGGGGATCGCGCTGTGCTGGGGCCGGGCCGGCTTCCTGCCGCTCGGCCAGGCGCTGTTCTTCGGCATGGGCGCCTATATCGCAGGCGCCGCGCTCAAGAGTGCGGACGGCAACCTGGTGCTGCTTGCGCCACTGCTGGTGCTGGCGATTATCGTCCCGGCACTGCTGGCGGCGCTGGTCGGGCTTCTCGTCTTCAACCGGCAGATCGGCTCCGGTCCTTACTTTTCGCTGATCACGCTGGCGCTGGCCATGCTCGGCTTCCAGCTTGCCAACAGCGCCGACACGATCACCGGCGGCTTCAATGGCATGACCGGCATTCCGGGCCTGCCCGGCTTCGACAGTTACGGCAATCTCTATTTCGTCGTTGTCGGCGTGCTCGCTATTGTCAGCCTTGGCCTGTTCTGGCTCCTCAAGACACCCTTCGGGGTCCTTCTGTCCGCCACGGCGCAAAATGAGGAGCGGCTGCAATTTTTCGGTTTCAGCACCAGCGCCCTCAAGGCCGCGGCTTTCGGCATAAGCGCCGGCCTCGCCGGTCTCGCCGGCGCGCTCTACGCACCGCATCAGGGCATCGTCACGCCGCAATCGGTGGGATTTCTCCTGTCCGCCGAATTCGTCATCTGGACCGCGGTCGGCGGACGCGCCTCAATCGCAGGGCCGGTGATCGGCGCAGTGGTGATCGGGTTCCTTGCCTCCGAACTGCGCGACACGTTCCGCTACTGGGAAGCCGTGATCGGGCTGATTTTCATCGTCACCGTTCTGAAGTTCCCGCAGGGCCTGATCGGCCTTGCCGAACTGTTGAAGCGCCGGCTTTCGAAGGCCGACGGCAACACCGCCCGCATCCGCGATATCAACGCCCCCGCACGTGAAGCCGGAGGCGCTCCGGCGCTCGCGTTTGAAGACGTGCGCGTGACGATGGGGCCCGTGCGTATCCTTGACGGCCTCGATTTCCGCATCAACCGGCCCGGCATCCATGCGATCATTGGACCGAACGGCGCCGGCAAGACATCGGCATTCAATGCGATGACCGGCCGACTGCCGCTGACCTCGGGTGGCATCTCATGGCGGAGCCGTTCGCTTGCCGACCTCAAGCCTTTCCAAGTGGCACGCACCGATATCTCGCGAAAATTCCAGATCCCATCTGTTTTTCCGGAGCTCTCGGTCGATGAAAATCTGGATATCGCGCTTTGGGCCAACCGGACCGGCGTGAGCGACCTTTTCTCCATGCGGCCGCTGCGCTGGCGCAGCGATCTCTACGACACGCTGACCGAGCGCTTCCCGTTTCTGAAGGATGGTGGCGGCGGGATCGCCGGCTCCCTGTCGCTCGGCCAGCGCCAGATGCTAGATTTTTCCATGACCTACCTCACCGAGGCGCGCCTCGTGCTTCTCGACGAGCCCTGCGCCGGCCTTTCGGCGAGCGAGACCGGCGCGATGATCGATGCGATCGCCGCCATCAACAGCGATCTCGGTTCGACCGCGATCATCATCGAGCACGACATGCGCGTGGTCGAACGGCTGAGCGACCATGTCTTCGTCATGCATCAGGGACGGTTGCTCGCCGAAGGCGACATCGCCGCCGTGCGCGCCAATCCCGATGTGAAAGCGGTCTACAGCGGGGGCACGAAATGACGAGCCTCCTGAGGGTTGACGGGCTGGCGGGCGGTTATGGCGATGTGACGGTCGTGCGTGACGTGAGCCTTCGCGTCGATGGCGGTCAGGCCGTCTTCCTTGCCGGCCGAAACGGCGTTGGCAAATCGACGCTGGTCAAACTCATCGCAGGCCAGCTTGCCGCAACCGGCGGCACCACCACGCTGGACGGACGCGACATGACCGCCCTGCCCCAGCACGGAAGACGGCTGCACGGTATCGGCTACGCGCCGCAGGAGGGCGTCGTTTTCGACGATCTTTCCATCCTCGACAACCTGACGCTGCACTATCCGGACCGCGACCTTAACCGCTACGGCGACCTCTTCCGGCTGTTTCCGCGCATCGAGGAGCGCCTGCAGCAAATGGCGGGTACGCTTTCGGGCGGCGAGAAGAAGATCCTGTCCTTCTGCCGCGCGCTGGCCGAGGATACGCCGCTCGTCATCCTGGACGAGCCGTCGGAAGGCGTGCAGCCGGAAAACATCGACCGGATGGCGCGTGTGATCCTCGATCAGAAAGCCAGGGGCCGGGCGTTCCTGGTCGTGGAACAGAACCTGACGCTCGTCGAAGACGCCGCCGACCATGTCTATCTGCTCGACCACGGCGAATGCGTTTTCGAGACCGGCCGGAGCAATGACCTGCGGGAAGATCTGTCGAAGCGGCTGCAGATCTAACTGCGTGCACCGATAAACCGTATAGCGGCGAGCAGGCCGATCAGCGCCAGCGGCAGGCTCGCGATGAAAATCGTCCCGGCGGCAACCTTCAGCCGCTCCGGATCGTCGATGCCCGACGCATTGGCGACGATGCCGACAAAGGCTGCGCCAAGGGCAAATCCGAGCCGGTGCACGGTGGGCAATGCGCTGGAGACACGGCGGGTCTCCTCCTTCGGCGCGATGCCTGTCGCAAGGCGCAGAACGAATGTCCAGGCGGTGCCGAAGCCGAAACCGATCATGGCGGCGAAGACCGCCACAAGCCAGACCGGCCCCTCGGGCACCGCATAGATGAGGCCGGCAACGCCGGCCGTGATGATGGCCATGCCGGTCAGGATGAACATGCGGTCCCGCTGCGGCGGCTGGCCGGAAACGAGCAGCGCGGCGACGGTCCAGGCGATGGATTCCAGTGCAATGACATAGCCGGCGACCAGCACCGAAACGCCATGCAGGCTGGTGATCAGCAGCGGCACATAGATGGTGACGGCCGTCGTCGCGGCGGCGTAGCACATGATCATGACGATCGCGGCGCCGACCGGATTGAAGAAGCTGATCGGGCCTGGCGGCAACAGGCGGCTTTCGTCGTGACGCGAATCCAGCCACACGAAAAGCGCGAGACAGGCGATCCCCAGAAGCACGAAGATCGTGGTGCCGAGCGGCGCGACGTCGATGCCGGCATAGGCGACAAGCAGCACGCCGGCGCACAGCCAGGCCAGCCGCCGGATCGGAAAATGCTCCGCGCCCTCCTCGCGCGGCGCATCGCCTTCGTCCTTCTGCAGGAAGATCCAGGCGGCCAGGACCAGCGCCTGCAGGGCAAAGAACCAGAAACCGCCGCGCCAATGGGCAAACTCGACGAAAATGCCGCCGATCAGCGGTCCGGTGAAGGCCGAGACGCCCCAGATTGTCGAAATCGCAGCCATGACCCTTGGCACCAGACGCGGCGGGAACCGGACGGCCGCGAGCACGAAGGAGAACGCCATCAGGCCGCCGCCGCCGAGGCCCTGGAAAACGCGGCCAAGCAGCAGCACTTCCATTGTCGTGGCCAGCGCGCTGACCGCGCAGCCGAGCGTGAACAGCGCCCCGGCGAGCGCCATGGGCAGGCGGATTCCGTAGCGCATCGAAAGCAGGCCGCCTGCCGCGCCGACGACGATGGTGCCCATCTCGTAAAGGGCGAAGGTCCAGGGAACCAGCGCCAGGCCGCCAATATCGGCGACGATTGCCGGCGTCATGGTGGAGACGAGAAGCCCGTCGGCGGCGTGCAGCCACACGCCAAGGCAGGCGGCGATCAGCGGAGCGCGGTAGCCCGGCACGATAATCTCGCGCCAGCCGACACTCTCCTCCGCATTTTCAGACACGCGCTAGACGGCGCCCGGATAGTTTGGGCTTTCACGGGTAATCGTCACGTCGTGCGTGTGGCTTTCGCGCAGGCCTGCGCCGGAGATACGCACGAAGCGGGCACGCTCGTGCAGTTCGGCAAGATTGGACGCGCCGACATAGCCCATCGCCGCCTTCAGGCCGCCGCCGAGCTGGTGCAATACGGCAGCTACGGGCCCCTTATAGGGTACCTGGCCCTCAATGCCTTCGGGCACCAGTTTCAATGTGTCGCGCACCTCGGCCTGGAAATAGCGGTCCGCGGAGCCGCGCGCCATGGCGCCGACCGAGCCCATGCCGCGATAGGCCTTGAAGGAACGGCCCTGGTAGAGATAGACCTCGCCGGGGCTCTCATCCGTGCCGGCAAGGAGCGAGCCGATCATGACCGCCGATGCGCCGGCGGCGATCGCCTTTGCCATGTCGCCGGAATATTTGATGCCGCCATCGGCAATCACCGGGACGTTCCGCTCGGCCGCCGCCTCGACGGCGCTCAAGACGGCCGAAAGCTGCGGCACGCCGACACCGGCGACAATGCGCGTCGTGCAGATGGAGCCCGGCCCGATGCCGACCTTGATCGCGTCCGCACCGGCGTCGATCAGCGCCTTGGTGCCCTCCGATGTGGCGACGTTTCCGGCCATGATGCGCACGGAATTGGACAGCTTCTTGACCCGGGAGACCGCGTCGAGCACGCGCTGCGAATGACCGTGCGCCGTGTCGATGACCAGAAGGTCGATGCCGGCGTCGATCAGCCGCTCGGCCCGCTCGAAACCGTCCTCGCCGACGGTGGTGGCGGCGCCGACGCGCAGGCGGCCCTGCGCATCCTTGGAGGCATCCGGGTTGAGCTGCGATTTCTCGATATCCTTGACCGTGATCAGACCGACGCAATGTCCGTCAGGGTCGACGACCAGCAGCTTTTCAATGCGGTGCTGGTGGAGCAGCTTCTTGGCCTCATGCTGCTCGACATTCTCGTTGACCGTCACCAGCCCGTCGGCGGTCATCAGTTCGCTGATCTTCTGGCCGGGATCGGATGCAAAGCGCACGTCGCGGTTGGTCAGGATGCCAACCAGTCGGCCGGTGTTCTGGCCGCCGGTACCGCCGTTTTCCACCACTGGAATGCCGGAAATGCCGTGCGTCTTCATCAGCAGCTGCGCATCGCCGAGCGTTGCTTCCGGGCCGATGGTGACCGGGTTGACGACCATGCCGGATTCGAATTTCTTGACCTGGCGAACCTCTTCGGCCTGCTCTTCCGGGCTGAGATTGCGGTGAATGATGCCGATGCCGCCGGCCTGCGCCATGGCGATGGCGAGGCGCGCCTCGGTGACGGTATCCATCGCCGAGGAGATGATCGGAAGGTTCAGATCGATATCGTGGGCGATGCGCGTGCGGATGTCGGTCTCACCGGGCATCACCGTGGAATGGCCGGGCTGCAGCAGCACATCGTCAAAGGTAAGCGCCTCGTGTCCGGTCGCCGATTCGATAATGCGTACCATGGCCAATCCTCTAAGGTGTGGGAATGCGACGGCCCGCCGCTTCGGCGCCGCTGCAGTCTCGTTGATCGATCAGAAGTTGGCGTTGGCTGGTACCACGGAAAGGCGGCGAAGGGAACAGAAAAAGCAACACGATAGGTCGCCGGTCAGCAAGGCCGCACAGGTTTCATCGATCCGTCATATGCCGAGACGGCGCGGCCGCCGCAATAAGCGCAAATGAAACAAATGACGGATACGGAATCGCGTATTTCGAATCATGCAATCCATCTGCTGTCAAGTTTGATATTTGACTGCAATGAAAGCAACAGTATATATTGCCTTCGAAATCAGAGGAACAAGAAAGCAATGGCAACGCTGACTGTGCGAAATGTGCCGGATGAAGTCCATCGGGCTCTGCGTGTGCGCGCCGCCGAACATGGTCGGAGCGCGGAAGCCGAAGTGCGTGCGATCCTTGCGGAATCCTTGAAGCCACAGGAGCGTGTGCGCATGGGTGACGCACTCGCAACACTCGGCCAGAAAATTGGCATCGATGACGGCGAATCCAAGCTGTTCGACAAGCTCCGCGACAGAACGCCGGCAGAGCCGATACGGTTCGAATGATCGTTCTCGACACCAATGTCATTTCGGAGGCCATGCGACCGTCGCCCGAGCCAGCAGTACAAAACTGGCTCAATGAACAGACGGCGCAAACGCTTTACATGCCGAGCATCGTGCTTGCGGAATTGCTGTTCGGCATCGCGGCGCTGCCGGCGGGCAAACGCAAGAACAGGCTGGCCGACGCCCTCAATGGAATAACGGACCTCTTCGAAAAGCGGATTCTTCCCTTCGATGCGGATTGCGCAAAAACCTATGCCGATCTGATGGCCCGGGCGCGATCGCAAGGTTCGGCTGTCAGCGCTGCTGACGGGTATATCGCGGCGACGGCTGCCGCAAACGACATGACGGTCGCAACACGCGATTCCAGACCGTTCAATGCCGTGGGCGTCCCCGTCATCAACCCATGGGAGTGAACGCCTAAGTTCGCCCCTTGAACCCCTTGGCCAGCAGGTACATCTCGACCGATTCGGCGCGCGAGGCGGGGGGCTTGATGTGGATGACCTGCTTGAAATTCTTCTTCAGCATGTTGAGCAGATCGGCTTCCGTGCCGCCCTGGAAGGTCTTGGCGAGGAAATGGCCGCCTTCCTTCAACACATCGACGGCAAACCAGGCTGCAACCTCGCACAGATGCATGGTGCGCAGATGGTCGGTGCGGCGGTGGCCGGTGGTGGGCGCGGCCATGTCGGACATGACAAGGTCCGGTGCGCCGCCGCAGGCCTCGATGAGCTTTTCCGGCGCATCGTCGTCGAGGAAATCCATCTGCAGGAACTTCACGCCCGGCACCGGGTCCATCTCGAGGAAATCGATGGCGGCAACGCGCGGGTCCGCATCATTTGAATCGGTCACCTTGGCGGCGATCTGCGACCAGCTTCCGGGGGCCGAGCCGAGATCGACGATGCGCCTGGCCCCTTCGAGGATCTTGTGCTTGGCGTCGATCTCAAGGAGCTTGAAGGCGGCGCGGGCGCGGTAGCCCTCAAGCTGCGCGCGCTGCACATAGGGGTCGTTGATATGGCGCTCGATCCAGCGCCTGGAGGAAGCCTTGATCTTGCCGCGCTTCTTGACCTTCTGGCCGAGCTTGCGCCCGGTCCGGTTGCCGGAGGACGGTCCGCTCATGGGCGCTCGCTCCCCTCGCCCGGCCGCTCGCCGCGTTTCGGCCCCTGAGGGCGCTTGTAATAGTTGCGCCGGCCGCGGCCGCGGCGCCAGATGCCGTCGGCGGCCATCATCTCCGTCAGGAGCCCCTCGCGCAGGCCGCGGTCGGCAACGCGCAGACGCTCCGACGGCCAGCGGCGGCGGATTGCTTCCAGAATGGCGCAGCCGGCGAGCACCAGATCGGCGCGGTCGGAGCCGATACAGGGGTTCGACGAGCGGGCGTGGAAATCCCACGACAGGAGTTTTTCGGTCATGCGGTCGACATCACGGCTCGACAGCCACAGCCCGTCGACGCGCCGGCGGTCATAGCGCGGCAGGTCGAGATGCACGCCCGCCAGGGTCGTCACCGTCCCGGAGGTGCCGAGCAGGTGGAAAACACCCTGGCCGCCATTGCAGCCCGGAATCTCCGGGCAGGCGAAACCTTCAAGGAGGTCGGCGACTTCCTCGACCATATCGGCGAAAATCTTCGCGGTGACATCGCGGCCGCCGTGACGTTCGGAGAGCGTGACGACGCCGACGGGCAGCGATGTCCATGCGGCAATGTGGTTGGCCAGCCTGTTGGAGCGGCTGCCGGAAAGATCGATCGCGGCGATTTCGGATGAGCCGCCGCCGATGTCGAAGAGGACAACACCCTCGGTCTCGCGCCCGACCAGCGACGAGCAGCCGGAAACGGCAAGCCGCGCCTCGGTCTCGCGGTTGACGATCTCGAGATCGAGCCCCGTCTCCTCCTTGACCCGGTCGAGGAATTCCGAACCGTTCTTGGCCGCGCGGCAGGCCTCGGTTGCGATCAGCCGGTGACGGCGCACGGGCCGGTTCTTCATCTTGGTGGCGCAGACCTTCAGCGCCTCGACGGCGCGGTCCATGGCCGCCTGGGACAGTTCGCCGGTGGCCCCAAGTCCCTCGCCGAGCCGCACGATGCGCGAGAAGGCATCGACCACCCGGAACTGGCCGGGTTTCGTCGGCACGGCAACGAGCAGCCGGCAATTATTGGTGCCGAGATCGAGCGCGGCATAGAGCGGGCCCTTCGGATGGGGGCGCTTCTGCCGCCACGGATTTGAAGGCTGACGGGGACGTTCCTGCTGCCCGGCCGCCTGGTCGCGGCCATTGCCGCGCTTTGCCTGCGGTTGCGTGGATGGCTGCTTTTTCGGCCCGGCTTCGTGCCCGTCTCCTGCCGGCTTCCGGTCGCCCTCGGCGCGTCCGCCCTTGCCGCGGCGCGAGCGTCGACGCCGTCGGCGGTTTTTGCCCGATCCCTGACCAGATTCATTGCCGGATTCAGGCGCACCGTCCGGTGGCCGCGTTACAGCGGGGCTGTCATTGACCTTTTCGGAGCGCCGGGATTCGGAATCTGATCCGGTATCCCTCGCGGCGTCGGCGTCGCGGCGGTCTTCGCCTGCTGCGCCCTCGGCGCCGGGTCGAACGTTCAGTGCGTCCCCGGCCGCCTCGCCAGTTCTCAGCGCCCCTTCGCCGGACGCCAGTGCGTCCTCTTCGGGGTCTGTCACTTTATTTCCTGTCGCGCCGCGCCAGCAGGAATTGCGGCAGCAGGCGCTTATCTGTTGTGCGTTGCGGAAACTGTAACAGCGCTGTCATGGTTCGCCAAACGATTATTTGAATCGCCGTTAAAGCGGCGCGGAAATAAATTTTGCACCGCCATTTACATGGCGTTATAATTCTGGCTATAACGCCGCCGCGCCGGCGGCGCCTGCTGGGGAATAGGTTAACGGTAGACCCGCGGACTCTGACTCCGTTAGTCCTGGTTCGAATCCAGGTTCCCCAGCCAAGCCCTTCCAATTGATATTTCAGCGTATTTTCAAACGACATATTCAGTCCGTCTCAGGGGTTAGCCACTTCTGCCGCAAAGGTTAGCCAGTTTACTCGGCCCGTTTTTGCAGTTTCGTCCGTCTTCTGTTCACTTCCGTCTCAAAATCCTTGACCACTCCGGTCAGCTTGCGGGACCGGTTCGCACGCTTGGAATAGTGCTGCGCCATCGCCGTTGTGCGCTGCGCAAGCATGTCCGCAATCGTGCGATCGTCGTAACCCATCTCCGCAAGGATCGTCGCAACGGTGTGGCGCAGTCCTTTCAGCGTGAGGTCGGAGGGAATGAGCCCTTCCTCGACCATTTTGTTTCGCAGCTTCTGCCAGTTCTTGCGGAAGCCATCGACCGTGTATGGCTTGCCCTGCTGGTTCGCACCGACCGTGACGGCGGTATGCTCCTCCGCTTCGTCGATCGCCTCTTGCACCGGCGCCGGCAATGGTATCCAGACCGGCTCGCTGGTCTTTGCGCGTTTCGTGTCGATCATCCCGTCCTTGATCGCGGTGCGCGGCAACAGAACGGCATCTTTCGGGTCCAGCGCGCAGAACATCATCAAACCGAGGATTGGCTTCATATTTGCCGGGCAGCGTTTCCAGACAATTTCACGGGCTTCGTCCGGCCAGGGCCGGTTCGCCTGGGGCGCGTTCTTCGGCTGGCGCACTTTCTTGATCCGGAACGCCGGATTGCTCTGCATATAGTCGCGGTCCGCGCCCCAGCCGAACACCACCGACAGGACAGTCTGGGTGTAGTTGCCCCACTTGCGCCCCATCTTGGCAACGGCCTTGTCGCGGATCTTCGTCACCCGACCGCGCGTGAACCACCGCAGCGAGGTGTTCTGGATCGGCTTGAGATAGTCGAAAATCTTCTGGTAGTCGGCCTGTGTGCGCGGCGCAAGGTCGGTAAAGACGACGTCCTTTTTATAGTCTTCGATCAGCCGGCCGAGCGTGCCTGGCTTTGCATCGTCCTGGCCTTCATACAGGCGCCGGATTTCTTCACATCTCGCAAAAAACTGCGCCGATCCCATAGGGAACTTGTCGAGGTCGACGGGGATGCGCGACTTGCGGTGATAGCACCGTGGCTTTTTGTGGCGGTCCTTGTAGCAGTGGAACCCCTTGACGCGAACGAACGGCATCAGTTCAACCCCTTCAAGACATCTTCATCGCTGTCGGGCCGATCACCTTTCAGGCCCTCTATCCATGCGTCGAGATCACGCATGTCATAGAGTTTCTTACCATTTGGCATCTCAATGGGCGATATGCCCGTATAAACCGGGAACTGTCGGACGTTCAAACCGCAATACTCAGCCGCCTCGCGGACCGACAGCATGCGGCGCGGTGTGACTTTGACGTTGAGTGTTGCGGTTGCCATCTATCCGGTCCTCGTTTCTCCGAACAGTGGCATGTGTTCCGCTGTGAGCCGGTCCCATGCCAGCGGGTTGATCCAGAGCACTTCGACTCGCCGTTCTCCGCCCGTATGGGCGTCACGCTCGAGGCGGTGCCAGTCGGCAAGAAGATCGTCATATAGTGGGGACCGGTAGCCGCTGATAAGCACCATGCCTTCAACACCATGCAGAAAGTCGATCAGCCGCCCATGATCATCGTCGCTGTATTCGAACGAATACTGGTGGCGCGGTCTGCTCCGTGCATCCTTTCTGTCCCTTGTCGAGTGCAGATAAGGCGGGTCGCAGTAGTGCAGCGTCGTCGGACTGTCGTGCTGCCCCATGAGATCCAGTGCGTCCTTGTTTTCGATCACAACACCGCGCAGCCGATCGACAACTTCCGACAATCCCTTTGGCAGGTTCCGCCAGTCGTTTGCCGGTCCTGTCCCAGCGCGGTTCGAATTGGAACGAAAGCCGGACGAATTTTCGAGGTTGGAACCGGACCCGAAACCCATTGCACAGCGGACCACCATGCGCCTGGCACGCTCGAAACTGTCATCACAGGGCTGGTAGGCGCGATTGAATTCGACGCGAGCGTAAGGTGTCAGCGCCACGGCGCGTATGAGATCCTTGGCACGGTCCGAACGCAGGACCTCGAATAAATTCACGATCTCACCGTCGATGTCGTTCCAGACTTCGACATGACTACGCTGCTTTCGCAGCAAAACCGATCCACCACCGCCGAACGGTTCGACATAGCAACGGTGTTTCGGGAAATGATCGATGATCCATGGTGCCAGCAACCACTTGCCGCCATGCCATCGGACGACTGGGCGAGACGGTGCGTTCATGCTGCCTCCGCGAGATATTCTTCTGTCACCAGATGGGGACAGTTGGCAGCGACATGCGCCGCGGCCCATTGCGGAGACACAGAGTTTCCAGCACGGCCGATCTGATCGCTCTTCGTGAAACGGTTGCCATCATCGTCCTGGTCGATTTTGTAGGTGCGGGGAAATCCCTGTGCGTTAAACAGTTCGCGCGGCGTCAGCATGCGCAATCCGATATCGGCAATGACAAATGTGACACCCTGAATTTCGACGGTGACGAACTCGCCGCCGTTCCACACGCCGTGACTGCGCAGGAACTCGGCAACCTCCCGAGCGCGCGCCTCATGTTCCGGCCCGAACGGCGGGGCCTCGAGAGCAAGTTCCGCAAATCCGAACCGCGCCCGGTCCGTGGCAGTGTGGAGCGGTTCGTCGACCGCATGGCCAGCGGGCGCGGTGCCGTAATACTTCACCAGTGCCCCGGTAACCAGCGCCGACTGCCCGCCGCCGGCACAGACCGCCCGCGCCGGATCGTCTGCTGCACTAGCGCGGCGGCTGGAACCCTTGAGCGAAAGCATATGGGCAGCAACAATGCCTTGCGTGCATCCCTTCCCGACGATGGTCGATAGTGGCTTGCGCGCATCGTGGCCGGTAACCCCGGTGTTGTTCTGCACAAGGAAGGCCGAGGCCAGACACACGTCCGCCTTCGACGTCACCGTCGCCAGCGGTTCTTCACCGTTCCGTGGCCGACTTTGGGTAGCGCGGCCGCCGCAACCGACCAGGGTTGGAACAACGAGCGCCCGGTCCTGCGAATTGGTCACCGTGTTGTGCGGTTCGGTTACCGGATAGGCACGACGTCCGCCGCTGTCACCATGGGCAACACTCGCCATCAATGCGGTCACCAACGCGTGTTTCACGCCGCCGGCGACGACCGTGCCAAGCGGCTTCTCCGGATCAAGTGAACGCGGAGCCTGGCCTTTGCGCTCACCATAGCCGGTTTGCACAAGCGAAGCGGCAATGCAGGCCAGGCCAGCGCCGCCCGCCGTGACCGTGTGCGTCGGCTCTCCCGCACCCTGAAACGGCTTGGCGGCGTTTCGCATCGTCATCAGATGTGGCGCAATGACCTGGTTCTGATCTTTCGTGCTTGCCGTGATCGTATGAGCGGGGTCGGTCGCGGATCTGATACCACCACCCTGCTGTGCGTAAGCGAGTACAGCAGTCATCAAACTGCCCGGTGCATGACCACCAGCGGTCACCGTAGCAGCCGGTAGTTCCACCGACCGCACGCGTGGATCGTGACCCGGCTTTTCGAGATATCTCGGCACAAGCACAGGGGAAACCACCCCTAATGGGGCAGCCCCGCCCGGACGTTTCACGAATGAATTGGCCGTCACGGTGGGAACAGGTTCATCCACGGGGCTGCCCGTTGCGCCTGAATTGAAACGGGCGATGGACGGCACTGCAACCGCTTTCTCTCCCCGATTGGCGCCGGTGACGGTCCGCAGCGGCTCACTGACGCTTTCAGTTCTCGCGCCGTGGGTGAGCGTGACGATGTAGGGCTCGAGCGCGTCCAGCACATAGCGCTTGATACCGCGCGCCGTGCGGGCGCCGGTGTTGTGCGCCAATGGGCGCACCGCCCGAAGTCCGTGCTTTTCCCAGATCTGCTCCTTGGTATCGAAAATCGACGGGCAGATGATGGTCCAATCGATCACATCCTCGGCCGCAGTTCTCCATTCAAGCAGTTTGCCGGCCTGTACATCCCTTGTCTTCGGATCGCCATGTGTCGCCTTCGGGAACACGGGCTGTGCCAATCGGCTCGCGATGATTGCGAGGCGTTTGCGAATTGTCGGCGCACCGTAGCTAAATGCGCGGCTTTCCCGCCAGGCGACACGATATCCGGCTTTCTTGAGGCGCTTCACCCAGTCGTCAAACGTCTGTCCCGACAACTCCTTGATCGGCGTTCCGTCCTCATAGAGCGGACCCCATGTGCGGAATTCCTCGACGTTCTCAACCGCGATAACGTCGGGCTTGCGCTTTTCGGCCCAATCGACAACGACCCAGGCCAGATCACGAATGTTGCGCTCTTTCGGTTTGCCGCCCTTCGCTTTCGAGAAGTGCTTGCAATCGGGGCTGGCCCATAGAAGGTCGACAGGCTCACCGGGGCGCACATCTAGCGGATCAACGGCCCATATGTCGTTGCAGAAGTGCTCTGTATCGGGATGGTTCGCCTTGTGCATCGCAATGGCGATGGGATCGTGGTTGATCGCAACGTCCGGCGAGCGGCCAAGCGCCATCTCGATACCCAAAGAGGCACCCCCGCCCCCGGCAAACAGATCGACTATCAGGCCCATGCGTCCTCCGTCTTGAACTTTTCCAACTCATTGCCCCAGACCGACCAACCCGGACGTCTGGTACGTGAAAACAGGTCGCAGAGCCTTGCGTCTGGTCCTGCGTACTCCTCGCAGCGCTCGTAGAATTCATCGGGCTTGCGGCTATGCTCGCGCCTCGGTTCTATGATCTGCTGCCTGACTGCCTTGGAGTGGCGGCGTGGACTGCCACGCCGACCGAGAACCACATACTCGGCGTTCTGGCGGGTGGTGTGTCCCGGCCCCATGAAGAAGTCGAACGGTCCGATGGGCTGGAAGAACCGGCCCTGCAGGCTCTTCTTGTTGACCTTGAGCCAGACAAACGCCATCGACGATGGCTTGAAGCCCCAAGCCTTCAAAACTGGTAGATGCGCGCCCTGTACCAGCAAGGGACCCGTGATCCACAGCATCAGGTGGCAGTCCCGCGCGGCTATGTCCTTGACAGGGAGCGCGCAAATCTGGTCGAGCGTGAGTGTCTTGTAGTGGCGCTCCGGGGACCGTCCGAGCCCCTTCGCCGACCATGCCTTGAACATCCAGGCACAGTCGGCGGCAATGAGATCGAACGGTCCTTTTGGGAGCGGCGCGAACATCAGGCGGCTATCATCTCGACGGTCTTGATGACGGTGCCGCGCTGCTTCGGGTCCTTGATCCTTTCGAAGGCCGCGAGGAGCCGCTGGTTTTCCCGGCTGAGGACTGCGCCGCATTCCACCGGCGTGTCGATGCCGTCGTAGAACCTCTTGATGTCGACTTTCATTATCTCCGCGAACTCAAGAAGCCTGCTGGCTGAAATCCGGTTGGTTCCCTTTTCATATTTCTGGATCTGCTGGAACGTGATGCCGGTGCGTTCCGCCAGCTTCTCTTGCGTCAAGCTGCGCGCAAGTCTCAACTGGCGCAGGTTGTGGCCGACCCTGACGTCAACGGGATGGGGAGTCTTGTTCATGTTCGTTTCCTTTCTGATGCTGGGCGCGGTTAAGCCGCCTCACCCGTGTAGAGTTTGAGTGCTTTGTCGAACGGCTGATCGTTGAGAATGACGTGGCCTTCCTCGTTCCCGTAGCGCTTGCGGAAACCTTCAAGGACGGTCGGCGACAGCCGGTGAACCGACTCGACAACGCGGTTGTCCTTGGCACGGAACACCAGAACCTTGGACTTGAGCTTGCGCTTGAGGAGGCGGCGAAAGTGCCATTCCCAAACCAAGGCATGGCAGAGCCCTTCAAGCGATTCCTCAAGGCGCAGGGTTTCATCGCCAGCTTCAAAGGAATGCGGCGGATAGGTCTCAGCTATCCGCGCTTCCAGGTCCTGCAGTTTCTGGTGAAACTCGGCCCATTCACCGGACTTGGGCGGGTGGACGTTGTCTCCCCCGCCGTGCCCGGAGTTTTCAACGTTGGCGAAGTGTTTGCCATCCACGTAGACCTTAGCGGCGTAACATGGTGTCTCTTCTGATGCGCGGACGATCAACTCGACCGCCTTCAATTCGATTTTCGGTTTCTCAGTCATGTTGTCTCCTCTCGTGGGATGATGTGCGGCCCGGGACCCTGCGGCATTGTCCCGGGCCGCTGACGCTCAAACGACACTCTTGGGAAATGGTCGCGAGCGAGCCCGTTTTTGGGTGAGCTTCTTGTTGCGGATGTCGAACCACCATTTGAGCAGGACGCCGGTGTAAGCCTGACGCACTTCGTCAGACAGGCCCGACATCAGCTCGCTGGAAAGCCGCTTTTCGATCCAATGAAACTGCTTGTTGGTCGTGAGACCAATCAGGCAGCGGAAATCATCGGCCAACCGCCGGTCCGCCTCGTCACAATTGGTGACGTCACAGGGCGGTCGGTCGATGTTCCAGTGCCCCCACCGATCGAGGGCTTCCACAAGACACGCCGAATCGGCGGCGCTGGAATGTGTAGATTCTTCAGTGAAATCCGCAGGCTGTATCGAAAGCATATCCATTTCCCCAAGTGCAGGGAAACAATATTGGCATTTTGCCAATCTTTCAAGCCTCTTTATTGGCATTCTGCCAATATTTGCGTGCCAAGTTATCAACAGGTAGACTACTCGCGGAAAGTGTATCGCTGCCGACACCTTCAAAATAAGGCTGCAAACCGAGAATGGATGCTCAAAATGAAAAGCTGAAAAAGTCGATGCTAAACCGCTGGGCCGCGCGTATCGTCGCGGATCTGCCAGAGAACGACGATGACGCTACGAAGGTACTGGATATGGCGCGCGAGATGGTGCTGACCGTCGGAACGCATGCCGAGCCAATCGACAAAGACGATCCCCAGAAGCCAGGCGAGAACGTTACGCAGATTTACCCTGGAAATCGGTAAGGGCCGCCAGCAACTTTTCCCTGACTTCCCACGCCATACCGGCATCCGAGCCGAGATAGAGCCAGTCCAGGGATACGTGCCAGCGCCGGCGGATCTTGAGCGCCGCGCCCGATGGGAGCGATCGGCGCCCTTTTTCATACTTGTTGAAATCCGCCGGCTCGATGTCGCATTGCGTGGCAAACGCACGCTGCTGATCAAAGCCCATCGCCAATCGAAGAAGCAGCAGACGGTCCCCGAGTTCGCTCGGGTAGTCGGCCATTAAATTGGGCCGCGCAACGCTCTGATTCTTCTCGTTCGACATGGTGTGAGGATTCTGCATTGTCCGATCACCAATACCATTGCTTATATGCCTATTGCTTAATGTTGGCATTTTGCCTATTGATTTAAAGGCAATGGACAAAACTGAACTCAATTCCGTGAGAGAACTGGTCGACCACTTCGGTGGCCGGAAGGAGTTTGTCGCCGAAACCCCGTACACGCCGGGCGAGACGAGCGATGCGTTGCGGCGCGAGTATTTCCCCGCCGCCAACTTCAACCGTGACCAGCAATTTTTCGCCAGCCGGAACATCGTTCTTCCGCCCGATCTTTGGCGGCAGAAACCCGTCGTCACACCGGAACTGGCGAGCGAGCAAGGCGATACCGCAACTGTATGAGTGATTCGTCGCCCGAAGACCGCGAGGCGATGGCCATTGTCGAGGGGCGCAGGCCGCTCGCCAGGCCGCAGACACAAAGACCGAGGCGTAGGACATGCCGATAGTTCGACGGACGATGAGCAGCGGTTTTACGCCGATCTCCAACCTACTGGCTGATGATGAAGAGCTGCCATTCGATGCGCGTGGCATGATGCTCTACCTGCTGGCGAAGCCACCGGACTGGGAAGTCAACGTCAACAATCTCATCAATGCCGGTGGCAGAACCAGGACCGGTCGACCGAACACGGGCCGCGACCGGGTCTACAAGATCCTGAAACTGCTTTGTGAGCGCGGCTACATCAGCCGAGAGAAACGCCGAAGCAAGGGTGGCCAATTCACCGAGTTCGAATATGTCGTCTACGGCGATGCGATTCCCGGACTGTTGCCATTTGCGGATTACACGGAAGTGGACGGCCCAGTTACGGGAAATACGGAAATGGGTCATCCAGTTCCGGCTTCACCGGACGTGGGTTTGCCGGACGTGGGAAAGTCCGACACATACAAAAGAAACATCCCACCCAATAATAAAAATAACAAAACACACAATCTTAATCTGAGTGATTTCGAGACGATGTGGCGCGCGGTACCGCACCCATATCGCCCTGAACGCAAAGACATCGCCCGCAGCATCTTCGACAAACTTCCGTCAGACATGGATCGCGCCATGGCGACACAGTTCATCGCCACCTACGTCGAGCGATGCAAGCGCCAGGACCGGCTACCGAAACTGATCGTCTACCTGACCGAGCGGCTTTACCGCGATCTGAACGGCTGTCCTGAATTCGACAAGGACGGCTTGTTCGTCATCACCCCGGATCGCGAAGAGTGGGACGCCTGGCTTGAGCATACCCGCGCTGCGCTTGGCGAGGTGATTTATCGCAGCACGCTCGATTCCGGCGAAATCCGCCGTGATCGAAGGTTTCCACCATCGAGGGTCGCATAATGGCAAAGGCCAAGGCAATTCGCGCGGCAGCCGCATCGGCGGCGGCGGAGGCAACCGGCGAGGCACCTGCAGAGACCGGCACACCGATGTTCAAGGCAACCGAGACCGGTGAGGCGCAGGCCCACAGCGTGGCTCGCGATCAACTTCGGTCCTATGTCGAGCGCATAGAGCGCCTGGACGAGGAAAAGAAGACCATCGCCGAGGACATCAAGGAAGTCTACGGCGAGGCCAAAAGCTTCGGCTTTGACACCAAGGTCCTGCGCAAGGTCATCGCAATCCGAAAACTAGACCCGAACGAGCGGGCCGAGGAGGAAGCACTCCTCGATACCTACCTGCACGCGTTGGGCATGGCGCCAGAGGAGGGCTGAATATGGAAGTACAAAACTGGGACGAGAACCGCATCTCGCGCGCCGTCGAACTTCTCGACGCAGAAGGGCGGAGCGTTCCGGAGATCGCAGACGAGCTCGAGATCACGATTGCAGAGGTCCGGCGCCAGATAACAATCGGGCGTTCGTCCCATGCGACACGAAGAGTGCGGCAGCGCCTGGCGGAAACCCCGTCGCAAATACCGCACATCAGCAGTTTTCCGAAACCAGAACACACGATCAAACTGAACGCCATGGCCGGACCGAAGAACAAGAACGAGGACGCAGTCCTGGAGTCAAAGCCGGCCACCTTCCTGGAACTGATCAGCAACAGGGAGCGGCGCTGCCTTTGGCCGTTGGACAACAAGGTCGGCGCCGACATGATGTGCTGCGGCGCGTCTGTTCAAGAGCCCGATGCGGACAGGCTGCACGGCGCCGGCAATGGCGGCTCCTATTGCGCCTACCATCGCAAGAAAGCCGCCGGTACAGGAACGCACTCCGAACGCGCCGCGCTCGACGGATTTGTGAAGAGGTCCTGATGGCGAAAGCGGCGAAAAAACCGCTGAACGACAAGCAGAAGCTGTTCGTGACCGAATATCTTAAGGACATGAACGCGACGCAGGCCGCGTTGCGCACCGGTTACAGCAAAAAGACCGCCTATTCGCAGGGCCAGCGCCTGTTGAAAAATGTTGAAATCCAAAAAGCAATAGAGGAGGCGCAAGACGCGCGCCTAAAACGCGTCGACGCCGAGGCCGACTGGGTGCTGCAGCGTCTCCTTCAGGAGGCCGAGGCCGATATCGCCGATATCTACAACGAGGACGGCACGCTCAAGCCGGTGCACGAATGGCCGAAGATTTGGCGCATGGGTTTGGTGTCGGGAATCGAAGTCGAACACAAGGTGGCGCTTACCCAGGACGAAGAAGGTGGCGAGGTGACCGAAAAAGCGGTCCTAGGAACAGTCAAAGTCAGCAAGATCAAGATCTCCGACCGGATCAAGCGCATCGACATGATCGGCAAGCACATCAGCGTCGGTGCTTTCAAGGAGCGTGTCGAGCACGACGCGAGCGAAAAGCTGCGGCAGTTCTTTGAGCAGATCAGCGGCAAGTCAATCCGACCGAGCGAGGGATAATCATGGAGTGGCGAGCAAACGCGTTTTTATCAAGCCTGGACATCAACGGCCCAAAACTTCGGATCGCCAGGATCACCGGAAACACGATGTCGATCGTTACAAAAATCCAGTTTGAGGATCATCCCCGCGACAACTTCGTACCGGCCACGGAATTCAACACGGCGATCATCGGCCCGGATGCTGTCGGCTTCATGCAGGCCATCATGGATGCTGGTTGGGAATACGGCTTACGGCCGTCAAAGGCGCAGGACGAAAGACACCTGCAAGCGCATCTCGAGGACATGCGCAGCATCACCAGACACGTCCTCAAAATGAACCGATAGGAGAACGAACGTGGATAAAACTCCGGAATCAATCAACCTTGAAAACCTTCTCGCGCGGATCGATTGCGATGTTGACAGGTTGCAGTCCGAGACGAACCAGATCCGGTCAGCGGTTGACCGTATTGCAGGGCAACAGCCGCCGGCTGATGCGGAATCCGTCGGCCTGAAGGAAGTCGGTGACAGCAGTGTGCTGACGCGCCTCGACCGCGCGGCGGTTACGTTTAACCGCCTGATCCGCGATCTGGCTCACGAGAGAGTTCGGCTTGAGGCGGCCATCGAAAGGCCAGAACGGGCTGCTGTCCTCGCAACCGACGACGTAGCCTGATTCCTCGCCATGGATCTCAGAGCGAAAATCGTCAACGACCTCATACGCAAGCACGGCGATCAACCGGCGCATGAGGTCGATGAGATCATCCGAAAGCGCTTCGCACCTCTGGGCGGCGTCATCCTCGAAGAGTGGTTCAAGGAACCATTGCGACGCGCAGCCATGAAGCGCCAGGCGAAGCGCCGGAGGGCGGTGAAGCACTGGAACCGCCGCAGGATCCGGAACGGGAAACCGATGCGATATCACCCGACGAAAGGGTGGCGCTATGCCTGAGAAACGCAAGCCGATCCTTTGCCTGGACTTCGACGGGGTGATCCACAGCTACACAAGTGGGTGGACCGGAGCTCACGACGTGGCAGATCCGCCCGTGCCTGGCGCGCTTACCTTCATCCAAGAAGCGCAACAGGATTTCGATGTCTGCATCTTCTCTTCGCGGTCTGGGCAGCCAAACGGCATAGGCGCCATGAAAACGTGGCTACGCCTTCACTACCAGGAGTATTTTCAGAAGGCCGGTGTTCCCGGTGATCAGGCGTTCATCCGCTCTAAGAAGGCCGTGAAACGCATCGACTTCCCAACCGAAAAGCCACCCGCATTCGTGACGATCGACGACCGCGCGGTCCAGTTCGAAGGCGCATGGCCGGCGATTGAGGACCTGCTCTCTTTCAAGCCGTGGAACAAGCGTGAGGAGAAAACGCCGTGACGAGGTTCGTTGAACTTATGCCGGGCAAGTGGGTCGATCCGGCCTGTGTCACTGGCACGGTAGACGACCGCCAGGATAACGACGGACATATCCTGGGACAGGTGACGATTTTCACGGCGGCATACAACTATTACATCCCGGCGGATTCCGGTTGTTGTGATGTAGCACTCCGAGCCATCGGCATCGAACCGGAGAAGAAGTTCGATGGCTGAAATCAACGGAGAACTCATCGAGCGCGTCGCGCGGGCAATCGCAGATACAGAGTGCCAGTGGCCGGACTACGTCGACGAGGCGGCGAAGGCCATCAAGACCGTATTCGAGTACCAGGACGAGAACTACGAGGCGCCGCAGCGCGAAGAAGACTACCGGTACGCGCTGACCGGGAAGAGGTAGCGATTATGCGAACCGAAGCGATGAACATTGCATCAACTTCGGAAGTCGACGCGTTGCTGGCGTCGGGCGCACCGGTCGCCATCGGCGTGTCGGGCGGCAAGGACAGCCAGGCCGCGGCGCTCGCGACCATGCGCCATCTGGATCGCATCGGCCATTCCGGCCCGCGCGTTCTGGTTCACAGCGATCTCGGTTCCGTCGAGTGGCGCGACTCGCTTCCGGTGTGCGAACGCCTCGCCGAGCATCTGGGCGTCGAGCTGATCGTGGTGAAGCGGCGCGCCGGCGACATGATGGACCGGTGGGAAGGCCGCTGGGAATCGAGCGTCAGGCGCTACGCCAATCTCGAGACGGTGACGCTGATCCTTCCGTGGTCGACCCCGGCCCTGCGGTTCTGCACATCGGAGCTCAAGACCCATATCATCCGCGCCGAACTGCGCCGCCGCTTCAAGGGGCAGGCCTATGTCAACGTGACCGGCGTTCGCCGGCAGGAAAGCGCGGCGCGTGCCCGCCAGCCGGTCGCCAGCGCCGAGCCGGACGGCAAGTCATGGAACTGGCGGCCCATCGCCGACTGGACGGTCGAGCAGGTGTTTTCCTTCATCCACGACTGCGGCCTTGCCGCGCATCCCGCCTATCGTGAGTTCGGGCTGTCGCGCGTCTCGTGCAGGTTCTGCATCATGTCGAACCTGCAGGACCTGACAGCCGCCGCCGCACAAGAGGAAAGCCATCCGATCTATCGCCGCATGGTGGATCTGGAAATTCGCAGCACCTTCGCGTTCCAGAGCGGCCGCTGGCTCGGCGATGTCGCCCCGCATCTGCTTTCCGGGATGCAGCGGATCGGACTGGCCGCAGCAAAGCGCAAGTCCGAAAGCCGCGCGGCGGCGGAGGCGCGGATCACCAAGGAGATGCGTTATGTGAAGGGCTGGCCTGTCCGCATGCTGACCGACAGCGAAGCGGAAATCCTCGCCCACGTGCGCCGTCAGGTCTCTGCCCTCGTCGGCTTCGAGGCGGACTACAGGGACGCCGCATCCATTCATGCCCGCTACGCCGAACTCATGGCCGCCCGTGAAGCCAGGAGAGCCGCATGACAATCGTGAGTAGCGAGATGGTGCCATGAGCAAGACGCGCCCAATAGCCAACCGCCGCCACAGCCTCATCGAATGCAGGGACTGCATCGCCGGCATCATCGGCGAGAAGGCCGACAACATGCGCAAGATCCTGGGCGGCGTCATCAAGTCATCACCCGAAATGACCGAGTTGCGAAAGATGCAGCAGTCTGTCCTGGGCCAGATCCTGGACGACTACAAAGTGCTTATCGCAGCGGAAGATCAAGGAGAGTCGTCGTGAAACTGGACCAACTTGACCAAGTAAACCAGGCGGTGGAGGCGGCCGAGACCTGCGCGCGCGATTTGAAGAGGCTCACAAATCAGAACCGGCTCTTGGTCAGCGTCGTGATATCGCCTGCCTTTGATATCCCGATCGCCCCAGACATGCACGAATTGCAGAAGGAACTGCGCGACGTCCTCGAACATCATCTCTCGGCAAGCCTGGACACGGCCCTCGACCGGCTTTGCCGTTTGGGCGTGCACGGCGTGACGAGGGAATACTTCCTCAACGATGCAGAGCCCGACACTTGGGGAACGAGTGGCCAGCAGTTCGCTGTTCGCAGGGTGCCGCGTCATGTTCATGAAGGAATCAATTCGTGATTCGCGGAGGTTCCCACATAAGCCCAGGTCGCGAGTGTGTCTGATGGCCGTTACAGACCACGGCAGGATCAACCAGATCAAGGAAGGCAAGCTGCTCGAGTTGTGCAGCGATCCGATGTGGCGGCTGAATAACCTCTATTGGGTCCGCGACAAGGACGGCAATGCGGTTCCGTTTCACCCGTGGTCAGAACAACTGAAATTCCTCAACGAGATCTGGTACCGCAACATCATTCCGAAGGCTCGCCAGCGCGGTTTTTCCACCGTCGTGCAGCTTGTAGAACTCGATGCCTGCATATTTGTGCCAAACACAGCAGCGGCAATCATCGCCCAGGATCTCAACACGTCGACGAAGATCTTTCGCGACAAGATTAAATTCGCCTGGGACCGGATGCCAGGCGCGATACAAGAGGCCAATCCGCTCACCAAAAAGACCGAGTCGGAGTACAACTGGGCCAACGAGTCCTTTCTCTATGTCGCGACGTCGGCTCGCGGTGGCACGCTTCAATATCTTCACGTCTCCGAGCTCGGATCGGTGGCCAAGCGCTTTCCGCAGAAGGTGCACGAGATTGTCACTGGCGCACTGCCCACGGTCGACAAGAACGGTGTGATCGTCATCGAATCGACGGTGGAGTCGCCGGACGACGCGTTCTCCGAAATGGTCAAGGTGGCGCAGAAGCACCAGCAGTCCGGCCGGAAACTTCACAAGCAGCAATACAAATTGCATTTCGCATCGTGGTGGGACGCGCCTGAGTATGAGGCCGACCCGGAAGGCGTGCCGATCTCAAAGGCCGACAACGCATATTTCTACCGCATCGAAGGTTTGATCGGACGGAAGATATCGAAGCGGAAACGCGCCTGGTACGTCCTGACGCGCGACAATGCGTTTGCCGGCGATCAAAACAAGATGTTCTCGCAGTACCCCTCGACGCTCGAGGAAGCCTTCTCCGTCGCGTCAGAGGGCAAGTGGCTCGCGAAACAGATGGCCGCGGCGCGGAACGAAAACCGCATACTCAAATTGCCGTACCGGCCCGATCTTCCGGTCCTTACCGTTTGGGACATCGGCACCAACGACGACATGTGCATTTGGGTCGGTCAGGAAAACGGGCCCTGGGTGGATTGGATCAATTACTTCGAGGGATCCGGCGAGCACTATTCGTACTATGTCGGCTTGTTGATGCAGGAGGGATACCACGTCTACTCACACCATCTGGTCCCGCACGATGCCGACAACCGCATCCAGGGCGAGCACCGGATAAACACGGCAAAGGATATCCTCGAGGGTCTGAAACTCCGCAACATAATCACCGTGCCACGCATCGCCGAATACACGCAGGGTGTCGAGCAGTTGCGCACCGCGTTCCCGACCTACCGGTTCGACGAGGAGAATTGCGCTGACGGAATCAAGCACCTCGACGGCTATTCGAAGGTCTGGGACGAGAAGCACGGGCGCTACACGTCGATCTACGCAAAGAACGGCCACCAGCACGCCCCGGACGCCCTGCGACAGCACGCCCAATACAGACACAACCTGCGGCACAACCCGGACGGGCGCAGCCGCCCGAAACGCCGTAACAAGAGCGGTATGGCAGCATGAAACTGGATCTCGACGACTACCACACAAAGCGCGAACTCAGCGAGTTCACCTTGATCTTCACATGGCTGCATACGCAGGATGGGCCCGAGGAATGTCTTGTCCTCACCCGAAGCGGCGAAGAAACGAACGATCACACGGTGCCGGCGATCGTGTTTCAGCGGCACGCATACATCTTTGCGCCGGAGACCGGAGATCCGAGGGCCGCGGCCAGGGCCTGCTTCCAATTGTGCGAGGCATTGCGGATTAATCCCTACGAGGTTAAAAACATACTGCGAATTCAGGCACTGATCGACGATCATCTCGACGATCTGTTGCACATCCCACCTTTTTCGCGCCGCAAGCCCGGCAATTTGATCGCCGAAGTGACGATTACTGATCACTCGACGGGCAAGACGACTGAGGTGGAGATCGACGACGATGTTTGATCTGGAAGCCGACGACGGGTCGGTGCGCGTCAAACCAGCGCATGAGCCGCAACCTGCGGTCAATGACAACGCGACAGAGAAGAAGCCGCATCGCCTCGACAGCGGACGGATGGTGCGCCTCAAGAACCGCCTTCTCGATCATTACGAGCGCGAGATCGACCGCCAGCGGGAGAACCGCCTCGAGATGGCCCTCGACGCGGCGTTCTACGACAACAATCAGTGGCGCGAAGAGGATCTCGTTACCCTGAAGGAACGCGGCCAGGTGCCGCTGGTCTACAACGTCATCGCGACGTCCGTAGACTGGGTCACCGGCACCGAACGCCGGGCCCGGACCGATTTCAAGGTCCTGCCGCGACGCAAGGACCAGGGCGAGCCGGCCCAGCGCAAGACGCAACTCCTCAAATATCTGAGCGACGTCAACCGGTCACCGTTCGATCGGTCCAGGGCATTCGAGGACGCCGTCAAGGTCGGCATCGGGTGGATCGAAGACGGCTGGGAACCCGATTCGACGAAGGAACCGCTCTATTCGCGACACGAATCATGGCGCAACATCCTCTTCGACAGTTCCGCGAACGAATTGGACCTGTCCGACGCGCGCTACATCTTCCGTTCGAAGTGGGTGGATCTGGACGTCGCGATTGCGCTGTTCCCGGAACGGAGGGGTGCGCTCGAGCAATCCGCTGAGACCGACTCCAGTTACCTGCAACTCGACTATTACGGCGACGACGTGATGGACGAGAAAGAGGAGTCGCTCGACGAGCACGACTATTCCTACGCTCACAACCGCATGGGATTCGAGCGGCGCCGCGTCCGGCTCATCGAGGCATGGTACAGGACGCCCGAAAAATATGACCGACTTCGCGGCGGCACATTTTCCGGCGAGACCTTCGACGAGCACAGCCCGGGCCACCGCGAAGAACTGGACCGCGGCGAGGCAGAGCTTCGAAAGTCCGTCGGCATGCGGATGCGCGTGGCGATCTTCACGTCGTCGGCACTGCTCTATGAAGGGCCCTCCCCTTACCGCCACAACACGTTCCCGTTCACGCCAGTCTGGGGTCATCGCCGCGACAAGGACGGCTTGCCCTACGGCATGATCCGCCGCTTGCGGTCCATCCAGGAGGACATCAACAAGCGCGCGTCCAAGGCGCTCCACATCCTGTCGACGAACAAGACGATCATGGACGACGACGCGCTGGCCGACGACATGACTGTGGAGGAATACCTGGACGAGGTGTCCCGGCCCGACGCCGTCATTCGCAAGAAGAGAGGCTCCGAACTCACGATCAACGCCGACCGGGATCTAAGCCAGTACGAACTCGACTACATGTCTCGTTCTATATCGCTTGTACAGTCGGCCAGTGGCGTGACCGACGAAAATCTCGGCCGAAAGACCAACGCTGTATCCGGTATCGCGATCGAGCGCCGGCAGGACCAGGGCAGTCTCGCCACATCGCTTTACTTCGACAATCTGCGCTTCGCCAACCAGCTTCAGGGCGAGAAGCAACTCTCCAATGTCGAACAGTTCATGTCGGATAAAAAGGCGTTCCGCATCACCGATGAGCGCGGCAAGCCGGACTTTGTCGACGTGAATGACGGCCTGCCCGAAAATGACATCATTCGCTCCAAGGCCGATTTCATCATCGACGAAGCGGACTGGCAAAGCACCCTGCGCCAGGCAGCCGTCGCCGAACTTCTCGGCCTGTTGCAGACCATGCCGGCGGAGATCGGCATGACGCTGTTGGATCTCGTCGTCGAAGAGATGGACCTCCGGAACCGCGAGGAGATCGTCAAGCGTATTCGACAGGTGAACGGCCAGAATGATCCGGACGCGGAAGAAGACAGCGAAGACGCCATTCGGCAAAAAGAGGCGCAGGCCGCCGAACAGGAATTCAACGCGGCAATGTCGCAAGCCGCGCTCGAGAAGGCCATGGGAGAGGCGCGCGAGGCCATGGCCCGCGCCGAGAAGATCGCAGCGGAGGCGAGGCAGGTTCAGGGCCGCGAAGTCGCCGACACGATCAACGCACAGAACACAGCACTTGATGCGGCTGCCAAGGTTGTGGCGCATCCCGCCGTCGCCGACATTGCCGACCACATCACCCACGAAGCCGGTCTGGTTTCGCGCACCGACAAGGAGCGCCAAGCCGCCGGCATTGCCACACTCCCCGCACCGCACCAGACGCCACCCGAAACCATCCCACTAGCTGGGTAGACACGAGGCATCCCTATGAACACGAAGAGTGCTCTGAGCGAGGAAGATCGCAAGCAATTGACCGATCAGGAAATTGCGAATTTCGAAGAGATCGAGGCCCTTGAGGCCGGCGGTTCGGACGACGACGAGGCCGCCGCGGCCCAGAAGGCCGAGGAAGATGCAGCCAAGGCTGCCGCGGCGGAGGTTGAGAAAAAGTCGCAGGAAGCGGCGGAAGCCGCCGCCAAAGCGGAGGCAGAAGCCAAGGCAAAGGACGACGCCGAAAAGAAGGCCGCCGAGGATGCCGCTGCAGCGGCCGAGGCCACCAAGAAGGCCGAGGAAGACGGTAAGACCGGGGACGACGCCGAGAATAAGGGTGGCGACACCGACGAGGGGAGCGGCAGCGAAAAGGTTGCCCACCAGCCCGACCCCAAGCCTGCGGCGCAGGACCTGCCGGTCTTCAAGCCCCCCGAAGGCGCCGATGACCGGCTGCAGGAGATCGAGAAGAGCCTCGACGACCTTGCCGAGAAGTTCGACGACGGCGAGATCACCGCCAAGGAAAAGCGGGATCAGGAAAAGGAACTTCAGAAGGAACAGCGAAGCCTTGAGCGCCAGATCGATCAGGCCGCAATGTCCGAACGCTTCGCCGAAGGTCAGGAGGCGACGCGCGCCAAGGAATGGACCGACGCCTGCACAACATTCATGGACGAGCATAAGGACGACTACCCCCAGGGGTCCGATGCATACCTCATGCTCGACAGTTTCGTCCGCGCCATGAATGTCGACAGCGGGAATGCGCGCGATCCAAGGTTTCTGGAACAGGCCCACCAGAAGGTCCAGAAACTGCTCCATCCGCCCAAGGGCGATGACACGACCAACAAGGACGATCCCGACAAAAACAAGCAACGGGACGATCCGCCCCCCACCCTGGGCAACGTCCCGGCGTCGCAGATCAACGACACCGAGGACGGAAAATTCGCCCACATCGACCGGTTGTCCGGCGAGGAATATGAAAAGGCGGTCGCCGGCTTGTCTGACAAAGAGCGTGAAGAATACGCGGCGCGAGGATAGGCCATGCTTTCCAAAACACTGCGCATCGGTGAATCCCTGAAGATCGGCGACGCGGCACTGATCCGTGTCGCCGACAAATCGGGCCGAATGGTCAAACTGGCCATCGCGACGCGGCTGCCGATCGAGCAAATCGCGGCGGGCATCGATATCCGGCCAATAGCGGCGGGCATCACCGGTGAAACACGCCCCGTCCGGGTGCTTGAGCCGCGCTGCGCCTGACCGTTGCAAATCGGCAATGATCGTTGTATCTATTTGCCCATTCAATCTTGCGCAGGACGTGCTCCAACTAGACTTGGAGTCACGTCATGCCCACCACCATTGCCGCCGGCGATCCGAAAGCCGCGAAAAAGTGGTCCACCCTCCTCTTCCTCGATCTGGTCAAGCGCGCTTACTTTGAGCGCAAGTTCGTCGGTCAGGGCCAGAACAACGTTATCCAGCGTCTTACCGATCTGGAAACGGACGCGGGCGACACGATCGATTACGATCTGTCCGTCAAACTGCGCAACCGGCCGACGACCGGCGACGCGCGCCTCACCGGCAAGGAAGAATCGCTGCGGTTCTTCTCGGATGAGGTCAAGATCGACCAGTCCAGGCACGCCGTATCGGCCGGCGGCCGCATGACCCGCAAGCGCACGGTGCACAATCTGCGCACCATCTCCCGCGAAAAGCTGTCCGAGTACTGGTCGGATTATCACGACCAGCTCATGTTCATCTATCTCTCTGGTTCGCGTGGCATCAACGAGGACTTCTATGAGGCGGTGACCTACACGGGCCACGCCGGCAATGCGCTGGCGCAGCCGTCCACGGGCCACATCCTCTACGGCGAAACCGGCGGGACGCCGGCGACGGCCAAGGCCAACCTCACCGCCAACCACAAGATGAACAAGAACCTGATCGAGCGTGCCTCGACCCAGGCCGACATGATGCACTCGGTCGACCCGGAAAACGCCAACATGGTGCCGGTCGATATCAATGGCGAGGGCCATTACGTGGTCATCATGAACCCGTTCCAGGCGCACGACCTGCGCACCTCGGATACGACCGGCTGGCTGGATATCCAGAAGGCGGCGACGCAGGCCGAGGGCCGCAATAACCCGATCTTCAAGGGCGGATTGGGCATGATCAACGATGTTGTGCTCCACAAGCACAAGAACGGGATCAGGTTCAACGACTACGGCGCTGGCGCCAACGTCCTTGCGGGCCGTGCCCTGTTCTGCGGTCGCCAGGCCGGCGTTATCGCCTATGGCTCTGCCGACAAGCGCAACAAGGGCCGTTATTCCTGGAAGGAAGAATCGAAGGACTACGAAAATGAATTGACCGTCTCGGCGGGCTGCATTTTCGGGGCCAAGAAGGCCACCTTCAACAGCCGTGACTTCGGCGTGGTCGCGCTCGATACCGCCGCAGCCAACCCCAACGCCTAAACGCCAACCACTGAGTGACGGGGCCTTGTGCCCCGTCGCCTACCAACGGAGACCACCGATATGGCACTTCTTCAAGGGGACGCTGCAAAAGGCATTATTCCCGTCAACTATCCCTGCGCCGCCGGCGAAGTCGTCGCACAGCGTTTCGACTATGCCGCTCTGGCGGACCTGGCCGCCAACGACATCATCGAACTGGGCCACATTCCGCCGAATGCCAAGCTCGTCGAATGTGTCCTGATCTGTGACGATCTCGACTCCAATGTCACGCCCACACTGGTGTTCGATGTGGGCATCATGTCCGGCGACTGGCAGGACAACGACGCGGCCCGTACCTGCGGCAATGAAATCTTCGCCGCGTCCGATCTTGGTCAGGCCGGCGGTGTCGCGCGTCCCACGCTTCGTGGCGCCTACCGGATCGCCGCGGCCGAGAAGGCGCGCTCCATCGGCCTCAAGGTCACGACCGCCGCGGCGACCGCGCAGGCCGGCACCATTACGCTGATCACGAAAGTCATCGGCTGAATTACCGGATGCGCCGCACGTCGGCGCGTTCAGATCCTGAGCGCTCGTGTGGGATGCGGGCGATCGGACGGCGGCGGCTTACTGGCAAGTAGGCCGCCGCAACATCCCAATCCCAAGGAGACAATCACATGCCGTTGATTCAGTGCAAAGTTGGCCCGTCTGAAAACCCCATGCCCGGTAAGACCTACGTCTTTGAAAGGGACGATCAGGGCCGCTTCGTAGCCAAGGTCGATGACCCAGAACACGTCAGGCTCTTTCTGTGTGTCGAACACTTCTGCCTGGTCGAAGACGAGGACGCAGCGGAAGATACCGTGGCACCCGTAATTCCTGACGATGACGACGAGGATTTCCATGCAGGCGACCCTGATCCGGACGAGGGTGAAACAGATCCCGATGCACCGCCCAAGGCGATCGTTCCCGGTGCAGCGACCGATCCGGAGGGGGCCGACACGGAGAAGGAAGAACCTGATCCGTTCGAAGGCTTTACGAAAGCGCAGATGCAGGCCGAAGCAGCCTCGCGCGGAATCGCGTTCAAGAAGAACCAGAACGCCTTCGAATTGAAGAAACTCGTCCTCGAACACGATGAAGCGAACAAGCAACCGGCCGCTGCCGAAGGAGCCGGCGATCCGCAAGAGCCTGCCGAACAGGACCTGGCGTCGCTGACCAAGAAGGAACTTCTCGCCATGGCCAAGGGCCGCGGCCTGAAGGTGTCGAGCCGCGCGACCAAGGACGATCTCGTCGAGGCGATCCTGGAGGCGGAAGACGAGGAGTAGAATGTGTCGACCGGAAAGGAGATCCTGGACAACGCCTACCTGATCCTTTCCGATTCGGACAAGGTGCGCTGGCCGCTGGCCGAAATGGTCGCGTGGCTCAACGAGGGCATCAAACAGATCGTCCTCATCAAGCCGTCGGCCTCTTCTATGTCGATCGAGATCGACATGGTTGAAGGGACGCGCCAGGCCGTGCCGCAAAGCGGCACGCCGACACCGCTGCGCATCATCGACTTCGAGCGCAATATCACGACGACGGGCAACAACGGCAGCCAGGGCCGCATCATCACGCCGGTGAGCCGCGATATCCTCGACGCCGAGAACCCACGCTGGCACGACAAGAGCTATCGGCGTTTCAAGACCGAAGTCCGGCATGGGGTGTTCGACGAGGACAACCCGCTGCAGTTCTATGTCTTTCCCGGCAATGACGGTAACGGCAAGATCGCCGCGGTCGTTTCGCATCTGCCCGCTCCAATCACCGTCGCTGGCTATGAAAGCGAGGACACGGGTCTCGCGGCGACCTACGACCCGGTGCTGACCGATTACGTTCTGGCGCGGGCCTTCCTCAAGGATGACCTGACGTCCAATCCGTCGCGGTCCCAGTATCACTCGCAACTCTTCGGCGCGGCGCTTGGGCTCAAAATACAGGTTGAGGGTGCCACGAGCCCGAACCAGCGGAGGGGCGGATCATGATGCCGCTGGTCGACATCGACGACTTCCTGCCGCTGGTGAAACTCTATGCACGCACCGTGCCGGACGTTGTCGCGGAGCGGTTCATTCGCAAGGCCGCGCGCGATTTCTGCCGCAAGACGCGGATCTGGCATGACATCTACACGATGACCGTGAAAGAGACGCTGGACCAAACCGCCTGCTCGATCCCCGACGCGGAGATCCTTGAGATCGAACATGCCAAGATCGGCGATCAGGAATTGATTCCCAAAACGCCGGCGGAACTGGACGAGATGCTTTCGGATTGGTCCGATGCGACGGTCACAGCCGGATCCTCGAGCTACATTACACAGCTTGGCGCCAACTCGATCAGCCTTGTTCCCCGCCAGGCCGGCTCACTGCGCATGCGGCTTTTTCTTATCCCCACAAAGGATGCCTACAACCTGCCCGCAATTCTCCACGACGAGCACGGCGAAGCGATCGGCCAGGGCGCGGCGGCGGGCGCGCTCTTGGTGCCGGGCACCGAATACACGAACCCGGGCGCTGCGGCCGACCTGCGGCGCGAGTTCAACCGACTCTGCGCGACACAGAAATGGCGCGGTGCCAAGAACAAGGCAGGTGCGCGGCTTCGTTCGAAGGGGAGATACTTCTGATGGGCACGACAACCTTTCTCGGCGCCGCGATACTCAACGAGGTTTTCCGGGCCACCAACTACGCCCCGCCTTCGACGGTCTATGTTTCGCTGCATACCGCAGATCCTGGTGACAACGGCGCCAACGAGGTGACGGTCGGTGCTTTTCCGGCTTACGCCCGCGAGGACGCCGCACAGGGCGGCGCAGCGACTGCGGCCTGGGGTGCACCGTCTTCGAACCAGATTTCGAACCTGCTCGAACTGCTTTGGGAAATCCACAACGGCGCAGGCGCGATCACAGTCACGCATTTCGGACTTTGGGACGCGGCAAGCGGCGGCAACTGTCTCTATACCGGTGCGGTGACGGCATCGAAGACGCTCAATGTCGGCGACCAGTTTGTCATCCGAGTCGGCGATCTCGACGTGAGTGTGGCCTGATGACGATGGGTGCGATCAACGGGACGGAACTCAATGAACTGACCATCAACGACACCGGTATCGTTCGGGTCGCGTTGGCAGCATCGGTCGTCATGTCCCTGGCCGTTACGCCGGCGGCGTCCCTGCGCCAGGCCGGTGCAGCGCAGACCGTCACGGGTGTGACGGTCGCAGCGAAGGCAAGCCAGATCCACAGCGCCGCAGCGGCCCCGGCCCTATCGTTGACCATCGCCGCGCTTGCAACGAAGCGCGTTCCTCTTTCGGCCGCAGCATCTCTCACGCTTTCGGCTTCAGCAACGGGGCGCGTCGCCGTCCCCTTGACCGCATCGCCGACACTCACGCTCACGGTGAATGCGGATCTCAACCATGCGCGCCTTGCGCCGTTGGCGGACGCGTTGACCTGGTTCGTGCCGTCCGAGACACGCGAATACATGGTCCGGCCCGAAACCGCGCTCCATGACGACAGTCTGGTCAGGTTCATCGCATTTGAGGACCGCGAAGCCTTGGTCGAGCCGGAGGGCCGCGTCTATCTCGTGCCGCCTGACGACGAGTACAATGTCATCGCCGAACGGAGGTCGACGGTATGACCGGCCACCAGTTCATCAAGCAATCGGGCGATGCGCTCGACTATGAGATCTCGTTTGAGCGGTGGTTGGGCTCGTCAGACACCATCACGTCCGCCACAGCGATCGCCGAGACGACCGGCTCCGATTATCCAGCGGTCAGTGACGTCAGTTCTGACACCCAGCGGGTCAAGTTTCGGATGTCGGGCGGAACGGACGGCTTCCAGGTCGTCGTCAACGTCGCCGCGACGATCAGCACCGGAGAAGTCAAAACCGTGCCCGTCACGTTTTTGGTGAGGGATTGTTGAGAGTCGCGCGATGACCGACATCCTCTTCGCCAACAATGCCGCATCCACACTGGCAGCAGACATCAATAACAGCCAGACGACGCTGACGGTCCAATCGGCGGATCAAGACGAGTTTCCCGCGCCGACCGGAAACAAGTATTTCCTCGTTACGCTCGAGGACAGCGGCGGCAACCGCGAGATCGTGAAATGCACGGGTCGCACCACCAACGTACTGACGATCGTGCGCGGCCAGGACGGCACGGTCGCGCGTGCGTTCATCTCAGGCGACGCCGTTTCGATGCGGATGACCAAGGCCGGGATTGAAGCGATCCAGGCCGACAACACAAATGTTGCGGCGGCCGGCGCGGCGATGGCCGGGAACAATCTGAGTGACCTGGGAAATATCGCAACAGCGGTTGCAAACCTTGGTTTGACGATCGGCAGTCAGGTTCAGGCCTTTAGTGCGGTACTGGCCGCAACGACGGCGTCATTTACTTCCGCGCTAAAGGCCAAGTTGGACGGCATCGAGCCGGGGGCCGACGTGACCGATACCGCCAATGTCACCGCCGCAGGCGCACTTATGGACAGCGAGGTTGACGCTGACATAAAGACTTTGACCCTGCCGGCAAACACGACGATCAGCGCTGCCGGTGCAGCCTTGATCGACGACGCCGATGCGGCAGCGCAGCGAGCGACACTCGCTCTCGGTACCTCGGCGACTTACGACATTACCGACGGTTCGAGCTACTGGAACGGGGTCCCAGTCGTTCGAAGTGACGGGGTAATGGAGATCGGTCGCTACATCGATTTCCACAATTCTGATACGGATGTGAGTGACTACGCCTTCCGCATCGAAACGGGGGGCGGAAACACAAAGCTGGTCGCCAATCCTGGTTCGGGATCGGCGGGATACTTCTATTTTTCAAACGGACCGGATGACGTCGCGGTCGCAGATGGGGGAACCGGTCGCGGCTCCCACACGGCTTACGGTGTAATCTGCGGTGGAACGACCGCCACCGGTGCCCAACAATCTGTCGCAGGGCTCGGCGCAGCCGGCCAGCCATTGGTTTCCAACGGTGCAGGAGCTCTGCCGTCGTTCCAGCACCTTAAAGGTGTCCAGGCCTGGGTGAAATTCGACGACGCCGGCGTCATCTCCGCCAGCGAGAATGTCACGTCCGTGACCGACAGCGGTACCGGTGACTTTACCATCAATCTCGCCATCACGATGGCAAACGCAAACTACGTTGTCGCTGGCAGCATCCAGAAGGCAGCCGAACTCGACAACGTTTTATCTGTCGACGGCCAGACCACGACAACCGTCGGCATCGCCGTCGCCGATGTCGGAGCCGGCACCCGGGACGATCCCGATTACATCTTCGTCGCGATCATAGGGGAGCGCGCCTGATGATCTTTGAACCAATGCGAGGCACGTCATGACGGATGTTCTGTTTGCCAACAACGCAGCGTCAACGCTGGCAGCCGGTATTGATGCGGCGCAGCTCACGATTTCGGTGCAGGCCGGCGACGCCGGCGAGTTCCCCCAGCCGTCCGGTAACCAGTGGTTTCACGTCACGGTAGAGGATGGTTCCGGCAACATCGAAACAATGAAGTGCACCGACCGCACCACCAACGTACTGACGATCGTGCGCGGCCAGGACGGCACGACAGCAAAGGCATTTACCGCGGGCGCGGTGGTCGAAGCGCGGCTTACTAAGGGCGCGTTGGAGGATATGCAGCCCAACACGGCAAACGTCACTGAGGCCGGGGCGCTGATGGACAGCGAAGTCGATGCGAACCTCAAGACGTTGAGCCTTCCGGCCAACACGACGATCACACCGGCCGGGGCGGCCTTGATCGACGATGCGGATGCGGCAGCGCAAAAGGCGACACTCGGACTGAACAATGTCGACAACACAACGGACGCCAACAAGCCGGTCAGCAGCGCGCAGCAAGCAGCACTTGATCTCAAGGCAATCGTGGCACGCGCGGTCAACACGGGTGTCGGCTTGCAGGGTGGTGGCGATCTTTCGGCCGATAGAACGATCAGTGCGGTTCTGGCCAGCCAGGCAGAAGCGGAGGCCGGGGTACTCGACAACGTCCTCATGACGCCGCTGCGCGTCGCACAGGCGATTGCCGCGCTGCAAAACACTTATCCGCGCATGGCCTGGATTTCGTTCAACGGTACCGGAACGCCCGCGATCATCGCTTCGGAGGGTTTCACCTCGATCACGGACATCGGCACGGGACGATGGGACCTGAATTTCTCCACTGCAATGCCCAACGCGAACTACGCGGTGGCGGGCCTGTTCGACAATAATTCGAACACCCAGAACATGTATTTCTCGAACAAGACGGTAAACTCCGTGCGGGCAGAAATCACCCAGTCCGGCGCCAGCTATGTCGACATCTCTAACGTCACCATCATCGTCATGGGAGCGAACTAATGCCAGACGTCCTAGTATACAAAGACCCCGAAACCGACGTGCTGCGCGTCGTTCGCCCCGCGCCGGACTATGACGGCACCTGGAAGGATCTGGCGGAACAGGTTTTGCCGGAGGGTGTCACCGCTTACAAGGTCGTGCCATCCGAGAACCTTCCCAAAGACCGCCGCAATCGCGATCACTGGAAGGCCAGTTTCAGCCAGACCAAGGCGAACTTCACTGTGTCCGAGGACGCCCCCAGTGACGTCCGGCAGCAGCGCGTCAATGTCGAGCGCGAACGGCGAAAAACCATGCCGGTCACCGTGTCACTGTCCACCGGCAAGACGTTCCCGGTCGACATGGACAAGGGCGGCCGCGCGAACATTGCGGACCTGTGCCTGTTCGCTGTCGTCAAGAAGAGTGGCGGGGACAGTTCACCGTTCAAGTTCACGGACGCGAACAATGTCGATCATGCGCTTACGAATGACGAGATGATCGAGGTCGGCGTCCAGAGCGCTCAACAGATCACGACCATTCACGAGAAGGCGCGGGCCCTGAAAAAGATGGAAACCGTCCCGGACGATCCGGCCGATGACGCGCTCTGGGACTGAAACACCGGAAGGACCTGAACCGCCATGGTTGCGATCACGATCAACTCCTTCGTCGGCGAGCAGCCGCGCATCGTTCCGCGCAACATTCCCAACAACGCGTCGCAGAACGCGCAGAATACGCGGCTCGACGATGGTGCGCTGACACCGATTCGCACACCGCAGGAGGAGCACGACCCGTCACCAACCGACTGGTCGAGCAATCAGACGATCTTCAAGCATGGTTCGACCTGGTACAGTTGGGCCGGCGTCGTCAATGCCGCCCCCGGCCCGGTCGCCACCGATCGGCTTTATTTTACCGGCGACGGTGTGCCCAAGATGAAGGTTTCAGGCACCGATTATAACCTTGCGGTATCGAGATCGGCCGTCGCGCTGACCGCGACCCTCGGCGGTGTTGGATCCGGCGATGTGACGACCCGGGTCTATGTCTACACCTACGTCACCGATTATGGCGAAGAATCCGAACCAAATCCGGCGAGCAACGAGATCGACTGGCAACCAGGCAATACGGTAACCCTCTCCGGTTTCGAGGCAGCGCCGGCGGGCCGCAACATCACAAAGCAGCGGATCTATCGCTCGCAGACCGGACAGACCGGTACCTATTTCTATTTGATTGCGGAGCGCACCGCGTCGGCCTCGAACTTCGTCGACAACATTGCCGTCGATGCGTTCCAGGAAGTGCTGCCGTCGGCGGACTGGAACACGCCGCCCGACACTCTGACGGGCCTAACGCCGCTCGACAACGGCATGATGGCCGCGTTCACCGGCAACAAACTCTATTTCTGCGAACCGTACCATCCCCACGCCTGGCCGGAGAAGTATGTTCTGACCTTCGACTATCCGATCGTGGCGGTCCGCAAAGCTGGACCGCTGCAGGTGGTGATGACCGAGGGGACTCCATATCTCGTCACCGGTACCGCGCCGGAGAACATGCAGTCCAGGCAACTGGAGTACAATGCACCGTGCATCAACGCACGGGGCGTGGTCGATCTTGGTTATGCAATTGCCTATCCCACGCACGAAGGACTTGTGGTCGTCGATGCGGGCGGCGGTGTGAAAATCGCGACCCGCAAGCTGTTCAAGAAGGAAGACTGGCTGGCACTGTCGCCTTCGACCATCGTTGCCGCGCAACTCTCTGGCCAATATGCGATGTTCTATGACACAACCGATGCCCTCGGCACGACGGTTCAAGGTGGATTGTTCATCGACACGGTCGGGGAAGAATATCTCAGCCGATTCACGGAGATCGCAAAGGCCACGTTCTTCGATCGAACGGCCTCGAAACTCTATTATCTCGACACTGCCGGCAAGGTCCAAGAGTTCGACGGCGAACAGTCGCCGCGCCACAACATGAACTGGCGATCGAAGGAGTTCGTGTTTCCATTGCCGGTCGGAATGGCGGCGATCATGATCGATGCGGACTCCACGCTGACAGCACAGGAGACCGCTAACATTGCCGCGCAAAATACTGCGATCGCCGCCGCCAACGCAGCAGCTATTGCCGCCGGTCCGGTGCGCGGCTCTCTCAACAGCCGCGCCCTGAACACGACTCGGTTGAGCGGCAGCGACCTGACGCCTCTGGTCGCCGAACAATACGAGTCGATGACCGCGACGATCTATGCCGATGGACAGGCCGTTGCGACCATATCTGAAACCAACAAACAGAAACGGCTGCCGTCCGATCGCACCGCGCGCAAATGGGTCATCGACGTCTTTGGCACGATCCAGATCCAACGGATCGCGATGGCGAGCCGGGCCGACGAACTGAGGACCACGCCGTGAACTTCGATGATCGCAACAAGGAAATGCTCGAGGTGTTGGCCGGCGAGCGGTCCAAGAACACGGAGGTGCGGCGCCAACAGGCGGTCCGCATCAAAGACCTTGAGGGTCTGTTGCAACTCTCGTCACGGCTGCAAAGCGAGACGGTTTCCGCAGCCCCGACCCAGGCGGAACACAATGCGCTGGTAAGGGACGTTCATCTGATACACAAGCGGCTGATGGCCATGCAGGAGGCGCTTGTCGCGAAACTGCTTTGACATCCCACTATGTTTACGATCCGCACCGCCGTGAGGAGATACTGACCTGGATGGAAGCGCGCATCCCCGGGATGCGCTTCTATGACGACGCTCAGTGCATCGGGCACGAGCGCGACGGCGCCCTCGTCGGGGCTGTCGGTTACGACCATTTCAGCCACAACGCATGCATGGTGCATCTCGCATCCGACGGAACACGGCGTTGGCTGACGCGAAAATTCATCCGGCTCGCGATGGCCTACCCATTCAATCAACTCGGTTGCTCGCGCATCACATGCCTGGTCTCCTCCAAAAATACCGAATCGCTGAGGTTTACCCGCCATTTCGGGTGGATCGAGGAAGGCCGTATGCGGAGAGCGTCGCCGGACGGTGGTGATTTCGTCGTCTTTGGCATGCTGCGCGAGGAGTGCCGGTATCTCCCCGGCGCTGGCTTTTGGCTTTCGAAGGCAGTATAAGTAGGCCAACGCCGCGCAGGATGTGCGATCCGAAAAGATGGACGCACTGTCATGGTCTCAAAGGGCGGCAGCTCAGCACCAGCACCAGATCCCAATATCGGCCGCGCCGCTCTGAAGCAGGCGGAAACCGGCGAAGCGTGGCTGACCTTCGCCAAAGAGGCGTTTCAGGTATCGACCGAGCGCCAGGCCGAACTCGACGCGCTCACCAAGGAAGTCACCGATCTTAACCTTGCCGCGGCCAATGAGGAAATCGAGTTCGCCCGCCGAGCGCGGGAACGATACGAATCGACCTTCATTCCGCTCGAAGACGAGTTCATCAAGGAAGCGTCGGAATACGGCAGCAAGGAGCGCCAGGACGCTGCCGCGGCGGAAGCAAAAGCAGACGTCCAGAAGGCCTCCGCCGATCAGAAGGAGCAGCAGCAGCGCAGCGCGGCCGCCCTGGGTATCAATCCGACGAGCGGTCGGTATGCCGGCATCGACCGCGAGACGGACCTGAACACAGCCGCCGCTTCCGCCGGGGCGCAGAACATTGCAAGGCAACGACAGCGGGACATCGGTCTCGGCCTGAAGGCGGACGTCGTCAATATGGGCCGCGGCCTGCCGGCACAGTCTGCGCAGGCCGCCGGCCTCGGTCTGAGCGCCAATACGAGCACGGTGGGCCTCAATCAGGCGAACCAACAGATTTCGAACGCTGCGACCGGCATCGTGGCGCAGGGCTATTCCGGCGCGCAGGCGGGTTATGCCGGCCAGGCGCAGACACTGAACCAGCAGTATTCCAGCCAGTTGCGAGCCTGGGAGGCCGAACAGAACGCCCGGGCGCAGAGCGCGGCGGGCATCGGTTCCGCCATCGGCGGTATCGCAGGCCTCTTCATTTCCGACGAGGACAAGAAGGAAAACAAAAAGCCGATCAAAGAGGGTGAAGCGCTCGAGGCTGTCAAGGATATGCCCGTCGAAGAGTGGCAGTACAAGGACGGCGTTGCCGATGAGGGCACGCATGTCGGCCCCTATGCGCAGGATTTCAAGCGCGAGACAGGCATGGGCGACGGCAAGACCATCTCGGCCCAGGATGCGATCGGCATCACCATCAAAGCCGTCCAGGATCTTGACGAAAAGGTCGAGCAGATCGCCGATGCAGTTGGTGCGCAGACGTCGACGCCGAAGAAGAAAACGACAAAAACGGCTGAAAATTATTCCCAGGAATATTCCGGATTGGCAGCATGAGCCTTGGTATTGGAATCGGCGCCTTCGTAGATGGGCTGAACGCAGGGATACAGACCCGCGAAACCATCGATCGAACCCGTGAAAAACGGCAGCGCAAGCAGCGTCTCAGCGATATCACCGCCGAGACAGACCAGGCCTTCCAGCAGGCCGTCGCCAGCGGCGAAGCCAGCGAGGCGGACTATGACCGGTTCTGGATGACGTTCGCACTGCCGAAACTGCATGCCGAAATGTTGAAGGCCGGCGACTTCGAAGGTGCGCGATCGCTGATGGAGTGGGGTCACACCTCTGAAGCGCGTGAAGGTGCGCGCCTGTTCATGTCGAGCCTTGCCAAGGCTCAGACCGGCGATCCGGCTGGCGCGCTGGACGACGCGATCAGCGCGGCCAAGGTCAAAGGCTACGTCAGCACCGACTACAAGCTGAAATCGCAGGAAGAACTGCGCACCGAGGACGGCCAGCTCATCGGCTATCGGTTGACGATCCAGACCGACGAAGGTGAAGAAATCGAACAGGATGTTCGTCTCGAGGACATCCCGCAAATCGTATCCACCCTCGCCAACCCGCAAGCCGCGTGGGAAACCCAACTGGCCAAGCGCGAGAAGCAGGCCGAGAAGGATGAAAAGGAAACCGCAGCCGCCAAGCAGCGCGCCGCCGGCCTCGAGGATTACGAAGCGAAGAAGCGCATCGACCGGAAATACAAGACCGACGACAAGGATTATGAGAAGCAGTACCAGGCCGCCTTCAAGAACCGGATGGAAACCGATTTCGCGTTTCAGGAACTTTCAGACGAGGAGAAGGATCGTGTCGTTCGCGAAGATCTGCAACGCAGCCGGAGCTACGCCACTGAGCAGAAGGCCGGTGCAGGTGTTTCGGCCAGCGACACACCGATCACGCCGAAGAAGGCGCAGGAAAATCTGCTCGTCGACACGGTCACTGGCCAGCCCGTCGACCGCAGCCAGGCCAGCGGCTTGCGCCAACGTCCACGACCGCCCGCGCCATCGGCCGGACTCATGGAGGAACCCGCGGCCCCGGCAGCCGGTGTCGAAACCCAATTCGACAAGGAGGCAGAAATCCGGGCCTCTGTCCAAAGGCTCGAAAACGGTGCCAGCCTCGACGAAGAGCGCGACCGGATGATCGAACTGGGGATCTCGGCGGACGAAATCGAAGCCGTGAAAAACCGCATTCGATCATCAAGGTGACGATGCAAAACCGGTCCGCTATAGTGCGGCCACCGATTTTCTGCGCAGGACGTGCGGCATACAGGATGCCGAGTCATGCCGATCATCGTCGACAAGAATCACGACTTCCGTGATCCGCTGCGTCTTTTCAGGCGCACCGAAGCAGAAAAATCAAAGCGCGAAACGAAGCGGGACACCGTCCCGGAACGTCAGCCAGACGTACCCGACAAAAAGGTTCGCGGAAATCCGGATGCCCAGGGATTGGCCCGCCTTGTCCCCGCCGGCGAGAAACAACCGGCCTCGGCGAAGCCTGGCAGCCTGACCTTCGCGCATAAGGGGCAAGACGCCCTCACCCCCGAATTCACGGAAATCCTCGCCAGTACATCTTCCGCGATCGGCAGACCGCTCCACATACAATCGGGATACCGACCCAAGACGCACAAGGTCGAGAGGCGCAAGAAGTCCGGCGGCGGTGAGCACACACGGGGGCACGCCGCCGACATATCGATGGCGGGCATGTCGAACGGCGAGCGACAGCGCCTGATTTCCGAGTTGAGGAGCCGGGGCGCGAAGCGGTTCATCACCTATTCACGTTCGCCGGACCTCCTCCATGTCGACATGAAGGATCAACGCGGCGACGGAAGCGCATGGTTCATGTACGACCGCACCGCGCGCAAAATGAAAAACGCGCCGGAGTGGTACCGACAGGCGGCCGAGGACGCCACGGGCGTGAAAGCGACAACTTCCTCCAGCCCTGCACGCGTCCAGAAATCTGCAACGACGGTCGAGCCCGGCTTCGAGGGCAAGGATCCGATGGGGCTGTATCGCGGGCAAGACAATCCTATTACCGCCGCGGCGCGGCTCGACCTGCCCGATGAAGGCCCTATGCCCGATCCGCGTCCTCGACTGCGACCCTTGGGGCCCGGGGAGGGTGTCACGAATGAGGACGGAACGGTCTCAACAGAGCGAACCGTCACCATACAGGATCGGAACGGGAAATGGTTGAACGTCCCGACCCTGTGGAAGGACGGTGACGCGATCATCGATCTGGCCGGCGACGAAGGCCGCCTGAACAACGTTGTCGCCGAACATGAATCGTCCGGCGATCCCCTCCAGCGGTTCGCAACCGTCGAAGAGGCCGAACAAGCAGCCAGATCCCGGTCGGAAATGTTGGGCCGCCAGATAAGCGCCGAACAGCAGCACGCGGAGCTCGAGGCGGACGAACCAGGCCGCTACAAGGTCATGTCGCCCGACGAGTACTCGGCCTGGAAGCAGGACTTCGACGAAAAGCACCAGTCAACCGGCTACCTCGGCGATTTCAAGCGCTCGGTCATTTCCGGTATGGGCAGTGCGGACGAAGGTGCGGAATGGCTGCTCGAGCGAATCCCGTGGATCGGTCCGATCATCAACGATGCGATCGATGGCACACACAAACTGCTGTCCGGCAAGGAGTATCAGCAGAGCCGACAGGAGATGATGGACCGGGCGTGGGCAACCATGACGCCGGAGCAGCAGGAGGCGACCCTCAAGGAGTTCGTCAAGGAAGTCCCGAATCCGGACGGCTCGATCTCATACAGGGCCGGAAAGGCATGGTCAGATCCGCGCAGCTACATGCATCTCGTCGGCCAGAGCCTGCCGATCACGGTAATGTCAATGGCGCCGGGTGGCATTTTGGCGCGCGGCGCATATTCACGCGCCATCGCCCAGGGTTTGACAAAGCAGGTTGCTGCGAACAAGGCCGCCACGACCGCAATGCTCGCCGGTGGACTGACCGAGGGGCTGTTCGCCGGCGGCGAGACAGCGATAGCGATCCGCCGTGAATTCGAGGCTATGCCGGACTCCGTGTTCGAAACGAGCGACGCCGCGCGCGTTCTCATGGAAGGCGGAATGTCACTTCAGGAGGCCCGCGAGAAACTTTCGAGCGATGCGGAGACTCAAGGGTTTCTCATTGCCGGTTTCGCGACGTCCGTATTCGGCGGCCAGGGTGACCGCATCCTGACCAAGATCATCACGGCGCGACTCGACAAGAACGTTGTCCAGCGCATCTCATCCGGCGCGATCAAAAGCGCTGTCGCCGAAGGCCTTATCGAGGAAGCGCCACAGAGCGCCGCCGAGCAGATCGCCACGAATATCGGCGTGCAGAGCGTCGATCCGTCACGGCGCACGATGCAGGGCGTGCCCAACGCCGTCGCCGCCGGCACGGTCGCGGGCGGCATTACCGGCGGCGCGCTGGGCGGTACCGCCGGCGCGATCTCGCCTGGCAGCGAAGAGCAGGCCGATACGGGCGCGGCAGCGCCACCCGTGCCAGAAGCCGAGCAGCAGACGCCACAACCGGCGCAAGGAGCCCTTGGCCGTGCTAGGGACCACGGTGCCGCCCGGGAGACGGAGCGGGCCGGGACCGCGGCAACCCAGTTGCAGCAGAGCGAACTGGAACTTTCCCGGCAGTTTCCCCAGAACGCTACCGTGACGATCGATCCGGGCGATGGCGTTACCGAGCCGTTCATGGCGACCGTGCAGGGCTATGACGGCGGCGAAGTGCTTGTGCTGGATTCGACGACAGGCGAGTACCTTCAGATTCCACCCGAGGCCCTGACTGTCACCGCGCCGCCGCCGACCAGTGGCCCGGTTGAACCCGGGACGCCGGCACCGCCGCTGCCGGAGCCGCCCATCGAGGTCGACGCGCCGCCGCCGGTCGCCGATCCGGCCGAAGCAGAGCCGGCGCAAGACGGTGATGCCGATGCTGTAACCGCGCCGCAACCCGAACAGGACGGTGCCGTAACTGCCACGCCCGATGAGCAAGAGCCCGGGCCCACCGATGGGCTCACGCGTGCGGTCGGTGACCGTACCGCGCTGTTTGCAGATCCGGACCACACCGCGCTGTATGATCTCGGCGACAAGATCCAGCGCGGCCGCATCAATTCCGGCCAGTCCGGATCACGTCTTTCCCGTTTGCTCGAAAACGAGCGCCAGAACGTCGCGCAACGGTTCGGGCTGCCCATCGAAAGCGTGGACGAGATCGCCGACGACTACCGGTACCGGGTCCAGCGTGATGCGCGGACCGCCAAAGCGGCGGAATATACGGCGCCGCTGGTCAATGCGAAGCTCATCGCCCGCCGCCAGGTGGAGAAGATGGAGCAAGCCGCCGCCGAGATCGATGCGGCGGCGAAAGACGCTGCGACCTCGCCCGACAACGCCCTGCCCGAACCGACACAGGCCCAGAAGGAAGCAGGCAACTACAAGATGGGCCATGCCCAGATTGGCGGCCTCGATATCTCGATCGAGAACCCGGCCGGATCCACACGCAGCGGTACCGGCAAGGACGGTAACGAATGGTCGGTCGAGATGAAGAGCCATTATGGCTACATCAAAGGGACCGTCGGGCGCGACAAGGATCATATCGATGTCTTCATGCGCCCCGGGTTGGAAGCACTACCCGACACCGCGCCGGTCTTTGTGGTGGACCAGGTCGACGACAAAGGCGACTTCGATGAACACAAGGTGATGATGGGTTATGCCGACAAGGCTGCGGCGCGCCGGGCGTATCTCGAGAACTATGACGACGATTGGGACGGTCTGGGCGCGATCACCCGGGTTTCACACGGTGACTTCAAGGCGTGGCTTGCTTCCGGCAATACGAAAAAGCCATATGGCGCAACATCGGCGCCGTCAAAATCCGTCGAAAACCGTCAAAATCCGGCAAAATCCGCCAACACGAAGCCAACATCGAAACCAGACGAAGGCGAAGCACTGACACAGGACACGGTGACGAAGACCGTCCGCTCGAAGCAATGGAAGAAGGTTTTCGGCTCCACGACGAACATCAATGCTGATACGAAGCACTATGCCCACCACGAAAGCCCGGTCGCCTACGAACAGGTTCAGGGCTGGCTCGACGCCAAGGATGGCAAAGACCCTGCCCCGCTGAAGGACGGTAACGCCGGCGCTCGCGTCGCCTATCTCGAGGGATATATCGGTGGCCGGTTTGGCGTTGCGGTGGAGATACGGGGCAAGGACGCGGCACTGACGCGAGAAGCCATCATCAGCGGTGACAGCCGTTATGACCCCGAGAACATCAAGGCCGATGAAGAACTGCGCAAGCAGGTGGATCTTGACCGCGTGATCCCCCGCCCGCTCGAGCCGGAAACCTTCAAGGGCGATGCATATTCAGATCTCGGCATCAACAATGTCGTGCTGCAAGGCGATATTGGCGCGAATGCCCGTGACGTTGTCCTGGAGCGCGGCAGGGCAGACGGCATGGAGCATCTGATCGCGGTCGACGAACACGGCGACGTCATCGCCAATCTTCGCGGCACCAAAAGCACCACGGGTATGACCAAGCTGCTGATGAGTGCGTTCCAGGACCCCGATGAAAGTGTCGTTGTCCACCACAATCACCCACGCAGCACGTCCTTGTCGCACAGCGACCTGATCTACACCTTCCTGCCGGGGCTGCACGCGGTCTATGCACACGGCCATGACGGCGTTTCCTACCGCGCGACAATGACCGAGGACGCACGGCGTGCCGTTGCCGCCAAGCTTCCCATCAATTCCAGTGTCGAGAATATCCATGAGGTCGTGGTGAGCACGGTCCCGCGCCTCCGCGACACGCCCCTCGACGATATGATCCGCTTCAACATTGCGGACGCGGAGTTCATCGAAAAGGTCGCGTTGGATTTCAGACACATAGCCAACCAGGCATTGCACGACGCGGGCTGGATCATATATTCAACTGAGCGCGCGCCCAGTGCATTGCTCGACGATGCAAACATGAAGGCTGCCTATGATGCCACAGTCGAAAAGTACAAACAGCAGCTCGAAGAGAGCCGAGCAAAATCCACTGCCTTTCGGGTTGGTGGACGAGCCATCACCCTACGACACAAAGCAGACCTGGAAGACCTACATCCGGGAACTGGAAGCCCGCCCGCCGTCGGACCAGCGCAAACAACTGCTCAAACGGGCTCGCGAAGGCCTGCGCAACGCACCTCCCGATCCGGCCCGAAAGAAGACGGCGAACGACAAGGCAAACTGACCCTCGAAGAGGACAGGCCTGAAAACCTTCTGCGGCCAGTCTACTATTCCGCGCTGCTGCGCGCCGTCGAGGGTCTTACCCAGCCCAGGGCTCCGGCCGATCAATGGAAGGCGATGATCGCCAACCGCCCCGGTGTCAAGCCGGAGGAAATCGACTGGATGGGCCTCAACGAATGGCTCGACAGCCATGACGGGCCCATCACTCGAGACGCTATCGTCGATTTCATCCGGGCAAACCAGTTGCAGATCGGAGAGGTCCTGCGTGGTAACGGTGCCACTGCAGAAGTCACCATGTCCGACTGGTATGACGATGACCCTGTGGAATTCATCGAATCACGCGCCGAGGATGAGTTCATTACCCTGGCAACCGCCAAGGTCGCCGAAGAGCAAGATATTGACCTTGATGATGTGCCATATGAGAAGGCACTCGAACGAGCCATCGAAATGTCCCGTGAGGACTATTTCAGCGATCCGGATCGGACCCGGTTGCGGGACGTTACCGTGACGATCGATGACCACGACAAAGAAACATCCATGAGTCTCGATTTTCAACTGACAATGCGAGGTGGCTACGAGTTGGAAATCTGGTCGTCAGACATAGAGGACGGATCATCGCTCCACGATGGCCGGGTGATGGATGACGCGCGCATCCAGAACCTCGTGACCGAGGCGACCGCCGAATTCTACAACATTGACGTCGACGGGTTGACTGGCGCTCAATACGGTAACTGGACCATCGAAGGCGGCGACAAATACCGGGAGTTGCTGCTCACCCTTCCACCCGAATCGCAGCCGCGGCGGCCCTTCAGTATCCGTCCGCCCAAGGACCCGAACGGTCTCGTTTCGGAACAGGATTGGACTATTCATGATCCGGATGGTGTGTTGATCGAAAAAAGAGGCACCGAAGAAGCGGCAAAAGCCCGGGCCGAACAACTTGCAGATTACAACGCAAAACACGCCGCAAACTACTATAGCGACCATTTCAATGTACCCAACATTGTCGCGCACGTCCGGCTGACAGATCGTGCCGATGTTGATGGAAAGGCCACACTCTTTGTCGAGGAAATTCAATCCGATTGGCATCAAGAGGGCCGAAAAAAGGGGTACGGAACAAAAACTGTCTACGATCGCCTGGATGATGCGGGATTCATCACTGGCACACACGACAGCGAACTTGCCGCCGAAACCGCCCGCGACCTCAGTGGTACCCCGGACCAGAGAATTGTGGAGCGCACCGTCAAAACTGGCATTCCAAACGCCCCGTTCAAAAAAACCTGGGATGAACTGTCCTTCAAGCGTGTGCTGCGCGAAGCAGTGGAAAAGGGTTATGACCGCATCGCCTGGACCACAGGCACCCAACAGAACGAGCGCTACGACCTTTCGAGCTTTGTTCGCGAAATCCGGGTGAAGGCCGTGAAGGAACAAAGCCGCGGTCTCGAACTGATCACGACCGACGGCCGATACATCATCCTCTCGGTCGACAACGAAGGTGTATTGCACAAGGGCCGTTATGGCGACGAGGGTCTGGCGGGGCGGTCACTGGACGAAGCGTTCGGCAAAGACCTGGCCAAAAAAATCATGTCCGCAACCGAAGACACGGTGCTTGCCGGCAACGACCTCGAGATCGGCGGCGATGGCATGCGCGGGTTCTATGACCGCAAGCTGCCGAACATCGTCAACAAGCTGGTGAAGAAATGGGGCGCCAGGACCGGCAAGACGGAGATCACCGTCGGCGGACATCGGGAAACCGTACACTCGGTCGACGTCACCGAGCCGATGCGCGAAGCCGTCCTCGCTGGTCTTCCTATGTTCAGTGCCAAGGGCGGGTTCACGGTTGAGACGGATACGCCGCAGGGCAAAGCGCTGTCAGAGGAAGACCGCGCCAAGATCCTGGGCATTATTCAGGACGTGGCCGGCCTCGACGATGTGCGGTTTCAAGACGAGATCACGTTGCCTGACGGCGCGCGTGGCTGGGGGAAGAACGCACCATCGACCGCTGCGGGTGTGTACGACCCTGTCGCCGATGCTGTGACAATCGCGCTTGATAGCGGCACCGACAGAACCGCTTATCACGAGGCATTCCATCGCCTGCAGCGGTTGTTCCTGACCGAAGACGAGAAGGCCGTGTTGAGGGGTGACGCACCCCGCCTTCGTCGCATGGTCCGCAACGATGAATTCAGGCGCAGCCAGGTCGATGGCATGTCGCAAACCGAGATCGAGGCCGAGGCGTTCGCGCTCTACGCGACCGGTGCTGGTCGAAACCGGCCCCAGCAGGCACTACGGGCGGCGTGGGATCGCATCAGGCAAGCCTTGCACCGTGTCGTGAATTATCTCGCGGGCAAGGGATTCCAGACATCCGAAAGCATCTTCGCGCGGGCCTTGAGGGGCGATATCGCGGCTCGCGGCGCTGGCATCTCGACCCGATCGGGCGAGGTTCAGGCCGCCGCAGCGCCGTCGGGCGCCCGCAAGGGCGGACTGCCAAACACCGCAAAGGAGTTGACAAGGTGGCGAAACATCTCGCCCATGAAAGCGCATGCCGATTACACCGACGCAAAGGCGGGCGATCCGGACGCGGCCATGCGTCTCGTTCTCGACAGTGTCGGCAAGGACCGGCTGGTGCAGGCCAAGGACACGTTTGGCAGCGACGTGATTTACGTCCCCGTCGCGGCCCTCGAGGCTTCCGGCGCCAATGCGCTTCCCACGGCGATGGCTCTGCACTACGCCAAGGCGACCGGTGCGGCCTATACCGCGGACATCGTGCAGAGCAACAAGGCGTTCCACACCGGCGCCAATGCCATGGAGCGCCTGATTTCACGGGCCCGGTTCGACGGTCCGGTGCAGGCCGGCGCAAAATACGTGCTTGTCGACGACGTGACGGTCATGGGCTCCACCCTTGCGGACCTGGCGGATCACATTATATCTGGTGGTGGTGAAGTCGCCGGGGTTGTCACCCTGGTCGACGCCAGCCGTCCCGGCTCGCTGGTGCCGAAGAAGCAGCTCTTGAACCAGGTGAAGAGGAGGTTCGGCGATGAAATCGGACGCATCTTTGAAATCGAAGCCGAAGCGCTCACCGAGCCTGAAGCACGATACGTCCTCAACTTCCGAGACGTTGACGCCCTCCGAGCTCGAGCGGCTAAAGCGCAAGACCAAAGAAGACTTCGACTATCTGGAAAAGAAATACGACCGGAAGATCCCGAAGGTCTAGACCCGCAGTATTCGGCAAATCCTGATCCGGACGAGCCGATTCCTACGCCGGTATCGGAGAACCGCGTCGTTGAGACCATCGCGGGTGCGCTGACCGACCTGAAGCCGCACGCCCTGGCCACGGTACCGCTGAATTATTTCACGGATCTGGCACGGCCCAACATGGTGGCCGTCGGTCAGTATCTCGACGTGAAGCGCATGATGGACGCCTATCGCGGCCGAAAGCATGCGCAGTGGGACGAGATTGCCCAGCGATGGCTGAAATACGTCCGGCTGGGTTTCGGGCGCAACGGGAAGGCAAAGGCCAAAGTGCTCGCCGACCTGATGCACGATTCGACGCTTGCCGGCGTGGATCCGGCGTCAATCGCGAAGGACATGAAGGCCAGCCCCAAATACGCGGATCTGCGCAAACGGTTCACCGCCCTGCCCAAGGCGGCGCAGAAGGTCTTCATTGACGTCCGCAACGCCTATGAGGCGCAGGCCAAGGAAGTGGATGACATTCTGCTCCAGAACGTGCGTAAGGCCTACCACATCGCCGAGAAGCGCGCCGAGGAGGCGTACAACCGCGAGATGGAGAAGATCGCGGCGGCCGATATGAGCAAGCGGGACCGGCTCCAGGCCGAGAAGCAGGCCAGCGACACCTTCAAGGCACAACGCACCCGCGCCGGCTTTTCGATGAAGGCCCGGCTCACCCGGCTGCGCATGGCATTTGAATCGTCGCGGGTCCCGGCGCCGTACTTTCCACTAAAACGCTTCGGCCAGTACTTCGTGGTGGTCCGCGGCGCCGATGGAGCGGTGAAGTCGTTCTCGCGCCGCGAACGTGCCGCGTCCCGCGATCGCCTGGCGCGGCAGATGCGCAAGGCCTATCCCGATGCAAAGATCGAGGTCGGCGTCCTGTCCGACGCTGAGTCCATGCGCGACATGATGGACCCGACGCTGGTGGCCGACATCGAGGAGATCATCGGGAAATCCTCGATCGATCCGGATGTGGTGTCCGGCGTGCTCGACCAGATCTGGCAACGGTACCTCGAGACCATGCCGGATCTGTCGATCCGCAAGCGGTTCATCCACCGGCAGGGCACGCCAGGCTATGATGAGGACGCGTTGCGCGGTTTTTCATCGCACATGTTCCATGCCGCCCACCAGATGGCAAAACTGAAATATGGGATGGAACTTGCCGAGTTGACCAACGACATCGCCAAGCAGGGCCGCGAGGCCGACGATTCGACGCGCGGCGTGATCCTGGCCAACGAGATGCGCAAACGTCACGATTGGGTGATGAACCCGACCGGCGGGCAGACCGCGCAGATCATGACGTCGGCAGCCTTTGCCTACTACCTTGGCCTGACGCCGGCGGCCGCGTTGGTCAACATGACACAGACGCCGATGCTGGGCATTCCGATCCTGGGCGCTCGCTTCGGTTCCGTGACACGCGCCGCCGCGGCGATGCTGAAGGCATCCGGTGATACGATCGCCGGGCGTGGATCGTTGGAGAAGAGCAACCTGACGAACGACGAACGCGACGCGCTGGCCCGTTTCTACGATAGCGGGCTTATCGACCGGACACAGAGCCATGACCTTGCCGGGGTCGGAGACACTGGCGTGGAATACCGGCCGCTGCGGGCCAAAGTGATGGAGGTCATCTCCTTCATGTTCCACAAGGCGGAGGTGTGGAACCGCGAAGTCACCTCGATCGCGGCATACCGGCTGGCGCGCAAGGCCGGGCAAACGCACCTGGACGCGATCAACACGGCGCACGACCTGACCTGGAAGACGCACTTCGACTATTCCAACAGCAGCCGGCCGCGCATGATGCAAAACGATTTCGCGAAGGTCGCGCTGGTGTTCCGGGCCCACAACATCAACATGCTTTATCGGCTGTTCCGCGATATTCACCAGTCGTTCAAGGGCGAGTCGGCGCAGGCACGTAAAGAGGCTCGCATGCAGCTCGCCGGCATTGTCGGCATGATGTCTCTCCTCGCCGGCACCACCGGCACGATCGGCTTCAATCTGGTGATGACGCTGGCCGGGCTGGTGTTTGGCGAAGACGACGACCCGATCGACTTTCAGGAGCGGTTCAAGAAGGACGTGATCGACGCCCTGGGGCCTGAACTGGGCGGCGTGGTCCTGTACGGTGTTCCGGGCCACTACACCGGCGTTTCGCTGAGCAACCGCATCGGTATGCCGGATCTGTGGTTCCGTTCGCCGAACCGGGACCTGCAAGGCAAGGACGAGTGGCACTTCTGGCTGCAACAAGTCGCCGGCGCTTCGGTGTCGATGATCGGACAGGGTTTCAGCGGCGTGTCGATGATACGGGACGGCAACATGCGCCGCGGCGTCGAAACCATCCTGCCCAAGTGGGCGCGGGATTTGCTGCGCGCCCAGCGCTACGCGGAAGAAGGCGTGACAGACTATCGTGGCAACCAGATCGTGCCGGTCGAGGATCTGACCGCGCTGGACATCGTCACGCAGGCCGCCGGCTTCACTCCGGCCAAGGTCGCCGAGACATGGGAACGGAATTCGGCATTGAAGAACGCCGAGGCCCGCGTCATGCGCAAGCGGTCAAAACTCCTCGCCGAATATGCCCTGGCCGTCAAACTCGGCGACGAGGAAGCCGCCCGGAACGCCCTGAAACGCATCCAGGCGTTCAACGCGAGCCCGCATCATCGTGGTGTGGCCATCAGTCCGAAGACTGTCAGAAACTCGCTGCGCACCCGCCGGCGCAACGAAATCCGGCGCAAGGATGGCGTCCTGATCCAGAACGAATATCTCGGTCACCAACTACGGCAGCAGGTGCCGGACCTCATCTATCGCTGAACATCGGCGCCGATGGACTGCATTAACCTTTTACATGTATCGCGGCGTAACGGCGTTGAGGACGCGCGTGGCCTGTAATATAAATCTACAGACAGTTTTGTTCCCGGCTTAAACGATTGTTTACAAACGCCAATAACGATGGTGCGGCCGGTGACTGAAGCCAGGGCCTTGGCCCGGAAATGGAGCGCGTCATGAGCGAATTTTTCGATGATCTGACGACGGTGGCAGCGCATTACAAGACGAAGATGCTGGGCAAGGGCTTCGAAGTGCGGCATTCCACCGACTTTGAACTGCTCACCGTCGTATCCGAGACGATGGGAATGGCGATCACGCCGCATTTCTCGCCGCGGCACAATGCATTTTACCAGGGCGAAGCGTTCTGGATCGGGGTCTACGACAAGGATCGCTGTGTCGGCGCCCTTGCCGTCAAACGGCAGCCGCTTGGATCGGAATCGCTGGCGAGCTACGCGAAGCGCACCTGGACCATGCTCTACGGGCCCGGCTCCGACAACGCGATCATCTTCGATCGCGAGCAGCAGCCGTTCCTCGAGCGGACGTCGGGCAACCTGGTCTATGCCGGCGAGTTCCGGGTCGATCCGAAATACCAGAAGAGTGGTATTGGCGTCTTCCTGGCCGGCTACATGAAGGCGATGCTGTGGCAACAGTGGCCCGACACAGAGGCGGTTTACATCTATATGGAAGATAAGGACGTCAGGGCCGGCCTGCTCGCCGCAATCGAGATGTCCGTTCAAATAAAGAACGCTCTGCGATGGGTTTGTCCTCCGAGCCAAGCACAACCGGAGTACTGGCTAGGCGCGGAGACCCGAGAGGAGTTTGAGGGATGGCTAAGGGATTGTCTGTTGTCCATAGCCGCTTCAAATTCGAATATGTCGCAAGGTAGGAAGCCCCTCTCGGGGTCGAGCACCGCAAAACAAGCCGATCATATTCCAGGTTGACCAGCAAACCACTGCGGATCGTGCGGATCTTGATGTTCTCCAGAACGGGTTCGCCCTCGGCCGCTTTAAGATAGGCCGCGGTGTAGTTGTCGTCGTGTTCCACGTCGGTCTTCAATTGCTGCCGCCAGCCCTTGCCCATCGCTCGCGCCGCCAGTGACGCGCCGCCGATACTGGTGATTTCCGGTATCTCGTTGTGGAGAGGCATGCCGAATAGGACCATATGGTCCCACAGTTCATGAATGGTCTCTTCCATCTGACCGCGGCGCAGGTCCCAGTCCTGGAACAGCCTCAGCTGAGTCTCGCAGGCGCCGGGGTTCTCGAGTTCGCTGTCGTCAAGAAGTCTTGTTCGAACCTGCATAGGTGGTGCACTCGCTGGATAGGATGAATTGCGTGATGAACACGCTGTAGATCTTCTTGAAATAGGCCAGTTCGAAAGGATCGAACTTGCTGATGTCGGTATGTCCTGCGGCCTTGCACGCGCAGTTGTCCCGCATCATGTGACACCCGAATTTCTCGGTCATCGCGTCCAGATAGTCCAAGTCGGATGCGTATTCGTCGTCACCAGTAAGAATTTCGTTCTGTGCGTAGTTCCAGTCCGTCACCATGCAACCATCATTCACATCGATTGGCGCGAAAGCAACCAGAATAATATCGTGTAACTATTCGTGATCACTGTACCGATGCTATCCGTTTACGACCACATTTAGTGATCTGAGTTTCAGAAGATTGGCATAATGAAGCTTGATCAACCGGTCGCGTTTCTCCAACGATACTTCACCGCCATAGCCCGTTATCGTCAAATCGGCCGCTCGGATCGCTTGCTCCATCAGTTCGAAATCGATACCCCCCGCATTTGCGTCTGTATCTGTGATTGGTGCGTCGTTCATATCGTTTTCACCCGGTGTTGGTGGTTCCCCTTTTCCGGTCAGAAGCCATACCGGGTCGCAGCCAAAGGCTTCGGCGTATCTGTTGGCCCAGGACCGGTCGAATTTGTTCTGACCGTTTTCGTGAGAAAAATAGGTGGTCGTCTTCATGCCCATCCGCTCCGCCGCAGTCTTGGCAAAGCGAAATCCGGCGTTACGGCGGGCAAACTTTAAGCGTTCGTTCATCGTGTTCATATTTCCACCGTACACCACCTATAGGTGTCCTGCACCTATTTTTTGCACCAAATTATATTGACTAAGTATGAATTAGAATGTTTCATTACATCACATTACGTGTATGCGAAGCAAAGAATCAACGAAAAAAAGAGTCCAACGTCCTGGGGTGGGCGGCCTCAACCGGAGTTTTCACATGCCCGACACTGTTCAACAGCCACCGTGCACCAAAAAAGACCGGTTCGGGAGGCATTTGATTTCGTTGAAGGAACTGAACCAGCGGTACAACGCATCCGAATCCGATATGGCGGTCGAGGACCACGAGCGACAACTGTTGTACCTTGAGCGGGCGATGGCCTCAGAGCCGGTGCGGGACATCGCCGGCGCGGTCTGCCGACTCACTTTCGTGAAGGAACAGATCCAGAAGGAATACGAGCTCCAAGAGAGTGACGTCCTGATGCGACTGCTTCAAAACACGATCGACGGGCTCGACGCATTGACGAAATCCCACGACACTCAGCGGCACGCCGGATAGAGGCCAAGCGGGTCCTTGACCTTTTTCTTGTCCGGAAACGGACACTCCGTATCAGCTACCCGCGCAGGGCGGTGCTGCAGCCGATAGTCCCTGAGTTCGGCCCTTGAGTAGATGTGCATGGTTTCCGATGCGGTTTCCAGCGCGGCGGCAAGGGCCCGATGGTCGACACCCATCTCGGCGATGAAACGCACCATCTCTGCGACAGTGGCTTGTGTACTGGCGATGGCGTCCTCGGCGGTTTGGTCGGTGCCGTCCTCGTAGAACTGGTGCAGCCCAAGCCTGGCGCCGGTCGCAACATCCCGCTGCACACCCCCGGCGAAGGCAAAGAAGCAGGCCGACAGGCAATCGTCGCCGGCGGCAACCGCCGTCGAGAAACCGAGGCTGCGTATTGTGCGCCCCAGCTCGATGCTTTCCATGATGTAACCGCCATCGGACCGTAGCACGATCCATTCGACATCATCCTCAATGGCGTGGAACGCGTCGAAGAACCTGCGCTCGTCCCCCTTCTCGATCGAGCCGCGCGCTTCGATCCATCGTCTCTGGCCATCGTCCTCGATCGTGAATTCCAGGGCGCTCGCACCCGGCGCAGTTCCGATGAGGATGGCCATTGCGGCGCACGCAGCGCCAACTGTGCCTGTCCGTGTCATCTTGAGTTCTATCCCTGCCTTTGGCGGCAAGGCTATGCCCCTGATTACGTCCTGTCCATATGGGGACGCCTGGGCGCGAAAAAAGGGGCGACGCATGATGTGATCGGCGCCGCCCAAGTCCAGAGAGGAATACAGCCCCGACCGGAGATCAGGTCTTGGTCCGGTCGAGGCATGAAAACGATAGGCATATTGCCAATATTTCTCAATAGAGATGTTGCAAATTTCACAATCAAATGACATGTTCCGGGCTGTGGGGTGGAGCAGCCCGGTAGCTCGTCAGGCTCATAACCTGAAGGTCGCAGGTTCAAATCCTGCCCCCGCAACCAAATTCACGGGCGAGGCTGGGGAGCCGTGCCCGTCCCTGCCCTGGTCGAAGGCTCGCGTTCCTACGGGGCTGTTAACGTAGACCAGGGTGGGGTCGGAATTCACCGCGAGAGCGGGGCGGTCGAGGACAGAGACATCAGATTGCGGTAAGTCCGCACGGCCGCCCCAAAGCGTTCCGCAAGAGGGACTGTCATGCCGCCGGGACTGCTCACCTATCTTCGCCTGGCCCCGCTGGGGCTCTTCTTCACCCTCTTCTTCACTCTGCCGACCGCGCCGCTATGGGCCGCGCTGAGCGTTCTGATGGGTTGGAAAGTCCTGCCGGGTTTTCTGGCGTTGATCCACACCTCCAATGACGATCTCGACGGCGGTCAGCATCAACTGCACTGGCCGGAGGCGAGCGGCCTCGCTCTGATGTGGCAACGGACCCGCTGGATCTGGCGAAACCCGTCGAGTGGCTTCTTTGGTGAGATCCTGGGCATTCCGAAAGAAGGTACGACACTCGATTATCGCGAAGCGGGCCCGTTAAGCGGCCGGACCGCGACCCGGTTCTACAACTACACCGTATGGAGAACCGCTGACGGCCGCCTCTATTTCGGCTGGCGATGCAACTGGCCGCTGTTTGGTAAATGGTACATCAAGATGTGGTTCGGCTGGCGCTATTACGATAATCCCGACCAGTACAAGCACCCCAGATTTCATGATTTGTGCCTGGACGCGTGGGTCAAAACAACGACCTGAACCTACGACATCCCCTGCTCTTCCAGGAACCGGTCGAGACCTTCCGGCTGTTCGGGCCGATTGAAGTATTTCCAAATCCGGCGCCAGTTGGCGTCGCAGAGCTTTTCGCAGCGGATCACGTCGATCCTGTTGGTGTGATTGTCGATCTTGGCATAGCGTCGCTCGCAACTGCGAAGGAGCCGACGAAGCTTTTTGTATCGACGGGTCAGGTGGACCGGCAGAAGCTTCCAGCACTTGCCGCAACATATCTGTGAGCACGACCCGTCGTCCGGCCCCGTGCGGCCGCACTTCGGGTTGATGCAGGGAATGCGTCCGGGCTTTGTCATGCGCGCCTCAAAAGTCGCCAAATTCGGGCGGATCGGGATAAGTGCTCATCCCCCACCACTTTTCCATGCAGTCGTCACAGAACCGGGCGGTAAACCCCTGTTCGCTCGTCAGAATAAGAGGCACCGTCGTTTCCGGAATACCCGCGCTGCAGTATGAGCACAGTCTGGGTGGAAGGGAGTCCGGCCGACTCCAGCAGACGCGGTTCCAGTCGAATCCGGCTTTTGGAGCAATCGGATTGTTCATGCCGCTGGCAGATACTGATCGAATTTGGTGCAGGCCTGCTCAAGCGCCCGTACCGCATCCTCGCCCTGTGACTGGGCATCCTTGAACAAGATCGGTAGCCCCGTCTCAATCGAATTGCGGATCTCGCCCAGCGTTGCCTCCCTGCCCTCGCAGAACCACAGCACTTCGACCGGATCTCCGATATCGAACAGGATGCCGGCATTGCCGCGCCGCGGTCTGAACATCGACGGATGCTTCGATATCCAGACGCCGCACGCACCCGGGTTTCGGCGGATGGACTTTCCGGGCGCGTCCTTGCGTTCGTACGGCAAGCCGCGCTCATTGCGCTTCGCCATCGGGTTCGCCAGAAACGGACAGTTGCGGGCCGCAAAGATGGCGCAATCGCGGTGCTGGGGCGGTTCGGAGATGGTCCGGTTGATGCCACACATCGGACCGATAACGAAGGCCTTGTATTTTCCGACTTTCTCACCGCAGATCCAGCAATGATCGTGCTCGATGGCCTTGCGTAGTTTGTTCTCGTCGGCCACGCGAAAGTCCGGCTTGCCGTCGTAATAGGCAACGAAATAGGGAATTGGAAAGCCCCGTTCGTCGCGGCGCAGTTTGGCGATGCGGGGCGGCATGTCTCTGAATTTGCGGTCCATGGTGTTACTCCGAATTCACGGCAGCGCTGGTTATCTTGGCTTGTGCACGTGCCAGCGAGGCCATTGCCAGATGCTTCGGCACAGAATCCCCCGCGTCCTCGAGCAGTTTCTCCATCTTGGCTTCGTACGTCGCCGCGAGCTCCGTCATGGCGGCGATCATCTCGTCTGCATACTGGTCGACGATGCGGTCAAATTCTTCGGCGGTCATGGCGCAGCCCTCACAACTGCTTTTCAATGAAATCGGCAGCCAAGCGGAGACGGTGGACAATCGTTCTTGCTTCAAACTTTTGCCCGTCAAAAACCACCATCTGACCATTGATTTCATCAGTCACCGAAACGAGGGTTATCGGGATTGGCTGGGCCCCCGGCTTTGTTACATCAGCGACCGCGTGCACGAGCTCGCCGTGCGCATCGTGTATGTTCTGAAATTCGCTCATTATCGCTTATCCCTCCTTTGCGGCCTGCCCCTCATCGGCACGTACCAGCCCGAGGCCTTGGAGCCGGGTATCGGGTTGGCTGATTCGTAGCGAAGGCTGCAGTGGTTCTTGATCTTCTTCCGGTAGACGTCGGATTTCTCGGCGACGTCTCGCGCTGTCTTCGGCGGTTCGCACCAATCGCACAGCGGCTGGAGGTTGCCTTCCCGGTTCTCGCCGCCATTGATCAGAGCGTCCTTGTGGTCGCAGGTCCAGTGGTCTGTGCCGGTCAAGGGCCTGGTGCATCCCGCGCACTGGTAGCCATGACGCTCCAGGACGCGTAGGCGCACCCGCGGCGGTGGCCGCTGGTCATCTGTCTCTCCGGTCCACTCTTCAACGCTTCTTGCCATGATCGCTCCACAATATTGGCAAAATGCCAATTTATTATGTAGGCAATATGCCAACAATAATCCAGTCGCGATCTTTAAAATTTGCCGGTGCGATGATACAAACCATGCAATTGCGCAGGACGTGCTTCATCAACCGCCGAGGTCAGAAGCATGTCAAAAAATTCTCCCACCATGTCCTTTGAAATGTGGCTGCAAAGCCGATTGACCGCTCACGGCTACGCGCCTGGCGTGATCGACGGCATTGTCGGGCCCAACACGATCGCGGCGATCAAGGCATTTGAGAAGACCCACGGCCTGCCGGTCGACGGCAAGGCTGACGAGGTTGTCGTCAAGGCGCTGCGCGCCAGTGCCAGTGCGATTCCTCCGATCGACATGACGAAGATACCGAATCGTGATGAAGATCCGGACGAAGCCTCACCGGGCAAGACGACGTTCCCGCGGCAAAAGGACGTCCTGAAATTCTTCGGACCGGTTGGCCAGAACCAGACCCGTGTCGAAGTCCCGTTCGACATGGTGCTCGCCTGGGACACGTCCAAGCGGGTCCGCGCGATGACCCTGCACCTGAAGGTGGCCGAATCAGCGTCACGCGCCCTCGAGAAGATCAGCGAGGTCTATTCGGAGGATGAGCGGCGCAGTCTGGGTCTCCACCTGTGGGGCGGCTCGCTCAACGTGCGCCGGATGCGGGGCGGCAAGCGCTACTCGATGCACTCCTGGGGCATTGCCATCGACTTCGATCCGCAGCGCAACGCGCTGCGCTGGGGCCGCGATCGTGCGCGGCTTGCGGAAGACGATGCCGTTCCGTTCTGGCAAGCGTGGGAGAGTGAAGGCTGGTGCTCTCTCGGCCGGCTTCGGAACTTCGACTGGATGCATGTTCAGGCCGCGAGGCTCTGATGACCGAAATCAGAACAGAACCGGTCGAGGCGGAAGGGTTCCAGGACCTCAAATCCTTCCGCGACGCCCGAAGACCGGGTTCGTTCCATATAGCCGAGGACGGTGAAGACATTTACTTCTGGTCCTTTTGCCCATGCGGTTGTGGTGCTCAGTCCTCCATCCCGATCGGGCGAAACATCAAACCTGACGAAAGCCCGAGCTGGAATTGGAACGGCGATGAGGCGAAGCCGACGCTGGAACCCAGCATCAACCACGTCGGCCATTGGCACGGCTGGCTTAGAGACGGAATTTGGAGTTCCTGCTGATGTTTGTCCGACTTCTGCATTTACTTGGCGTGACGCCCAATGATGGCAAGACGGGAAAACGCGAGGCGTCCTGGGCCCTCGTCTTCATCGCCATCGCAATGACCGTCGGCGCGATGATCCATGGTGAGGGCATGGTCAGCGCCATGTCCGACATCCTCACCCTGACCTGGCTTGCCGCGATTGCCGCGGTTGGTGGCGCCTACAAGCTGGAGCATGACAAGGGCGCCTGGAACAAGATGGGAGAGAAGTAATGCTCGCATCCTTCCTCGCATCCCGGGTGGTCTCCATTCTCGGCGTGCCAGGCATGGTCGCCCTGCTCATCATCGGTTTCTACGAGGGCCTGCCCGGCATCAAGGCAATACCATTCATCGACCGAATTCCTCTTGTTGGCTACCTCACCACCGGGCGCGTCGATCGGCAAATTGCTCTTGCGACGGAGGCGATGGTTGCGAAGGCCGAGCTTGTAGCTGCACGGGAACGCGAGCGCGGACTGCAAATCATCATTGAGGAGAAGAATCGGCGTGAGGCGCTGACGCTAACGGCAAATGCCGAGTTTCGAGAACGGCTCGCCGCGGCAAACCGCGCGAACGAGGATTTGAACGATGAGATCAAGGAATATCTGGCACGCCCCGTTAACGGCGGTTGTGTCGTTACTGACGCTCTCTGGGAACTCATGCACAACGCTGAGTGACCGGCTTAACCAGGCGGAGCGAGGCAAGGCCGATGCCAGCCAGGTCGAACAGGCCATCGACGAGGCCTCAAAGATCCCAAACCTCCCAGCCGATTGTCGTGTGATGGAGCCGAGAGGGTACCGGAAGGGCGATCGGCTCGACCTTGCCTTGATCGGCTCCGATGCAGCTCGTAAGCGCGCCAATGCGCGCGTGAGCCGCTGCGCGGGTTGGCACGACAGCATTAGAGCCAAGGGAGATGGGACATGAAGCGCACCGTCGAATGGCTATTTTTCCTCGCGGCCATTGTCGTCATCGGAACTTTCTTCTACGCGGCCGCCAATCGTCAGGCACACGGCGCCGGCCTTGCTTGTGGCGACAGGATCGGCATCCTGAAGTCACTTGCCAGCAAATACAAGGAATCACCCCGGGCGCTTGGGCTTGCGTCGACCGGCAGAGCGGTATTCGAGGTCTATACGTCGAAAACCGGCACCTGGACGATCCTTATGACGACGACGACGGGCATGACCTGCATCATGGCCGCCGGTCGATCGTGGGAGGAATATGATCAGCATTACCATGTCCCAGGAAAGCCTATCTGATGCTCGGCCATGACTTGAAGTTCTGGATCGCGGTTGTTGGCGCCATCATAGTCAAACTGCTCTTGTCGAAAACGCAGTCCGTATTGAAAGCACTCGCGACTGTGGTCGCCGCGCTTTTCTTCGCCTGGATTTTCACAGATCCGATGCTGCACTTTATGGAGTGGGAGCCGGAAACCTATAAGGCTCCGTTGGCCGCACTTCTGGCGCTGACGAGTGAAGGTTTGCTGCGCTCACTTATGACGATCAATCTCGACAAGATCGTCGAGTACGTCAGGACGCTGCGCTCATGAACTGGATGCGTATATCGGACGCAAAATGGCTGCTTCTGATCGCGTTCGCGTGGGTTGCACTCATGATTGCCACGAAGGGCTGCTCGCCGGCCGCGGCGCTCCATACCATCGTACTTACTCAGTCGAATTGACAGACAACTTCTTTCGAAGGCCCTTCCATTTCATCTGAAATTCACTATCTTCCCGTGAGCGGCAGAATAGACATCGGCAGGGAAAGACAATGGAACCTTGCCGCCGAAATTTGCCGATCACATAAAATTCCCCCTCAAAGTCCGCCGAACGCGCTCGCACGTCTTCATCGAGGACGCGGACCGGCGAGCCCATTCGACGGTCGCCTACGACGCTCACAGGTCCTGCTCGCTGGACTATGCCACTTTCGTCTGCAAGACACTGGCACGGGCATTGACGGACGCGCATGACGGAAAGAGCGTTCAGAAGGACATCAAGACCAAGTCGGCGCCGGACGATTTGTCATTCAAGGTCGAGATCTGGTTCGAGGAAGATCGTGGAGTGCAACAGACACTCGCAGCCTTTGCCAAGGTCACCGATGCAAAGAGCTTTTTGATGATCGCGCGGAAGGATTACGCCGGCCGGAACATCAAACTGCGTCAGGGTATCCGGGTGATTTGGGAGGAGGGTATGGTGGCCAGAAAAGGCGACTGTAAGACCAACTTGGATTGTAGCCATTGACGTGGCTAACACCGAAGTTCCCGAAACGGGCGGCAGCCAGTAGCGCGCCGCAGCCTTCATCATACGGTTCTGGTGACCAAACGAAGGTATCTCCGAATGGATAAACTTCTCCAGGTTCAGGGAATTCAAACCGCATTGGGCGGTAAATTGGAGCACTCAAAAACGCCCTTTTGAAGTCTGGCCAAAGCGCCGGAGCATTACTTAGGGCCATCACCGGCATTACCACATATCCTCCGAGTTTAGCCCGACACCGGGCCACATGATCTCGTCTTTATTCATCTCGCGCCCCTTGGAGCCGACGGTGAGTCCTTTTTGCGTTCGATTATCTCGTCATTCGGATCGCGCCCGCGAAAAGGTTCCTCGTCGATCCATCGGCGCACAGTTTTAGTCCCATCATCGTTGCGGAAGACCACACTGTGTAGGAATCCTTGTGTTTCAGTCAGCACCGGCTCGCTGATTGGCTCCGGAACGCCTTGATGAACCAGTGGGTTGTCGATGCCAATGCCGCCATAACCGAGCTCTCCGCAAACCCACTCAAGGAACTGCTCTTTCGTGCAGTTGACGGGAACCTCGACAAAAAACTCGACCCTGACAATCTGAGACCGGATTAAGTCATCTGCCATGGATCACGGTTTCCACGGATTTGACGGCTGCGCATCCCGGATGAACCGGCTCAGTTCCTTCAATGCGCGCCGCGTGTTGGTCCGGCCCACTTCTCTGGCGAGATATTCCGCGCCGATCCGTATCCACATCTCAATCAGAAGCGCCCGCTCCGACTCGTCTGAGGCGTAGGCCAGTAGATCCTCCATGGCGCGATTTACGAGCGGTTGCTCGTCCGGATCCTGCTCAACGGCTTTCGCCGCAGTGGACATGATCATGTCGAAACCCGTGTTGGTCACGCTCTTCTCCTTCTCACGGAAACATCAATTGATAAATGTAGAGACCGAGCCGGTACGAGCCGCCGCCTATAAGTGTCACAGCGAGACCGATGATCACGATCCAGGCATATTTTTCGGCGTAGCGCATGCTGGCTCCTAACCTGATGGTGGCATTTCTTCCAGTTGGCGCTCTAAAGCGGTTACCGTGCGCCTGGCTGCCGATAGCTGCTTCTCTAGATCTTCACGTTTCGCTGAATTCCTGCGCGCACTTTCAACCTCCTCGCGACGAGACATGCATGCATCACAGCACGCAGTGAATACCGGCTCGCCGTTTTCAAGCTGCGCATATGAGCCATACCACGCCCAACCCGGCCCCCAGACGTCTTTGCGTCCGCAAGCGCTACATTCATGCACTCTCCCGCTTGGCGGATCGTATGGTTCGTCGTCGGGCACTGGGTGCGTCTCCTTCAAAACACGTCATCTGGAAGCGGGTCATATTTGGGCGGATCATCTAGGATCGCCCATGCAATCTTTTCGTATTCCTCGGCGGTAAGGCTCTGGCCTTCGGGAAGGCCGTACACCTTGTCGAATTCAACCTCGACATCATCGCCAGGCATCCAGCATCCGCCGGCGAAGTAATCACCGCCGCCACCCGAAATGCGATATGTGACCAGGACCTCCGTGCCGTCTTCACGGGTGAAATCGTAGTTGTACGACATAAGCCCGACTCCTCACTCAACCGGACCGCCAAAGCGGGCAATGCGGCAGTTGAGTGTTTCGAGATACAGCGTCATCACCTTCCGCTGATGGTTCAGCAAGATGGCATCAGCGTCCGGTAGCTCTTCGAACGTTGGTGTCAACGAAAATTCCTTAAGTTTCCGAAGCCGCTCAGCAAGCTCGTTCCGTTCGGCAATCACTCGTTCTTCGTGAGGTTGAAACGCGTCAGAGTTGGCCATGTTCTCGTATAATTGGTCGTGCTTTCCGCGTTTAATACCCTTCTCAAATGCTTCCTGGCGGATGTCGGCCAGTTCAAGTGATGTGAGAATGTGAACGTTCGAAGAGACAGTCATATTTTCTGCTTCCCTATTTGCGTTCCAGAAATCGTTCCGCCAGCAGTTTGATCCGGCTATCGTCGGTGTGGACAGGCTGAGCGCCTTTCAATGGATCGACGATCCCTTGCGACTGCGAGGCCTTCAGCCCCAGCATTTCGATCAGAAGCGGATCGCTGCCGCCATTCGTGTGGCAATAAATGGCGTCCACCTGCTTTTCCTGACCGGGCCGGCGCAAGCGGCCGATCAGTTGCTTGTGAACCTGCGGTGACCAGTCCAACTCGCCGATCACTGCCGTGTTGCAGACCTTTTGCAGACCATCGAGGCCGGCACCGGAGCGCAGTGAAATCAGCATCGGCCTTGCCGGGCCCTCGACAAAAGCCTGCTTCGAGCGCCGCTTCTGTGGCGTCGATTCGGAGCCCGTGTACATAACCGGGTCAAGGTCTGCCAGGCACTCATTCCAGATGTCGTAAACCTCGCGGTGCCAGGCGCCGACAAGCACATGCTCTCCGCTTTCAACCAGCATTCGCACGACCGCAGCAACGTGGCGTGCTTTGGCGACGCCGGTTACCTGTCGCGCTTTGAGATCAAGCTCGCGCGCTGCCTTCCCGCGTTCGGTAAACTCGCCGGACAAGACCTTGATGGCAAGCGAGCGAGCCACTTCGAGGAAATCGTCGACAATGTCCTGATCATAGGGCACCTCGTGCAAGAGCGTGTTGACCGGCGGCATCTGCCCGTCGACGTCTTCCTCCGTGCGGCGCAGTGTGATCGAATGGTCCTTCAGATAAGCACCCAGGGCGTCAGGGTTTGCGGCGACCCAGTGCGCGTTGCGCGAAACGCACCACTCGGTAATGAACTCGTTGACGCTGCCGAGCGCACCTTCGTTCAGCATGTCGACGATGTTGAAAATCTCCGATCCATAGTTGTAAATCGGAGTCGCCGTCAGGCCCATGCGATAACGCGTAAACTCACACAGGACCTTCGAGGCCTCGCCCTTCTTTGTGTAGACGCCGTGGCGCAGCTCCTGCATTTCATCGAAGACCGCAAACTGGAAGAACCGTGTCGTAAAGATATCCACCCATCCGGCGATGTTCGAATATTTGAAGATGTAGATGTCCGCTTCAGGCAGCTTGTAGGGCGTGCGGCCCTTGATGATGTGCGGACGAAACTCGGTGAACTCCTCTATGAATTCCCGCCACTGGTCGGCAAGGTGCGCCTGCACGACGATGGCCGCCGGCAGTGCCCGGGTTTCCGCGATCGCGGCCAGAGACGATATGGTCTTGCCGAGGCCGACGTCGTCCATGAGCAACAGGCTTCTCAGTGTCGCCGTCATGCGTCCGGCCTGCGCCTGGAATGGGTAAGGCGCATAGCCGTCGCGAAAGCCCTGCAGCAGCTTTGGCTGCCAGTTGGGCTTGAAGATAGCGTCGACGGCCTTCTCGCGCGCCAGGACCGCCTTGTGGCCGTCCTCAAGCCGCTGGCGCGCCTCCCTGTTCATCTTGAACGGGTAGCGCGTGCAGAACCACAGCAGGTCACTGCAAATGTCGTCGTTGTCGAACAAATGAAATTGTTCTGTCGCCGTGCTCGATATCTGTCGGAACACGCGTTTGAGCTTCATGGAAATGTAGGGCGGGAAGTCGGTGATCCACCAGGACCGACCACGCCAAATCAAGGTGCCATATGTGCGCGTCGTCAGATCCATGCGGCACCCAATGAAACGATGTGAATTGGCCGCCCATTGATCTGGTCGGGCATGCCGATCGCGACACCGGTCAGCAGAACGATTTCGGTGACCTCGTCGAATGCGCAGTAGCGCTTGATCTGGCGGTATATGCCGCGCTTCGCGCCCTTGATCTTGATCTCGATACCCGTTGATCCAGACAGGAAGTCGATGCGGTTCTTGCGATCAAGGCGGTGTTCGCGCGAGTAATCGATACCGGCGCCGTCCAAGACGCTCGCCACCTGGTTCTGTACGGTGGTTTCCGAGCCGATCAAAAAGCGATGCGGCTGTAGAAGTTTCACTATTTCGTGCGTCACAACAGCCTCCATATGCCTCGATCGACACGTTCGAACAGGCCGCGCTGCAGGACCTGCCGGATCTTGGCCTTGTAGTTGCGGTTCCGCGCGGACTTCGGGGACGCGGCCAGTTCCCGGTAGAGCGCGTCGAGTGTTGCGGTCCGACCCAGGCGGTCCAATGCCGCGGTAACCTCTTCGGCCCATGTCCCAGGATCTGGAAGAGCGATCATGAAGATCCGTGCGGTCAGCGGAACGAAACGCCCCTCGAGAGGGATATGAGCCAGAACGTCGGCATCGTCCGTTCCATAGGCGCACAGCACCGACGGCGCGCCGGCGTTCTTCTGTGAGAGCCGCCCGTCACCCAAATGAAACGTCAGGCGGCCCTCGAGGAAGAACAGGGCGTCGCACTGGTCCCAGACATAGCGCTGGAATGCTTCGGTTTCGGTTCGCGCGAAAATCAGCGCCAGGCCAACGCCATGACCCGTCATTCGGGCCAGCCAGGCACCGATCTTGTCGCGCCGATATGGCGGGTTGAGCCACACGCGGCCATGCCAGGGCTTGTGCAGCCCGTTGTCGACAATGGTGTAATGCTGCCGGGCTGTCGGCCAGGGCCGGTCGACCGGCGAGCACGGATCAAGATCGAAGGAACCCGGCCCACCGACGGCTTCAAGCACATATGGCGGTGTGAGCCAGTTCTCCGTGCGCGGCCGCGATGATTGGTGCCCGGTCATCGCTGTCATGACGGATCGCCAGTTTTCGCGTCCGCCGGTTGGATGAAACCCTGCGGGAAATCCGATTCCGCCTTATCTCCAAAGTGATAGATGTAAGGATTCGCGGCCTCTCTCTTCAGCCGCTGATCGCGCCGGTGTTCGACTGTCGTTTGGGTAACTCCCTCCGGCAGCGGAAAATCGTTCTTATTGGCGAATGTTACCGGCACCATGTTTCCATGCCCGCGCCAGCACGTCTCTCTGCCGGTAATCCGGTCGCGGAAACGCTGTTCACCACATTTCGGGCAACAGAGGATGAAGGAGCCCGCAGACCCGAGTCGATACTTAACGCCATCTACCTCGTAGTATGGCAATTCCAGATCGAGGTCGTACCCTCTTCTGGTGACTTCATTATATCGCGGCACGAGATGACCTTCCTTTGCACTTCATGCTGGCACCTTCATCAGTGGAAACTCGTCATGGGTCCGCCCGTCGAGGTGACGGCCGGACATCTGCTTGCCAACTCGCTTCATGACCTTGATGTTGAGTTCGACGCTCGTAGACACTGCTTCGACCAGTGCTGCCTCTACGTTTTCGAATATGCGCCCATCGTGGGCCAGCACGGTGGTCCGGCCTCTAAGACGACCCATTCCGTAAACCCACTCTCCCCATTGTTTGAAGAAGAACGAGACGCCGGCGTCTTTGCACTGATCGCGGATCGACCGCGCCCAGTCCAGGTGCATCGGCCGGGCATGCGCGCCCGTTTCGCCGCCAACAATCACCCAATCGATATCTTTGAGGTATTTGCGCAGATCGATGGCGCTAAGCAGCGGCTCAACGGATAGGCCGATCCACGGGATATTGAAGCGGCGTTTCAGCTTAATCAGGCGGGGAATGTCCCGGTCGGCTTCCTGCTGGTTCACCACCGTGATCATCAGTCCGACATTCTGTGGCCAGTTCTTGCGCCAAGCGTCGGGGATTCCCTTCTCGACGTTGCTGATGCGTTTTGTCAGCAACTGTATGTCGAGCCGGTCGCAGCGCTCCGCGTACATCAGCGCCTCATCCCGCCAAGACCACGGCACTTCCTTGTCGAATACGTCGCACATCGAGGACATAAAAACGCGCCGCCGGCGACCGTTCTTTCGCTCGAACGCGTCGGCGTCATCGTGCATCTTGCAGATCATCTTCGGCGCGCCAGCGATCTTGCGGCGCTTGACGCCGAGACCGAAAACGTCGTGGCCGCAACGCATCGCCCAGGTATCTGCGTAGCAATTTTCACACCCCGGCCCGACCGCGGTGCAACCCCACCAGAAATTCACAGTGGAGTCGGTCCATTCAATGGAGCTTGTTGCGGCCATCGCCCGTCCTCGTCTCTCGCATTATTGCCGCTTGGGCCTGCATCATGAGCTGGTTCGCGAATGCGGCCGCGTCGGCGGCACTCAGTTCAATGTCGGCGAAGGGATCGCCCTCGAAATCAATGATCGTGATGTGCACGTTGTTGCAGTTGTCGCAGACAAACGAATGGATCGACTTGGCGACTTCCAGTTCAGCAAGATCATCATCGTCTTCGTCGGTCATCGCAGGTTCTCCAATTCGGCAAGCGCGTCCTGCCTCGCGATGTTCAGTTCGGACATTGCTTCTTTGGACCCGGTCGGAGTATCGGGATGCCGTTTCTTCGACAGGGCTTTGTGACGCGCTTCAACACGGCTCTTGTCGACGATTTCGCCGTCCGAGAAATCCATCACCTGCCGCCATGTCCGCATCTTTGCCCCATTCGGCGCCGGAAGCGCCTGGAACCCGGTGAAGGTCGCTTTGACGATGTTCAGGCCACCGTGGCGTAACTCGGTGCGACGTGCCTCAAGGATGTGGTGGATGGCTTGGACGTTGTCTTGCAACTTCGGATAGCGATCGACGGCGATGCAGACCTGCCGTCCGTCCCAGACAAACCAGACCGCGACGCCAGGATCTGCGGGGTTCGTGACGCCAAGGGTGTAATTGCTCGAGATGATCACATTGTCGAGCTTGCGGCCCGAGTCCTCCGAAAACCGTCGAAGGGAATCACGCACGTTCTTCAGTGTGCCGTTGAGTGATGTCTTGAAGAGGGAAGTCGCCTTTCGCCCCGCGCGAGGCATGTTGTCCGGCCACGTCAATGGGTATTCAGCAGGCTTTGTCATGCTGCCTCCTTCATCGTGTCGATGTTCTGCCTGTGGACGGTGAACGTGTATGCCGCGACCCAAGGGTTTGCGTCCCAGCCAAGGCCGCGTTTTGCGTTCAGGCTGTCCCAAAGTTTTTGAAACTGACGGTCGGGCCCGTGGAGCGGTGACATCTCAATGCCGTTGACCATTTCCGTGTTGTCATTGTCGAAAAACGGTCGGCATCCTTCGGCTATCGCGGCATGTTCGCCGACGTCCTGAATGCGCTCAATCCGCACATCCGAAACAATCAGCGTCACCCGGCTGGCCCAGCGTGGCATAAAGATGTTCGGCTTCCACGGGCCGCGACGAGTGATCTGCTTTGGCGGGACCAATCCGTCGGCGCGATACCAAAGCCCGTTGCGATTCAGTAAACCGCCCTGCTCACGGCGCCAGAAGGACGGTGCCCATTCCGATGGCTTTGACGGTGCGCACGCACCGGCCGCAACGGTTTCCCGGACATAGAGCCGATCGCTCATGCGATACGGAAGACATCCGAGCAGGTCAAAATGCGTCATGTCGTTCCACACGGCGCGCTTGTCGCGAAAATGCCAAGTGTACCCGGGCGTTGTGGACGGCCCGAATTCGCTGACTTTGCCGAATCGCCGCAGTTTTGTGATCACCCGCCGCGTCTGGGTCTTCCTGCCTTCCAGCAGAGCCCGGACCATGGCGTCGGAAAAGAGGATGGGGAGATCAGCCATCGCATTCACCCTGTTTTGGATGGCCATCGGCAGTCTTCAATAGAGCCCAGTATTTTGCGCGAAATTGGTGGAGCATATGGGCAATTTTTCCCGCGTCCGTGTTGTAGCCATAATCGCCAGGCGCGCCGATCTTCTTCAGCATCTCGGCAAAATCGGTCTTAAACCGTTCCATCTCCGCACGACGCTGCACCGGTCGCTCGGCAGCAATTTCCTTCAAAACGGCGGGGACGCATTCCTCGGCACGCATCTTGGCGGCGTGCAGACTGCCCGCTTCACCACGGCGGACATCGCCGAAATCGAATCGGATGATCTCCCAAGAAAATGCACTCTCGCCGTCATCCACGATGCGCAGATCCAGCGGGCCATCGTCATCGGCGCAGGCAACAAACGCACGATGCAAAACCCAGTTGTATCCACGGTCGTCCTTCTGTGGCAGTTCTTCCCATTCGATCATCACGCACTCCCTGCTGTACTGCTTCGCAAGTCGTCGACAACGAGCCGGTTGCCGATCTCCATATTCTTGGCGACAATCTCGATTGCCTCGTCCGGTGTCATTGTCCGCTGATCTTGCAGCGCAATGACGGTTCCCACCGTCTGAGCCAGACACGCCAAAATCTCTTCCGCAGACAGGTTGTCGCTGTATTTGCGCAGGGTCTTTCGGATCTGCTTGACGAGTGTGATGTGTTCCGGTCGAAGCTCCGCCGGGCGCAAGCGCCTTTCTGCCCTTGGGTCGCTCATTTGACAGCCTTTGTGTTCTTGAGATCTGCCGGCAAAAGCCAGGCGGTGATCAGATGGTTGTCCTTGAAGATGAAAACGTGCCGGTGGCGCACCCGCAGCGTCGGGAGATCGGTTTCGGCGCGGTTCTTCCTGATCCAGTCGAGATACCGTCGAAGCCTGCCACTGAACGCCTCTGGCGCGGCTCCATGATCGAAAGCGTCGTTCGCCAGTTTCTCGACAGCCTTCATCGGCACGCCGAGGCGCTGGCGAACGCGCTTTGTTCCATGCCTGGTCAGGATCACGGCCATCAAAAGTCCGGTTCTCCGTAATCGTCGTCGGTGTGATCTTCGAGTTGAGACTGAGGCCGGGATGTCAATGCGCAGCATGACGCCGCCGGCGACGTTCTCTTCGAACGCGCGGCCGACGCGGGTGCGGTGCCCCATCACTTCCAGAATGACCCAGCCAAACTCCTTCAAGTCGTTCGGCGATGTTTCGATATGCTGGTCGATGGCGGCTTGTTCATTTGTCATGTTGAATCGTCTCTACAGTTGGGATGGAGGGTTCAGAACAGCACCAGCGCCATGACGGCGGAGGTGAAGCCGGCTATCGCCAGGAGCGATGATGCGGCGTGCGCGGCATAGCGATCGAACTGGATCAGGTATTGCGACGCGCACCCAAGCAGCGCGCTCAGCAAAGCGTAGATCCGCACTGTTTCGCTGCCGAAGATCACAACCAGTGCAATGAAGGTCACGGCGAACGCCATTGCGCACAAAGCGCTAATCGCTTTCATGGGCTTGGTCCTCACGATTGATGAATGTCTGGAAGTCGTATCCGGCCTTGCACCGGGTGCAGCGCATCGCCAAAAGGCGGTCGCAGTCGAGCGCCGCGTCCGGGTGTGGCTCGTCGTAGAAAAACCACTTGTGGCCGCACGCCAGGCACCGCATGGGCTCCTTTTTTCGGCCCATGGCACACACCTTATGAAACAGTCTCAGAAGTCCTCGGCGAAGGGCCCCGAGGTTAGCCAAAACGCGCGTAAGTATTTGATGTTTGACACGCGGTTCGCCACTTTTTAAAAATAAGTAGCTGAAAACAAAGGAATGTCTGCGGACTCTGACTCCGTTAGTCCTGGTTCGAATCCAGGTTCCCCAGCCAAATTTTTCAAAAATTATCTCAAGAGGTTCAGCCGGTTCAAGCCATGGCCTTTGCTTTGTTGAGCCGCTATTTGGATGCCCGGACCTCGCACTCGCCGGAATGGACGCGCTTCCATTTCCTGGTGCCGTTGACGCAGCCAGCCACGGCTCTTGCCTCGGCTTCCTGTGTCGTCCTGCGGTTGAGTGAATGACCGCAGATATATCCGGTCGAACCGAAACCGTAGATTGGTGTGGATGCATAGGCCGAGTGGCCCTTTGCCGCGACATATTCCTTGTAGGCCTTTGCGCACGGGCCGGTGCCGCGTGGCAGACGGCCCTGAACTTTTCCCTTTTGCCCGGAAAGGTCCTGGGCAACCGCGCCGGACAATTCCGGCGCAACCATGGCGCTTGTCGCAAGCATTTGCAGCGAAAGTACAGCAGACAGAAACAACCGGCTCACGTGATCCCCCAAAAGAATTGAACAACGGCATTGCCTGCAACTTATTCATGTATTTTTCATGATTCAACAACAATTTCAGCTTTTTAAACAATCACAGCAACGAAAAAGCTATACGCCAAAATCTTCTGACCGCCCTGCCAGGATAACTGCGGTCGATTGATCCTGTTTCGCGGTATCTCGCTCTAAACGCGAATATGTGATTGCGCTTAGAAAAGCTTTCCCAACGGAAATCTTTGTTGTATTGGCGGTATGTGACTATGAATTATCATGGATTTCCATGATAATTCATACAGAGAATACTGCTTAGATCGGAGAATTTACGCTCAAGGAAGTCAGTTTTCTCTGGTGCGGCCCGTATCAATACTACACAACGGAGAGATGAGTTTGACGCCGGCAAATCACTACCAACTGGAAGGTGCAAATTCCACAATCGTCTACGGTCCCGATATCGCGGGCCGGCCGCATATCGTGCTCAACGACAGGGTATTCGACGAGGTCTCGGTCGAGCCGACATCGGCGGGAGAACTGGCGACGGCGGTGATCGATCTCGCGCCGGACGTTTATACGAAAAGGATCACGGTGCTCATCCCGCCCGTGCATGTCAGTGCCGGCCCCCAGCCGGTCGAGACGATTGCCGTTTTCTCAACCCACCGCACGTCGGCACAGGGAACGCAGCCGCTTGTCGGACAACTGATCGAATACGAGATCGAGATAGTGAAGGGAACGGCGGATCACATCCTGACCTGACAGCCCCCCGCCAGCTCAGGGAAACAGGCGCCGGCGCAGCAACCGCAGAACCACCAGCGCCAGGAACAACGCCGCCGCGACATTGTTGAGCGGCAGCAGGATCTGAGACGGCAGCGGTTGCTCGAAACGGATGAGCGGTACCATCAGCCAATGCATGACGGCGGCCACCGCATCCTGGGCGGGCGCTGCCAATATCATTGCGCACAGAACAAGGGCAGCGGCAACGCCAATTCGCCTGACCAGCGCCCATCGCGCCTGTTTTTCAACACCCGTCATCACGGCGGAGACAAAATCGCGCTCCTCCAATTTCTCCTCGGCGGCGGCGAACAGGGATGTCAGTTGCGGATCGCGTTCTTCGGTCATGGGGCTTCCTCGGGCGATTGACTATATGGCGACAGGAGAGCCTTCAGGCGCCCGGTGCCGCGTCGTATGTGCGATTTGACGGTTCCGACCGGCAGGCCGGTCAGTTCGGAAATCTCGTTGTGCGTCATGCCCTCATGATAGGCGAGCACAACACAAAGCCGCTCCGGTCCGGAGAGCCGCGACAGGGCCCGGTCGAGGTCGGCCGATAGGCCGTCAATGTTCTCGCCGGCCGCATGGTGCGGTTCGATTTCATCGGCGTCCTCAAGGGCATCTTTCTTGCGCAAATGCTGCAGCCAGGCCGTCACGGCAAGGCGTTTCAGCCAGGGCCCGAAACTGCCCGGCCGGCGCAGGTGGCCGATATTGCGCCAGGCCTGCAGGAACGCCTGTTGCGCCAGATCGTCCGCCAGTACGGGATCCGCACACAGGCGCCGCATCAATTTGCGCAGCCAGGACTGGCGCCGCCGCACCAGTTCCTCGAAAGCAGCACGGTCACCCGTGCCTGCCAGACCGGCAAGCAGCGCCTCCTGGACCTGTGAATATCTGGCCCTTGCCCCCATTTGGCGTGCCTATCTGCCGCGCCGGTCACGCGGACCGGAAGCGCCCTCACCTGGCATGCGCCCCGCCACTTTCGAGGCAACGATGAGGCCGATGGCGATGAAGCCGACCAGCACGGCCGCGCCCAGAACCGGGTAGAGGGCCGGCGGGTATTGCAGGCTCAAAAACCATGCAAGGAGCGCGATGCCCGGGGCGACAAACAGGGTCACGAGCCCGTAGACCATCAATTCGCGCTGCAGACGCTCGCCGCCACCGGTGGTGGCTGAGAAGAGTTTGCCCAGCATGTCCTGATCGATCTTCTGACCGCTCGCGATCAGGCGGCGGAGGATCTCGTTCTGCGACCGTTTCCTGGCGATGTCGTACCACATGCCCGCAATGACGATCGCGGCGATGAACATCCAGAATCCGAACGCCGCGAGGCCGGTGCCCAGCCCATTCAGGCCCATATCCTGCATATCGATCTCCTTTGAATTTTCCGTTCCTGCAATAAGAGATGCATTGCGGGCAGGCTTGGATGCATGGGGCGAAAATTTTTCTGCCAAACACCCAATGCGCCCTCGCCCGTCGATTGCATTCAAGCATGCTTCGCTCTAACGTCGCGCCCATGATCTCCGACCGGCCGCTTCTCGGCATCCTCCTGATGATCGGATTCTGCATTCTAGCGCCGCTGGGTGATTCCATCGCCAAGGTGCTGGGCGATTCTGTTCCGCTTGGTGTGCTACTCGTCGTGCGTTTCGCAATTCAAGCCCTCTTGCTGATCCCGCTGGTTTTCATGACCGGTCGGAGCCTTGCCATGTCCGGCCGGGTGCTGCGGCTCACTGTTTTGCGGACCGTACTGCACATTATCGGCATTGGAGCAATGTTCGAATCGTACCGCTACTTGCCGCTGGCAGATGCCATAGCCATCGCCTTTGTGATGCCGTTCATCATGCTGCTTCTGGGCAAATATGTCCTGTCGGAGGAAATTGGGCCGCACCGGCTCATCGCCTGCGTGGTCGGGTTCTGTGGCACACTTCTCGTCATTCAGCCCAATTTTGCCGCGGTGGGCGCGCCAGCGCTGCTACCGCTGCTCGTCGCCGTCATCTTCTCGCTCTTCATGCTGGTGACCCGCCAAATTGCCAAGGAGGTCGATCCAATCTGCCTGCAGGGCGTCAGCGGCATCGTCGGAACCGCCGGCCTGGCCGTTGTCCTTCTGGTCTTCAGCAATGCCGAAATCGAACCGCTGATCCTGGTCGCCCCGAACAATTCGGATTGGGTGCTGCTGGCGCTTCTCGGCATTCTCGGCACCCTGGCGCATCTGCTGATGACGTGGTCGCTGCGCTTTGCCCCGTCCGCCACGCTGGCGCCGATGCAATATCTGGAAATACCGATGGCGACACTGATCGGCTGGCTGATATTCAGAGATTTTCCCAACACGCTTGCCTCGATCGGCATTGCCATCACCATCGGCGCCGGTCTCTACGTCATCCATCGCGAGCGGGTCACCGCAATGCGCATGGCGGCGGAAGTCTAGGACGATCCCGCCCGGGTTTGTTGTGACCGGCGCCACGTCGAAACACTTGCCCGGCCATGCTTTCCCGATCTTCGAAACGGGAATCGATTTACATGCAAATGCAATTATATCGAAGTTTTATCCGCACGATGGCCCTCAAACGCGGCGACGGATTTCCGATTTCAGTCATATTTCTGAGTGAAAATCTGCGAAAAGGCCGTTCTCCGCTGGACTGCTCCATAAATATGCAAATGAAATATTTTAGATTTAAATATTGACATGCGATTTTTCCTTCACGCATAGTCCCGAAGGGGAGAAGGAGCGCGTATCACGGTCCGGGAAACCGGACTCACGCGAGTAAATTCATGCCGGAGCTCAGGCTTGTCGTAACCAGCAGCGAGGCGGCCACACCGCAGATAAGGACCATCGAACTCGCGTCTGAGGACGGTGGCGCGCTGCCGCCCTATCGCGCCGGCGCCCATATCAAGGTGCAGCTTCCCGACGGCGGCGAACGCCCCTATTCCCTGGTCAACACCGATCCGTCGCACAACGCCACGCAGAACCCGCGAAGCTACCGGCTTGGCGTGCGCCTCGAGGAAGACAGTGCCGGCGGATCAAGCTTCATGCACACGCTCAAGGCTGGCGATGTGATCACGGCCGCCGGCCCTGAAAACCAGTTCGCGGTCAAGCAACAGGATGCCTCGATCGTCCTGATCGCCGGCGGCATCGGCATCACGCCGATCCTTTCAATGGCGAGCGAACTGACGGCCGCCGGGCGCCCGTTCGATTTTCATTATTGCGGCCGGACGCGGTCGGCACTTGCATTTGTGGAGCCCCTGCAGGCGATTTGCGGCGATGCGCTGACGTTGCATTGCGACGACGAGCCGGATACCGCGGTCGATCTCGGCGCCGTTGTCAGCGCCGCCTCGTCCGGCGCACATCTTTATGTCTGCGGTCCGCGCGGCATGATCGAGGCAGTGCGCGAACGCGCCCATGAGGCCGGCATCGACAAGGATCACGTCCATTTCGAGCTGTTCAGCAAGCACGACGAACAGGTGGCCGGCGGCTCCTTCGAAGTCGAGATCAGTTCCACCGGCGAGGTGTTTACAATCCCGCCGGACCGGTCGATCATCGAGGTTCTGGAGGAAGCCGGCGTCGATCTCATCTATGATTGCCAGCGGGGCGATTGCGGTATCTGCCAGACAGGTGTGATTGACGGCGTGCCCGATCATCGCGATGTGATCCTCACCGATGACGAACGCGCCGCCAATGATGTCATGCAGATTTGCGTATCGAGGGCGAAATCGGACAGGCTTGTCCTCGATCTGTAGACCGGGAGGAAGCAGCCATGGGCAGGTATAGCGGCAATGCGGCATCGATCGAAGCGCTGATCCGGCCGACTCAGGTGCATCGCGACGTCTATATCGACGACGAGGTGTTCGATCTGGAGATGAAGCACCTGTTCGCAAACACATGGGTGTTTGTCGGCCATGACAGCCAGGTACCCAACAAGGGCGACTATTTCGCCACCGAGATCGGCCGCCAGCCGGTGCTGATGGCGCGCCACACGGATGGCGACGTCTATGTGATGCACAATCGCTGCCCGCACAAGGGAACGAAGATCGTCATCGACCGGGAAGGCAATACCGGAAAGTTCTTCCGCTGCCCCTATCATGCCTGGTCGTTCAAGACCGATGGCTGCCTGCTCGCGATCCCCCTGAAGAAGGGCTACAAGGATACCGGGCTCGAAGACAGCGAGGCGGCCAGGGGCCTGGCGCCGGTCGGCGCGGTGAAGAATTATCGCGGCTTCATCTTCGCACGGCTCAATCCGGAAGGCCCCGGCTTCGACGAATTCTTCGGCGATTCGTTGAGTTCCCTGGACAACATGATCGACCGCTCCCCGGAGGGCCGGCTGGAGGTCGCCGGTCCGCCGCTGCGTTACATGCACCAGTGCAACTGGAAAATGCTGGTCGAAAACCAGACGGATACCTGCCACCCGATGGTCGCCCATGAGAGTTCGGCAGGAACCGCCGTCAAATTGTGGGAGTCACTGGACAAACCGGAAGGCACGACGAAACCGATGGCGATGGAGGTGATCGCGCCCTTCATGTCGCCTTACGAATTCTTCGAGGATATGGGCATCCGCACCTGGCCGAACGGCCACGGCCATACGGGCGTGCATCACTCGATCCACTCCGACTATTCTGCGGTGCCCGGCTATTTCGATCAGATGGTCGAAGCCCATGGCGAGGAACGGGCGAAAGCGATCCTCGGCGAGAACCGGCACAACACCGTCTACTTCCCCAACATCATGATCAAGGGGCCGATCCAGCAATTGCGGATCTTCATCCCGCTGGCCGCCAACAAGACGCTGGTGGAAAGTTATATCTACCGGCTCGTCGGCGCGCCGGACATGCTGCTGCAACGGACCGCCATGTACAACCGGCTGATCAACGCGCCGACCTCGGTCGTCGGCCATGACGACCTTGAAATGTACGAGCGGGCGCAGGAGGGCCTGCATTCGGACGGGCTGGAATGGGTCAATGTCCAGCGGCTTTACGCCGAGGGCGAGGACATGGACGAGACGGCGGTCGAAAACGGCACGACCGAACGGCAGATGCGCAACCAGTTCCACGCCTGGAAGAAATACATGACGATGACGATGGGGGCGGCGCAATGAGCTTTCCCTCCCGCGACGAGTTGATCGACTTCGTCTATGAAGAAGCGCGCATGATCGATGACGGCCGTTTCGACGAATGGCTCGATCTGTGGACCGAGGACGGCTATTACTGGATGCCGCTGGACTACAAGCAGGAAGACCCGCATCTGGTGACGTCGTTGCTCTACGAGGACGAATTCCTGCGCAAGCTGCGCGTCGAGCGCCTGAAGGGCGAGCGCACCTTCTCGCAAAAGCCGAAGAGCCGCTGCCATCACGTGCTGTCGCGGCCGTTCGTCGACGAGATGGACCGTGAGAAGGGTCTTTTCGTCACCCACACGCCGTTCCACTATGTCGAGACGCGGCTTGACGAGCAGTTCCTGCTTGCCGCCACTGCGCGCCACGAGCTGGTTCTCGTCGGTGAGGAACTCAAGATCCGGTTGAAGCGTGTCGACCTGCTGAACAGCGACGCCGCGTTCGGCAATATCCAGCTCTTCCTGTAAAACGGCCATATGAACGACAACCAGTTCCCAGTCCGAACGGTTTACGAGCTTTTTGCGGCAGCGGCCCGCCGCTGGCCGGAGCGGCCGTTCCTGAGCATTCTGCCGGAAACGGCGGATGCCTACGGTATCGAGGCCGGCGAGCGAAGCTATCGCGACATGCTCGACGCGGTCGACATGATCCGGGCCCAATATGCGAAGGCAGGATACCGCGCCGGCGAGCGCGTGATGCTGCTGCTGGAGAACCGCCCGTCCTATTTCCTGCACTGGTTCGCGCTGAATGCCCTTGGCCTTTCGGTGGTGCCGGTCAATCCGGATCTCCAATCGGCGGAGCTGGCCTATATGGCCGGCCACGCGGAGCCGGTTCTGGCGATCGCAACGGCCAACCGCATCGCCGACCTCGAACAAGCGAGCCGGGCTTCGGGCGTCGGCTTTCCGGTCATCAGCGGCGATATGGAGTTACCCGCCCTGCGGGCGGATGAGATGGGCGATGTCGAGCCTTCGCCTTCCCGCGAAGCTGCGATGCTCTATACATCCGGAACGACCGGCAACCCGAAGGGCTGCGTGCTCTCCAACGCCTATTTCCTGCATGCCGGGCACTGGTATGCCCATGCCGGCGGTGTCTGCGCTCTGCATGAAGAGGGCGAGCGCATGATCACGCCGCTGCCCATGTTCCACATGAATGCCATGGCCTGTTCGCTGATGGCGATGATCACCGTCGGCGGCTGCCTCATCGTGCTCGATCGCTTTCATCCCAAGAGCTGGTGGCAAAGCGTGCGCGACAGCCGCGCCACATGCCTGCATTACCTCGGCGTCATGCCCTCGATCCTGATGAAGGCGGAGGCATCTGCGCAGGATCGCGATCATTCGGTGCGATTCGGCTTCGGGGCCGGCATCGATCCCAGGCTGCATATACCCTTCGAGGAGCGCTTCGGCATCCCGCTGGTGGAGGCCTGGGCGATGACCGAGACCGGTGCGGGCGCGGTGATCGCGGCCAATCGCGAGCCGCGCCGCCGCGGCGAAAGCTGCCTCGGCCGCCCGGAGGCCGAAGTCGAGACGCGTATCGTTCTTGACGACGGATCGGAGGCTGCGGCAGGTGAGCCCGGCGAATTGCTTGTGCGGCGCGCCGGACCCGATCCGCGCTACGGCTTTTTTTCCGAGTATTACAAGGACCCGCAGGCCACCACTGATGCCTGGGACGACGGATGGTTCCACACCGGCGATATCGTCATGCGGGATGAGGCAGGCGATTTCTTTTTCGTCGACCGCAAGAAGAACGTGATCCGCCGCAGCGGCGAGAACATCGCCGCCGTCGAGGTGGAGACGGTACTGATGCAGCACTCGGACATCCGCGCGGTAGCGGCTGCAGCCGCGCCCGATGCGCTGCGCGGCGACGAGGTGCTTGCCTGCATCGTGACGGACGGAGCGCGCTCCGAGGAAGCCGCCCGGGCGATCGTGACCTGGGCGCTGGAGCGCATGGCCTATTACAAGGCGCCCGGATATGTCGCCTTTATCGACGCGCTGCCCCTGACGCCGACCCAGAAGATCCAGCGGGGCGAACTGAAGAAACTCGTGCCGTCGCTGCTCGCCGATCCCGCGACCGTGGATACGCGGACCATGAAGAAGCGCCTGGTGCCGTCGTGAGCGCAACGCGAAAGGGTTATGACGGGGTGGTTGCCGCCGTACCGGTGACAGTGCCCTATGAGCGTTTTTCGAAGGAATCCGCGCATTGGTGGATTGCCCGCGCATTGAGGCAGTTGTGTGCGCAGGCGGGCGTCAAACCGTCCGAAATCGACGGCTTTTGCGTGTCCAGCTTCACGCTCTTTCCCGACACCGCCGTGGGTCTCACCCAGCATCTCGGACTGACGGCACGCTGGCTCGACCATATCCCGTTTGGCGGCGCAAGCGGCATAACGGCCCTGCGGCGGGCAGCGCGCGCGGTACAGGCTGGCGACACACGCATGGTCGCCTGCCTTGCCGGCGATACAAACCATGTCGACAGTTTCCGGCGCACGCTTTCAAGCTTCAGCCGTTTCGCACAGGATGCTTCCTACCCTTACGGCTCGGGCGGGCCGAATGCCTGTTTCGCGCTTCTGACGGATCATTATATGCGTCATTATGGAGCAAAGCGTCAGGATTTCGGCGCCATATGCGTGGCGCAGCGACAGAACGCCCTGCGCAATCCGCATGCGATCATGAAGAAACCGCTCAGCCTTGAGCAATATATGGCTGCGCGGGCGGTCTCCGACCCGATCGCCCTGTTCGACTGCGTGATGCCGGTGGCCGGCGCCGAAGCCTTCCTGGTGATGCGCGAGGAAGATGCTCGGGCCGCCGGCCTGCCCCACGCCCATATCCGCTCGACCATCGAGCGCCACAATGCCTTTGCCGACGATCCGATCCAGATGCGCGGCGGCTGGGCGATGGATGTCGACGAACTTTACGGCATGGCAGGCTTGATGGCCGATGGAATTGACGTGCTGCAGACCTATGACGACTATCCGGTCATCGTGATGATGCAGTTCGAGGATCTCGGTTTTTGCGAGAAAGGCGAAGCGCCGCAATTCGTGCGCGCGCATGACCTGACGATCGACGGCGATTTTCCGCACAATACAAGCGGCGGCCAATTGTCCGCCGGACAGGCAGGCGCCGCCGGCGGCTATATCGGCTTGGTTGAGGCGATCCGTCAGGTGACGGGCATAGCAGGGCCGACACAGGTGAAAGACGCCGCGACGGCAATGGTATCCGGTTTCGGCATGATCAATTACGACCGTGGCCTTTGTTCCGGCGCGGCAATTCTCAGCGGTGGCACAGCATGACCGATCCGCTCAGCCCCCCGCCCCGCAAAAACCCGCAGAAACGCACCCGCGTGCCGACCCGGCCGTCGCATGTGCGCAGCCGCGCTGCACTCGGCTTTGCGGCGGCCGCGGCCGAGGGCCGTTTCATGCTGCAGACCTGCGCCGAATGCGGAGCCGTGCAATATCCGCCGCGCGATGCCTGCGGCTCGTGCCTGTCCGTTGAACTCAACTGGACGGATGTCTCGCCGGCCGGCCGGCTGATTGCCGACACCACCGTGCGCATCAGCACGAATGTCTATTTCCGCGAGCGCACGCCATGGCGTGTCGGAACGGTGCGGCTCGATATCGGGCCGTCGGTCATGTGTCACGTCCACGGCGATGTCGCCGTCGACGATCCGGTACGGCTTTCCATCAAGCTGGACAAGTCCGGCCAGGGCGTGATGTTTGCCCTGCCGCAGAAAGCGACGCCGAATATGGAGGACGATCCTCACATGCGCGAAATGACCTGCGATCCCAAGCACCGGCGCGTGCTGATCACCGATGCCCGCAACGAGAACGCACCGGCCCTGGCGCAGGCGCTTGCCGAAGCCGGGGCATCGCTCATCTTTGTCGGCGAGGCCGAAAGCTGGCACCCCTACCCGCACCGCGCGACGCTGGAAAAAATCGCCAATGTCGAAATCATGCCGCTCGACGTGACCGACACCGCGTCGGTGACCGAGCTTGCCGCCGAGATCGGCGGCAAGACCGATATTCTCATCAACAATGCCCGTTTCGTGCGACCCGGCGGCATCATGGACCGTGGCGACGTCATATTCTCGCGCGACGAGATGGAGGTGAATTTCTTCGGCATGATGCGGCTTGCCCAGGCCTTCGGGCCGGCAATGCGCGGCCGCGGCGCAGACGGCGACAACAGCGCCACGGCCTGGGTGAATATCCTGTCGGTCTATGCCTGGTCGAACATGCCGGAATTCGGCGCATTCTCTGCCTCGAATGCGGCGGCACTCTCGCTTTCGCAGTGCCTGCGCGCCGAATTGCTGCAGGGCGGGGTGCGGGTGATGAATGTGTTCACCGGCCCGACCGAGGATGAATGGCACCAGCCGCTGCCGCCGCCCAAGGTGCTGCCGGCGGCACTCGCCCGGGCCGTGGTCGGCGGGCTGAAGGACGGGCTTGAAGATGTCTTCGTCGGCGATGTGGCGAAGGATCTTATCGACCGCTGGCGGGCCGGCCCGAAAATCCTCGAACGGGAAATGCTCGACACAAGAGGCCAGGGATGACCACGACCGCTGATCCAGCCGCCCTGCTGACGGGCCTTGCGCAATCGCTGTCGTCCGGCGCGGTCAAGGTTGTGGACCTTACCCACACGCTGGACCCGGATTTCCCGGTCATCGTGCTGCCACCGGAATTCGGCCAGTGCGCCGGCTTTCGCATGGAAGAAGTCTCCGCCTATGATCACCGGGGACCGGCCTGGAAATGGAACAATTTTACCTGCAGCGAACATACCGGCACCCATTTCGACGCGCCGGTCCACTGGATCTCCGGGCGCGATCTTCCGAACAACAGCGTCGACACCATCCCGGCCGACAAATTCGTCGGTCCGGTGTGCGTGATCGACTGTTCGGAAGGCGCATCTCAAAATGATGATTTCGAGCTGACGCCGGAGATCATCACCGCCTGGGAGGCAAAGCACGGACGGATCCCCGAGGATTGCTGGGTGCTGATGCGCACCGACTGGTCGAAGCGGCGCGGCGACGCCTATCTCAACATGCGCGAGGACGGCCCGCATTCGCCCGGTCCGACGCCGGAGGCGGTTCGGCTGCTCGTCGAGGAGCGTAATGTTCGCGGCTTCGGCACGGAAACCGTCGGCACCGATGCCGGCCAGGGCATGCACTACACGCCGCCCTACCCGGCCCACTACATCCTGCATGGTGCCGGATGCTATGGCCTGCAGTGCCTCAACAATCTCGACCGTTTGCCGCCGACCGGCGCTCTGCTGTGCACCGCGCCGCTGAAGATCAAGCAGGGAACGGGCAGCCCGCTGCGTGTCATGGCGCTCGTTGCCGATAATGGAGCGGTGTCATGAGCGGGCAAATGACCGCCGTCATCACCGGCGGCAACAAGGGCATCGGCGCCGATATCGCCAGGCGCATGCTGGACGAAGGCTATGCTGTCATATCGGTGGCGCGACACGCACCGGACTTTGCCCATGAGCGGCTGTCTTCGGTGGAGGCCGACCTGCTCGATCCCGAGGCTGTCAGCGCGGCGGCAGCGGAAATCGCCGCAAACCACAAGGTCACGCATCTCATCCAGAATGCCGGCCTGATCTGGCCGAACCTGATCGAGGATGCAAAACCATCGGACATTACCGGCCTTGCGCAATTGCATCTCGGCTCGGCCCTCACCCTGCTCCAGGCGGTGCTGCCGGGTATGAAGGAGCGCCGCTTTGGGCGCGTGATCTTCAACGGCTCGCGTGCCGCGCTGGGCGTTGCCACCCGCACCGCCTACAGCGCTTCGAAGGCCGGTATGATCGGCATGGCGCGCACCTGGGCGCTGGAACTCGCGCCGCACCAGATCACCGTCAACGTGGTCGCGCCGGGTCCGATCCTGACCGACAATTTCTGGGGCATCATCCCGAAGGGTAGCGAAAAGGAGGCCGAGCTCGCGACGCGCATTCCCGTGGGACGGCTCGGCACGGTCGAGGATGTGGCCAACGCCTTCATGTTCTTTGCGGACGAGAAGAGCAGTTTCGTCACCGGCCAAACGCTCTATGTTTGCGGCGGCGCCAGCGTCGGCACGGCGATCCTCTGACTGCGGCAAACAAATTTCCGACGCAAACAGCTCCTAACGGTCGACCCCATGAGAGGATTGTTCAGCCGGCTTCCGATGACGATGCGAACAACATTGTTTTCCGCCGCCTTTGCCGCCGTCGTCATCGCCGGCGCATCGGTCTACCTGCTCCGGTCTCTGATACCCGGCACGGCCAATCTCGACGCGGTTCGTGAAATCGTCGTTCCGGAACTGGAAAGCCGGCTTGCCGAACAGGGTCTTCATTTCGGCGCGCCGATCTTCATCCGCATCTTCAAGGCGTCCAGCGAACTGGAACTTTGGGTGCAAGACGGCGCGCAGTATAGCCTCTTCAAGACCTATCCGATCTGCAGTTATTCCGGCGGGCTGGGGCCGAAACTGATGGAGGGCGACCGGCAGTCGCCGGAGGGCTTCTATTCGGTCTCGGCCCGGCAGCTCAATCCGAACAGCAGCTATCACCTTTCCTTCAATCTCGGTTTCCCCAACCGCTATGACCGGGCTCACGGGCGCACCGGCAGCTTCCTGATGGTGCACGGCAAATGCGTTTCGATCGGCTGCTACGCGATGACCGACGGGGGCATCGAGGAGATTTATCTCATCGCCGAGGCGGCGCTGAGCGGCGGACAGAGTGCATTCGACGTGCATGTGTTTCCGTTCCGCATGACGGAAGAAGCGCTTACCGACTATGCCGGTTCGCAATGGATTAGTTTCTGGCAGAACCTCAAGGAAGGTCACGACCTATTCGAGGCGACACGGGTGCCGCCCACCACCGGCGTGGTTGACGGGCGTTATGCCTTCAATGGCGGGTGAGGCGATCAGCTCAGCCTGAGGGCGATGTCCTTGCACTCATGCACCGGCACGCGGTAGAGCAGCCGAACGACGCATTTCAACGACGGGATAGAAAATGGATCTGGGAATTACCGGTAAGACGGCGCTTGTTCTCGGCGCATCGCAGGGCATCGGCCGCGCAATCGCCGACACGCTGGCGCAGGAAGGCGCCAATGTCGTGCTCGTCGCACGCAACGCGGAGGCACTCGAAGCGATTGCGGCTGACATTGCGCGCAAGCATGGCGTGACCGCAACGCCCTGCCCGGTCGACCTGTCGGACCCGCAGGCCGTCGCGGCCTTCTGCACAAGGGTGGAAAACGAATTCAAACCCGACATGCTCGTCAACAATGCCGGCGGGCCGCCGCCATCCCCATCGACCGGCGTTTCCGACGAGGTCTGGCACAATTCGACGCAGATGATGCTGTTCAGCATCGTGCGGGTCACGGAAGCCGCGCTTCCGGCCATGAAGGCGCGCGGCTGGGGCCGCATCGTCGCGGTCGGCTCCTCCGGCATCGTCCAGCCGATTCCGAACCTTTCCGTTTCGAACACCATCCGCGGCGCCGTCGCCGGCTTCTGCAAGTCACTGTCGGCCGAGGTCGCCGCCGACGGCATCACGGTCAACATGATCCTGCCCGGCAAGATCGACACCGACAGGCTCAGTCGGCTTGACTCCGCCAGAGCAGAGCGGGAGGGCAAATCCGTCGATGCGGTTCGTGCTTCGGCGCAGGCCGACCTGCCGATCAAGCGTTACGGCCGGCCCGAGGAATTCGCCAAGGTGGCGGTTTTCCTGCTTTCCGATGCCGCAGGCTACGTAACGGGCCAGATGACCCGCGTCGACGGCGGGCTGATCCGCAGCATCTGAGGGCCTGCGACCGGCGAAACTCCGGTGGTCAGCCGCTCTCCTGCCTCGGAACGATCGCCCCGCGGATGCCGATAACCTTTGCGGCGCGGTTATGCCCGGCCAGCATGGCCTCGCCGAGCGAATTCCCGGCCAGATAGGCAGCCAGGAACGCCCCGTTGAAACTGTCACCGGCGGCCGTGGTATCGACTACCTTCTGGGCGGGGTCGAAGCATAGCGCGGGGTCGGCCTCTCCGTTGATCGGCACCGGTCCGTCGGCGCCGCGCTTGAGCGCGCCGATGCCTATGCCGTAAGCCTCCAGCCGCGCCAACGCCGAGGATGCATCCTTGTCGCCGAAAAGCGCCATCTCGTCATCCACCGAGGGAAGGCCGATATCGCAGTTGCGCCAGGCCTGCGATACGGCCTGCCGCGCCGCCTCGACACTATCCCAGAGCCTGGGGCGGAAATTGGAATCGAAGGCAAACAACCCGCCCCGTTTACGAAAGCCGGATATCCAGTCGAGCAGCCCGCTTCTGATGGATAGTGGCAAGATGGCAAGCGTGATGGCCGAAAGATAGACGACGTCAAAGCCGTCTAGAGCGGAAAAATCGCGACCGCCGGCAGTCTGGAACAGCGTTCGCGCAGCGGAATTCTCGCGCCAGTAGGAAAACGACCGCTCGCCATTGGCATCCGTGCTGATGGCGTAAAGGCCCGGCAGGCGCGTGTCGTCGCGTGCGACCGCCGCGGTCGAAACGCCTTCGCTTTCGATGAAGGCCAGCATGTCACCGGAGAACCTGTCCGTGCCGACAGTGGACACGAAAGCGATATCGTGGACGCCGGGGCATTCCCGCGCCATGTAGATCGCGGTGTTCAGCGTGTCGCCGGCATAGCCGATGCGCGCGGTCTGGCCGGCGGTGTCCATTGAAAGCTCCACCATGGCTTCGCCTATGCAGGCGACGCGGCGTGCTTGGCCCATGGGTCGATCCTTCTATCTGCTTCTTGCCTTGCGCGATCGGCGCTGTGGCTGGATTACAAAAACGTAATGTTGCGTCAAGGTATCGTCCACAAATGCGCCCTACATCAGTGGTAATCCAACGGTTGGGAGAAAGGAGTGGATGTAACATGACCAAACACAATTTCCCAAATACAGCCGATCCGCTCGACATGATGGTCAAGGCCCGCCTGATCAGGTGGCGCTGCATGACCCGCGCCGCGGGTGCCGTCTCGCGGGCGGCAAGGTCCTATATTGCACCGGACCGCTCAAGCCCCAATCCACTGCAACTGCGTGGACTGGATGTCGGCTGAATGACACGTATGCCGGATCGGAGCTCCGCGCTTCCGGTCCGGAACAAGGGTGCGGGATCGTCGCATCTGCCCGAAAAGAATTTCCATAAAGACCAATCAACGACCTCCGACAGGATGGGCTACCCGGCTGCAGCCTTTGGCAGGCCGCCGATGTCGCCCCAGCGCTTGCCGTCTTTATGCGTCTCGAATAAATGTCGTGTGACACTTTTCCCGTTTACGCCCCGTGTCATGTCAATTGCGCGCAAGACGCATCGGACACGGCGGGCTCCACCAATCCCATAGGGTCAATAATGTACATAAAGAACAACCGCATCGCCGATCTTGTCCCGGAAGTAACCGAGTGGCGCCGCTGGCTGCACCGTCATCCGGAGCTTTTGTTCGATCTGCCGGAAACATCCCGCTTCGTCACCGAACGCCTTCGCGAGATCGGTGTCGACGAGATTTACGAGAACGTCGCCGAAACCGGTGTCGTCGCCATAATCAACGGTGCGGGCGACGGGCCGACAATCGGGCTGCGCGCCGATATGGATGCCTTGCCGATCGAGGAGGCCTCGGATGCCGGACATGCTTCCGAAACGCCCGGCAAAATGCATGCGTGCGGGCATGACGGCCACAGCGCCATGTTGCTGGGCGCCGCCAAGTACCTTGCGGAGACACGCAATTTTTCCGGAAAGGCCGTACTGATTTTCCAGCCCGCCGAAGAAGGTGGCCTGGGCGCCAAGGCGATGGTGGATACCGGCCTTTTCGAGCGTCTCGGACTTCACGAGATTTACGGCATGCACAACATGCCGAACATGCCTGTCGGCGAGTTCGGGCTGTGTGACGGCCCGACACTGGCCGCGACCGATTTCTTCTATATCGACATTGAGGGTCTCGGCGGACATGCATCCCAGCCCCATAAATGCGTCGATCCGCTGGCGGCGGCGAATGCCATCTATAACAGCTTCCAATCGATCATCACCCGCAACACCGATCCGGCAAAGAACGGGCTGATCTCGATCACCGCGCTTCAGGCGGGCGAGGCCAACAATGTGATTCCGCAAACGGCGACGATGAAAGGCACGGTCCGCAACCTGCACGAGGACACCCGCGACATCATCGAACGGCGCATGCACGAGATCGTCGCGGGCGTTGCCGAAAGCCACGGGGTGAAGGCGACACTCAACTATGAGCGGCTCTGCCCGGTAACGGTCAATCACAGCGACCAGGTCGATCGCGCGGCAGAGGCCGCCATCGGGGTGGCCGGTGCGGAAAATGTCGACCGCGAACAACCGGCACGGCTGGGCGGTGAAGACTTCTCCTACATGCTGCAGGAGCATCCCGGCGCCATCATATTTATCGGCAACGGGGACTCGGCCGGATTGCATCACCCGGCTTATGATTTCAATGACGACGCAATTCCGTATGGCATCGCCTTCTGGGCAAAGATCGTCGAGGACCGGCTGCCGCTGGCGCGATAGCGGCCTTAGCGCGTGGCCGGTTCCGGCGAGAGGATGGCGCCGTCGCCCAATCTCTCGCCGGGCGCCAGCAGGATGCCCCGGTGTTGCGCAACGCCCATTTCGAGGCTTTGGGCGATGTTGCGCGCCCTTTCGGCAAAATGCGCCGCCGCCTCGGGCGTACAGAGTTCGCGCGCCGTTTCTTCAAAGAGCGTCAGCCACCGGTCGAAATGCTCCGCCGATACGGGCAGCGGCGCGTGTTTCGGCATCGGACGTCCGTGATAGCGCCCGGTGAGGAGCGCGACGGACGACCAGAAGGCGAACATCTGCTGGAGATGCGGCTCCCAGTGCGTAATCCGCTCGGCGAAAATCGGCCCCAGAACGGGATCGGCCCGCACGCGATCGTAAAATCGGCGGACAAGGCGTTCGATCAGCGCCTCGGTAATGCCCGTCCGTTCCGAAATTTCCCGCGAAATTCTTGCACGTCGCTCGTTCATCGGTGACCCATCCTGTCTTCCCGACATGTGACGCCGAACGTGAGCTGCCGCAATCGGGTGAATTGCCGCAGGCCGTTGGGTTTAGGCCCTTTGCGGGTTCAGGTCGCGAATGATGGGCGCGAGCGTATCCGCCAGGGCCTTGTCGGTATAGCGCTCTGCGACAAGCGCCCTGCCCTCGCCAACAAGCCGCGCACCTAGACCGGGATCCCGGATGAGACGCCGGATCGCCGCGACATAGTCTTGCGCCGTTTCCGCTCGCAGCCAATGCCGGTCCGGCGTAAGGCCGAGACCTTCGACGGCCTTGGCCGTTGCGATCACCGGCATTCCGACCGCAAAGGCCTCCAGCACTTTCAGACGGGAGCCCCCGCCCTGGCGCAGGGGCATGATCGCCACATCGCAGCCATCATAGATGCCGTCGAGCGAGGATGGATCGGCGTGAAGTTCAATGTCCGTGCGCGAGCCGGCCCAGCGCCGAACGCGTCGCGCCGGATTGCGCCCGGCGATGACCAGCCGCATATCCAGGAATTCACCGCGCAATTGCGGCCAGATCCGATGGACGAGAGCGTCAACCGCCTCCACATTGGGCGTGTATCTGAGGTGACCGACAAACAACAGACGCCTGATCCCGCCCCGCTCATTTGCGACGGGCGCCGCCGCAAGTCGCCGCAGCGCCCAGGACGGTGCAATATTGGGAACCACCCTGATCTTGCCGGCCTGCTTCTCGTCGCCGACAAGGTCGGTCAGCCGCTGCCTGTCTTCGCCGGTCGGAACCAGGACCGCATCGCTGAGCCGGACAGCCTCGCGATCCGCGAGACGGACGCTTTCGCGTGCACCGACGACACGCCTTGCCTTCCACAGCCGACGCAATACGCCCATCCGCGCGAAGACGTTCTCTTCCCAAAGCGCGCTTTCGACATTGTGAAAATCCAGAACCAGCCTGGGTATTTTGAAGACACTTTGTGAAACCAGAGCTTCACAAAACTTTAATAGTCCGACGCCTTCGAACAACAGTATGTCCGGCCGTTCGTGGCCGATATACTTGACGAAATTCTGCACACATGTTTCATCTGGCGCCAGAAGAGTTGGGGCGCTCTTGTTACCGGTCAGCCGCTGGTTTGAGACGGCAAAGTCTTTCGGCGAGACGACCGTCACGTCGGTAAACGGCATCAGCGCCCTTTTGACAGCGTCGTTCCTGAGCTCGGCACCGGATACGGGCTGCTCGAACGGATCGATGACGAGCTGAACGGTTTTGGGTGGGCGATTCTGCTTCATGGTTCCGAAGATAATTCATCAAACCTGGCGCGATGAAAACATTCCCGGAGAATATTCGGAACTGGTGGATAGCTGGAAGAGGCTCAATCCCGACTGGGAATACCGGTTGTGGACCGATGAGGATCTGGATGAACTGGTCGGCAAGCATTTTCCGGAATTTCTGGAACAGTTTCGCGGTTACCCGAATCCGGTTCAACGCGCCGATGCCGGCCGTTATATGCTCCTTTACATTCATGGCGGCGTCTATGCCGATCTCGACACGCGGTGCAATGAATCATTTGGGTTGCTGGCTGACGAAGAGCGTATCGTCCTGGCGCACGAACCGGTCGAGCATCTTTACGACCATTGTGAAGTGCGGCAGTTGGACCACCTGCTGTTCAACGGCACGATGGTCAGCCCGAAACGCCATCCCTTCTGGTTGATCGTATTCGAGGCTCTCAAGCGCTGCCGTCATTCAAAGGATGTCATGGATTCGACAGGACCGGTGCTGCTGACCCAATGTGTCAGGCAGTATGACCGGCCTGAACAATTGAGCATCAACTCGTGCCAGCTGTTCAATCCGCTCACCAAGCTGAAGGTGGAATCGGAAGCCGACCAGTTCGGCGATTATGCGGGCCACCGCCTTTCCACGCACTATTGGTTCGGCACCTGGTATCAGGACTGGTACGAAACGCCGCTGCGCAGATTCAAGAAAATCATCAGGCGAACCCGCTACCGGCTGACACGCGGCGAATATCTTTCACGCGAAGAAGCGCGTTCGCGCGTCGATCGCGGTATTCTCGACCTGCCCTTGTGTCCGGACAAACCGTTCGAGGATCAGAATATCACTTGCCTTATACCGGTACGCGACGCGGAACCCTTCCTGGACCGCACCGTCGCCCTGCTGCGGGCGCTCGACTATCCGAAGGAGCGGATCCGGATCGCATTTTGCGAAGGCGACAGCGCGGACGGCAGTTGGGAAAAGCTGGAAGGCCTGTGCGACGAACTGCGTTCGGAGTTCTCCGAGGTTTTGTGCCTCAAGAAAGAAATCGGCATCGTGTTCCCTCGCAAGACGCGCTGGAAACCGAAGATCCAGAAGATGCGCAGAAGCGGTCTTGCGAAGGTCCGCAATCATCTCATCGACAATGCCATCGACGGACAAACGGACTGGGTGCTGTGGATCGACGCCGATGTCGACGACTATCCGCCGGACATTCTGAAGACGTTGCTGCGTGAGCGCGAGAAGATCGTGGTTCCCAACTGCGTGCTCGAGCCGGGCGGAGCGACCTACGACCTCAACAGTTTTACCGTCACCGACGAGCGGCGCGACAGTGGATACTACAAACATGTCCGCGGCGGCGTTTACATACCTCCGGGCAGAACCCCGCGGCGCCTGCATTTCAATGATCTGCGGGCCTGCGACAGGGTCGAGCTCTTCGGCGTCGGCGGCACGATGTTGCTGGTCCATGCATCGGTGCACCGTGCCGGGATACGATTTCCGGAGATACCGTATGTGGATCTGCTCGAGACCGAGGGGTTCGGCTACTGGGCGCGCGACTGCGGGGTCGTCCCGATCGGTTTGCCGAACACAGAAATAAGGCATGTGCGCTCGTGAGCCCCTGCTGCAAAAATATCGCGGCTTTCGTGCTGACATTCGAAGGTGCAGGTTCCGTGCGCCGTGAATCCGTAACCCGGCAGATGCGCCAGTTCCCGTCCGCGCTCGACTGGCAACTGGTGTCCGGCTACGGCGCCGACGATGCGGCGCTTGGCCGGCACTATGACGCCGCGCTCAACAGGCGATATTCCAAGCGGCCGCTCAGTGACGGCGAGATCGCCGTTTATGCCGGCCATCGCAAGATGATGCGTCAGTTCCTCGAGACCGGTCAGCCATTCGGATTGTTCCTGGAGGATGATTTCGCCTGCCGGGATGTTGCATCCCGCTGGCGGCACCTGTTCACCCATGTCGACGACATCATGGTCGGCAAGGACATGCTCAAACTGTTCGATTTCGGACCTCCGAAATCCGGATTTGCTGAACAGGACACACATGGGCCGATTGAAATGGTGAAACCGCTCAGCGTCGGTGCCGGTGCGGTCGGCTATCTGCTCAGCCGCGAAGGCGCGCAAAAGATCCTTTCCCGTCAGAGGGTCTTCCGGCAGATTGACGAGGACATCAAATATTTCTGGGAACTTGGTCTCGATATCTGGGCGGTCCGGCCGCAGATGGTTCGCGAGATCAGCGATGTGCTCGGCGGCAGTTTCCTCGAGGCTGAGCGCAATGCCATCAAACAACGCCACAAAAACATCGCAACCTCGATAAAGGGCAATTATCTGGCGCTCAGGAAAATGGCGCTCAATCGCCTCCACCGGACCGTTTCAGCTCAGCGTTCACGCAACTGAGGCGGCCAGGTTTGTGCAAATGGTGAAGCAATCGGATAAGCTCGCAACCGGATCGTCTTCCAGGGATGCGCCGGAGACAGGACCGCGGACCGTGAAATACGCCAGCTTCAAAGCCGCGATACTGATGATTGCCGCTGTCGCGGCTGCGCCGGCAGGCGCGTCGGACGATCCGCTGGAATTCTGCTACGAGGCCCCCAAGGATCTGTCAAAGCACCGTCACGTGAAGCTTTGGGGCACCTACTATCACACCAAGATCGCACAGGAGAGCAAGGACGGGTTTGACCTGCTCGACGCACATGACAAGCCGATCGGCCCGAAACTCGACCGCGAAGACTGGTGCAAGGCAGCGCTGGAAGGTGCGGCGGTCATCGCCATGCCGGACGGCAGCAATGTCATTGTCAATGTGCGCGACGCCGATGGCCCCTCGCAGGTCAATTGCGACAAATACTATCCCCACCTGCATGCCCGCGCACGGATCGGCATGCGCCATACGCGCTTCTTCAAGGTCACGTCGCCGAAGGTCAAATACGGCTACGGTATCGACAACATGCCGCTGGCGGCGTTTCGAACGATCGCGGTCGACCGACGCCAGTTTCCGATCCGATACAGGTCGCTGCTGTTCATCCCGAAGCTCAAGGGCCGCAAGCTGACGCTCCATGACGGGACAACCATTACCCATGACGGTTACGTCTTTGCGGCCGATACGGGCAGCGGCATCAGGGGCCACCACATCGATTTCTATACGGGCTTTGTGAACGAGAACCCATTTCCGGACCTGGCAGGCGGCGCCTCCCATACTTTCTCGGCCTATCTGGTCAAGGACGAGTCCATTCGCAAACAGCTTCTCGAACTGCATACCGACACTACGTCCGGCGACAAGTGACCTGAACAAAGCAACTGGTAAAGAAATTTGTCCAATCACTGCGGCAACGCTTGTCAGCCTGACCGGCATCGCTATGATGCGCGCAGATCGGCCACGGGGACCTTCTTGAGCGGCGGATCAGCACTGCAGGCATGGGTAATGGAGATCCGTAATGGGGCCAATTCTTGAAGTCGCGGACCTGAAGAAACGCGCCAAGCGGCGCGTGCCGAAAATGTTCTTCGACTACGCGGATTCCGGCTCATGGACCGAAAGCACCTACCGGGCCAATGAGAGCGACTACAATGAGGTAAAGTTGCGTCAGCGCGTTGCGGTCGACATGACCAACCGGTCGCTCGCAACCACCATGGTCGGCCAGGACGTCTCCATGCCCGTGGCGCTCGCCCCGGTCGGCTTCTGCGGCATGCAATGGGCGGATGGAGAAATCCTGGCGGCGCAGGCCGCCGAGGAGTTTGGCGTGCCCTTCACGCTCTCGACCATGAGCATCTGCTCCATCGAGGATGTCGCGGAAAACACGACCAAGCCCTTCTGGTTCCAGCTCTACGTGATGCGCGACCGGGACTTTGTAAACAATCTGATCGACAGGGCGAAGGCGGCCGGCTGTTCGGCGCTGGTCGTCACGCTGGATCTGCAGATCCTCGGCCAGCGACACAAGGATCTGCGCAACGGCCTGTCGGCACCTCCGAAATTCACGCCCAAACACCTCTGGCAGATCGGCACCTGCCCTTCCTGGTGCATGGCCATGGCGCAGACCAAGCGCCGCACTTTCCGCAATATCGTCGGTCACGCCAAGGGCGTCTCCAACCTGTCGTCGCTCAGCGCGTGGACGGCCGAGCAGTTCGACCCGACGCTGTCATGGAACGATATTGCGTGGATCAAGGAACGCTGGGGCGGGCCGGTCATCCTGAAGGGCATCCTCGATCCGGAGGATGCGAAAAAGGCGGTCGACAGCGGGGCCGATGCGATCATCGTCTCCAACCATGGCGGCCGGCAGTTGGACGGAGCGCCCTCCTCCATTCGTGCGCTGCCCGCCATTGTCGATGCGGTCAGCGACAAGATGGAGGTGCATGTGGATGGCGGCATCCGGTCCGGGCAGGACATTCTGAAAGCCGTGTGCCTGGGCGCCAAGAGCACCTATGTGGGCCGGCCTTTCCTTTACGGCCTTGGCACGCAAGGCAAGGCCGGCGTTGCCAGGATGTTCGAGATCATGCGCACCGAGCTCGACACGACGATGGCGCTGTGCGGCGAGCGCAAGGTCACCGAACTCGGCCGTTCCAATCTTTACAGCGCGTTCGGTGAAAAGTTCGGCTGATCGCTATGACGGCCCGATCATGTGCTCGGGCCGGACCGTCGCGTCGAATTCCTCCGCCGTCACATAGCCGAGCCGCAGGGCTTCCTCTCGCAAGGTCGTGCCGTTCTTGTGGGCGGCCTTGGCGATTTCGGTCGCCTTGTCGTAGCCGATCTTCGGGGCAAGCGCGGTAACCAGCATCAGCGAACGCTCCATCAGTTCCTGGATATGCTCCTTGTTCGCCTTGATGCCGACCACGCACCGATCGGCAAAGCTGCGCGATGCCTCGGCCAGCAGTTCGACCGACTGCAGCAAATTATAGGCGAGCAGAGGCTTGTAGACATTGAGCTCGAACTGTCCCTGGCTGCCCGCCATCGATACCGATGTCTGGTTGCCCATCACCTGGACGCAGACCATGGTCATGGCCTCACACTGCGTCGGGTTGACCTTGCCCGGCATGATTGACGAACCCGGCTCGTTCTCCGGAAGCGACAATTCGCCGAGGCCCGAACGGGGCCCGGAGCCGAGATAGCGGATATCGTTTGCGATCTTGAACAGCGACACGGCAATCGTGTTGAGCGCGCCGTGTGCAAAAACATAAGCATCGTGGGTGGCCAGGGCCTCGAACTTGTTGGGCGCCGTCTCGAAGGGCAGACCGGTCAGCTCCGCGACCGCTGCGGCGAACTTCTTGTCGAAACCCTTGACGGAGTTGAGCCCTGTGCCCACCGCCGTGCCGCCCTGGGCAAGATGGTAGAGGCCATCCATGGCCGGCGAAAGCCGTTCGATGCCGTTGGCGATCTGCGCGGCATAGCCGGAAAACTCCTGCCCCAGGGTGAGCGGCGTGGCGTCCTGCGTATGGGTGCGGCCGATCTTGACGATATCCGCAAACGCCTTCGATTTGCCGTCGACAGCGGCATGGAGATGACGCAGCGCCGGGATCAGCGTCGCACTGATCTCGCGCGCGGCCGCGATGTGCATGGCCGTCGGGAACGTGTCGTTGGAGGATTGCCCCATATTGACGTGATCGTTCGGGTGAACCGGGTCCTTGGAGCCGATCTTGCCACCCATGAGTTCGATGGCGCGATTGGATATGACTTCATTGGCATTCATGTTGGACTGCGTGCCGGACCCTGTCTGCCACACGACAAGCGGAAAATGGTCGTCGAAGCGGCCATCGGCGACTTCCCGCGCCGCCTGGGTGATCGCGTCGGCCCGCGCCTGATCCAGTTTGCCCAGGGCGAGGTTGACCTTGGCAGCGGCCTGCTTGATGACGCCAAGGGCCGAGATCAGCGGGCGGGGCATCGTCTCGCCGCCGATGGGGAAATTGATCAGCGATCGTGCCGTCTGCGCGCCATAATATTTGTCGGCCGGAACTTCCAAATTGCCGAAGGAGTCGGATTCAATCCGTGTCGCACCGTCTTTGTCAGCCATGATTCTCACCTGTTTTCTCTGCGCACCGGAGCCACGGTTTGCCGGGTGTCGTCGACCAATCTACGTCGGGTCAGACAAGAGCACAAAGGCGCATCAAGCATAGACCAAACTTTATCGCGTCCTTGCGCGTTCCACCCGATCCCCGGCTTCATATTTTCCCAATAATAATATCGATTTTTTTCTGCTCTTTCTTTATTATCTATTTTGGGAGGTATAACTATGAAATTATCGATGTTGAAAATTTGCGCCATTGCCGGTGCCGGTATGGCGCTTTCGCTGTCCGCCGCGGCGGCGGAGCCGTGCATGAAGGTGACGCTGACCGGAACGCAGGGCGGGCCGCCGCTGTTCAACGGGCAGGCCGGTGCCGGAACGCTCGTGCAATATGGCGACGAGACCAACGGATGCGGCGCGGTGAAGCTGCAGTTCGACACCGGCCGGGGAACCAATATGCGCCTGTCGCAAATGAAGGTGCCCGTCGGCAAGCTCGACGCGATCTTCTTTACCCATATGCACTCCGACCACACGGAAGGTCTGCACGACATTTTGCAACTGCGCTGGCACTTCAATTCCGGCGGTCCGAAAGTCGATGTCGTCTGCAGCGACGACGCCAAATCGCCATTGGGCCACACGCTGAGTTGCAGCCGTTACGTGACCCATATCGGCGATTCCCTGATCGAATCGGGCGAGATCGCGCAGCGGCTGGCCGAAAACAAGAAGCGGCTGCCCGGTGGCCCGGCCGATCTGGTCAATATCATGACCTTTTCACCCGGCGGCGATCCGATGGGCGTTTGGCAAAAAGGCGATGTAACCGTCTCGGCCATCGGCTCGAAACACATTCCCGGACACGCGTCCTACCGCGTCGACACACCGGCGGGAAGTGTTGTCGTGGGCGGTGATGCCGGCAATGACAAACCGGCACCGCCGCGTCCGTCTTCAACGTCCGAGCAGGTCGAAAAACTTGCCCAGGGCGCCGATGTTCTGGTGCACTCGACAATCCATCCGGTGATGGGTCCCGACAAGGAAAGCGGCTTCCCGCCGCCGATCTATTTCCGCCAGAGCAATGCATCGGACCTCGGTGCGCTTTCCAAGCGGGCGGGTGTCAAAAATCTGATGCTGACGCATCTGATTCCGCCCATGGGCGCCGCCAGGCAGGGCCCCTTCCCGATTCCCGGCGGAGCGCTCGATGAGGCGTCGTACAAGGACGCTGTCGCGGGCGGCGGTTACGAGGGCAATACGATTGTCGGCACGGATCTGGCGACGATCACCCTGCCGGCAAAGAATTAGAACATCCGTCAGGCACGTAAGTGAAACGGCCCGCCGAACGTCATGTTGCGGCGGGCCATTCCATGTGGGTAATGGAGTTGCGGCGGACGTTCAGCCGGTCATGGAATTCAGTCGCATGCGCAGAAATTCGCCGGTCGCCGTGTAGTGGTGAATCAGCAACTCGACGGCGCGGTCCGCCTCATGCGCGATGGCTGCCTCGCAGATCGCCAGGTGTTCGGCGGCCACGTTGCGGGACGGGTAGGCAACCGCGCCCGCCAGATTCCGGTAGCGGATGTTGAGATCGTAGAGCTGCTCGCAAAAGCCCACCAGGAAACCGGAACCACAGGCCGAAAGCAGCGACATGTGAAACAGCTTGTGAGCTTGCTCCCAGCCGGGACTTGCAGCATCCGCACCCGGTGCGGAGCGCGGTGTCCTGGTCAACCTGTGATGGGCAAGCAGGACGCCTTCCTCCCAGGCGGTCGATCCGGAGGCGATGGATTCGCGCAGCGCGCGTTCTTCCAGCCAGCAGCGTGTGCGCAGCAGCTCCTCGAAGGCCGTGACGGAGATATCCGAGACGCGGAAGCCGCGCTGATCCAATCGTTGGACCAGGCCCTCGGATGTCAGCATGCTGAGCGCCTCGCGAACGGGGCTGGCGCCCACCTCATAGTGCTCACGCAGCGTCTCGATTTTCAGCTTCTGCCCCGGCTGAAGCGCGCCGTTCAAAATGTCGTCGCGAAGGCGGTCGAACAGCTGGGCCGTTATCGACGCCCCACCCGAACCAGCGGCAACCGTTTCCAGACCCCGTTCAGCAGACATGTCCCTTCACCCCATCAGTTGCTTGCAGCACCCCAGAACAACGCCTCATACAGCCCATCTATATAATAAGCGGCTCCGGAATTGGTAAATTTTTTACCCAGTTACGCAGTTCCCGTTGATCGATCCACCCTCGCCCCGGCTTGCCCTACTCGGATGTATCGGCGGCCAGCACAAAGTCAAAGTCAACCGTATAATAGGGCGACGTCAGCCGGGGCTTTGCCTCGAAATCCTCCGGGACCAGATTACGATCGGTCTGCTCCACATAATTCATGATCAGGTCGGAACGCACCCCGAACACCGCATCTTCGTCGAGATAGGGATCGTCGCTCGGAAAGACTTCTGTGACGAGCGTGCGATATCCGGGCGCCATGACGATGAAATGCAGATGCGACGGCCGCCAGGGATGGCGTCCGGTGGCATGCAGCAACTCGCCGACCGGGCCGTCGTCAGGAACCGTGTAGGGCGCCGGCCGAACCGTGGTGAAGGCATAATCGCCATTGTCGCGTGCCGTCAGCCGTGCACGCAGGTTGTATTCCGGCTGCTGGGGATCCTGGTTCGAATAAAGCCCGTTGTCCGCCGTTTGCCAGATTTCGATCTCGGCGCCGCTGATCGGATTGCCGGCCGGATCGCGGACCGCGCCCTTCACGACCACGGTCGCCCCGTCATTGTCGTTTTTCAGATCGCCGCCATAGGCCAGGGGAGGCGCGCCGAGAATGTGGAACGGACCGAGCACGCTCGACGAAGTGGCATCCGGCTTCGAGTTGACCATGTCCACCAGGGACGACACACCGAGGACATCGGAGAACAGAACGAACTCGTTGCGCTCATCATCGGTTATCTCGCCGGTTTTGGTCAGCAGCTCGATCGCCTTGCGCCATTCGGCATGGGTCAGGCCGGTTTCCCGGACAAAGGTGTGCAGGTGCTTGGCCAGATGTTCCAGGAGAAAGCGCAGCCTCGGCGAAGTTTCCGGACCGCAATAATCCAGGAAGGTCTGTGTCAGCGTATCGGCGGTGACATGGCGCATGGCGCTCTCCAATCAATTCAGCAGATAAGTGGTCAGTATCGGGAACCGGATGATCACGATCAGGACGAGGAGCATCACGAAAGCGAACGGCAACGCGCCCAGGAAGACATCCTTCAATGATATTCGGTCGTCGTTCAGCGTCGCCTTGATGACAAAGCAGGATATGCCGAGCGGTGGCGTCAGCAGGCCTATTTCGGCGCCGATGACGGTAACCAGTCCGAACCAGATGAGGCTGAGACCCATGGGCTCGATCACATCGATGAAGAGCGGCACGACGATCAGGATGATCGATGCCGTGTCGAGAAGGGTCCCGAGGAACAGCATCAGCACCACATAGGCAACCATGATCCAGAAGAAGCTGAGATTCTGGCTGTCGAGGAACTCGCGCAACTCGTTCGGCAAGTCGACGAAACCGAGCATGCGGCTGTAGAATGACGCGGCGGTGATCAGGAACAGGATGCTGGCGGTGATGTGCCCGGTTTCAAGCAATGCCTCCCAGAAGGAGCCCGCCGTCATGCGCCGGCGCACAACCGCAATGATCAGGCCAGCCAGCGATCCGGCCGCACCGGCTTCCACCGGCGTCAGCCAGCCGGTGTAGATGCCGCCCAGCACGATGACGATGAGACCGACGATGGGCGCGGTCTTGCCGAACAACTCACCCCAGCCGAGCAGGTCTTCATCGGCAATCGGCTCGATGCGGCCCCCTATGGCCTGCGGGCGGACCTTTCCGGCGATGAAGATCGCGACAATATAGGCGAGCGCCAGCACGATGCCCGGGATGATACCGGCGATGAACATCTCGCCGACGGACACTTCGGCCACGAAGGAATAGATGATCAGCATCGCGCTCGGCGGGATGATCATGCCGAGCACGGAAGAACCGGCCACGACACCAACCGCGAAACGCCTGTTATAGTCGAGACGAAGCATCTCCGGGACGGACACTTTGGTGAAAACCGAGGCCGACGCGATCGACGAGCCGGTGACGGCGGCGAACACCGCGTTGGCGCCGACAGTGGCCATGCCGATGCCGCCGCGTATGCGGCGGAAGACCTGGTTCATGACGTCGTATACATCCTTGCCGAGCCCCGCTTTCGACACCACGAGGCCCATGAAGGTAAACAGCGGTATGGTCGCGAACTCATATTCGGTCACACTGTCGCCGATGGTCTGGCGCAGGAAGTTGATGGCGAGGATCGGACGTTCGCTGACGATCCAGAGCGTGACGAAGGACACACTGGCAAGCGCTATGGGAATGTACACGCCGAGATAGATCATCACGACGATGGCAACGACCGAGAGTATGCCGATTTCTACCGGGCTCATCAGCTTGTCTCCCCGGCGCTGTCGCGCAACTCTTCATCCGCGGTATGCGGCGGCTCTCCCGGAGCCTTCAGTTCATGGCCGAAAACGACCTTCAGGAAAAACAGCACCGTGCACAGGCCGGCGCTGCCGGTAATGACCGCATTGGCCGGCCACCAGGGCACGGTGAAGACGCCGAGCGTGCCGAAATAGTGGCAGCGTCCGGTGGCGGCGACGAAATCGGTCCACAAGTCACCGGTCGGTTTTGGGCCGAACTCCGGCGGCGTGAAATAGTGACAGGTTTCGAACGCCTCAACCAATGTCGGGAAAGTGGCGTAGGTAATCAGAGCCATCAACACGAAGGAAATGCCATCGATCACCCGGTAGAACGCGTCGGCAATTCGCGGATGGCTATCGCGAATGAGGACGAGAAACCCGTCCGAGCGCGTCAGCCGGTTGACGCGCACCACGTCGGGCAACTGCATGAACACGATGAAAATCATCGAGAAAATGACGATCTCGACGACGCCGAGGAACGGCGAGTGGAACACGCCGCGCGCAACGACATCGATGTTCATGACGATGACCAGCACCAGCACCGTCAGGGTCCCGACGGCGTTGGCGCCGATCGCCAGTGATTTTGCCAGACCGGTCAGTTTACGGGCGACCTGTATCCCGATTTGACTTTGCATAGCAGGCCGCCCGCAATCCTAGTTGGTTGCCGCCCAGTCGCGAACGGGCACCGAGCCCGCATCCTTCAGCTTCTGGACATAGGAGCCGAGCATGGCGGTTCCCGGTGCGCCTTTCGTGTCGAGCGCGCCGGCCCACTCTTCGGCGATGTTGGGCATAGCGTCGGCCCATGCGGCGCGCTGGTCCTCGGACAGGACAACGACGGTGCCGCCGGCCTCCTTGAAGGCATCCAGCGATGTGGCGGCGCGATCCATGGCGACGGCGGCAACACGGTCCCGATATTCGATCGCGACCGATTCAAGCACCCGCTTGACCTCATCGGGAAGCTTGTCCCACACGTCCTTGTTGACGGTGACCGTCTTGGAATTGACCGCGCCAAGATCGACCTTGAGCATATGCGGCGCGACTTCGTTGATCTTGAAGGTCATCGCCGCTTCCGGCCAGAGCATCGCGGCATCGACGACACCGGTCTGCAGCATGTTGTAGAAATTCGGCAGCCCGCCGCGCACGCCGGCCACATCCTTCAGCCCTTCCAGGTAGCGCAGATTGTATCCGGCGCCGGCCAGTTTCAGGCCGGTCAGGTCGTCAAGCGAATTGATCGGCGTCTTCGAAAAGATCTGGTAGCTGTCGAGAACCACCCCGGTCGCAAGATAAACCTGGTTTTCGGCAGCAAACTCAGCCTGCATCTGCGGGTATTCCTTGGCGATCTCGTCCACCGCCTTGGCGACGATACGCGCATCGGAAGAGACCATCGGGGTCGCGGCCGAGATTGCCTGGCTCGGCAGGGCCGAATTGTGGAAGATCGTCGTCACGATGCCGATATCGCCGAGGCCGAGCTTGATGCCCTCGAGAACCCCGCGCGGCTTGACGATCTGGCCGCCATAGGCCTGCTGCCAGTCGATCTTGTAGTTGCCCGTGCGGGCAAGTTCCTCGTCCACGCGCGGAATGAAGAAGCCGGAAAACTCCTTCACCCACATGGATCGCTCCGGATATCCGTCGATGGCGATCATCTTGATCGTCTCTGTCGCGGATGCAGGAACCATGGCCGTCGAGATGGTCACGCCGATCGCGGCAGCCGCGGTCAAGAAAGACCTGCGTAGCAATTTGTTCATTTCCTTCCTCCTTTGCGACGGTCAACCTCCCGCTGACCGGTTCCGACAGCGGCGCTAGTCCGCCGGCTGCCAAATTTCGACAATTTCCGTCCCGGCGCCCGTAAAGAGCTTGGAAAGCGGGCAGAACTTCCTGACTTCGGCGGCAAGGCGCGTCAGGTCGTCCGCGGACGCGCTTCCGTTGCTGGTGACGGTCAGCTCGATCCTTGTGAACGGCACATCGATCTCCTCTTCCAGCGTGACGCCACGCCGGTCGAATGCGCATTTGGCCGAGATATCCAGATGGCCGATATCGATCCCCAGGCGGTCGGCACATTTGTGGCCGATGACATTGGTGCACCCGATCAGCGCCGCCAGCGCCGTATCGGTGGGCGTCGGCCCGGCATTGGTGCCGCCGCGCTCCGCCGGCTCATCGATGGCGAATTCCAGGTCGCGGATGGCAATGTCCGAACGCGAATGGCTGGGGCATGTGGCAGTTGCCCTGAGCATGACTTCGGTTTTCATTCGAATGGCCATCAATCCCGTCCTCAGGCGAAGCTGCACACATCCTCGAAGTCGAAGCGCGGCAATTTGTGAAACAGAGCGCCTTCGTCGGCATAGCCCAGATTGCACAGAAAATTGGACCGCAGCGTCGTGCCGGCGAAGAACTCCCGATCGACGATCTCGTTCGAAAAGCCGGACATGGCGCCGACATCAAGGCCAAGCGCGCGCGCGGCAATCATCAGATAGGCGCCCTGGAGTGTGCCGTTGCGAAACGCCGTGTCTTCGGCAAATTCGGGCTTGCCCTCGAAATGCGGGCGCCTGTCCTCATGCGGGAAGAGAAACGGCAACTCGCGCCAGAACTCCAGGTCATGCGCGACGATGACGGTGACCGGTGCTGTCGCCATCTTCGGCACATTTGCCGGTTTCAGGGATTTGGCGAGTTTCTCGCGCCCCTCCGGCGAGCGCACGAAAACAAAGCGCGCCGGCGAACTGTTCATGCTGGTCGCGCCCATCTTCACGATGTCGTAGAGCTGACGCAGCGTTTCTTCCGCCACCGGGCGGTCCGTCCAGGCGTAGTGCGAGCGCGCGCCCGACAGGACCAGCCTGATCTCATCTTCGCCAAGTTGCCGGATGCGCTCGCGCAACTGCCGGACGTGGTCCTGGGCTTGCCTGCGCATCGCCTCCAGTTTCTCACCGGTCGGCGCTTCCTGTGGCGGCTTGATCATGCGGCGGCCTCGTTCTTGGCGGCATCAGCTTCGCTGACAACGGGATTGCTGCAGGTGCAAATGTTCTCGATCTCGACTTCGACCACGTCGCCCGGAAACATGAAAACCGGGGGTGTTCGGGCGTGGCCGACACCGGGCGGTGTTCCCATTGCGATAAGGTCGCCCGGCTCCAGCGTCATGAACTCCGAAACCGTCGCGATGGTCTTGGCGACCGGCCACATCATGTCGGAGGTGTTGGCGTCCTGCATGACCTGCCCGTTCAGGCGCGACTGTATTTTCAGACCGGCCGCGCCGGCCGGCAATTCGTCGGGCGTAACGATGATCGGCCCGAGAGAGCCGGTCGCGTCGAAATTCTTGCCCGGCGTCCACTGGTGCGTCTTGCGCTGATAATCGCGCACGGAGCCGTCATTGAAGACGGTGTAGCCGAAGACGTGGCCGAGCGCGTCCTCTTCCCTGATGTGACGCCCGCCCCTGCCGATGATGACCATCAGCTCGACTTCATAGTCAAGGCGGTCCGAACAGTCCGGCTTTATCATGGGCGCGCCAGCCGCCATCATGGAACTCGGCACGCGGATGAACATGGCCGGATAGCTGGGAATCTCGTAGCCACCCTCCTTGACATGGTCGACGTAATTCAGCCCCAGGCACAAGATCTTGCCGAACCGGTTGAACGGCAATGCCGGGCTCAGCGAGGCAGCAGGCACCGGCGCGCCCGATTTTGCCGCCTCGACGGCAGCGGCCGTCTGCGCCGGACCACCGGCAATAGTGCCGTAAAGGTCCGTCCCGTCCATGCCGCCCCGGCCGGTGACGCGATAGGCATCCTCACCCTCAACAACGTATAGTGCCGTATCCTGCCCGTCTCGGGCGACCATGAAGCGCATTGCATTCCTCCTTGCTCGCCTCGAAATAATCAATAATTTCTTGCTTTGTCAAATTATATCGATATTTTTATCCGAAATCACAATCACAACGCAGGACACCGCCATGCCCAAATGGGACGACTATGTAAAAGAAGCGCGTGAACGCGGTTCTCTCGCGGCTGAATTCTTCATGGTGCGCAGCAAACCCATCGCTCCGCCCGAGCGCGTCAAGGCGATCCTGCCGCGCCATCTGGCCTATCAGGTCGGCCTCCAGGAGCAGCATAAACTCGTCTTTGCCGGTCCCGTGTCGGACGAGAGCGGGGAGAACATGATGGGCGAAGGCATGATGATCTACCGTGCCGCCTCGGAAAAGGAAGCGCGGGCGCTCGCCGATGCGGACCCGATGCATGCCGAGGGCGGACGCAGCTACACCATGCGGCGCTGGCTGATCAATGAAGGCCACATCCCGCAAGAGCTGAAGCCTCTGCTCGACAACTGATGACCGCGTATTCGCGATATCGCATCCTTGCATGCGATAAATCGTAGCCGGCTACAAATTATCCCGGTGCCACGACGTGCACGGCAAGGTATCGGCGCCGAGCGGCTCACCAGCTCTGCTCCCTCCTCGCGACGCCGTCCGCGCGTCCCGTCAGCCGTTTGAGGCCGCCGTTGCGGAGAATCGGAGCCGCTCGCACAACCCGGCGTGAAGCAGGCTTTGCGGCCCCGGCGCACAGCAAGGGGCCGCTGTTTATCAGCGACAGCCTGGCCGGCCCGTTGAGCGAGGCCGCAAAAAGCCAGCAAAATCAGCACCGGGGCCGACAAAACCACCGCATGCGTTTGAGCCGTTAACGCTTTCTTTCATTTCCCGTTGTTGTTGCTCAATTGCCACAAAACCATCTTCTCCGTTAGGAAATTTTACGTTAGTTTTCGATATGTGAATTTTCTCAGTGGGGACTCAAGAAATGAGATATGCCGTTTCGGGCGCGGTTTTGGCTTTCGCGCTTTCAGCGCCGGCGATGGCCGCTGACGTAATTGTTGAACAGCCTCAGTCAATCGTTTCCGGCACATCGGTGTATGACTGGAGCGGCTTCTGGGTGGGCGCCGGCGGCGGCCGCGGGGCCGTTGTCCACGAACTCGGCCTTATTGGTTTTCCGGTCAGCTTCAACGGTGTCGGCGGTGACGGGTTCTTCGGCCAGCTCAGCGCCGGTTACGATCACGTTTTCGATAACGGTCTGGTTGCCGGCATCGCCGTTTCCGGACGCTACGGCAATATCGAAACGACACTGGATATCGCACCGGTTCCGTTTTTCGGTTTTCCCGGCTTCAACGCCGACGTGACCGCGGAATACGGCTTCGATGTTATCGGTCGCCTCGGATACACTGTCGCGCCCCGGACACTGGCCTATGTGCTTGGCGGATATACCTGGCAGCATTTCGATATCTCCACAAATTTCACCGGCTCCATCTATGACTGGAGCAGCAGCGGCTATGTCGTCGGCCTCGGCGTCGAGCACGCGGTTCGCGACAAGTGGACGGTGAGATCGGAGTACCGGTACTCGCATTACAGCAGCCACGATGTGGCCGGCGCCGGCTTCCTCAGCATCGATCCGTCCACGCACACTTTCCACACGACGTTGAACTATCGCTTCAATGGCGGGGATTCCGCCCGCACCATCGCACCGCTTTCCTATGACTGGACCGGCATCAAGCTCGGTGTCGCCGGCGGCGCCGGCGCGATCGTTCACGATGTCGATCTGATCGGCTCTTTCATCGAGTTTAACGGCATCGGCGGCGAAGGCGTACTCGGCGAAATCAACATCGGCTACGACCGCGAATTCGGAAACGGTTACCTGGGCGGTGTCGTTCTCGCGGCCCGTGTCTCGAACATTGAAACCTCGCTGAACGTTGGCGGCTTCAACGCCGACATCCAGGCGGACTACGGATTTGATGCCCTGTTGCGTGTCGGTAAGATTTTCGGCGGACGTACACTGGCCTATGCCATCGGCGGTTATACATGGCAGAGCTTCGACCTGAGCTCCTCGCCCGCCTTCGTGACCGGCGACTGGGATCTCGGCGGCTTCACGATCGGTACGGGTGCTGAATTCGCGATCACCGAGCGGATCACAGCCTATACCGAATACCGCTATACCTATTATGAGGACACGGAGTTCAACTCCGGCGGCTTTATTTCTCTGAAGCCTTCCACCCACACGGTCCGTGCGGGTGCAAAGTTCAAGCTCTACTGACCGCGTAACTAAAAGTTACTCCAGTTGAAGCCGGCAGTTGTCTGCCGGCTTTTTCTTTGCCGCGACCGCGCACGGCACAAGACGGCGCCGGCTGGGTGTGGAACTGTTACTGAGGAGTTGATGCGCCCGCCGAGAGAGCGCCGGGCCTATGCAGCCCTGACAGCTTTGCCCGGCAGTTGAACGGGATCGTCCGCATAATGGTCGCGCAGCTCAAGAAGCTTCAGGCGATAGGAAACCATATCGACTTCCGGCGTTTCATACCGGGCGTGATAGGCATCTGTGACACGGATGATGATATCCACGACATTCGGGAAGCAGCGGCAGCATTTGCCGCGTTTTTCGAGCGCGTGATAGACCTTGGCGGGGACGATCAGCTGCCAGCGGTCCTCGTCGAGCATGGACATGATGATCTGCTCGATATCGGCTTCCGTTATGATGTTGCAATGACAGGCGATCATCTGCTCTTACCGTGACCATCGCCGGGGACCATACTGCCCGACGGTATGCGACTGGGCCGAAAATGATTTCCGCAGTGCAAAATGTCAACAGGTAAATCGGAATTTTCGCAATAAAAACATATATTTAGAATAATTCTAAACTGTTTTTGCAGCGATTCCAGACCGTTGACGATCCACCGGGTTGGAATCACATTTGTGATTTATTGGTGACAGTATTGTCGGCCACCCAGGATTCCGGTCGCCGGCGGCCGCTCAGCGGCCGTCCCGGAGTCGCGAACGGTGCCTACGCGGCGGCTGCCACGAAGGTGCCCTCGACGGTGTCGAAGGTCTCAAGCTGCGGGTGGCCGAGATAATCGACCTTGCTTTTCCCGGCATTGGCGTGGGCCTTGCGGAACTGTTCGGATTTTGTCCAGGCCTCGAAATCGGCGCGCGTGTTCCACGTCGTGTGCGAGGCAAAGAGCGTAAAGCCATCCTCCTCGTCAAACGGCCCGCGCAGCAGCTTGAATTCAATGAAGCCCTTCATGCCCAGAAGATGCGACTCGCGGTTCTGCCAGACTTCCTCGAAAGCCGTCTCGGAACCCTCTTTAACCTTGAACCGGTTCATCACTACAAACATGGTTTTGTCCTTATCGTCTTGGATCGAATTCGATTGGAAATGTGAAGCTCCAGCTTCTTCGGTTTGCAGCAGCCGGAATTTTCGGAAATGGCGCCGCGCGCTTGACTACAGCAAGCGCTGCAGCGTCGAGAAGTGAGGAGCCTGAACTGCGTGCGACGCGCATCTTTGTTACATTGCCCCCGGCGCCGACCACAAAAACAACATGCGCCGTTCCACGTAGCTTCTTGGAGAGCGCTTTTTTCGGATATTTCATCGCACGGCGCAGCTTGCGGCGCACCTTTCCGGGATAGTTCGAGACGGCGGCGTTGCCGGCCACGCCCTTGCGATTGCCTTTCGCGGCATCGCCAGCAGAATCGCTGGCTCCGGATTTCTTCCCGTCGGCGCGCCCCTTTTTGGCATTCCTCTTGTTGCTGCCCTTGTTGCCCTTATTGGCGGATTTCTTATTTGAAGGCTTTTCGACACGTTTTTTTGCAGGCTTTTCTACCGGCTTTGCCACCGGCTCAACCGGCCGGATCAGAGCAGCGGTTTCAACGGGCTTGACTTCTTCGATCCTGACTTCAGGCGCCGCCTGTGCCGGCTGCGCGGTCACCGGCTTTACCGTCGTGGCGGTTTCAATCGCTTTCGTCGCAGGGCGCAATGGATCCGCAGTCTCGGCGGCCTGGACGACCGCTGTGGCAATAGCATCTTTCGCAACGGCGCGTTCCGGCTGCGCGGCATCCTCCCTGGCCGGTTCGGCCTGATCCTGCTGCTCGGTGGGGCGTGCCTTTTGAGTACTTGTTTCCAACGGTTTCGTTGCAGCGGTCTGCGACGGTGCCGCATCGGCAGCCTGCTTTGCAGCCTGCGCGGCACTGGCGGCTGGATCCGCCTGCACCGCCCTCTCGGGCTTTTGTTGCGCAGCAGGATTGGTGTCGACAGGCGCCGCATCGGCGGCCTTGAGCGTCGATGGTTCCGCCGCCTGCGCGGCCTCGGCGTTCGATATCTGCTCGGCGTCCGTGACATCGACCGGCGCAGCGGCGATGATCGGAGCGGAACTCTCGGATGCCGCCAGGTCCGCCGCCATGGAAACCATGGCTGCCCGCCGCGGCTGGACCGCGGCCTGGACCGCCTGCACCGGTGTCTCCGCCACCACGGGCCGGACCGCTTGCTGTGCAACCGGATTTGCCTGCGCGGCGGTGACCGGGGCTGCTTCGGCGGTCTCGAATTCACCGCCCTCCAAAAGCATGTCGGCGGTAGCGTTGCCGATGATGGCAATCTGCGCGTTGGCCGATCCGGCAACCTGGACCGGATCTTCCGCGTTGCTCAGCCAGGCATCGACGGCGCCGTGCAGTGCCAGCGAGACGACGAGCGCGATGCAGAACTGCCACCAGCGCAAATTCACTTCGCTTTCCTCTCGGTGATGACGGCGATCTTGCCGGCGCCAGCCGTCTTCAACTCGTCGATGACCTCGATCAGCCTGGTTGCCGGCAGGCGTCCATCCGCCGCCAGTTTCACCTCCGGACCCACCGGCGTATCGGCTGCGATGTCTGTCACGGGCTGCTGCGTGCCCGTGTTTTCAGACCTCTTTTTGTCCAGATAGGCCTGCGGCGTGACCTCCTCGCCTTCATATTTGAGCACACCTTGTTCGGTGACGAAGAGCGCGCGCGGCGGCTCGACGGATCTTGCATCCGCGGCCCGGATCAGTTCGACATCGCCATCCATCGGCGGTGCCAGCGTTCCGGCGATCAGAAAGAAGATCAGCATCAGGAAAACGATATTAATCAGGGCGATGGTGTTTTCGCCGCGTGGCTTGGGTGCAGGTCTCGGAAGTCTTCTCATCTGGCTACCCCGCAACCGCCACCTGGAGTTTGCCGGCCTTCGAAATGCGTTCGAGCGCGTCGACCAGTTCCTGGGACGTCACATTGTTGCGGACCACGACGATGGCTGTCTTCGCGCCCATCTGCTCCAGCCGATTGAGCTCGGCGATCGCGGCATCGGCGCCCAGCGCAGCACCATTGACCTTCCAGGAGCCGCCTTCTGCGAGCCTGATGAAGATATCCGGCGCCTTGCTCGTTTCCAATGGCTGGCCGGCGCGCCCCGCCGCGATATCGACCTCGGCAAAGCGCGTGAAGGTGGACGACAGCATGAAGAAAAGCAGCAGCAGGAAGATGACGTCGATCAGCGATGTCAGGGACAGTCTCCGGCGTTTCTTTCCGACAGGCTCAATGCGCATGGCTCGTCCGCTCGACGAGATTGACGATACGCCTTGCCGGTTCACCGCCGATCGAAAGGATCTGCTGCTGGGACATCAGTTTGGTCGTCATCGTCTCGATGGCGACGCGTTCGTTTTCGACGCGGCTTTCGAACCAGGTCAGGATCAGCGAAACGGGCATGGCGACGGCAAGGCCGGCCGCCGTTGTCAGCAGCGCCACCCAGATACCGCCGGCCAGGATCGACGGATCGACGGCGCTGCCGGCGCCCTGCAGCGTCTGGAACGCCTCGATCATGCCAAGCACGGTGCCGAAGAGGCCGAGCAGCGGCGCAACCTGGACGATGGCGTCAAGCGCGCGGAAGCCGCGCTGCAAGCCGTAGAGCCTTGCCAGTGCCACGCGTCCGGTCTCCTCCTCGACGATATCCTTGGGCATCGAAGCGTCCGTGCCAAGGCGCATGGCAACGGCCATGACCTCGGCGACTGCCGAGCGGTCCCCCTCAAGAAGCGACAGCGCCTCTGCCGTGCTTCCGTGCGCCCAAAGAAAGAAGGCCTTTTCCGCACGTCGACGGCGGCCGACGCGCAGATAGGCGAATTGCGCGAATTTCAGCAGGATGAGCGCCAGCGCGATGACCGAGACGCCAAGCAAAATCGCGACAACCGGCCCGCCGAGTTCGACAAGCGATGCGCCGGTGGAAAATATCTCTGAAATCATCTGTCCGTACCGGTTCACTAACTGCCGAATTCGACTTCAGGCCGCGCCGTCGTCTTCAAATTGTCAAGGCATGCGGTGGCCGGCAGCGCCTTGGCATCGCAGGCGGCGGCATCGTTGATGAGCACCCTGGAAATATCGGCGCAGTCGGCGCCGGCGAGATCGAACTGGCGCACCCGTGTCTTGCCGGTTGAAAGCGGGCTGAAATCGAGAACCATCAGCCGGTCGACGAGGCCCTGCGCGTTGAAGAGCACGATCTCGAAAGCGACCTTCTCCAACGGTTGCTCGAAGCCGTTCCTGACCATGAAGGTCGCCAGGCACCCGGCCTCGCTCCTGGCGAGGTTGTTCAGTTCGAGCGACAGGCCCGTGGCCTTGTCCTCGGCGAGGCCCGAGACCGGCGCCGCAGCGCCGGCCAGTGCGGTGACTGCCATCAAACAGTGGGCAGCGATTTTTCTCATGGCGATCAAGACCATCCGAATTGCTTGACGAGGGTGAATTTGAAGGTCCGGCCCTCGGCGTCATAGCCTTGCAGATATTCCCGGTACTGCTCGTTGAAGATGTTGTCGACGCGGAACCGCCCTTCCCAGCCGACAAGCGGCCCATCGACGGGAGTCCAGTTGAAATAGACGTCGTGAACATCGAAAGCCGCGGAGGGATCGCGTGTCACGGTTTCGTTCTGGGCCGCAACGAAGCGGCTCGTCCAGCCGAAATCGATACCGTGTTCGGGAAGGCTCTTGCCGACCGTGATGAAGAACTCGTGCGGCGCGACCGTGTTGAGATAGCCGCCATTCGTCTTGTCCAGACCACGGTTATAGGCATAGCCGGCATTTGAGTAGAACCAGTCGGACTGATAGGCCGCTTCAATTTCCGCGCCGTAGATAACCACGTGACCGACGTTGCGGTAGCGCGGCACGGCAAAACGACCGAAATCCTCAATGTAGTCCCGAATGTCGTTGTAGAAGCCGGTGGTCTTGAACTGCAGCGAGTCGCCGTCACTCAGCAGATCGTATCCGGAGACCGCGAAACCGGCCTCAAAATTGTTCGACTTCTCCGGCTCCAGGTCGAGATGAAATCCGGTGCCGGTCGTCTGATACACCTCGTCCAGCGTCGGCAGCCTTTCCGTGTGGGCGATCGAGCCGAAAATGGAGAGATCGTCGGTCACCTTGTAGAGCGCCGCGATTTTCGGCGAAAAGCCGAAATTGTCCTTGTCATCGGCACCGGACGTTATGGTGTTGTCCGCCGCCGAGAGCTGCTGATAGTCGAAGCGCGATCCGGTGATTACCGTAAGGCGATCATTCCAGATGAGCTCGTTCTGCACGAAGAAACCGGTTTGAAGGTCGGTCCCCTCCGCATGCGAGCTGGAATCGGACCCGTCGCGGGTACGCTCCTGATGGGCTGTCTGATTGCCGACCGTCAGATAGTTCTCGAAGTTCTCTCCGATATGCTCGAAGGTGTTGTCGATATTGAACTGGTAGGTCTCGTAGCCGTAGTCCGAATTGGCGTAGGAGGCGCATGACGGGTGGGTCACGCAGACCTGTTCGTTCAGCGTGTCCGAATAGGAGACCTGCATGTTGAGATCGAGCCACGGATTGTCCGTCGCCTCGTTGGAATAGGCGATGATGGCCGTCTTGTCGGTCAGGGTCCGCTCATCGAGTATCGGGAAAAACGACGCCCCGCCATTGAGCTGGTCGTATCGCGCGGGCGCGGCATGGGCGACATATTGCTGATAGGAGATGCGAAGCTCCTGCTCCATATTCTCACCGAACGTAAAGGTGCCCTTTGCAAGACCGCTCGGCTGATCGGCACCGGTTCCCGTTACTTCCGTGCCGTTGCCGCTGGTGTAGTCGCTGCTTGTCCGATAGTCGCCGACAAGCAGGAATTCCGCGTTGTCGTTGAACCGATGCGCGATCACGGTTGAGCCAAAATAGGCCTCGGCGTTGGTCTCATAGGCGCCCTTCAGCCGCAGGACCGTATTGTATTCATCGCCCAGAAAGTCTGATGCGTCCTTGGTGGTAAAGTTGATGACGCCGCCGAGCGCCCCGGAGCCGTACAGCGTCGAGGAGGCCGGCCCGCGCAATACCTCAACCTGCTTGTAGAGTTCCGGGTCCGAAAAGAATCCGCCCATGCGGTACTGCTCGAAGAACTTGTTGACCCCGTCCACGTTGAAAATGATGCGCCCTTCTTCCCCGCCGGATTCCGACGCGCCAATTCCGCGGATATTGAAGTTCTGGCCGAAGGCCCCCGTCCCGCCGGTCGCGTTGACGCCCGGCACATTCTCGACGATATCGGTGATGACGGTCGCCTGGAGATTGTCGATATCGGCCTGGTCGACAACCGTAACGGCCTGCGGCGTATCGATCGCGACCTTCTCGACGCCCGCGCCGACCACCAGCCGGTCGAGCCGCGTCACGCGTCCTTGCTTGTCTTCTTCGTTAACAGAGGTTTCTTCTGTCTGCCCGTCGGCATCCTGTGCCAGAGAGCCATGTGTCCCCATAGACAGGGTTAACGCAACACTTCCGAGCAGAAGCGTCGCCCTGCGCCCAACCAAACCCATTTGTCCTTTTCTCCGTATTACTCATCGGGCTGGCTAGCAGTCAGGCTTGCTCGCTAATGCATGGATCAATCCGGAACATTTGATCTCGCTAAATCTTGACAATCGCGCTCCGGTATTGCACTTCCGTAGTTAACATGATTGCGATTGTCAAGTTAATTAAACCGCTGTTGAGAACGCCTCTAAGGCAATGACTCGAAAGGCGGAATAGTGAGTAAGGAAGGTTATTGCGTTGCCTGAGCAAACACGAGAATCAAACACAGACCGGGACCGCCGAAACGATGCCGGGAAAGCCGACGTCAAGACACTGAAGAGCCAGGATCTCTTCCAGGGCGCGCGGGAACTGGGAATCGACCACCACGGCGCCCTCTACCGCCTCAAGATAACCCGTCAGGGCAAACTTATCCTCAACAAATAGGCGCAAGCATGACCAACGACATGATCGAAACCGCGTTGTCCCGGGATTCGAAATTGCCCCTCTCACCTGAGGCAATCCGGCAGGCCCGTCTCGACAACCCCAAAATGCGCGAACGCGAGCTTGCGACACAGCTCGGCATTTCCGAAGCGGAATTCGTGGCCGCATGGTGCGGTGTCGGGAATACCCGTCTCAATGTGCGGGTCAACGACCTGCTGAACGGCATGGAGGCGCTGGGCGAAGTCATGGCGCTGACCCGCAATGAGAGCGCGGTGCACGAGAAGGTGGGTGTCTATGACGGCGTGCGGACGAGCCAGCGCGGCGCCATCGTTCTTGGCGAGGATATTGACCTGCGGATCTTTCACAACAATTGGGCTCACGGTTTTGCAGTCGAAAAACGCGACGGCGAGCGGATCAGCCGCAGCCTTCAGTTCTTCGACAAACACGGCACCGCCGTTCACAAGATCCATCTGAGGCCCGAATCGAATGTCGAGGCCTATGAGCAGCTCGTGACAATGCTGAAAAGCGATGCCCAGACACCAACCGTCAAAGTGGAGGAGCCGGCGGAAGAACTCGAGCTCCCGGCTTCATTGAGCGATGTGGATCTCGCCGACATGCGCGACCGGTGGGCGGCTATGAGCGATGTCCATCAGTTCGTCGGGATATTGCGGAAATTCAATGTCTCGCGGCACCAGGCCGTCAGCGCGATGGACGAGGAATTCGCCTGGCGCCTCGACGACAGCGCGCTTGTGGCAATGCTCAATCTCGTCTCCAGCGAAGACATACCGATCATGTGCTTCATCGGCAGCCCGGGCGTCATCCAGATTCACAGGGGACCGATCAAACAGATCAAACCGATGGGTCCGTGGATCAATATCCTCGATCCCGGTTTTCACATGCATCTGCGGCTCGATCACATCTCTGAGCTTTGGGCCGTGCGCAAACCGAACCGGGACGGGCACGTAACATCGCTGGAAGCCTACAACTCCGAAAAGAAGCTGATTATCCAGTTCTTCGGTGATCGCCGCGAAGGCTCAGACGAGCGCAGCGACTGGCGGATGCTGATGGAAAATCTCCCGAAACGACCGGGACACGCAGCCGCCTGAAAAATTCATTCATATCTTACCAGAGGCCAGAAATGCTCAAAACAACCAGGAGATTTGCGCTGGGCGCCATTGCGGCGCTGGCAATTCTTGCAACACCAGGCGCTCACGCCGAATTGAAAGCCAACAAGATCGTCGCAATTGGCGGTTCGGTCACGGAGATCGTTTACGCGCTGGGCGAGGAAGAACGGCTCGTTGCGCGCGACACCACCAGCACATTTCCACAAGAAGCAGCAAAGCTTCCCGATGTCGGCTACATCCGCGCGCTATCGCCTGAGGGTGTTCTGTCGATCGATCCGGACCTGATCCTGGCGCTCGAAGGTTCGGGGCCGCCGGAAGCGTTCGAGGTCCTGAAAAAGGCGAGCGTGCCGGTGGTTACCATTCCGGCGGACTTTGACAGGGACGGCATCGTCAAAAAGATCAAGGCGATCGGCTCTGCTCTGGGTGTCGACGACAAGGCCGCGGCTCTTGCCGAAAGCGTCAATGCCGACATCATGGCGGCAGAAAAACAGGCCATGGGCCGTTCCGATCCCAAGCGTGTGCTGTTTCTGCTCAGCCTGAGCGGCGGCAAGATCATGGCGGCCGGAAGCGATACCAGCGCCGCCAGCATCATTGAAATGGCCGGCGGGAAAAACGCCCTGTCCGACATTGCGGGCTTCAAGCAGATCACAGACGAGTCGGCGATGGACGCAGCGCCCGATGTCATACTGGTCATGACCCGGACCGGCGATCACGGAATTAGCGCGGAGGACATCAAAAACCATCCTGCCCTGTCGGCAACCCCGGCGGCTCAGAATGACCGTATCGTGCGTATGGGCGGTTTGTACCTGCTCGGATTCGGGCCGCGGACGGCGCACGCCATCCGGGATCTGTCCGACGCAATCAACGATGAAAGCCGATAACGGTGCTTCAGCGGGTAGTGGAAACCGGTGCATCGGCTGATGCTGTGCGCCCAAGCGAAGGCGACCGCTCTCGAAGGGCAAGGCTGGCGATTGGGGTGCTTGTGCTGCTGCTGGCCGCGGCCGCGGTTCTGAGCCTGGCGACCGGCGCTTCCGATGCCTCCGTTGCCGCCGTCGTGCGGGCATGGGTCACGGAGCTGCTCGGCGGCCATGCGGATCTCAGCGCCCGCAATCGCATCATCATCAACGATATCAGGCTTCCGCGAATGGTGCTCGGCGTGCTGGTGGGTGCAAGCCTTGCGGTATCCGGCGCCGTGATGCAGGGCCTTTTCCGCAATCCTCTGGCCGACCCCGGCATTGTCGGCGTATCCGCAGGTGCCAGCCTGGGCGCTGTCTCGGTGATTGTCCTGGGAGGCACCGTCCTTTCGCCCGTTACCGCATTCGCCGGCATCTACGCGCTGCCCTTCGCGGCCTTCCTCGGCGGCCTTGTTTCCACGTTCCTTCTTTACCGGGTTTCGACCCGCCAGGGGCGAACCTCGGTGGCGACCATGCTGCTTGCCGGCATCGCCCTTGGAGCGCTTGCGATGGCGCTGACCGGCATCCTGATCTATCTGGCGGACGATCAGCAGCTCCGTGACCTGACGTTCTGGAACATGGGTTCCCTGGCCGGCGCCACATGGTCCAAGGTGCTCGCGGCTGGCCCGATCATTGTGGTGGTGCTGGCAAGCACGTCGCTGCTTGCATCGGGCCTCAACGCCATGACCCTCGGCGAGGCGACGGCGCGGCACATGGGGCTGGCGGTGCAGCGGTTCAAGACGACGGCGATTGTCGTCGTGGCCGCGGCGACCGGGGCGGCTGTCGCGGTCAGCGGCGGCATCGGATTTGTCGGTATCGTCGTGCCACACCTGCTGCGTCTGCTGATCGGACCTGACCACCGCTATCTGTTGCCGGCCTCCGCCCTCCTGGGTGCCAGCCTTCTTCTGTCCGCCGACGCAGTGGCGCGCACGATCGTCGCGCCGGCCGAACTGCCGATCGGCATCATAACCGCTGTCGTGGGCGCACCGTTTTTCCTCTGGATCCTGCTTCGCCGCCGCGGCGTGCTGGACATGCTTTGAGAACGATGAGCCATGATTGACGTCAAGAACACGACCATCCGGATCGGGAAAAAAGAGATCGTAACCGATGCGGACTTCCACGCGGTGCCTGGTGAAATCACCACCATCATCGGACCCAATGGCAGCGGCAAGACAACGCTGCTCAAAGCGATTTCGGGGGACCTCGCCTATTGCGGCTCGATCCGGCTGCATGGCCGCGAAATCGCATCGCTTCTGCCCTGGGAAATGGCAGAAATGCGGGCAGTACTGCCGCAAAGCTCGAGCCTTGCCTTTCCCTTCACCGTGCGCGAAGTCGTCCGGTTTGGACTGACAACCGGCCGTTCGGGCAACGCCGGGAAATTGTCGGAAGACCTCGTGGAGATGGCCCTCGACCGGGTCGACCTTGCCGGGTTCACGGGCCGGTTTTACCAGGAACTATCGGGCGGCGAACAACAGCGCGTGCAGCTCGCCCGCGTGCTTTGCCAGGTGTGGGAGCCTGTTGCCGGGGACACGCCGCGATATCTTTTCCTGGATGAGCCGATCTCCAGCCTCGATATCCGTCACCAGTTGATCATCATGGATATCGCACGCGCCTATACACGCAGCGGCGGCGGCGTCATCGCGGTCCTGCACGATCTCAACCTGACATCCATGTATTCCGACAAGGTGCTGGTTATGCAGCATGGCCGGTGCCAGGCATTCGGCGCGCCGCAGGACGTCATCGAAGACACTTTGCTTCAAAGCGTGTTCGAATGCGGTTTGCGCGTCGGCGCAGTCCCGGCTGCTGGCGGCGCCTTTGTGCTGCCGCAATCCGCACAACCCTCGCAGTAGATCGCGCATTCAAGCTTTTGCCACCGGCCCAATAGTGAACGGGCGGCGCTTGCCTTATCGCTTCCGATGGACTTTTATCTACGCGGTGGAGGCGGATCGTTTAAGCAACAGCATCGATCCGGCGAGAATAAGTTCGGATTTTGGCTTGAAAAACGGGAAGTCAGAGCTATTTCGCGATCTCCAGCAACGCATCCTGACGCTTGAGCTGGCGCCGGGTACGGATCTGGACGAGAAGCAGCTGAGTGAGGAGTACGGAATATCGCGTACGCCGCTGCGCGACGTGTTCCGGCACCTGGCGGGTCAAGGCTATCTTTCCATTGAAAGCAATCGGGGCGCGCGCGTGTCTCCGCTGTCGCACAAGTCACTTCGGGATTTTTTCCTTGCGGCGCCTATGATCTACGCTGCGACCGGGCGGCTGGCAGCGCGCAACGCGACCGTCAGTCAGCTCACCGAGCTGGAGGAGAGCGCCCGACTCTTCGACCAGGCATTGGTCGATAAATCGACCGGCGGCGTTGCGCTCCATAACAACCGCTTCCACGAGCTTATCGGCCTGATGGCCGACAATGAGTTCCTGTTGCCGAGCCACAATCGCCTTCTCATCGACCATGCACGCATTTCGATGACATTCTATCAGGCGGACGATCCTTCCCTGACGGACAATCTTGCCCGCGCCAGCGAGCAGCACTGGCAGATGGTCGCCGCCATCCGCGAGCGGGACGAGGAACGCTCCGAGGCGCTGATCTACGAGCACTGGGGCCTGTCGCGCGAATTCATCGAACCGAATATTACACCGGACAGCCTTAACATCGGGCTTTGAAGACGCTCAGGATCGCATCCGCTCGGCATTCGCATCGAATAGCGGATGCGGTTGAATGCGCGCAGCAAGGCTTTCGCCGAGGATCTCGATCCGCCAGCCATCGATCCGGTCCGCCAGCTTGCGCGGCACATAGCCAAGCGCGACGGAAACGCCGGATGCATGCGCATAGCCGCCCGACGTGACCCAGCCGCACACAGCGCCGTCGTGGCTGATCGGTTCATCGCCGATGACATCGGCGTCGCGCGCGTCGACAACAAAGCTCACGAGGCGTAGCGATCCGCCTTCGGTGCGCTCGGCCAGCGCCGCGTCCTTGCCGATGAAATCCGCTTCCTTGCCATAGGCGACAAAACGGTCCAGCCCCGCCTCGACCGGCCCGTAAAGCGGCCGGTATTCGCGGGCCCATCCGCCGTAGTTCTTTTCCAGACGCAGGGCGTTCAGCGCGCGGCTGCCGAACAGGCGCATGCCATACGGGCGGCCCGCTTCCATCAACTGCTCGAAGATATGGCGCTGATTGTCCGGCGTCATCCAGAGTTCATAACCAAGATCGCCGGTGAACGAGACGCGGCCGACCATGGCCTCGGCCAGACCGATATCCATGCGGCGAATGTCCATGAAGCGAAACGCCGCCGCCGAGACGTCGCAGCGGGTGACGGCGGCAAGCACATCGCGGGATTTCGGCCCGGCGACGGACAGGCCGACCAGGCCGGTGCCATAGGCCGAGACGGTCACCGAACCATCGCCCGGCAAACGGTCTTCGAACCAGCGCAGATGGTAATTCTCGGCAATGCCGGAGCCGGCAATGAACCAGCCCTCTTCGCCGAGATTGGCGAGTGTGAAATCGCCGATCAGCTTGCCTGCTTCATTCAACATCGGGGCCAGTGTCATGCGGCCCTGCCCCGGCAGCCGGCAGGCAAGCAGACGGTCAAGCCATTCGCCGCTTGCCGGCCCTGCCACCCTGTACTTGGCAAAGCCGGAGATTTCCATCAGGCCGACGCTTTCGCGCACGGCCCTGGCCTCCTCGCCGACATGGTCGAAATCGCTGGAGCGGCGCCAGGAAAAGCGCTCCTCGACACCCTCTGGCGCGAACCAGAGCGGGACTTCCAGCCCGTAAGCAGCGCCGAACTGCGCGCCGGCCTGTTTGAGTTCGGCATAGACCGGTGTCGTGCGCAGCGGCCGCGCGGCGGGCAGCTCCTCGTTCGGAAAGCGTATGGAGAAGCGCCGCGAATAGTTCTCGCGCACCTTCTCGTTGGTATAGGCCATGGTGGCGAAATCGCCATAGCGCGCGATGTCCATGGCGAAGACATCGAAGCCCGGATCGCCCTCGATCATCCAGTTGGCCAGCGCCAGTCCGACGCCGCCGCCCTGCGAGAACCCGGCCATGACGGCGCAGGCCGACCAGTAACCGGGCAGGCCACGCACAGGCCCGACCAGCGGATTGCCGTCCGGCGAGAAGGTGAACGGCCCGTTGATGATCTGCTTGATGCCGGCATTGTTGAAGGCCGGGAAATGCCGGAAGCCCACCTCCAGGGACGGCGCGATGCGATCGAGGTCCGGCTCCAGCAATTCGTGGCCGAAATCCCACGGGGTTTGCGTTTCCGACCAGGGGCGCCCGTCTTTCTCGTAGGTCCCCATCAGCATGCCGCGGCGTTCCTGGCGCAGGTAAAGCTCGCCGTCGAAATCGACGACATGCAGCATTTCCTTGCCGGCAGCCTCGTTGAAGGCCGTGACCTCCTGCATGTCCTCGGTGATCAGATACATATGCTCCATGGCAAGCACCGGCAGTTCCAGCCCGACCATGCGGCCGACCTCGCGCGCCCACAGCCCGCCGGCATTGACGATGTGCTCGGCGACGATCTCGCCGTGGTCGGTGATAACGCGCCAATGGCCGTCCTTGCGCTGGATCAGGTCCTCGACCTTTGTGCCGGTATGGACCTGCGCGCCGTTCTTCTTCGCCGCGCGCGCATAGGCGTGGGTGACCCCGTAGGGATCGACATGGCCTTCCACCTCGTCAAAGAGCGCGCCGACAAACTGGTCCGGATCGAGCAGCGGCATCAGTTCTTGGGCCTCGGCCGGTGTGATGATCTCGGTCTCAAGACCCATATAACGGCCTTTCGCCGAGATCGATTTGAGCCAGTCGAAACGCTCCGGTGTCGCGGCCAGCATCACGCCGCCGGTCATGTGCAGGCCGATATCCTGGCCGGAAAGCGCCTCGATTTCGCGATAGAGATCGACCGTGTATTTCTGCAGCTTGGCGACATTGGGATCGCCGTTGATCGTGTGCATGCCGCCGGCCGCGTGCCAGGTGGAACCGGAGGTAAGCTCCGAGCGCTCGAGCAGTACGACATCGGTCCAGCCGAAGCGTGTCAGGTGGTAGAGCACCGAGCAGCCGACAACGCCGCCGCCGATGACCACGACCTTTGCATGTGATTTCATTGCGTATCCCTGCGTCCTTGAGACCTTATTGTTCGCGACCGAGGCGCTTGAGCCGCGCATGGATTTCGTTTGCGAGCGCCATGCCCTCTTCCAGGGCATAGACATAGGCGTGAACCAGGAAAAAGCCGGCCTTGTCGGTGTCCCCTTCGGCCTCGGCCGCCTCGCCCGCTTTCAGATAAAGCTCGGCAAGCCGGCCGGCATCCTCATTGCGATGTGCCTCGAGAAGCGCCGGTTCCAGTTCTGCCCATTGCGTGGCCATCGGGCCTTTACTCAGCCGGCTTGCGAAGCGGCGAACTGGCTGGCTACCCAGTGGTGGAAGAGATGCGTGGGACTGTCCATCACCGGCGAAAAGCGCCCGCCGTCGAATTTCGAACCGCGGCGACCCTTCTGCATGCCTTCGACCACGAAAATGTCCTCCTCGAAGACGGTCTTCCACAGCGCCGTATTGGCGGCGCGCATGTCGGACCAATCCGAACCGGTAATCGCCTCGTCGGCATAGTAGATCTCGATATGCTCGACGGTCTTTTCGTTGGAGAGCGGCTGCAGGATGATGGCGAATGCATGGTCGCGGTGAACGCCCAGAAGCACATTGGGAAAGAGCGCGATATATTCCGCGCCCGCATCCCATTTGTCGCTGAGGCCGGCAAAGTCCGGGAACCGGTCGCCCTGATCGTTGATCATCGGGCGGTAGACGAGCGTGCCCTGGCCGGAAAAGCGGCCCGGCTCCTCGATATTGTAGTGATCCTCCAGGCGCGAATAGCTGTTGAGGCCGGGATGCACCCAGGGAAGATGGTAGCTCTCGCAATAGTTCTCGACGGCCAGCTTCCAGTTGGTTTCCACCTCAAGGCGAAAGGAGCTGTCTTCGCCCGAATGATGGAGCGGTTTTTCGAACTCCGCCCAGCGCCCCATCAAATCGGCCGCGTATTCCTCGAATGGCGGCGCATTGCCCGACACATTGACGAAGATGATGCCGCGCCAGATATGCGAGCGGATTTCGATGAGGCCGAGGGTCGTCCGGTCGACGGCGTCGTGGATGTTGTTTCCCGGACCGCCGACATGCGGCGTCGTCTTGAGCGCGCCGTCATGGTCGTAGCACCAGGAATGGTATGGACAGCGGATGGCGCCGCGCAGTTTCGTGCGGTTTTCGACGAGGATCATCCCACGGTGCCGGCAGGTGTTCTGGAAGACGCGGATGCTGCCGTCGCGACCGTGCACGATCAACAGCGGCTGTCCGAGCATGTCGACGGGCAGCGCGTCGCCCGGCTCGGGCACATCCTTGGCAAAGCCGAGGCCGGCCCAGTTTTCGAAGAAGACAGCCGATTTCTCGCGTTCGAACAATTCTGCATCGACGTAGAACTCATTCGGCAGGCCCTGTGCCCGCTCCACCGGACGCATGACCTTCTCAAGATGTGCCTGCTCAGCCGAACGCATCGCAACCTCCCTGCCGCGCGGTGACCAACTGCAGATTCATGGCGCAAAACGGCCACGTTGTTCAATCCGGATAAGTTTCGCTTTCGATTTAGAATAATTCAACCGAAAAACAGTCAGGCAGCCTCCACAAGCCAGTCGCGGACCAGTTCCACGGAGGGATCGAGCACCTTGCGGCTGTTCCATGTCAGGTGAAAGGCGCCCGGCGCCGGCACGAAGAAATCCCCTAGGGGAACAAGCCTTCCGGCGGAAAGATAGGCGCCAATCAGCCTGCTCCACCCGAGCACCACGCCGGCCCCTTCCTCGGCGGCCTGGAGGGCGATGCTGTAATTGTTGAATCTCGGACCGTTGACCCGCGCGGTGCTGATGCCGTTCAGCGCAAACCACTCCATCCAGGTCATCCAGCCGGTGTCGATGGCCTCGAGCTGCAGGAGCGGCAGCGAAGGCAGTTCCCGGATTGTCCGTATCGCGTGATTTCCGGCAAATTCCGGGCTGCACACGGGACCGACGGAATCGGTGAAGAGCTGGATCGCCGTCTCGCCGTCCCAGCGGCCGTTTCCGTAGCGCACGACAAGGTCGATATCGGAGCGGTCGAGATCGTGAAGCCGGTCGGAAACGCGGTGGTTGATGCGCAGCTCGGGATGCGCCTGCCAGAGCCGCCCGATGCGCGGCATCAGCCACAGGCTGGCGACGGCCGCCGATGTGCCGATGGTGATCGTCGCGTCGCTCGGGGCGGAACTGATCTTTTCGAGCACCGAGGCCGTCTGCGAGAAGGACGAGGCCAGCACGGCAAAGAGCTCGCCGCCGGCGGGCGTCAGTTCGACACCGCGGTGCAGGCGCTCGAAAAGCGGAACGCCGATTTCCTTCTCCAGCGCCTTGATCTGATGGCTGACGGCGCCGGGCGTGACGTTAAGCTCGGCGGCGGCCTGCTTGAAGCTCAAATGCCGCGCGCAGGACTCGAAAGCCGCCAGCGTGGTCAGAGACGGCAGGCCGTAATAGCGTTTGCTCAAAATTCTCCCCGCATGCCTTATCGCGCGTCAGACAAGGTGTTCGTTTCGGCGCGGCGCGTCAATGACGTTGTTTCAGGACGGCGCGTTGCGGCAGCCTGCACAACGATTGACGCGCGAACAATTTGACGTCCGGACGCCGCACCGATATCCAAAGTGCAGCGGGCCGCCATGTCAGGGCGGCCCGATTTCATGAGCGGAAACGGAGCGATCTTGGCCAGTTTGTATTCCCCCTTCGAATTGCGCGGCGTCGCGTTCAAGAACCGCATCGCGGTCTCGCCGATGAGTCAGTATCGATCCGTCGACGGGTATGCCAACGACTGGCACATGGTGCATCTGGGGCGTTTCGCCATGGGCGGCGCGGGCCTCGTCTATGCGGAAGCGACCGCCGTGGAAAAAGACGGCCGCAGGACGCATGGCGATCTGGGGCTGTGGGAGGATGCGCAGATCGATTCCCTGCGACCGATCGCACGGTTCATCGAGCGCGAAGGGGCTGTGCCCGGCATCCAGCTTGGCCATGCGGGCCGCAAAGCGTCGGAGCGCCGTCCGTGGCATGGCGAAACGCCGGTCGACGATGAGGATGTCGCCTCGCGCAACGAAGCGCCGTGGCAGGCAATCGCACCATCCCCTCTTCCATACGCCGATGGCTGGCCGGCACCGGACGAGATGTCGGAGGACGATATTCGGCGGGTCATCCGCTCTTTCGGGGACGCGGCCCGCCGCTCGCGGGAAGCCGGTTTCAGGATGATCGAAGTCTATGCGGCGCACGGATTTCTTGTGCATCAGTTCCTGTCACCGATATCGAACCGGCGTCAGGACGGCTGGGGCGGAAGTCCTGAAAATCGCAGACGGTTCGCGACGGCTGTCGCCCGCTCGATCCGGGCCAACTGGCCGGAGGACTATCCGCTTGCGTTTCGCCTGTCGGCGACGGACTGGCTCGATGGCGGGATCGAAATCGACGAGACCGTGGCGACTGCGAGAGCGCTGAAGGCCGAGGGCGTCGACATGATCGACTGCTCGACCGGCGGTATCGGCGGCAAGGAACGCCCGCGCCGGATGGTCATCGAGGAGGGCTTCCAGACCCCTTTCGCGGAGCAGGTCCGCAGGGATGCCGAAATCGCCACCATGGCCGTCGGCTTCTTGTGGAACGCGGAGGCTTGTGCGGACATCATCGCGTCGGGAAAGGCCGACATGATCGCAATGGCCAGGGAACTGCTGGACGATCCGAACTGGCCGCTGCGCAACGCTGAAAAGCTCGGAGCTGATGAAAATCATGCGATGTGGCCCATCGAATCGGGCTGGTGGCTTATGAAACGCGAACGCCTGTTAAAGAAACTCGGCCTTCGCTAGGCGTCCCGCGGTTCACAACGCCGTGCCATGCTGGTCGCGAGTCACCAGCCGGAAACTGTCGGCGGGATGAACGAGCCGGACATGGGTGACGGCGGCATCGGACAGCCAGGTGGTGCGCTCGATGACGAAGACGGGCTCGCCCTCGCCCAGATTGAGATAGTCGCTTTCCTTCGGCTCCGGCCGGGCGGCCCGGAAAACATGCTCGGCGTTGGTATAGGGAATCTCACGCAGCAGCCACTCATTGGGGCTGAGCGTATCGAACGGCTCATGTCGCGCCTGCGGCACGGTTTCGAGGCTGATCCAGCGGTCCTCGATCTGGTAGGGCGCGCCATCGGCGAAATGCAGGCTCAGCACATGGAGCAGCGTTTCCTCGCCCGACAAGCCCATCTCGGCGCGGACCTTTTGCGGCGGCACCTCCTCACTCCGGCCGATCAGCAGATATTTGTAGCTGCCGCCGCGCTGCTCGATCTCGTGGCGCACGATCTGTATCTCGAAGACCGCATTGCGGGTCATGCGCTGCACCACACGGGTGCCGGCCTTGCGGCGGCGCTCGATCAGCCCTGAATCGGCAAGCGCCTGCATGGCGCGGTTGACTGTGACGCGGGTGCAGCCGAATTCGAGCGCCAGATCGGCCTCGGACGGCACCAGCGAACCAGGCGCCCATTCGCCGTCCTTGATGCGCTCAAGAAGGATGTTGTGGATGTCCTTGTAGGAGCGCATCTAGAGCGATTCCATCAGTTGCACCATCGCGCTGCGGTAGCGTTGTACGACCCTGTCGCGGCCGACGTGCCGCCCTTCCCGCACGCAATGGCGGCCGGCCGACCAGACATCGCTGACAACGCCGTCGTCGGCGGCAAAGATCCAGCCGTCGAGAAGCTGATCGTCGCGCAGGCCGGCAAAGGCCAGGTGACGGGCATCGAGCGCGACGATATCGGCGAACCGCCCGGCTTCCAGCACCCCGCTGTCGCGTCCGATGGCCCGGGCACTACCTGCGGCCGCCCGCTGGAACAGGTTCCGCCCGGTCGAGACGCCCTGCCCGGCCAGGACGTTGCGCGCCTTGTGCCTCAGGCGCTGGCTGTATTCGAGCTGGCGCAGCTCCTCCGACAGGGAGATGCGGATATTGGAATCGGAGCCGACGCCGAACCGGCCGTCAGCGGCAATGAAATCGCGCGCATTGAATGTGCCGTCGCCGAGATTGGCCTCGGTGATCGGGCAAAGGCCGGCAACGGCGCCCGAAGCGGCGAGGCCGCCGGTTTCGGCGTCCTTCATCTGCGTTGCGTGGATCAGGCACCAGCGCCGATCAATGCCGGCCTCCCCGAGCAGCCACTCGACCGGGCGTGCACCGAGCCAGGCTTCGATCTCCGCCACCTCGCGGTCCTGCTCGGCGACATGGATGTGGACCGGCCCGTCGGAGAATACGCCGGCAACCTGCCTCATCTGATGTGGATCGGTCGCCCGCAAAGAATGCGGCGCGACGCCGATGGCGCAATCGGCGGGCAGTTCGCGCAGCAGCCCCGCCCTCGCGGCGGCATGCAATCTTTCGAACCGCTCACTGTCGCAGCCGAATCGAAGCTGGCCGCCGGCAAGCGGTTTTTTGCCGGCGCCGCCATAGGTGTAGAGCACCGGCAGATGCGTCAGGCCGATTTGCGTTTCGGCGGCGGCGACAAAGATCCGCTCCGAGGTCTCGGCGATGTTGTCGTAGGCTCCGCCGCCCGGACGGTGATGGACATAATGGAACTCGCCGACCGAGGCATAACCGGCCTCCAGCATTTCGACATAGACAAGCGCTGCAATCGCCTCGATCTGGTCCGGCGTCAGCACGTCGAGAAACCGGTACATGAGTTCCCGCCAACTCCAGAAATCATCATCTGTTGCCGAGCGGTATTCCGTCATGCCGGCCATGGCGCGCTGAAATGCATGGCTGTGCAGATTGGCCGGCGCCGGGAGCAGGATGCGGTTTCCGAGATTCATATCCCGCGCCTCCGGCGCTGCGTCCCGGACGACATTTTCGATGCGGCCATCGGCGCCGATTGTTATGCGGACATTGCTTTGCCAGCCTTCGGCAAGCAAAGCGCGTTCTGCAAAAAGCGCGGTCATGGGCGCTCCAAATTCGTTGACATAATTTTATTATGAATATACATAATAATCATCGTAAGCCAATAGCGAAAGTGTTCCATCATGGCCGGGTATGTCCTTGCAAACGCCTCCGTTGCGACCATGACCGATGGTTACGGCCTTGAGGAAGATGGCGCATTGGCCGTTGAGGATGACCTCATTTCCTGGATCGGGAAACGTGATGAACTTCCTCATAAATATGCGAAATATCGAACTGAAAATCTTGAAGGCAGACTGATCACCCCGGCGCTGATCGACTGCCACACCCATATCGTCCATGGCGGCGACCGGGCGCGCGAATTCGAAATGCGGCTGGAAGGCGCGTCCTATGAGGCGATCGCGCGGGCCGGCGGCGGCATCGTCTCCACGGTCAGCGCGACACGCGAGGCCAGCGAGGCTGCCCTGCTCGATTCGGCACTGGCGCGGGTCGATCACCTGATCGCCGAGGGCGTCGCGACCATCGAGATCAAATCCGGCTACGGGCTCGATATCGACACCGAACTTCGAATGCTGAAGACGGCCCGGGCGATCGCAGGCATGCGGGACGTGCGGGTGCGCACGAGCTTCCTTGGCGCCCACGCGGTGCCGCCGGAATACAAGGACCGGGCGGATGCCTATATCGACGAGGTGTGCCTGCCCGCGCTGGAGGCCGCGCATGCACAAGGGCTAGCCGATGCCGTGGACGGCTTCTGCGAGGGCATCGCCTTCTCGCCCGACCAGATCGAGCGGGTCTTCAAACGGGCCCGCGAACTCGGCCTGCCGGTCAAACTGCACGCCGAACAGCTCTCCGATCTCGGCGGCGCGAAACTCGCGGCTCGTTACGGCGCCCTTTCCGCCGATCACCTGGAATATCTCGACGCCGAGGGCGTTGCCGCAATGAAGGCGGCGGGCAGCGTTGCCGTGCTGCTGCCGGGCGCCTTCTACACGCTGCGCGAGATGCAGATCCCGCCCATTGAACTCTTCCGCGACCAGGGTGTCGGCATGGCGATTGCGACGGACTGCAATCCCGGCTCATCGCCCCTCACCTCGCTGCTTCTGGCGATGAACATGGCCTGTACGCTGTTCCGCATGACGCCGGAGGAAGCGCTCGCCGGCGCAACGCGCGAGGCCGCGCGCGCGCTGGGGCTTGATGACACCGGCATCATAGCGACCGGCAAGAAGGCCGAGCTCGCCATCTGGGATGTGGCGCATCCGGCCGAACTTTCCTACCGCATCGGCTACAATCCGCTCTACCGGCGTATCGTAGGAGACCTTTCATGAGCGCCGTCGTCCTGCAGCCCGGTGACATGTCGCTGGCACAGCTTGAAGATATCTACTGGCGCGAGGCGGAAGTGACGGTCGACCATTCCTGCCGCGCCGCCGTCGAGGCAGCGGCGAAGCTCATCGGCGAGACGGCGCGCGGCGAGGAGCCCGTCTATGGCGTCAATACCGGCTTCGGCAAGCTCGCCAGCATCAAGATCGCGCCGCGCCATACTGCGACGCTGCAGCGCAATCTCATCCTTTCGCATTGCTGCGGTGTCGGACCGCCGATCCCCCGGCGCATCACGCGCGTGATGATGATCCTCAAGCTCCTATCCCTGTGCCGCGGCGCCTCCGGCGTGCGCTGGGCGTTGATTGAGCTTCTGGAAAAGATGCTGGAGCGGAAGGTAACGCCCATAATCCCGGCACAGGGCTCGGTGGGCGCGTCCGGCGACCTTGCGCCGCTTGCCCACATGACCGCCGTCATGATCGGCGAAGGCGAAGCGGAGTATGACGGCAAGGTCATGCCGGGCGGTGCGGCACTCAAGGCAGCCGGGCTGGAGCCCGTCCCGCTCGGCCCCAAGGAAGGGCTGGCCTTCATCAACGGCACCCAGTTTTCGACCGCCTTCGCCCTTGCCGAACTTTTCGAGACCTGGCGCTGCGCCGAAAACGCGCTGCTGATCAGCGCCCTTTCCACCGACGCCATCATGGGTTCGACCGCGCCGACGCGGCCCGAGATCCACGCATTGCGCGGCCATCGCGGCCAGATCGAGGCGGCCGCCGCCATCCGCTTGCTGATGGATGGCTCGGAAATCCGGGAAAGTCACCGCGAGGACGACAGCCGCGTGCAGGATCCCTACTGCATACGCTGTCAGCCCCAGGTTACCGGCGCCTGTCTCGATCTTCTGCGCCAGGCGGGAACGACACTGGAAATCGAAGCCAATGCAGTGACCGATAATCCGCTGGTGATGACGGAAACCGGGGACGTGATCTCCGGCGGCAATTTCCACGCCGAGCCGACGGCCTTCGCGGCCGACCAGATCGCGCTCGCCATTGCCGAGATCGGCGCCATTTCCCAACGCCGTATTGCGCTGATGGTCGATCCGACGCTCAGCTTCGATCTGCCGCCCTTCCTGACCCCGGAACCCGGTATCAATTCCGGACTGATGATCGCCGAGGTGACGAGCGCCGCGCTGATGAGCGAGAACAAGCAGCGCGCCAACCCCTGCTCCACCGACAGCACGCCGACCAGCGCCAACCAGGAGGACCACGTATCCATGGCCGCGCATGGCGCGCGCCGCCTCGCCGACATGAACGACAATCTGGGCCGCATCCTCGGTATCGAACTGCTGTGCGCCGCCCAGGGGATCGAGTTCCGCGCGCCATTGAAGACCAGCGCGCCGCTGCAGGCGGCGATGACCGGGCTGCGCGAGCAGGTCGAAGCGCTGGGCGAAGACCGTTTCCTGGCCGGCGATCTGGAAAAGGCGGCCGTTCTGGTGCGCAACCGGTCGCTGGTGGACCGCTGCGGGATCGAACTCATGCCGCCCCTCGGCTCGGAGGCAGCGTGATGGATCCGGTCGAAATCGTCCGCGGCGACAGCCCCGTCATTCTCGGCCTGCCCCATACCGGCCTTTATGTGCCGGAAGCCATAGAGGCCGGTTTCAATCAGACCGGCAAGGCGCTGAGCGACACGGACTGGAACGTCCACCGGCTCTATGACGGCGTCCTGCCCGGCGCAACACAGGTGCGCGCCACGTTCCACCGCTATGTCATCGACGCCAATCGCGACCCGAGCGGGCAAAGCCTCTACCCGGGTCAGAACACGACGGCGCTCTGCCCGCTGACCGACTTCGACGACAATCCGCTCTACCTGCCCGGCAAGGAGCCGGAGGCCGCCGAGATCGAGCGACGACTGGAGACCTTCCACGCACCCTACCACGCGGCGCTGGCGGAAGAGATCGAACGTATCCGAAACCGGCACGGCATCGCCATCCTCTATGACTGCCACTCGATCCGATCGGAGTGTCCGTTCCTTTTCGATGGCGTTTTGCCGGACTTCAATATCGGCACTAATGACGGCGCCACCTGCGATCCGGAGATCGAGCGGATGACCGCCGAAATCTGTGCGCTGGCAGAGGGTTACACCAGCACGCTCAATGGCCGATTCAAGGGTGGCTGGACAACGCGCCACTATGGAAGACCGGAAACGGGTGTGCATGCGATCCAGATGGAACTGGCGCAAAAGACGCATCTGATGACCGAAAGCCACCCCTTCGAACTCGACCCGTTGAAAGCCGGGCGACTGCGCGGCGTGCTTGCCACGATCCTGTCGTCGCTCGAACAATGGGCGCTTGAGCGGGCCGGAAGATGAGGCCGACATGCGCGCCGGATCGCCGAGAGACCGTTAACTTCATCCTGCCGAAGACGCAGTAAATTCAAAGGGCACTGACATGACCGATCCCCGCCACAATATCCGCGACATCTTTCCGCCCACAGGCCCGGAGCTCAACGCGAAATCCTGGCTGACGGAAGCGCCGATGCGCATGCTGATGAACAATCTGCATCCGGACGTCGCTGAGAATCCGCATGAGCTGACCGTCTATGGCGGCATCGGCCGGGCGGCGCGCAACTGGGACGCCTTCGACAGGATCGTCGAGAGCCTCAAGTCGCTCGAGGACAATGAGACATTGCTCGTTCAGTCCGGCAAGCCGGTCGGCATTTTCCGCACCCATGCGGATGCGCCGCGGGTGCTGATTGCCAATTCGAACCTCGTGCCGCACTGGGCCAACTGGGACCACTTCAACGCGCTCGATAAGAAGGGCCTGATGATGTACGGCCAGATGACGGCCGGCTCGTGGATCTATATCGGCAGCCAGGGCATCGTCCAGGGCACCTACGAAACCTTCGTCGAGGCTGGCCGCCAACACTTTGGCGGCGACCTGAAAGGCAAATGGATCCTCACCGGCGGCCTCGGTGGCATGGGCGGCGCCCAGCCGCTGGCGGCGACCATGGCCGGCGCCTGCCTGCTTGCCGTCGAATGCGACCCGGACCGGATCGATTTCCGTCTGCGCACCCGCTATGTCGACGAGAAAACGGATTCACTCGACGAAGCGCTTGCGATGATCGAACGCTGGACGGCCGCCGGCGAGGCGAAATCGGTTGGCCTGCTCGGCAACACCGCCGACATCGTTCCCGAACTGGTGCGCCGCGGCGTGCGGCCCGACATGGTCACAGACCAGACATCGGCGCATGACCCGGTCAACGGATATCTGCCGCAGGGATGGAGCCTTGCCGAGTGGCACGAAAAGCAGAAGAACGATCCGAAAGCGGTGGAGCGAGCCGCACGCGCCTCCATGAAGGTCCATGTCGAGGCGATGGTGGAGTTCTGGAACCGCGGCGTCCCGACGCTCGACTATGGCAACAATATCCGCCAGGTCGCCTTCGACGAGGGCTTCAAGGATGCCTTCGCCTTCCCCGGCTTCGTGCCGGCCTATATCAGGCCGCTCTTTTGCCGCGGCGTCGGCCCGTTCCGCTGGGCGGCGCTGTCGGGCGATCCGGAGGACATCTACCGGACCGATCAGAAGGTCAAGGAACTGATCCCGGACGATCCGCACCTGCACAACTGGCTCGACATGGCGCGCGAGCGTATCGCTTTTCAGGGCCTGCCGGCGCGCATCTGCTGGGTCGGCCTCGGCCAGCGTGACCGGCTGGGCCTTGCCTTCAACGAGATGGTGAAGAATGGCGAGTTGAAGGCGCCCGTCGTGATCGGCCGCGATCATCTCGATTCCGGCTCCGTCGCCTCGCCCAACCGGGAAACCGAAGCGATGAAGGACGGCTCGGACGCCGTCTCCGACTGGCCGCTGCTCAATGCTCTGCTCAACACCGCCTCCGGCGCGACCTGGGTCAGCCTGCATCACGGCGGCGGCGTCGGCATGGGCTTTTCCCAGCACGCCGGCATGGCGATCTGCTGCGACGGCACCGACGCGGCCGCAGAGCGCATCGCAAGGGTTCTGTGGAACGACCCGGCCACCGGGGTCATGCGCCACGCCGATGCCGGCTACGACATCGCCATTGACTGCGCGAAGGAGAACGGGCTGAGACTGCCGGGAATCCTGGGGGACTGACGGGGAGTCGGCTGCAGTCGAACAGGCTGGTCGGTTAATGCGGAGGCTGCCTCCGCCTAACCCTGCTTCACTTCCTCGATGCGCGCCAGCGCTTCTTCCCTGGTCGCCACGATATTGGGATTGAAATCGTCCGTAAGGGCTCGTTCTTCGATTTCCGCCCTGGTTTTCTCATTCGGATCGAACCGAACGGTTCCGAGCGAGTATGAAATGTTCAGCCGCTCGCCGCGAACCGCCCAACTGTGCCAGGCATCGGGAAGGATCTCGGTCCCCTTGTAGTTGACCATGAAGTACCATTTTTGATTGGTCGCCGAGATCTGCCTGTCGATCTCGTCATAGAAGGCGTTCACATCGGCACTTCTGGCGAAAACGCAATCGGAAAAATCGACTTCCATGATCTGCAGATCGGGATGGAAGATCACGCGCTCGGAGATTTGCCTTGTCTCTTTCGGGAGCGAAGGAACCAGCCTTTGTTCGAATTCATCATCCGGGATTTCGCTGCGCAATTGCGCCAGATAGGCAAGGGCATCGTCGCGCGTTCGGAAAAGGTTCGGGTCGAATTTTTCCTGTCTCGCGCTTTCCAGGATTTCATCGCTGGTGTCGCCTGTCGCGGCATAGCGCGCACTGCCCAGCGAATAGGCCAGATTGACCATCTTCCCGCGATGGGCAAAGGCAATCCAGGCTTCCGACATGATCCGGCAGTTCTGGTAGTTCACGAGAAAGAACCACTTTTTTCCGGTTTCGTGCAATTTGCGATCGATCGCGTCATAGGCGTTGTGAACCTTTGACGACACGTCGAAGGTCATGTTCGAAAAATCGACCTCCATGACCTGGTTTTCGGCGTGAAATGTGACACGATCTTCGAATGCGTTTGCGCCCATATCGCCCTCCAGCGCGGAAAAACTTCGGCGCTGTTACCTACCGCTGCCGGGGGTTCAATACCAGCCTCCGGTGCATTGGAAATAAGTCCTACAACCAAGGGATAAGTTGGATAAGCGCACCCCTGACCATGGGGAAATGGGACCTACGGTTTAAAATGGCGTTTCCATGCCGCGTAGGTCTTCGGCGCGTCGATCTCTTTCAGGGCATGCCAGGCCGCGAGCGCGTCATCGCGCGATGCGTCACCATGGTTTTCCATAAATTCTGAAAGAAAATTTATGTAGCGCCCGGACGGAATCTTCTCGAACGCGCCATCCTGCCGGTTCAGCCGCATATATTCCGCCAACAGATCGCCATAGGTGATGTTATTGCCCGCCTCGATCTGCGCCTCCCGCCAGCGGTTAAGCCGATAACGCGATCCTGACCTGAGCTTGAAATCGGGATCGATCTTTTTGGCTTGCTCGAACAAAAAGGTCTTTGTGATCCGGTTGCTGGTGTAATGAACAATCGGCAGATCAAGCCGTAACCCGCGCTGATAATCCGGCGCCCCGTCCTTGGCCAGTTTCTTTCGCAACGGCTTCCTGATTTCGCCAGTCGTCAGATAATGCCGAATAATGACCTCCAGCTCGTCCTTGCGCAGCTTCGCAACCGAAGAGACGCCGATCTTCTTGGCAAAGGCCCTGATATCGGTGGCATACCAATAGCCATTTTCGAAGTCTTCGAGCGACATTGACGATGAGAGTTTTTGCGGCATCGGGCTCCAAACGAAATGGCCTGTCCAGAATATCCGTTTTGATGTTTAGCTTCACCTCTCGCGACAGGACAAGGGATGAAGTGCCCGTTGGAGACGCAGCTCTTGGGCTGGCTTTCCGCATTCATACGCGTTTTTCCCGGCCGAGCCGCTTGCGATGCCGCAAACGCCCGCTTCGAGTCCTCTTTTCCATAATTCCGCACCGCAGCGAATGTCGCCTCTCTGAAAATTCATTGATATTAGCCAAGAATCATATTAGTAGTGACTAATACATTTGAGTCTGGTGAGGACAAGGAGATGGAATTTATCGAAGCTCTTGGAGCGTCCTTTCGGGAGGTTGTTAGCGGTGAACGCGAAGGGGCCCGGACCTACATCGTGCGTGCAAGTCGCCACTACCCTACGACCCCGGCAGATTTGTGGAGTGCTTTGACGGACAAGGAGCGCTTGCAGCGCTGGTTCGCGAAGGTTGCTGGCGATTTCAAACAAGGCGGGCGCTTCTCAATAGAAGGAAATGCGGACGGTGATATTGTCGTCTGCGAACCGCCCAGACAATTGGCTCTTACTTGGGAGTTCGGGGGAAATACCAGTTGGGTCAATATCACAATCCAACAATCAGACGAAGGCGCACTTTTGACGCTCGAACATGAGCATCCGACGGATCTGGAAAGCCAGGCGCATTGGGATCAGTATGGCCCCGGTGCGACCGGCGTAGGGTGGGAGCTGGCGATGCTGGGGCTGGAAATGCACCTGTCCGGCGAAGGGACATCGACCATCGAGGCCGGAGAAGCCTGGTCCGTGAGCGCGACAGGCAAGGCCACATTGCGTGGATGGGCCGAAGCCTGGGGCAAGGCCCACACCGAGGCCGGAACAGACGCGCAGATTGCTATGGAAACTGCAAAACGCACCGCTGCGTTCTACACCGGCGAGGAACAATGAACGCCTTTGACGTGCTGTCCGACCCCGTGCGCCGGAGAACCCTGGAGCTGATCTCACAGAAGGAACATGCGTCAGGTGAAATCGTTGCGGTCGTTGAGGCCGAGTTTGGCATCTCTCAATCCGCTGTTTCACAGCATCTTCGCGTCTTGCGCGACACCGGCTTTGCCAAAGTGCGCAAAGACGGTGCCAAACGCTGTTACGAAATTGATCCGTCCGGATTCGACGACGTCAATGATTGGCTTGATCAGCTTCGGCATTTCTGGGCATCCAAAATGGACGCTCTGGCCACAGAGATAGAACGCGGCAAGCGATCCGGCAACAGCACCTAGCTGATGTTCATCGTAAATTTGGGAGCGGCGGCCTTGTTCAGCTCAGCCGCCATTCACAAAGAACTCTCAAACAGCGACTTCGCCCGAATTCCCGACCTTCGTCACGTGTTTCTCCAATTCGGGTCCGTTGCACTGCCGCAAAGTGCAGTTTAGAGCCCAATGCGACAGTTTTGGCGACATGCCTCCCGGTGGAACATGCAGTAATGGTTGCGCGGAAGACCGGTGCGACGGCAATTCTTTTGGCTGGCGAGGAGGATCGACAACCCTATAGTTCTGGATCGCTAGACATGCCGCGTTGAGGTGCTGGCCCCGGTGCGCGTGCGACGTCGGGCACTTAAGGCACGGATGACAGCTTTCGCATCGGCCGGAGGCTTCTGTTCGACCCTTCGATAGTCCGTTCCATCGTTTTTCCTGGTCAGCAAACCACAAGCAATCATTGTCCGGCGCAACGTGGCTGCATCCTTGAAAAGATGCTCATTTGCAAAGTGATCGCTCAGTGCCCTTTCGTCCAGCGAGTGGTTCGCAGGCAGGGTCGACCAAAGCGCCCAAAGCGCCAGGGTCTGGATCGAACGTTTGGATGGCCACCGGCACAATCGTGCGAATTCATCAAATTGATGGAGCGTTCGCTCGACCGTTCGTGCGTCGGCGATCAGCTTGTCCTCCTGATTTTTCAAGCGCCTCCCGGCTGCCGAAGCAGAGCGCATGTGTTGCACATTCTGGAAGCCGGACGCGCGGGCGATCATATTCATCAACGTCAAATGGGACGGGCTTGAGTCGCCGAGTTGCCGTGAGAGCGCGCGTGCAAAAACGGTCAGATCGTGCGCATGCAAAGATATCGGTGTTTTTGTCATGATGCATCCAAGTCGGGCGCTGTGCTGGTTCGCCGGTCACTGACTTGACGAAACGACGCCCTACTCAATGCGATGTCGAATCTCGTTTCCTGGCAGGTTTAGCACTCCGGATGGAGCAGTGACGCCTGGGTTTCTGCCGACCACATTCTGTAAATAAACATAAACCGAGATTCCCGCAATGGCGCGACGTTACCCTACGGAACGTCATTGGCAGCTTTGTCCGCACCCCCGTCCGGCAAATACTGTCGCCAACCGCGACTGGATGCGGGGCATATTTGCCGGGATGTGAGGCCTAGCGGACCTGGTCCTGAAATGCGGTTGCCGCGCGACGCGCTTTACAAGTCAGTGCCCTGCACGGTTCCGGTGACCCAGAACTCGTTTCGACGTGACTTCACCTCCGCAGCCAGGAAATCCACGAACAGCCTGACCCGTGCGGTGTTTCGCAGGTCCCGGTGCAGCAGCAGCCACAGGCTTCGATAGGCCAGCGGTTTCTGGAAGGGCGCACGAATGAGATCCGGGTGGCGGTCTCCGAGATTGCAGGCGAGATAAGCCATACCAAGCCCGGATGCGGCCAGCGTGATCAACGGGACAAGCTCGGAAACCCTGTGACGAAGCCGCGCCCTCGGATAGTAGCTGTCCCGCAGCCACCTTGCCGTTGTGTCGCCCTCAGGCTCGTGCCAGCCGATGAAGTGCAGGCCGTCGCCGCGATTGTCTTCGATCTTTCGCGCATAGTCCCTGGTGCAGTAGGCCGCCTGCGACATTTGCACGAGCTTGCGTCCCACGACATCATCGGTGACCTCATGCGCGACGCGCAGTGAAACATCCGCTTCGCGACGCGTCAGGTCGGCGACGTCATTGGTGAATGTCATATTCAGCGTAATGTCCGGATAGAGACCAGCGAAGGCGGTCAGATCATCCATGATCGATGTCATGGCCAATCCATGCGGCATGGTGACATAGACCGTCCCCTTTGGATTCGCGTCACGTCCGACAATCACCCGGGATGCGGCCGCCATCTCGTCTTCCACTCTTTGCGCATGCGGCATCAGATCTTCACCAAGCTGCGTCAGAACCAGGCCTGCCTTTGACCGGTCGAAAAGCCGGCTGCCGAGTCGCTCCTCCATGACCGTTATCCGCCGCGTAAGAGTGGTGTGGTTGACGCGAATGCTGTCGGCGCCTCCCCTCAAGGTACCGGTCCGGGCAACCGCCAGGAAATATTTCAGGTCATCCCAATTCAGCGAATGGCTTTCAGGCAAGGTCATCGGGGCATCCTTGTGCTTCAAAATTGAAACATCATGTCCATTCTTTCCTATCTACAGTTCAATTTTAAACCGCATTAGCTTTGGTGCACAAGACGCAACCCACTCAGAGAGCCAGCACATGAAACCGATTCAATCCGTTCTTATCACCGGAGCAAATGCCGGACTGGGCCGTGAGGCAGCCCGACAGCTTGCCCTCCACAAGGGGATCGAGAAGATCTATCTTGGATGCCGCAACGAAACGAAGGCACAGGCGGCTAAATCAGCGCTCGAAGCCGAAACCGGACGGGATATCTTCCAGATCCTCCTGATCGACGTTTCGAATCCCGTGTCGGTCCGTGAAGCCGTGGCAGGCCTTCACGCGCCCGTCGACGCGGCCATCTTGAACGCAGGCGGCACCGGTGGGCGCGCACCCAACAACCTGACCGCGAGCGGTGTCACCAACATCTTCGCATCCAACGTCCTCGGCCATGCGGTCCTGGTCGACGAATTGCTGGAACGCCAGCTTGTAACGTCAACCGTGCTATATGCCGGATCCGAGGCGGCGCGCGGAATACCGAAAATGGGTATCGCGCGACCCGAGCTCGAGACATCGTCTGTCGAGGAGTTCGCATCGATCGCGAATGGCAGCAAGTTCGGGCCTGATGGCGATCCGCTGGAGATCTACGCCAACGTCAAGCTGACCGCGGCGCTGTGGATGGGATCCATGGCCCGCCAACACCCGCATATCCGCTTCGTCACCATCAGTCCGGGCGGCACAACCGGGACGAACGGGATGGACGATCTCCCGTTCCTGAAGAGACTCTTCTTCAAGCATGTTGGCGGCATCCTGATGCCGGTTCTCGGCATGATGCACGGCGTGGAAACAGGCGCCAAGAGGTATGTCGACGGCTTGCTGAACCCGAAGTTCGAGAGCGGTCGCTTCTACGCCAGTGCCGGTGGTTCGCCAACCGGGCCGGTGATCGATCAGGCCACCATCGTCTCTGATCTCGCCAATCCGGTCTTCCAGGACAACGCCAATCGCGCCGTTCACCAGTTTGCATAAGCCTCTCTTCCCGAACCTCATACAAGGAGAAATCAAATGGAACTCACTTTTCAAATCCTCGTTGGCGCCGCCGCACTCATGCTGGCCGGTCTCGGCACCATGTCCATGTTCGCACCCAAGCGAATGGTCGGCAATTTCGCGATCGAACCCATCGGCACCGCCGGCCTGAGCACGATCCGCTCCGTCATTGGCGGGCTCTTCCTGGCGAGCGTTGCGTTGCTTGCGATCGGCCTCGCAACAGGTCAAACCTTCGGCTTCCTGGCCGTGGCCATTCTCCTTGGCGTCGTCGCATTCGGGCGGATTGTCGGGATCGTATCAGACGGTTTTGACAAGGCCGTTATCCCACCACTCGTCGTCGAGATCGTCATGATCGGCGTTCTGGTCAGTGCTTACCTACAGCTCGCGGGCTGAATCCACCCGCAAACGACGTGTCGGACGCAGCGGTGGCAGAAATGCCACCGCGGTTTTTGTGCCGTTTGGCTGGATAAAACCCATGTCCGCTGTTTACGCGGGCTGTGCGGGATCCCAAATATGGTTGCTCCGGTTGCCGAGCCAGACATTGCCAGGCATTGAAGCGACGGGCCAGCCCCGCCACATAGGGGCGACCGACGAATTCCGGGCCTCTTGAAGGCCGGTTCACATCCGCGCCGCGCGGCGAATTCAACAGGAGTAACGATGCCTAGTGAAAAAGCGGCCACCATCCGCCAATATTTCGAACGCATGACAGCCGGCGATATCGAGGGGATCATCGGCATGTTTGCCGATGACGGCTTCGTGGTATCGCCCTTTCTGGGGACCGTTCCGACACGGCCGTTCTTCGAAAAGCTCGGCAACGCGTCAAGCAACAGCGTGCTGACGGTCCATGATGTTTTGATCGGCGAGGACGGCAGCACCGGGGCGGGTCACTTCCGCTACGACTGGACACTGGCCGACGGCAGCCAGCTCACTTTCGAGGGTGTCGACCATTTCACCTTCGACGATGATCGGAAGTTCAAGTCGATGAAGATCTATTACGATACGCATCCGCTGCGCCGGGAAGTCGGCGACAAATACGCCAACGCCTGACGCGCCGGAACCGGCGCCGAAAAGGCCGGCGCTGCCATGCCGGCAGGCCCGGGAATCAAAAAAGGCGGAGCCAGGCCCCGCCTCTTCCTTCGCGCCGCGCGCATTCCCGTTTTCCGCGGCCTGCCCGCCAGTACATCCGTGACTTGGCAGGCGCGAACGGGAGCGCGTCAGGCAGCGCTCAGATTGTCAGCCGACGATTTGCCGGAACGCTGATCCTGAACAACTTCGTAGTTGATCTTCTGGCCTTCCGCCAGGGATCCCATTCCCGCGCGCTCGACGGCGGAGATGTGAACGAAGACGTCGTTGCCGCCTTCATCGGGCTGGATAAAACCATAGCCCTTGGTTGCGTTGAACCATTTTACAGTACCGGTAGCCATTGCGTCTCTCTCCTTGCAATTGCTGTGCTTGCCCCCAAAAGCCCATGTGCAGAGGGACGACGAACTCGAAATTTGGGAAGAAGGAACGTTAGCAAGCGCATTCAGCGCGGGCCATGTCAGTCGGCCGAAATATCGATATCGCCTATATCGATGCTAACGTTGTCAAAATCAAGATCATAGTTCAAATAATCTCGTCGACTAATGCTCGTCAATGTCCGCATGCAATGAAATGGGCGCTGTCGGGTTGCCGGGCGCGACAGTCGCTTCGGCGACCGGCAGCGGATCGATATGCGCGCGGTTGCTGCGCAGTTCCCGGTATCCGAGGTAGAGTCCGCTTGCGGCAATGAGGCCCATGCCGATGAGCGTGGTCTGCCTCGGCACCTCGTCCCACACAATATAGGCCATCAGCGCCGCGAGCGGCAGATAGGTATAATCGAACGGCGCCACGAGGCTGGCGCTGGTTACCTGATAGGCCCGCGAAATCAGCAGATAACCCACCATGCCGACGGTTCCGAGCAGCGCGAACATGACCAGATTGCCGGCGGTGAACGCCGGAATCTGCCAGCGCAGGTGGTTGAGTTCCGGTCCAAAATCAACAAGGCGGTTCACGGCCCAACCGAAGGCCAGAAGCATGATGCTCGACAGCACAACCGTGTAAAGGCCGGTCGTCAGCGTACTGTCGCGATCGCCGATCTGCCGCGCAAGGATCTGCGATACGGCATAGCAGAACGCGCAAGCCAAAGGCAGCAGCGTCGCCCAGCGGAAGGAATCCACCTGTGGGTTCATGGCAATGACGACACCGACAAAACCGAAGATGAGTGCGCTGATCCTGTGGATTCCCACCTGCTCGCCGAGAAACAGCGCGGCGAGCAGCGCAATCATCAGCGGCGCTGAAAAGAAGATGGTCGACACTTCCGCGAGGCTCATGAAGGGAAAGGCCGTGTAAAACAGCGAAAAACCCAGTGCAAACATGAAGGCGCGCAGCAGGTGCAGCGGCCAAACCGGCGTGAACAGCCGATGCGGCTGGCCCAGAATGACGATCATCGGCAGGAGTATCAACAGCGATATCAGGCCGCGCACGCCCATCAATATCCAGATCGGATAGGCGCCGATCAGCGTTTTCATCAGCCCGTCCTGGACGACGAAGAACATCATGCCCAGAACAATGCAGGTGATCCCCTCGGCAGCGCGAGGATGGAGCCCGTATGAATGCCGTGCGACTTCCGACATAGCGAACCACCAAACTGACGCGGGCCGCCACCCGCTACCGGTCATATGCTGGCCAAAATCGGATTTCGATGCGCGCTCAGGCGCGACAAAAGCGTCGTTTTTGGACGCAGCCGGAGGGCGGATAACCCGCCCTCCGGCATCTCAAATCACGCGAAGGAAACGCCGTTTTCAGCCATCGGCAGGCTGGAAACCCGCAGGTTGTTGCTGGCTGCCGAGATCGCATTGGCGAGCGCCGGCGCCGCCGGTGGCGTGCCCGGCTCTCCGACGCCGGTCGGCATTTCCTGCGAGGCGACGATATGCACATCAATCGCCTGAATATCGCTGATGCGCAACGGCTCGTAGTCGGGGAAGTTGAACTGATCGACCTCTCCGCCCGTGAGCGTGATCTGGTCGCGCATCACATGGCCGATGCCATAGCCGATCCCGCCCTCCATCTGCGCCTTGACGATATCGGGGTTGACGGCAATACCGCAATCGACCGCACAGGTGACATTCTCGATCCTGACCCCGTCTTCGGCATTGCCCGATATCTCGAGCACCTCGGCGACGTAGCTGCCGAAGGATTTGTGCACGGCGACCCCTTGCGCGCGGCCTTCCGGCACCCTGCCCCAATTGCCCTTCTCGGCAGCCAGTTTCAGAACCCCGGCCATGCGGTCCTGGTCCTTCTCGCCGTTGAGATGAGCCAGCCGGAATTCGACCGGGTCCCTGCCGGCCGCCTTCGCAGCAAGGTCCATCATCACTTCCATGACATAGGCTGTGTGGGTGTGGCCGACCGAGCGCCACCACAGCAGGCTCGTCGCCTTTTGCGTGTCGGTCAGTCCGACAAACTGTCCCGGTATCCGGTACGGCGTATCCGAGACACCTTCGACCGAGCTGTGATCAACGCCGTCATGAACGGTCAGCGCCTCAAAGGGTGTGCCCTTCATGATTGACTGACCGGCAATGCGGTGATCCCAGCCGACAATATTGCCGTCACCATCGAGGCCGACCCTTACCTTGTGGCCAAATGCCGGGCGGTAACGGCCGCCCTTTATGTCATCCTCGCGCGACCAGACCAGCTTTACCGGCCGCGACCGGTCGGTCATGACGAAGGCAAGCGCAGCCTCAACCTGATAGTCGGCGTCCGGGGTGGCGCGCCAGCCGAAGGAGCCGCCGGCGAGCATGGTGTTGATCCGGATCTTTTCCATCGGCAACTGGAAAATCTGAGCCAGCGCCATGTGCGGTCCGGTTGGGAACTGACAGCCATCATGCAGCAAGATGCCGCCATCTGCGGTTGCCTCGATTGTGCAGTTAAGCGGCTCCATCGGCGCATGGGCCAGCAGCGGGAAGTAAAAGGTCTCTTCCACAACCGTTGCAGCCCCATCGAGCGCCGCGTTGATCGCGCCATGGTCGTTTTTCAAAACGTTGAATTCCGGCTCGGCACTGAGCGCCGCAATGATCTCGGCCTTGATCTCGTCGGAACTGCGGCTTTCCGCCTGGCTCATGTCCCATTCCACGTCCAGCGCCTCGCGGGCCTGAAGCGCGGCCCAGGTGTTTTCCGCATAGACGGCCACACCGGCCTTGTTGGGCAGGATCGCCGCATTGATGAATCCCTTGATCGCCTTCGCGCCGCTGTCATCCATGCCGACCGCCATACCGTCCTTGCGCGGCGGCCGCTTGATCACGGCGATCATCTGGTTGGGAAGGTGGAGGTCCATGGCGAATTTGGCCGTGCCATTCGACTTGATCTCGGTATCGAGACGGCGAACATCGGGATCGCCAATCAGTCTGAACTCGCCCGGATCCTTCAGCTTCGGTTCAGCGGGCGGCTCGAGTCCGGCAGCGCCAGCGGCGAATTCGCCGATCGGCGCGGATTTGCCGGCACCGACCACCATGCCTTCCTCGATCCTGAGACCCGCTGCATCGACGCCCCATTCATCGGCGGCGGCGGAAATCAGCATCTCGCGGGCGGCAGCGCCGGCCTTGCGGTACTGCATGAAGGAGTTCGCCATGGCGGTCGAGCCGCCGGTACCCTGGAACTGGCCGAACAGGAGATTGCTGTAAACTTGCGGATTGGATGGAGCAAATTCGTAGTCGATCTGGTCCATACGCAGTCCGAGTTCTTCGGCTATGAGGGTGGGAAGACCGGTTGCAGGCCCCTGTCCCTTCTCGAAATGCTTGACGATGGCGGTCACGCTTCCGTCCGATCCGATCTTGACGAACGGGTTGAACATCTTGCTTTCGGCGCTCGCGGCAGCAAGAACGCCATTCGGACGGACACCGACCATGAAGACGGCCGTGGCGGCGGCAGCGCCCTTGAGGAAGCCGCGGCGGGATGAATGTACGGTCATATCAGGCCTCCATGATCTCGGATGCGCGCTGGACGCCGGCGCGGATGCGTTGATAGGTGGCGCAGCGGCAGGCATTGCCCCACATGTAGTCGTCGATCTCCTCGGCGCTCGGCTTGGGATTTTCCTTCAGCAGTCCGGCGGCCGACATGACCTGGCCAGACTGGCAATAACCGCACTGAACGACATCGAGCTCGACCCAGGCCTGCTGAACGGCTTTGGCCTCGGGCGATTCCAGCCCTTCAATGGTGGTGACTTCCGATCCGCCGACATCCTCGATCAGGGTCTGGCATGAACGCACGGGCTCGCCGTCAAGGTGTACGGTGCAGGCGCCGCAGGAGGCGACGCCGCAGCCGAATTTCGTTCCGGTCAGTTTCAATTCATCGCGTATGACCCACAGGAGCGGGGTGCCGGGTTCGGCTTCGATGCTATGGGTTTTTCCGTTCAATTGCAGCGAATATTGCAAGACGTTTCTCCTAAGCGGTGTCCAGATTTGCGTGGGGTGCGGAATGGGTGTGGCGGATCCGCCCGATCGAATTTCTCCCTCGTATGAATGGCGGTATTCCATGGCCGCCCTTACAATTTGACTTTTCGACAACAATAGTAGATTTGTCCAAAATTGACAATATCAAACTTTTTGTCAATAAAAAGACCATGAAGAATCGCGAGCAGATCATCGAGGCGGCGATCGGCGTCATTTCGCGCTACGGCGTGAAACGGACGACCATGAGCGACGTTGCGGCAGAGGCCAAAATCGTGCGCCAGACGCTCTATAATCTTTATGCGAACAAGGAAGATCTGCTGCGCGCGATGATGCGCCATATAGGCGAGCAGTCCGTCGCTTCAATACGATCTGAAACGGAAGAAGCGGACGACCTTGCAACAAAGCTGGACATCTTCTTCCTGCATTTCGTGGTCAAGCCGTATGAATGGCTGCAGTCGTCCCCCGACGCCAAGGACATTGTCGATGGCTTCAATGACGCAGCGCGCGACGAGCTTGCAAAATCCTACGAAAACCACCGTGCCGTGTTGCAGGACCTCCTCAAACCCTACAAAGACCGGATTGAACAGGCCGGCCTGAAGCTGCCAGCCCTTGCGGACACCATTCAAACCGCCGCCAAAGGCGCAAAAAGCAGCGCACGGGACAAACGGCACCTGAAAGCTCTGCTCGATTCGCTCAAGATCATGGTGCTGACCCTGGTGGGGGAAGATCCGCCGCGACGATGACCGGCCGCGACCGTCCGGCAGACCGCCTGGAGCCTGGCGATTTTTCGGCGGTTTATTTTCAAACAAACCTTGACGCGTGCGGGTGATTTCCCAGCTTTCATTGAAAGTCTTTTTGCGCCTGCGCTGGTTTTTTTTCGGCGCGGCGCGATAGGATAGTTCAGAATAATTATAACGAGGGAGACGACGGCATGCCTGACACGGTCCGCCATGAGCTTCGCTTCATTCTGAACAGTGAAGTCGTGCATCTGGGCGACGTTTCGCCGACCCTGACCCTGCTTGACTATCTGCGTCTGCGGCGGCGCCTGACCGGCACCAAGGAAGGATGCGCGGAAGGCGATTGCGGCGCCTGCACCGTGCTGGTCGGCCGGCTGGGGCCGAAGGGCCTCGTCTATGAGAGCGTCAATGCCTGCATCCGCTTTGTCGGCTCGCTGGATGCCTGCCACGTGGTCACGATCGAACACCTTGCCGAAATCAACGGCAATCTGCATCCGGTCCAGCAGGCAATGGTCGATTTCCACGGCTCGCAATGCGGCTTCTGCACGCCGGGCATCGTGATGTCGCTCTACGGCCTTTGGCTGGAAACGCCGAAGGCGAACGCAGAGCGCATCGAAAAGACCCTGCAGGGCAATCTGTGCCGCTGCACCGGCTATGAAGCCATCCTCAACGCGGCCGAGGCGATGGCGCAAAGCGACAATAGCGGCGACAAGCTGATTGTCACCCATGAGGCCATCAGCGGAAAACTGGCGGAGCTGCGCGACGGAAACCGCGTCGAGATCGACTCGCCTTCGGGCAAGACGATCGTGCCCGGCTCGGTCGACGATCTCGGAGCCGTTCTGGAGGCCTATCCGGGTGCGACGGTCGTCGCCGGCTCCACCGATGTCGGGCTGTGGGTGACCAAGCATATGCGCGATATCGCGCCGGCCGTGTTCATCGGCAATCTCGTCGAGCTGCAGACCATTTCCGAGGACGAGAGCGGCATCACAATGGGCGCGGGCGTAACCTATACGGACGCGTTCGAGGCGCTCTCCCGCGGCATTCCGACCATGGGCGATCTGTGGGACCGCATCGGCGGCGAACAGGTGCGCAACATGGGAACCGTCGGCGGCAACATCGCCAACGGTTCGCCCATCGGCGACACGCCGCCGCCGCTGATCGCGCTGGGCGCAAAACTCACCCTGCAGAAGGGCAGCGCGACACGCACGATCGACCTGGAAGACTTCTTCATCGATTACGGCAAGCAGGACCGCGCGCCGGGCGAATTCGTCCGCTCCGTCTTCATCCCCAAGCTTCCCGACGGCGACAAATTCGCCGTCTACAAGATCTCCAAGCGCCGCGACGAGGACATCTCGGCGGTTTGCGGCGCGTTCCGCCTTCGCCTGTCCGCCGACGGCACCGTCGAAAATGCACGCTTCGCCTTCGGCGGCATGGCGGCGACGCCGACGCGAGCCAAGGCGGTCGAGCAGGCGCTGATCGGCCAAGACTGGAACGAGGCGAATGTCGAGCGGGCGATGGAGGCCTTCGAAGGCGATTTTACGCCGCTCACCGACTGGCGGGCTTCGGCGCGGTACCGGATGATGACGACAAAGAACCTCCTGAAGCGGTTCTATCTTGAAACACAGGGCCAGGCGGTTCAGATCGCACGGCACCAAAAAGCGCTGGCGGAGGCGTGATCATGGGCGAAACCGTCACCCGCAGTTCCTCTGAGATCACCGGCGGCGTCCACACGCCGCGCCGGCACGATTCCGCCCACAAGCACGTCACCGGCAGCGCCGAATATATCGACGACATGGTGGAGCCGGCCGGCACGCTGCACGCCTATCTCGGGCTTTCCGAGCGGGCGAACGCCATCGTCACGTCGATGGACCTTGAAGCCGTGCGCAATGCGCCGGGCGTTATCGGCGTGCTGACGGCGGCCGACGTTCCGGGCGAGAACGATCTCAGCCCCACCCACCGCCATGACGAGCCGGTGCTGGCAGACGACCAAAGCGCTTTCTACGGCCAGCCCATCTTCGCCGTGATCGCCGAAACGCGCGAGGATGCGCGCCGCGCAGCGACGCTGGCCCGGGTCGACTACGAAGAGCGCCCCCACCACACCGATGTGGTCAGCGCCATGGAGGCTGGCTACCCGCATGTGACCGAACCGCTGCAACTTCGCAATGGCGATGCGGAAACGGCGCTGGCCTCGGCGACGAACCGGCTTTCCGGCGAAATGCGCATAGGCGGCCAGGACCATTTTTATCTCGAGGGCCAGATTGCCATGGCCATACCCGGCGAGGACGACGAAGTGACCGTCTATTCCTCGACCCAGCATCCGAGCGAAATCCAGCACATGGTGGCACAGGCGCTCGGCACCGTCTCGAACGCGGTGACCGTGCATACGCGCCGCATGGGCGGCGGTTTCGGCGGCAAGGAAACGCAGGGCAACCAGTTCGCGGCAATCGCCGCCATCGCGGCAAAGCGCTGGAACCGCGCGGTCAAGATCCGTCCCGACCGGGACGATGACATGATCGCCACCGGCAAGCGGCACGATTTCCACGTGGCCTACGATGTCGCCTATGACAATGACGGACGCATCGAGGCGCTCGACGCGGTCTTCGCGGCGCGCTGCGGATTCTCCTCGGACCTGTCGGGTCCGGTCACCGACCGGGCGCTGTTTCATTGCGACAATTGCTATTTCCTGCCGAATGTGCGGCTGCGCTCGCGGCCGATGAAGACCGACACCGTCTCCAACACGGCATTCCGCGGCTTCGGCGGCCCGCAGGGCAAGCTCGGCGGGGAGCGCGTCATCGAGGAGATCGCCTATGCGCTCGGCAAGGACCCGCTTGAGGTGCGCAAGGCGAATTTCTACGGCATCGGCGAGCGCAATGTGACGCCCTATCACCAGGTGGTCGAGGACAACATCATCCACCGCATCGTCGAGGAGCTGGAGGAATCCTCCAATTACCAGGCCCGTCGCGAGGCCGTGCTCGCCTTCAACGCGGCCGGCGGCGTGCTGCGCAAGGGCATCGCGCTGACGCCGGTGAAGTTCGGCATCTCCTTCACCGCCACCTGGTTCAACCAGGCCGGCGCGCTCGTTCATATCTACCAGGACGGCTCGATCCACCTCAATCATGGCGGCACGGAGATGGGCCAGGGGCTCAACACCAAGGTGGCGCAGGTCGTCGCCGACGAGTTCCAGGTGGATATCGAGACGATCCGCATCACAGCAACCAACACCGGCAAGGTGCCGAACACGTCGGCCACCGCCGCCTCTTCGGGTTCGGACCTCAACGGCATGGCGGCGGCCAATGCGTGCGAGCAGATCAAGGCCCGGCTGGTCGCCTATGCCTCGGAGCATTTCGGGGTTCCGGAAGAACAGGTGGCCTTCGTTCCCAACCATGTGCAGGTGGGCAACCAGCTCATCCCTTTCCACGAACTGATCCGGCAAGCCTATACGCACCGCGTGCAGCTCTCAGCTGCGGGCTTCTACAAGACGCCGAAAATCCACTGGAACCGCGAGACAGGCCAGGGGCGGCCCTTCTTCTATTTCGCCTATGGCGCTTCGGTTTCGGAAGTGACCATCGACACGCTGACCGGCGAATACCATGTCGACCGGGTCGACATCCTGCAGGATGTCGGCAAGTCGCTGAACCCGGCGATCGATCTCGGTCAGGTCCAGGGCGCCTTCGTGCAGGGCATGGGCTGGCTGACGACGGAAGAACTCTGGTGGGACGACAATGGCCGGCTGCGCACCCATGCACCCTCGACCTACAAGATCCCCCTCGCCTCGGACAAGCCGAAGGAATTCAACGTCGAGCTCGCCAACTGGTCGACCAACAAGGAACGCACCATCCGCCGCTCCAAGGCGGTGGGCGAGCCGCCTTTCATGCTCGCCAATTCGGTGCTGGAGGCGCTTTCCATGGCCGTCGCCAGCGTCGCCGATTACCGCGAATGCCCGCGCCTCGACGCGCCTGCAACACCGGAGCGTATCCTGATGGCGGTCGACCGGCTGAAACAGGCCTGAGCGATGCAATCGCGCGTCGCCCGACTGTCGCAATTCTTCAACGCGAACACCCCGATCGCGCGTGTCACCGTTGCCGAGGCGCTGGGTTCGACGCCGCGCGAGACCGGCGCATGGATGCTCGTCTCCGAAAACGGAATGTTCGGCACCATAGGCGGCGGACAGCTTGAACTGATGGCCATCGGCGAGGCACGATCGCTGCTCGCAAACGACAAGCAGACAGCCGAGATGAACATTCCGCTCGGCCCTGAAATCGGCCAGTGCTGCGGCGGCCGGGTCAAGCTGGACATCGACCTGCTCGACGAGCGGGCGGCCGACGATCTTGTGGCCGAAGCGCGCAAGGAAGAAGCGGGCCTGAGTCAAGTCTATATCTTCGGGGCCGGCCATGTCGGCAAGGCGCTGGCCGAGGCGCTGAGCCTTTTGCCGATCCGGGCGATCCTGGTCGAGACCCGTCAGGGCGAACTCGATTCCGCTTCAGCCGATGTCGAAAAGCGTCTCTCCGCCATGCCGGAAAGCCTCGTCGCCGAGGCAGCGCCGGGCTCCGCCTTTGTCGTGCTGACCCACGACCATGCGCTGGACTTTTTGATCGTGCAGCAGGCGCTCGCGCGCACGGATGCTGCCTATGTCGGCATGATCGGCTCGAAGACCAAGCGGGCGACCTATCTTTCCTGGCACGAGAAGGAAGGCGGTGCGCGCGCCGATTGCGACCGTCTCGTCTGCCCGATCGGCGGCAATGCTGTAAGGGACAAGCGTCCGCAGGTGATTGCGGCGCTGGTCGCCGCCGAGGTCGCGACCGCCCTGTTGAGCTAGACGTGTCTGGCTTGGTTTGGCGGCTTGCCACAAATCGGTCATCAGTGTGACAGCCGCGCCAGGCGCACTACGGTCATTAGATTAATGAATTCAGATATTTAAGAATTATTCGAACATTAACGCGAATTAATTTGCGCGTTTTCGAAGCATCACCAAATGCAAGGTATGAGAGGTTCCCGCGAGTGTGCGGGATACCCCGGCATTTAAGGAGGTTGTTATGTTCAACACCTACGCAGAGCGCAGGATGAATGCGATCAACACGGATATCCGCTCGCTGGTCGACCGTCAGGACACGCTGAGCGACCGCCAGTGGAACCGCCTGCAGCGGCTCGACCGCGCGCATCATTTCTGGAAACGCATCGCCGATTCCTGATACGGATGCGGGCACGCCGACCAATCCGGAACTGCATGTCCCCCACACGTTCCGGACGGCGGGCCCGCAGACGGCCTGTCAGCCGTTCATTTCCCGGACCTTACCAGGCCCAAACCAATCATCTCGATCTAATGCAGGATGATTTCGTGATCGACGCGCCGCCACTCGCCGGGGCGGATCAGGTGCCGATGCGTGAACTGCACCGAGTGGATCGGACCGTCCAGGTTCTCATGCCAGAAATCCAGAAATCCGTGGAGCTTCGGAAAATCCGGAGCCGTGTCGTATTCCTGCCAGAGATAGGACTGAAGCATCGTCCTGAAATCGGGTATCCGGTAAAAGATTTGTGCCGTCGTCAGCCCGTGACCGGACAGCATCAGCTCCATTTCCGTTGCGCTCATCCATTCCCTCCAGTTCCAACGAATCACGATTGTCCACCGGTTTGCCGAGCAAGGCAACTCGGCAAATGTATTTTGTGTTTAAAAACAGATTGTTAGCACTCACTGGCAGGAAGTGCTGATTGTGGAGCGGATCTATTCATACAGAGCAGATTCAACAATCAATGCTGGTTACTTTGGAACCGATCCGGCTGGTTATCTGGGTCCGAAATTCCATCAGAAAACTGCTGCAGCGCTACACACATCTGATTGTGGATATTTCCACAGATGCAACCTCAGGGGCGGCATAACCTCGGCCTCAACAACAATGCGCGCAATGTCGGGGAATACAGATGATCAAAAATGTGGAGTTACGTCCGTCGGGCGGTCGAATGATTTCAAATCAAGCCTTTGAAAACATGTCTGACAACTGTGTGTTAGCTCACCCCCGACAAAAAGTTAAATGGGTGATGTGGTCTACCATTATCGCGCTAGCTGCAATCGTCTACGTTACGCCCGTGCGAGCGGAATCTGCGTGCAAAGAACACTTTGCGCTTGGCCAATCCATGTCTGACCGAGACAAATTCTGCGAAGTAGTAAACACTGCTTCGAGGAAGGGTACGGTCATAGTAATGCGCAAGCCTAAGTGTCCGAAATCCGGCCCTTCATCAAAATGCAATCCATCATCAATGCCGGTGCCTGATGACATCGAAGGAGCTTTGATTTGGTTTAATCGAAATGGTGGGTATGGAATGCGCCCACTCATTCGCGACAACGCCGCGGACTCCCGACGAGTATTCGAAGATGCTTTGTCAGACTACGACCAGTACAAAACCTTGCCAGCCGGCGACTTCGGTGTTTATGGAGGTGAGTGGTCTGTAGTCGATCCAACACAGATGCAATCATCTGATGCATTTCAAAACACTCTGCGCCAGGCGGCTCCATGGGTGCAGCATTCGCTGAGTAGTGGGGATGTGGTGATATACTTGCAGCAAGTTGACGGCAATGGACAGTGAAGACCCTGACACTCGTTTTTTCGATGTTTACGTCGTACCTTGGGAGCACTTTGAGTGGGGTCTGAAATCAGGCGCCTCGGTCGCTTTTGTTGCGGTAGCAGCGGCGTTTGTTTGTATGTTGCCAATATACAAGATCGCTCGCGAAAACAACGAAGCAGGCCAAGTTCTGGGCGCATTGTTTGTGGTGGCCATTTTTGGGGGGCTTGTTGGCTACCATGGTGGCAATAGCCGTGTCGGCGTTGTCGGCGACCTTATTCCTGCGGTTTTAACCTTGGTTGCTGGTTTCGCAGCCTATTTGTTTGGAGTTCCTGACAAGAAACCGGGCCCATATATGATCCCACTGCTCGGCAGCTTTATTGTCACCGTATTCATTACTTGGGGAATGGGCGCGTCCAACAGCGGTGCCAACGATGATATCAAAGCCTATGTTGAACGCTGCTTTGCAATATACACGAGCGCTTTGGAGGCCGACGATGGCATCAGCGCCTTAGATACAAAGCTGGGAGACTATTGCGACTACGCCTTTGATATTTCGGAAACACAACGCTGATCTTTTTCAACTTTTGTTTTCTCATCTCGCAGAACGGCAACGGCAATCATCAGGGAAGCACCCAATAACGTATACAGGTTCAAACCAGCCAGTTGCTGCCGTGTAACTTCAGTTGGTCAGCTTAATTGCGCGTAAAGTAAACTCGCGAGTTTGCATCTTCGGCAGGATTCGCCCGAACTCGCGTTGCCAAAAACCATGCCAAATTGTGTTCCATCACAGAAAGGCTTGTTGGCGGATTTGCGGCAACGGCACAGGCGCCATTTCTTTTCCAACTGCCCTTCGGCCCAATAGCCAACTCCGGCAGTGATGTCAGACCCGGTAGGGACCATCCTTCTCAACTGTCAATTTGACGGCATTGTCGAGCGGGCTGCCGCCGAGACCTGACCGCCGGAGCAGTTAAAGGCTTGAGAAGATCAGGCGGGCGGAGACAGACACCCTGCTGCATCCACCCTATTCGCCGTCGCTCCAGCCCTCGTCCGAGTGCGTTCCATCGCAGAAGGGCTTGTTGGCGGATTTGCCGCAGCGGCACAAGACGTACTTCTTTTCCGACTGCCCTTCGGCCCAGTAGCCCGCCTCGACTGGAATGTTGCAGACCCGGTAGGGACCATCCTTTTCGACCGTGACGCTGACGGCCTCCTCGGAGACAAGTTCGCCCGCGCCGCCGGTCTCGCTGTAGCGCAGCGCGCCGGACGGGCAGGCCCGCATGACCTCGCGGATCTCCTCAAGGCTTCCATTGTCCGGCTGTATCCAGGGCTTCTGCCTGGTGTTGAAGACGGATGCCGCATGGCGTCCGCACTCGCCGGCATGGGAGCACAGGAGCGGGCTGTAATAGATGGTGACGTCCTTGCCCTGATAGGCCCGGACCTTGTCCTTGTCCGTCACATTCGACTCAGCGCTTTCGAAGCCGATCTCCTTGTGCGTTCCGTCGCAGAACGGCTTGTTCGAAGAACCGCCGCACCGACACAATGCCATCACGGGCTTGCATTCGGCCGCCGTGCCATCAGCAAGGCGCAGGTCTCCGAGATTCTTGACCACAAGCGGCCCGTTTTCGCGCTGTTCGATTGTTACCTTGCCGTCGCTCACTGCCTTGCCTCCCTGTCAGCTGGGTGTGATGACCGAATAACGGCGAAGCCGGCCGTGCTATCGGCACGGAACCCTCGCCCGCACCGATCATATACCGCGAAGCGACCGCAATGACAGTCTTGCCGGCTGCATTGTCGATCCGTCAGCGATCCTGCGTTGCTGTCGGCAACCACCTGCTCTAATACCAACATGATGGATTTGGACTCCACGGGCGGCCGGCAAGGCGGATATGCCGGCTGAAAAAAGGCTCTGCGCATGACGAATACACCCCTTTGGCAAATGAGCGCGGACACAGTCGCGCAACGCATTGCAAGCCGCGAGCTAACGGCTGAAGATGTCGTGACGGAAACGGTGGATCGCATGCGGGCCGTCAACGGCCATCTCAATGCGGTGGTTGATGACCTTGGCGACGAAGCCATTGCCCGGGCGCGCGAACTCGACAGCGTTTTTGAAAGCACCGGGCCGGTCGGCCCATTGCACGGCGTGCCGGTCACCATAAAGGAAAATGTGGACCAGAAGGGCAAGACAACACCGAACGGCGTCAAGGCGTTCGCGGATGTCATCGCGCCTGATGACGCGCCGATCGTCAAGAACCTGACCAGGGATGGCGCCATCGTCATCGGCCGCACGAACACGCCGGAATTCTCGTTTCGTGCAACGACCACCAACGAACTGCACGGGCGCACGTTGAATCCATGGAACGACTGGGCGTCTTCCGGCGGATCGTCCGGTGGCGCTTCGAGCGCCGTCATGAGCGGCATGGGTCCGATCGCCCATGGAAACGATATCGGCGGTTCTTTGCGGTTTCCGTCCGCCGCCACCGGGGCAGTCACAGTCAAGCCGGGGCTCGGCCGCACGCCGGCCTGGAATCCTTCACAGAAGGCGGAGCGTGGCCTGCTCGCGCAACTCATGTCGGTACAAGGGGTGATCTGCCGCGAGGTGCGCGACGTGCGCCTCGCCATGCGGTCCGCCATCGCATATGACCCGCACGATCCGTGGCAGGTGCCTGTGCCCTTTGATGGTCCGGCCCTGGAAGGGCCCGTAAAAGTCGCCTTCACAAGAAATACCTACCGGTTCGAGACACATCCGGCGATCGTCACGGCGCTGGAAACGGCTCGCGATTGCCTGACGGACGCGGGCTATGAGGTCGTTGAGGTGGAGACGCCCGATATCTGCGAAATCGGCGAAACGGGCTACCGGGCGTTGATGGGCGAGATCAGTGTTCTGATGCTGGACGATATCCGCAAGCACGGCAGCACCGAAATCAACCGGATGTTCGATGAGTATTTCGAACTCTTCCCGCCGTTTGAAAAAGATGAACTGTTGCGCCAGATGGCAAGGCGTTCCCATTTCATACGCCAATGGAACCTTTTGCTTGAGCAATACCCGATGGTTTTGACCCCCTTCCTGCCGTCACCGACCTATTCGTGGAATCGCGACGCGGATGGCAAGGACGGCATCATGGACGTGCTCGGATGCGGCATCTGGTCATTTGCCATCAACTATATGGGCTTTCCCGCGGGGATCGTGTCATCGTCAGTCCATGACGGGATGCCGGTCGCGGTTCAGGTCGTCGGACGGCGCTTCCGTGAGGACATGATCCTCAACGCGCTTGAAGCCGTGGAGGAACGTGTCGGCGTGATGGCGAAAAAGCTGTTCGAACGGGAGCTGTTCTGACCGGTCCGCCCTGCTCCGGACCGAAGACCTGGTGCCTTGCCTCAAGCCGGCCTGTTACGGCTGATACGGCAAACGAGGATTCGGGCGGTCCGATCGCACAAAATGACTACACAATCTGCCTGGAGCGTGTGCGATCTCAGCGAACGATGTCGCTTAAACAACGCACTGCCGAGGCGCTGTAAGTGTCAGAGTGATTTCCGAACGTCAGCGTGGCTCGAAAACACGTCATGCGCGCCGGCCTCGCGCAACCTTTCCGCCAACCCGTCATCGGCATGACCGCCGCCGGTGAAGCCCCAGACCGTCATGCCGGCGGCGCGGCCGGCGCGCACGCCGTTGGCACTGTCCTCGATCACCAGGCAGCCGGCGGGGTCCGCGCCAAGCTTTTGCGCCGCCATCAGGAAGAGATCGGGCGCCGGTTTGCCATGCGCCACCTGCCCGGCATGATAGACATGCGGGTCGAAATGGCGCCTGAGGTCAGTGACGCCCAGCTTGATCTCCAGCGTATCGGGAGCGCTGGACGTGGCGACCGCCTGTGGACCGTCAAAGCCGGCGATCACGTCTTCTATGCCGTCAATTGCCCGAACCTGCGTTTTCAGGCGGGCGATGGCATCCTCGCGCAGGGCGCGCCCGAAATCCGCGGGCAGCGGCACGCCCTTCCTTGCCCGAAGATCGCGGTCGATCTCGGCGAGATAATCGGCTGCATTGAGCCCCATGAAACGGCGCTGATATTCGACCGGGTCATATTCGAGGCCGATGCGCGACAGGTGTTCGCGCTCGACCCTGTAGTAGATGATTTCGGAATCAACCAGCACGCCGTCGCAGTCGAATATGATCGCGGCAAACGCCATATCAATTCCCCCTTCTAACGATCGATCCACACGGTGGAGCAGTTCTCCTGCCAGCCGCGCATGTGCAGCTCCGGCACATCGCGGCGCTCCACCGGATAGCCGACGCACAAATAAGCAATGAAAGTCCATTCACACGGGACCTCCAGCGTCTCGTTCATGATCGCCGGGTTGAGGATCGAGACCCAGCCGACGCCGATATTACGCGCGCGGGCGGCCAGCCACAGCGTATGGATCGCCATCACCGTCGAATAGGCCAGTGTTTGCGGCATGGTCCGGCGGCCGAGCCCGCGGCCCTCCGCGGGATCGGGATCGCAAAAGAAAGCGTAATGCACCGGCGCCTCGCGCAGACCGGCCAGTTTCAGCGCAAGATATTCGCAGCGCGTGTCGTCCCGGTAGGCGCGGCTGGCAGCCAGGTTTTCCCTTTCGAAAGAGTCGCATACGGCGCGGCGTTTATCTTCATCCATCACGCGAACAACGCGCCATGGACGGCTATTGCCGACGGACGGGGCAAAGTCGACGGAAGCCTCGATCCGGGCCAGCACATCGGGCTCGACCGGGCGGGTATTGAAGTGTCGCACGTCCCGCCGCCATCTGAGGATGTCGTCCAACCGGGCGCTGTGATCTTGCGAAAGTTCCATGCTGCTGATTTGTTCGCTCGGGTTTCGGAATCGCCCCGGCTCGACTTGGCAGCATGACGGCTTTGCGCGCAACCGTTTTTTTTGCGTTGCGTTTCGAGAGAAACGGGATAGCCGCTACTGAAGCGCCGCGCGGATCATCTTCTGGCAGCGCGCCGCCATGAAATCGATGAAGAGGCGCAGCTTCGGGTCCTGGAAATCCTTGTGCGGAAAGATCACCGCCAGCTTTGCCGGCACCGGCGGATTGTCCGGCAGGACGGTCACAAGCTGGCCCGAATTGATGAAGCGCTGGACCTCGAAGCGCGGCTTGTTGACGATGCCGTGGCCGGCCAGCGCCCATTCCATCAGCACATCGCCGTCGTCGGAATCGAAGACGCCGCTGACCTCGACCTTGCGCACGCCCTCCGGCGTCTGCAGCGACCAGACGAATTCGCTGGAACCGGGAAAGCGCAGGAGCAGGCAGTTGTGGTCGTCCTTCAACAGATCTTCGATGGTCTGCGGCGTGCCTGCCTTGCCGATGTAATCCGGCGACGCGCACAACACCCGTTCGCAATCCATGATGCCGCGCATGCGCAGGGACGAATCCTCGATCACGCCGAGGCGAAAGGCGAGATCGATACTCTCCTTCAGGATGTCGACATTGTGGTCCGACAGGCGCAGGCGCACTTCGATGTCCGGATATTGCTCGTGAAACTCCGGAATTCCGGAGGCTATGAAGCGACGGCCGAACCCGAGCGGCGCCGTTACGCGGATGACGCCTTTCGGCTGACCGGAAACCGAGGCGATCGATGCCTCAGCGTCCTCGACCGCCTGAATAATGCGGCCGGCGCCGCGATAGAATATCTTGCCGTGTTCAGTGGGCGTCAGTTGCCGGGTGGTGCGGTTGAAGAGCCGCACGCCAAGATATTTTTCCAGCTCCTTGACCCGATTGCTGGCAACCGCGGGTGAAATGCGCAGATCGCGGCCCGCCGCCGACAGATTACCGAGCTCGACAACCCGCAAAAAGACCTTGATATTTTCAAAATAAGACATGGTTTGATCCTAGGATTATTTAGAAAATTTTGAAAGTCATCCGGCGAGTTGCGGCTTTTTTTCAAGGCCCGCCGAGGTCAGAATACGGCAAACGACAGGGGAATACTCGATGTACGATTTCGCCATTGCCTGGGACTGGCTGTCCTTTGCCGCGCGCTGGCTGCACGTGATCACCGCGATCGCGTGGATCGGTTCGTCCTTTTATTTCATTGCGCTGGACCTTGGACTGCGGCAACGGGCCGGACTGCCCGAGGGGGCCTATGGCGAGGAATGGCAGGTTCACGGCGGCGGCTTCTACCACATCCAGAAGTACCTTGTGGCGCCGGCGGAAATGCCGGAGCACCTGACCTGGTTCAAGTGGGAATCCTACATGACGTGGATTTCCGGCTTCGCATTAATGGCTATCGTCTATTACGCGGGCGCCGATCTTTATCTTGTCGATCCGGCGGTGCTCGATATTTCGGCCCCCGTCGCCATCCTGATTTCCATCGCCTCGCTGGCCTTCGGATGGCTGGTCTATGACTTCGCGTGCAAGATGTTCCTCGGCAAGAGCGATACGGGCCTGATGATCTTCCTCTATGTCGTGCTCGTCGCCATGGCCTGGGGCTACACGCACCTCTTTACCGGACGAGCGGCGTTCCTGCATCTCGGCGCCTTCACGGCGACGGTCATGTCGGCCAATGTCTTCATGATCATCATTCCGAACCAGAAGATCGTGGTCGCCGACCTGATCGCCGGCCGCAAGCCAGACCCCAAATACGGCCAGATCGCCAAGCAGCGCTCGACGCACAACAACTATCTCACACTGCCGGTGATCTTCCTGATGCTGTCGAACCACTATCCGCTGGCCTTCGCGACGGAGTTCAACTGGGTGATCGCATCGCTGGTCTTCCTGATGGGCGTCACCATCCGCCACTGGTTCAACACGCGCCACGCACGCAAGGGCAACCCGACCTGGACATGGCTGGCGACCGTGATCCTGTTTATTGCCATCATCTGGCTGTCGACGGTCCCGAAGGTTCTCACCGGCGACGGTGAGGAAGAAAATGCGGCGGTCGCGCCGGCCTTCGAGCGTTTTGCGGCCAATGTGCATTTCGACGATGCACGGGAGATTGTCCTGTCGCGCTGTTCCATGTGCCACGCTCAGGAACCGGTGTGGGAGGGGATCATCGCTCCGCCGAAGGGCGTCCTGTTGGAGAGCGACGCCGAAATCGCAGCGAATGCACGCGACATCTATCTGCAGGCCGGCCGCAGCCACGCCATGCCGCCTGCAAATATAACCCAGATCGATCCCGCAGAGCGCGCCATGCTTGTTGCATGGTTCGAAAGCGCGATCGCCGCCAGACCGGAGCAGAATTAAGTGACCGCAAGACTGATCAGGGGGCGGCTGCTCTCCTTCAAGGACGCGCCGAAGAGCATCGACGATACGGGCTCCTACACCTATGAGGAAGACGGCGCCGTCCTGATGGAAAACGGCCACATCGTCGCGGCGGGTGGCTACGATGCCGTCAAGTCGCAGGCGCCTGCCGATGCGATCGAGACCGACCACCGGCCGCACCTCATCATGCCCGGCTTCATCGACGCCCATATCCACTTCCCGCAGATGCAGGTGATCGGCTCCTATGCCGCCGCGCTGCTCGAATGGCTGAACAATTACACATTCGTCGAGGAACAACGGTTCTCCGACGCTGCCCATGCCGCGCGCATCGCCACCGCCTATTTCGACGAACTGGTGCGCCACGGCACCACCACCGCCGTCACCTATTGCTCGGTGCACAAGACATCGGCCGATGCCTTCTTCACCGAAAGTCACAGGCGCAACATGCGCATGGTCGCCGGCAAGGTGATGATGGACCGCAACGCGCCGCCGGGGCTTCTGGACACACCGCAGACCGGCTATGACGACACAAAGGCGGTGATTGCCGACTGGCACGGCAACGGAAGGCAGCTTGTCGCCATCACCCCGCGCTTCGCCATCACCTCGACACCGGAGCAGATGGAGATGGCGGGAACGCTGATGCGTGAGCATCCGGACCTGCACATGCAGACGCATCTTTCGGAGAACAAGGCCGAGATCGAATTCACCAAGGAACTCTATCCCTGGGCCAAGGACTACACCGATGTCTATGAGCGCTACGGGATGCTCGGGCCGACAAGCCTCTTCGGCCACTCGATCCATCTGAGCGAGCGCGAGGCCGACGTCATGTCGGAAACCGGCTCCGTCGCGGTGTTCTGCCCAACCTCGAACCTTTTCCTCGGCAGCGGTCTGTTCGATCTGAAGACGCTGGACGAGCGCTCGAAACCGGTGCGCATCGCGGTGGCCACCGATGTCGGCGGCGGCACCAACTATTCCATGCTGCGCACCATCGACGAGGGCTACAAGGTGCTGCAGCTCCAGGGCCAGCGCATGACGCCGCTGGAAAGCTTCTACCGCATCACGCTCGGCAATGCCCGGGCGCTCTGCCTTGAGGACAAGATCGGCGCGCTGGAGCCGGGCCGCGAAGCCGATATCGTCGTGCTGAATGCCGCCGCGACGCCGGCCATGGCTCTGAAAATGGAAGCCGTCACCAAGCTGACGGAAGAGCTGTTCCTGCTGCAGACACTGGGCGACGACCGCGCCATCGTCGAGACCTATATAGCGGGTGAGCCGGCTAAGAGCACGCTTTAGGCGTTCGATTTCATACAGAAGAAAAACTCGCCAAGACCTTGAAGTCGTGGCGGGTTTTCGTTTTTCGCTTTGCCGGTCAACTGCCGCGATAGGTCGAATAACCGTAGGGCGAGATCAGCAGCGGCACATGGTAATGCGCTCCGGCATCGGCAATGCCGAAGCGGATCGGAATGACATCCAGGAACGCGGGATCCGGCAGCGCGACGCCGCTTTGCCTCAGATAGTCGCCGGCGTGAAAGACGAGTTCATATTGTCCGGCTGAAAATGCATCGCCTGACAACAATGGCGCGTCGCAGCGACCGTCATCATTGGTCGTGACCGACTTTATGAGCGTGCGCGTCTCTCCGTTCAGCGCATAAAGGTCGATGGAAAGGCCGGCCGCCGGATTGCCGGAGCCGGTATCGAGAACATGGGTGGTCAAGCGTCCACTGTCGGCCATGGTTTTTCCTTCACACTTTCATCCAGTCGCGGCCGCGATCACATAGGGGGCCGGATAGGACCATTCTTCAAGATTGACGCCCTCGCCGTCCCGATCGACCACGAGAAACGAACTGGTCTGCCCAAGCGCCATCAGCGGGTGATGCCAGACATTGGCGCGGTAGTTCACGCCCTGGCGGCCATCGGCGAGAAAGGCCTGCGGCCTGCCCGGCCTGCCCTCTTCATCCTCGGCCGCGATCACCAGCCAGGGCCGGTTGTCGAGCGGAAAAAAGGCCTGGCTGCCCAGCGGGTGGCGCTCCATCATCGTCACCGAATAGGGGAACGCGCGCGGCTGGCCGCGGAAAATGCTGATGATCGCCGCACCGTCGGCAATGAGTTCGGCCCGGGCGAGCGCATGAAACCGTTCCGTCGTGCCTTCATTGATCATGCGCAGTTCGGCGCCATCGGTTTCGAGAACGTTCCCGAATGGCGCAAAGGCCTCGCGACTGAGCGGCTGGACGGTCAGCGCTTCGCCCATGTCAGGCCTTGTTGCCGTAAATGCGCAGCCGGCTGACACCGCCATCCGGTCGGATGTTGAAGCGCACATGGGTGAACGGTCCGTTGTTCTCGATCGCGTCCGCGCCGTATTCGTGGATGTGGTCCATCTGCAGTTTCTCGCCCGACAGGATCGGCGTCCAGTTCTCGGATGCCGCGATCTCGGCCTCGTCGAAACCGCCGGAATGATCCGGCAGATAGGCGCCGAGCAGATCGCACGTGTCGGGGAAGTTGCCCTTGAAATGCGCCGTGTCGACGACGACCCGGCTGACGCTGCCGGCATGGCCAAGCTTGAGGACCGACCAGTCATAGCCCGGACCCCGGCGGCGTGCGGTCTCCCAGCCATCGCCCATATTGACGCCGCGGCCGGGGCCCAAAAGCCGTTCAGGCGCGCCGAAATGGGCGTCGGACCAGGCCAGCGCCCGCCCGCCGTGGAACACATAGGCAAGATCGACGTCCTGATCCGCCTCGACCTTGTCCCAGTCGAAATGGGCGGCCCCGTAGACGCGCAGCCGCGCAACGCCGCCATCCGGATAGATGTGCAGGCGCAAATGGGTCCATACGCGGCCCCGCATCGCTTCATCGTCGATTGTGCGGAACTGATGCTGTCCGGGACCCAGATCGGTCTTGCCGAGGATTTCAACCCAGTCGGACTGATCGTCCGGATCGCCATCCTCCATGAAGATGGCTTCAATGCTCGCCTGCGGCGCGTAGTTGCCGGTGAAGTGGCTGGTGTCGATATCGAAGCCGAAAATGCGCCCTGGCATCGCCAGCTTGATGACGCCCCAATCGTGTCCGGCAACGCGCTTGCGACGCGATTCCCAGCCATCCATCCACTTGCCGTTGTCGTCATATTTGTCGGGGATGAACACAGCCGGTTCGTCCGACAGCATCCGTTCCAGCGGCGCGAAGAACTCGTCCGTGGAATAGAGGGCCCTGGCTCCCAGGCGCGCAGACGCAAGATTGATTGCGCCATTGGTGAATTCGGGCATGTCGGTGCCCAGATCGGACGATTTGACGATTTCGTTCATATCCTACTCCGGCAATATCGATTCGAGCCTCAGCCGGGCGATCTTCTCGACCTGCGCACAGGCGGTCTGAAACTCTTCTTCTTCGCTGTTGGAAATGCGTTCACGGAAGTCGGCAAGGATGTCGTCCTTGCCCAAACCCTTGACGGCAATGATGAAGGGAAAGCCGAAACGGCTCATGTAATCGGTGTTGAGGCGGGTGAATTCCGCGTGCTCCTCGGCGCTGAGCCTGTCGAGGCCGGCACCCGCCTGCTCGTTCTTCGAATCCTCGGTGAGCTCACCGGCGACCGCCAGCTTGCCGGCGAGGTCCGGGTGGGCAAGCAGCACGTCACGGCGCTCGTCACGGCTTGCCTGCCGGAAGATCGCGCAGAGCGCAGCGTGCACGGCCCCGGCCCGCAACGGGTCATATACGGCGCCGGAATCGAAAGCCCGTTCGGCAATCCACGGGGAATGCTCGAAGACACCGCCGCACCGGGCAATGAAAGCGCTGCGTGCCGTCATCGATCGCCTCCGGCGGGTTTGTGATGTTCGTGCCAGTGGCGCGCGATGTCGATGCGGCGCGGCACCCAGACATTTTCACGGGACGCCACATAATCGAGGAAGCGGGCCAGCGCAGCCGCCCTGCCGGGCCGTCCGACCAGACGGCAGTGAAGCCCGACAGACATCATTTTCGGCGCGCCGGCCTCCCCCTCGGCATAGAGGACATCGAAGCTGTCCTTGAGATAGGCAAAGAACTGGTCGCCGCTGTTGAAACCCTGCGGCGTTGCAAAGCGCATGTCATTGGCATCGAGCGTATAGGGAATGATCAGGTGCGGACCGTTCGGGCCTTCCACCCAATAGGGCAGATCGTCCGCATAGGCATCGGAGGTATAGAGGAAACCGCCCTCCTCGATCGACAGATCGATCGTGTTGACCGAGCTGCGCCCGGTATACCAGCCAAGCGGACGTTCGCCCGTCACCTCGGTGTGAATGCGGATGGCCTCGCGCATGTGCTCGGCCTCCTCTTCACGGCTGAAGTCGCGGTATTCAATCCATTTGAGGCCGTGCGAGGCGATCTCCCAGCCGGCTTCCTTCATGCCGGCGACGGCCTCGGGGTTACGCTCCAACGCTGTGGCAACGCCGTAAACGGTGACCGGCATCTGCCGGCTCGTGAACATGCGCCAAAGGCGCCAGAAACCGGCGCGGGAGCCATATTCGTAGATGGACTCCATATTCATGTGGCGCTGGCCGGGCCAGGAGGCCGCGCCGACAATTTCCGACAGGAAGGCTTCCGACCCGGCATCGCCGTGAAGGATGTTGTTTTCGCCGCCCTCTTCGTAATTGATCACGAACTGCACGGCCACATTGGCGCCGCCGGGCCATTTCGGATCCGGTGTATTGCGGCCGTAGCCGATCATGTCGCGCGGATAATTCGTCACCGCAACAGCTCCTCATATCTGATGCAACGGTAGCACCACCGCCGCGAAAACTCGACGCTCTACACCCCCAGCAATTATTGAAACTGTTTCACAGGCGAAGGTCTGCGGGACGGCGCGGATGGTGCCGCCGCCATCGGTTCGCTTTATTCAGCTCCGGCAGCCGTTTCCCGCGTCGCCGGAAGTCGTGCCAGGAGAACGCCGCCGGCGAGCACAAGCATGGCGCCCGTAACCTGAACCGCGCCGAGGCCCTGGTGAAAGGCGACAATGCCGAGGATCGCCGAAAACGGTATGGCGGCGTAGCCGACGGGAACGACAATGACAGCATCGGCATTCTGGAAAGCCCGGATCCAGCAATACTGACCGAAAAGCGCCAGCGGGCCGATCGACAGAAGCCAGACCAGATCGGCGCCATGCATGGGCCTCCATAAAAGGAGCGCCGGCACGGCGAGCATGATCACCGCCAGGACATTGACGTAGAGCATGATCACCATCGGGCGCTCGCGCCCGGTCAGCAGCTTGATGAAGAAAAGCTCCGCTCCCGACAGAACCGCACCCGACACGGCAATCCCGATCCCCAGCATATTGGATCCGGCGGCGGCGCTCTCGGCCTGCGAGCGCACGATCAGTATCGCGCCGAGAAGACAGGTCATCGCCGCGAACCAGTGCATCGGACCGGCGCGCTCCTTCAACAGAACGATGGCGAGCAGCATGGCGATGACACCGTTGGTCAGCGAAATGGACGTCGCATCCTCATAGGCCATGAACAAGGGCGCGGATATGATGCAGATTTCGCCGGAAACGCCGCTGACGGCCCGGGCCAGGTGGAGACCCGGAACATCGCTTCGCACCGGCGCGAAGCCGCGATGGATCCACAGCACCGCCGCGCCGATCACGACGGCTGCACCGAGGTAGCGCATGAAGACGATCTGTACCGCATCGACTTCGGCGCCAACGAATTTTCCCGAGGCGAAAATCAGCGTGAAGACAAGGGCCGCGAGAAGCGTCCAAAGCACGGCCCGTAGTGTCGAGAATTTGTCTTCCAATCCTGTCATCCGCTCTCCGGAATGCCATCGACCATGCAATGTTGCTCACCGTCCAGCCGATTCGACCGGACAATTGCAATAACACAAATCGACCAAAAATCTTGGTTGTCAGGTTTCCGACGATTTTGCGGATGCTTCGAGTATCGCCGCGACAAGCGCCCTGCCCGCCGTTTCGACGTCGCCGCTGTTGTCGACGACAATGGCGCCCGGCCAATCGACCTTGAGATTGGCGCTGCGCGCGAGACGTCTGAGGATCTCGTCCTCGCTCTCGCGGCCCCGCAGGGCCAGCCTGCCGGCCAGCACATCGGGCGATGCGGTGATGTTGATGACGGTGAAATTCGCGTAGCGCTCGCCGAGACCCTGCAGGGCGGCGCGCGAGCCGTTGCACACGGCGCAATGGCCGGCGCGGATGCGCGTATCGATCTCGACCGGAAGACCGTATTTCAGCCCATGCGCCGGCCAGTGGAAGGCGAATTTGCCCTGCTTCAATTGCGCTTCGAACGCTTCGGCGGTCGCCGGAATGTGGTCTTCCGTCGCCCCGTCCGCCGGCCGGGTTATGACCCGGCGGACGAAAAACACGTCCTCGCGGCCAGCCAAGGCATCGCGGGCGAAGTTCATGAGCGTGTCCTTGCCGGCACCGCTCGGGCCGACAACCGCGACAAAGGCGCCGCCTTCGACCGGCAGGTCAGCGGGCCTGCCTTCGAGCGATTCGGCCATGGACATCCCTAAGCGACCCGCCGGCCTTCGCGCCAGACCGTGCGGACAATCGGCACGTGATGGTCAACGCTGACGCGCACCAGGTCCCCGCGCTTGCCGATGGCGATCTCGCCCCGATCATCAAGTCCGCAGGACGCCGCCGGGTTTCTCGAGACCATGCAAATGGCCTGCGGCAGGCTGATACTGTCGACGCGCTCACCAAGACCGAATGCCGACTGGATCAGGCTGAACGGGATATAGTCGGAGGACAGGATGTCCAGAAGACCGTTCTCGGCAAGTTCCTGAGCGGCGATGTTTCCGGAATGGGAGCCGCCGCGCACAACATTGGGCGCGCCCATCAGCACGGCAAGGCCGGCCTCCTTGGAGGCCTTGGCGGCCTCGAATGTGGTCGGAAACTCGGCCACCTCGATGCCTTGCTCGATCGCCTCGTCGACATGTTCGAGCGTCGCGTCGTCATGGCTCGCGAGCACGATGCCGCGCTCCTTGCAGGCCTCGGAGATGGCCTTGCGGTTGCGGTCGGAATTGGCTTCCGAATCGGCAATCCGCTTGGCGCAGAAGGCCTTGAAATCCGCATCGGACATCTTCAGCTTGCCCTGATAATAGGTGCTGTAGGCCTCGATATTGCGGAACTGGCGCTGACCCGGCGAATGATCCATCAGCGATGCGAGCCGCACACGGTCGTCGCCATCGAATACCCGGAAGCCGTCAAGGCAGTCCGCCGCCGAAACCTCGCAACGCAGATGCAGGAAGTGATCGGCCCGCAGACGGTCGTTGCGGCATCCGTCGTCAATGGCATCGGCCAGTTGACGCATGTCGCCGGCCGAAAGGTCCGCATCCTCGTCCATGCCGATGCGCAACGCATCGAAAACCGTCGTGATGCCGGACGAGCAGATTTGCGCGTCGTGGGCCAGCACGGCGGCGAACGGGTTCCAGCGGACTTTCGGGCGCGGCGCATAATGGCCTTCGAGGTGGTCGGTATGCAGTTCGACGAGACCCGGAATGACATAGTCGCCTTCCATGTCATCGGCGGACGGCACCGCGGTGGCGCCGCCAATATCGACAATCCGACCGTCGCGCACGACAACCGTGCCCTCGACGATTTCGTCCGTCAAAACAATCCTGGCGTTCTTCAGTATTAACTCAGACATCTTTTCCTGCGATCTCTGTCAATTCTAAGCCGACCGGCGCTGCTCGCCGGCGGTCAACGGAAACAGGGAATGGACCTGGAACGGCGCACCGCTTTCGGCCTCGGTGAACAATGCGATATTGCGGACCTCGACGGGCTCGCTCAGCACCGGATCGAAAAAGGCGTGCAACGCCTGTTCCACCCGTGGCGCGTCGCTCGCTCCCACCGGGCCGGTCAGGGTCATGTGGAAACGGAACTCGTCGAAAACGTAAGGATAGCCCCAGCGCTGCAGATTCGCCAGTTGTGCGGGCGTTAAATTCTGCGGCGCGCGCCGCTCGATCTCGGCCTCGCTCAAAGGCGCGCGGAAGCGATCGAATTCGCGCACGCAACGCCCGGCCAGATCGTTCAGATCAGCTGCCGGCTCCGTCGGTACCAGCGCAAAGAAAGCGCCGAGGCGCGCGATGGACAATTGCGGTATCTCGAAGGAACGCACGGTCGTGGAGAAGGCCGTCAATGCGGCAACCAGTTCGGTTTCGCTGACATCCGCCGCAAGCTGGAACGGCGCCTTCATCGTTCCATGGAAGCCATAGCGCCGTGGCGCAGCCGTATGGAAGGCGATCTCGGCATCGTTCAAGCCGGTGATCGCCGGCGCCTCGACGGTCTCGTCGGTAAAGGCATTGCGCCCCAGCCAGTTCGTCGCCACCCGGGTCAGCGGATCGTTCAATGGCGGAGCAAAATATATCGCGTACCGCATTCCATTATCTCCCAATCGCCGGAATCGCCCATCGCGCTTGCCCGACCTAATAGCACAACTGTGCGACAACAATATCAGAGGTCCTGCCTCAGTCTTCCGTTCGATCGCGCCCGATGAGCCTGCTGCGGATCGCATTGGAGATATTGTCAAAGATAAACACCGTCGCCAGGATCAACACCACCATATAGGCGACATTCTCCCAGTCGGCATTGGTACGCATGGCTTCCCAGAGTTTCAAGCCGATGCCGCCGGCGCCGACCGCGCCGATAATCGTGGCGGAACGCGTGTTCGATTCCCAGAAATAGAGCGACTGGCTGGCAAAGACGGGAAGCACCTGGGGCACGACGCCGTAGCGCTGCACCAGCACCGGCGCGGCGCCGACGGAACGGATACCCTCGCGCTGGCGGTCGTCAATGTTCTCCAGCGCCTCGGAATAGAGCTTTCCGAGCGTGCCGGTGTCGGTAAAGAAGATCGCCGAGATCCCGGCCAGCGGTCCAGGGCCAAAGGCGCGCGTGAAAAACAGCGCCCAAATGAGCATGTCGACGCAGCGCAGGAAGTCGAAGGCCCGCTTGATGAACTGGTTGGCCAGCCAGCTCGGCGTGATGTTGCGGGCCGCGATGAAGGCCAGCGGAAAGGCAAGCAAGGTCGCGAACAGCGTGCCGACAAAGGCCATGACAATGGTCTGCAGGAGCTTGATCCAGACATCGGCATGCTGCCATTCGGCATTGTAGAGGATGTTGTTCCAGGCAAGGGCCGCGTTGGACATGTCCGGATCGATGCGCTCGCCGGAAAAGACCAGCCCGGCGACTTGCGAGAAACTCTTGCCCCAGAAGGGGGAATTGGTGTCGAACCAGAAATTCTCCCAGCCCAGGAAGCGGTGGCGGACCTTGACCTCGTCGCTCTCGACCTCGACCGTGCCGGCAAAGCCGAAATTCATCAGGATATCGCCGCCGGCATCGCGCTGGCTCGCCCATGCGGGCAATTCGCCGCGCGCCGATACGGACTCGTCGGGCACGATGTCGATCAACAGCGTCTCGCCGCCATAGTCGACGCTGACCTGCCGCGGCACGATCTCGATCCTGGCCGAGCCGATCTCGACATCGACACGGGTTACGACGGTTTCCGAAACCGTCTTCGTTTCCGGTGCGGGCTGTTCCGCTTCCGCAGGCTTTTCGGTGCCGGGCGACATGAAGCTGTTCGCGGTCGAACCGGAGTCAGCACCGCCCTCCTGCGTGCCCGGCGCACCGGGAACCATGAAGCTGTTCACCTTCGATTGTGTGCTCGTTTCGGTGCCGATGCCCGCGCCCGCATTGACGACGACCTCGCGCTGAACGGTCTCGGTGGTCTTGCTGATCCAGGCAGGATCGGGATCCTTGCCGAGCGGCGAGAACCGCGGGAATTCGACGTCGAGGTAATCCCCGTCATATTCGATGTCCGGGCGCGCCTCGTAGCTCACCCAGTCCGCAAGATAGTTGCCGGCAATGTTCCAGTTGCCGTTCCTGAAGGCTTCTCCGATGCCAAACAGCGACCAGGCAAAAAACAGATAGGCGATGACGACGACGCCGATCAGCGGCGCGCGCCAGCGTTCGATGAACGGCCGGTTGAAGACCGCGTGGTGGCGCGCGGCAATTTCATCGACGGCGGAAGCGGATAAATTGTTCATTGCCTAGCCTCCGCGACCGAATTCAAATGCCTGATTGCCGACGAGCCGCTTGCGCAGATGCGCGGAAATCTGATCGATGACGACGATCGTCGTAAACAGAAGAATGATGATTGCCAGCGTCTTGGCCTCGTGACCCCGGCTGATCGACAGGCGCAGGGATTCGCCGATGCCGCCACCGCCGACCGCGCCGATGATGGTGGAGGCGCGCACATTGATCTCGAAGCGCAGCAGCGCATAGGACAGGAAATTCGGCATGACCTGCGGGACAATGCCGAACCAGACCCGCTCCACCCAGTTGCCGCCGGAGGCGCGCAGGCCCTCCTCGGGGCGCATGTCGGCATTCTCGACCACTTCGAAGAACATCTTGCCGAGCGCGCCGATGGTATGGATCGCGACGGCGATGACTGCAGGGATGGGCCCAAGGGACAGAATGGCGAGGAAGAAGCCGGCGATGACGATTTCCGGGAAAGCGCGCAGCAGCTCCATGAAACGGCGCACGAAGAACCGCAGCCAGCGGCGGGTCGTCAGGTTCTTGGCAGCCAGAAAGCAGAGCAGGAAACCGAAGGTGAAGCCGATCAGCGTCGCGACCAAGGCGATGTTGATGGTCTCGATCATCTTGTACACATATTCGGGCACATAGATGTTCTCGGTCAGATAGAAGCGGCCGTCCGGATAATTGTATTTCAGGCTTCCATCGGCGAAAGGCGACGGAAGGTCGAACATGGCGCGCCAGATCTCGGCCCCGGAGCGCGGGATCAGATCGCCGATAAAGTCAAAGAAATGCGGCAGCCGGTCAAAGAACTTGCCGGCATTGGTCTCGTTGGCGAACCAAAGCGAGGCCGCAAGGATCACCGCCAGTCCGAATATCCCGCCCCAGGTGTAGAGGCGGCGCTTGAACAGCATTTCCTGCCAGTGTCGCTCGACAAGCCGGCCCTCGGCGGAAAGCTGAACGTTTGGAACAGCGGTGCTCATGTCTTGAAAATCCAGAAAGGTTCGAATACGCGCCGTGGCCGCAGGCGGGCCACGACGCTTTGTGATTCAGCCGGTTAGCTGCCGATCTTCGCCTTACGCGCGGCGATGATGGTTTTGTAGAATTCCTCGTCGACTTCGGTGAAACCCTTGTAATCGCCGCCCTGGATGGCGCTGAAGCACTCGGGATCCTTTTCCGGAAGCGCCATCATGAATTCCTTGAACTTGGTCTTCATGTCCGTATCCATGGAGGAACGCACGACGATCGGACCGTTCGGGATCTGCGGTGACTGCCAGACCTGGACGAGATCGCCCATGTCGAGGATACCCTTGTCGACCATCTTGCGCAGATTGCCGGATGTGTAGCCGTCCTCGAACTTGCCGACGCCGGAAGACCAGGTGGTGCCGGCATCGAAGTTGCCCTTGACCACTTCGAGGACGAGGTTCTCGTGGCCGCCGCCAAAGCCGGTCTCACCGAAATATTCGTCGATGCTGGTGCCGACATCGTTCGGAAGCGAAACGCTCGGGACCAGGAAGCCGGACGTCGAATCCGGGTCGGCAAAGCCGAGCTTCTTGCCCTTCATGTCTTCAAGCGTCTTGATGCCGGAATCCTTGCGGGCGACCATAACGGCATAGTAACCGGTCGAGCCGTCGGTCTGGATGGTGGTCAGGATCGGCTCAACGGCCTTCGGGTCGGCAAGGTAAACCTTGGCATAGCCGGATGCGCCGAGTTCTGCATAGTCGAGCGTTCCGCCCAGCAGGCCCTGAACGACGCCGTCATAGTCGGCGGCCGGGAAGAGCGATACCTTTTCGACGCCGATGGCGGCCGGAAGCTGCTCGACCATGCACTGGAAGTTGCGCAGCCGATCAGCTTCGTTTTCGCCGCCGAGGATCCCGATGCGGAATACTTTCAGATCTTCGGCCTGTGCAGTGCCTGCAAGCATGGCTGCCACTGCGACTGCACCAAGAAGCGTTTTCTTGAACATGGGGTTTCTCCTGTCTTAATCCCAGTCAAACTCAAAAACAGTCTTTGCGGTTGGCCCTTCACGCGGGCAAAACGATCATGGTCCCTGCCCGGTTCTCAAGCCGCCGGTTCAAGGGGACCCAGCGATTCCTCGCGGCCGCCGTCCGGCTGGCCGAGGCTGGTCGATGTGATTTCTTCTGACAGTTCGTCGCCGTCCGCGCCGTAGATCATGCGCACCGCGTCCCTGGTCAGTTCGTTCGCCGGTCCGTCGAACACGACCCTGCCCGCGGCCATGCCGATGACACGCTCGCAATAGGTGCGCGCAGTATCGAGCGTATGCAGATTGGTGACGACGGTGATGCCTTCCTCCCGGTTGATGCTTTTCAGCGAGTCCATCACGATCTGGGCATTCAGCGGGTCGAGAGAGGCGATCGGCTCGTCGGCAAGCAGCATTTTCGGCTGCTGCATGAGCGCCCGTGCGATGGCGACGCGCTGCTGCTGGCCACCCGAGAGCGTACCGGCGCGTTGCAGCGCGGTCTGGGCAATGCCAAGGCGCTCCAGCGCCATGATGCCCATGGCCCGCTCTTCGCGTGACCAGGAGCCGACGAGATTGAGCATGGTGGAGCGGTGGTTGAGCCGCCCGAGCAGCACATTGGTGAGAACGTTAAGGCGCGGAACGAGATTGAACTGCTGGAAGATCATGGCACAGTCGCGCTGCCAGCGGCGCAGTTCGGCGCCCTGAAGGGACGAGACCTGGACCTCGTTGAAGCGGATGACACCGCCACTGGGATCGATCAGCCGGTTGAGCATGCGCAGCAGCGTCGACTTGCCGGCGCCCGAGCGGCCGATAACTCCGACCATCTGACCCTGCGGGATCGTGACCGTGACGTTGTCGACGGCCGCAAAGTCTCCGAACCTTCTCGTGACATTCTCAAGCTTCAACATCGCCAGCCCCAGGTCGCTTTCCCGATTATTCTCTGGGGTTACCGGTAGAGCCTGTCCGTGACCGTAAAATTACACTTTTGTGTCGCGAATATTACAAAGTTCGAAACTTGAGTATCTGTGCATATTTAATTCCTATGTATATGAAATAGCACAAAAATACCGCTGAAATCATCAGCAGGAATATGAAGATACCGTGACGCGCTTGTTGTCTATTGCGCGTATTCGTCCAAAAACTGCTCGGCGGTCATGGAACGGAAATCGGCCAGCGCGGAATGCAGCCGCCCGTGTTCCCAATCCCACCATGCAAGCGCGTCCATACGGGCCGCCGTTTCCTCCGAAAAACGCCTTCGAACAGGCTTTGCAGGCACGCCCGCAACGATGGTGTAGGGCGCCACATCCTTCGACACGACCGCGCCGGCGCCGACCACCGCGCCATTGCCGACGCTGACGCCCGGCAGCAGGATCGCACCGTGACCGATCCACACGTCGTGGCCTATTGTTACACGGTTGTCGCGGCGCCATTCGAAGAACTCCTCCTCGTGGGACTCGCCCTCGAAATAGTCGCCCGCACGATAGGTGAAGTGGTGCTGCGTTGCGCGCCATGTCGGATGGTTCGTCGCATTGATCCGCACGTGGCTGGCAATGTTGACGAACTTGCCGATGCTCGCGGCCCAGGCCTCAGTCTCGCGTATGGCGTAGGAATAGTCGCCCATTTCGCACTCGACCAGGTGACAGCGTTCATCGATCTCGGTGTAGCGACCGAGCGTGCAGTTGTGCACCACCGCCGTCTCGTGAACGAACGGCCGCTCCGAGAGGTTCTTCTGCATTACGCCGCTTCCTTGGGCGCACTGAACAGGGACACGTCGATGATCCTGTCGGCGACGGCCTCGCGCACGTCCTGATCATGGAAGATGCCGAGCAGCGCCGTGCCGGCCTCCTTTTTGGCGCGGATGAGATCGACGACAACCGCCCGGTTCGCCGCATCCAGCGATGCGGTCGGCTCGTCCAGAAGCAGAAGCGGATGATCCGTGATGAAGCCGCGCGCGATATTGACCCGCTGCTGCTCGCCGCCGGAAAAGGTTGCCGGCGGCAGCGACCAAAGACGCTCCGGCAGGTTGAGACGCGCGAGCAGGTCGCCGGCGCAATCGCGGGCTTCCTCATGCGCGACGCCCTTTGCGAGAAGCGGCTCGGCCACCACATCCACAGCGGCAACGCGCGGAACCGTCCGCAGGAATTGGCTGACATAGCCGACAACATCGCGGCGGATCGTGAGGACGGAACGCGGATCGGCGCTGGCGATATCGACCGTCACATCATTATGAGTGATCAGCACCTGTCCGGTATCCACGGAATAGTTTCCATAGAGCATTTTCAGAATGGAGCTTTTCCCGATGCCCGACGGCCCGCCAAGGACCGCGCATTCTCCGGCGGCCACCGAAAAACTGACATTCTCGACAACCGGAAGGCGGATGCCGTCGCGCAGATGCATGGTGAAGCTCTTGGCGACCTCGGAAACAACAAGCGGTGTAGCCATTTTGGAGATCTCCTAAACCTGCAAAATCGAAGAGACGAGCAACTGCGTGTAGGGCTCGCGCGGATCGTCGAGCACCCGGTCCGTCAGGCCGTGTTCGATCACGTTGCCGTCCTTCATCACCATCATGCGGTGAGACAGAAGCCGCGCCACGGCCAGGTCGTGGGTGACCACGATGGCGGCAAGCCCGAGATCATTGACAAGGCCGCGCACCAGGTCGAGCAGGCGGGCCTGGACCGAGACGTCAAGGCCGCCGGTCGGCTCGTCCATGAAGACGAGGCGCGGGCCGGTCACCAGGTTGCGGGCAATCTGAAGACGCTGGCGCATGCCGCCGGAAAAATCCCGCGGCTGATCGTCGATGCGGTCCGTGTCGATCTCGACACGGCCGAGCCATTGCGAGGCGGTGTCGCGGATATTGCCGTAGTGGCGGTCGCCGATGGCCATGAGCCGCTCGCCGACATTGGCGCCGGCGGAGACGGTCATGCGCAGACCGTCGGCCGGATTCTGATGCACGAAGCCCCAATCGGTGCGCATCAGAAACCGGCGTTCAGCCTCGCCCATGCGGTAAAGATCCCGGAACTGGCCGTCACGCATGCGGTATTCCACGGTACCGGATGTCGGCAAAAGGCGTGTTGAAATCGCGTTCAGCAGCGTGGTCTTGCCGGATCCGGACTCGCCGACCACGGCCAGCACTTCGCCCGGCCACAGTTCGAAGGAGACGTCACGGCAACCGACACGGGCGCCGTAGAACTTGGTAACGGCATTCACGCGCAGGAGGGGATGATCACTCATTGTGCGGTCTCCGGGGCTTCGCCCGCGAGGTGACCGACATGGCCCTCCGCGCGGCGTTTCTCGCAGTGGTCGGTGTCGGAACAGACGAACATGCGTCCGCCCTTGTCATTCAGGATCACCTCGTCCAGATAAACATTGCGCGCGCCGCAAAGAGCGCATGGTTCGTCAAATTTCTGAATCTCGAACGGGTGGTCCTCGAAATCGAGACTAACGACATCGGTATAGGGCGGGACCGCGTAGATGCGCTTTTCGCGGCCGGCGCCGAAAAGCTGCAGCGCCTCGGAGCGGTGCATCTTCGGATTGTCGAATTTCGGTGTCGGCGACGGGTCCATGACGTAGCGCCCCTCGACCTTGACCGGATAGGCGTAGGTGGTGGCGATGTGGCCGTTCTTGGCGATGTCCTCATAGAGCTTGACGTGCATGAGGCCGTATTCTTCCAGCGCATGCATCTTGCGGGTTTCCGTCTCGCGCGGCTCGAGGAAACGCAGGGGCTCCGGGATCGGCACCTGATAGACGAGGATCTGCCCCTCCTTCAGCGTTTCCTCCGGGATACGGTGACGCGTCTGGATAATCGTTGCCTCCGCCGTGCTGGTGGTCACGGCGACATTCGCCACCTTCTGGAAGAAGGCACGGATGGAGACCGCGTTGGTGGTGTCGTCGGCGCCCTGGTCGATCACCTTCAGCGTGTCGTCCGGCCCGAGCACGGAAGCCGTGACCTGGACACCGCCGGTGCCCCAGCCATAGGGCATCGGCATTTCGCGGCTGGCGAAGGGCACCTGGTAGCCGGGAATGGCGATCGCCTTCAGGATCGCACGGCGGATCATGCGTTTCGTCTGCTCGTCGAGATAGGCGAAATTGTAGGTCGCCAATTGCGCGTGGGTGTTCATTCGGCTGCCTCCAGATTGTCGCCCTGTTCTTCCGCACCGTCCTGGCGTGCGTCGAACTCGCTGCGCATGCGGCGCACCAGATCCAGCTCTGCCTGGAAATCCACATAGTGGGGCAGCTTCAAATGTTCGACGAAGCCGGTCGCCTGAACATTGTCCGAATGGGAAATGACGAATTCCTCGTCCTGCGCCGGCGCCGTCAGGTCCTCGCCCAGTTCCGTGGCGCGCAACGTCCGGTCGACCATCGACATGGACATCGCCTTGCGCTCGCTCTGGCCGAAGACGAGGCCGTAGCCGCGCGTGAATTGCGGCGGCGGCTTGGCCGATCCCTTGAACTGGTTGACCATCTGGCACTCGGTCACGCGGATGCGTCCGATGGAGACGGCAAAACCAAGTTCGGGAACATCGATCTCCACTTCGACCTCGCCGATGCGGATTTCGCCCGCAAAGGGGTGGCTTCGGGCGTAGCCGCGCTGCGTGGAATAGGCGAGCGCCAGCAGGAAACCCTCATCGCCGCGCGACAGTGCCTGGAGGCGTGTGTCGCGCGTCATAGGAAACTCCATGGGCTCGCGCGTCAGATCGCCTGTCCGGTGATCGTCCGGCAATTCGCCGTCGCCCTCGATGAGCCCTTCCTGGTCGAGGATTTCCGACACCCTCGGCGTATGGCCGGTCTCGGCATCGCGGCTCTGCGGCTCGTCAACCACCTCGTCGCCCTTCAACTGCGGATCAAGCAGGCGGTGAGTGTAATCGAAGGTCGGGCCCAGCAGCTGACCGCCGGGCAGATCCTTGTAGGTGGCTGAAATGCGGCGCTCGATCAGCATGTCACCGGTATCGATCGGGTTGGAATAACCGAAGCGCGGCAGCGTGGTCCGATAGGCGCGCAGCAGGAAGATCGCCTCGATCATGTCGCCCCGCGCCTGTTTGAAGGCCAGGGCAGCGAGTTCCTTGTCATAGAGCGATCCCTCGCTCATGATCCGGTCGACGGCGAGACCGAGCTGCTCGACGATCTGTTCGATCGTCATGGCCGGCACCGAACGATCTCCGCGGCGGCGGTCGGCGAGCAGTTGATGCGCATTGCTGATGGCGGCTTCCCCGCCCTTTACGGCTACATACATGTCGCTAGCTCCCGATCTCTATCTTGACCGTGCGCGGCAGGCCGATAATCCCCTCACCTGCGGCGAGGATGATGTCGACACCTCGGGGAAAGCGCGACCGGTTGCCGGCCCACTGCTCCAGGAAGTGTTCGGGCAGACCCTGTGGCGCGATCGTTTGAAAATCCTTGATACCGGGACCGGTGAGCCGCAAATCGCGCCCGCCCTCCAATGCCTCGATCTGGATGATCAGCGTTGTCGACCGGTCCGGATATTCCTGCGTCCCTTGTGCGAAGCTCTCGAGCGACGGCATTGCCGTTCCGTCCGCCAACACCGCGAAGTCGGCATCCAGGGTCTGTCGCGTCATGGGCGCGGATGTGTGGAATGTCAACCAGCCGGCAACCGCTTCATTGCGCGACAGAACCGGGTCCAGCCAGATCTTCGTGTCGTGATCGAACAGGGTCGCGGCAATGCTGCCGACCGTCGCGATCAACGGTGACGGCGGCTCCGTCAATCCATCGAATGCGGTTTTCATTCCGGGGCGCGCCAGCGCGTTCATGACCTGCCGGAAAACAGACTGGCCGTCAAAAACGGGATTGGCGAAGCCGCCCTGGAATGCGGAGGAATGCGTGGCCTGAGCGGTCATCAGTCTTCTCCCCGCACCATGGTGAAGAAATCCACACGCGTGGCTGCTGTCTCGTCGCGGCGCCTTGTGTCTTCCGAATCCAGACGCTTGCAGATCGGCGCGACCAGTTGGTCCTCAACGGCCGAACGCGTCGCATCATCCTGCCACAGCGCATCAAAAATCGCCGCATGCCGAACCTTGTCCTTGTCCGCGCCCAGCGCATAGGCGTGCCCGACATGGCCGGTGGAGAGCTTGACCGTCGCCCGTGTCACCGTGGCCTCGCCGAAATTGAACGGCGCGCCACCACCGCCGATGCGCCCGCGCACCATCACCAATCCGGTTTCGGGTCCGCGCACCGGGCTGACGTCGGGACGATCCGGCCAGGCGTCCCATGCCTTGGCCAGTTCACTGCCGGAAGCCCGCGCCAGGACCGCCATCGCCCGTTGCCGCGCCGCCTGTTCGGGATTGGCCGGCGCTTGCTCATGCAACTGTTGCGTTGCCTCTGCCATGATTCATTTACCTTTAATTTGTCTATTTATCTAGACAACTAGACATCTTGGTTTTATGGTTATAGCGCAAAGATGACCGCCGTGTGACAGAAAACGGAAACAGACATGGAATTTGTGGAACGCCGCAGTGGAATTTCGCTGTGGCGACAGATCGCCGATCAGATCCGCATTGCGATCAGCAATGGGGAATTCAGCGACACGGACATGCTGCCCGGCGAGTTGGCGCTCGCCAAAAGGTTCGAGGTCAACCGCCACACCGTGCGCAGCGCCATCGCCTCCCTGGCACGCGAAGGCGTCGTGCGCGTCGAGCAGGGCCGCGGGACCTTCATTGCCGGGCATCAGCGGCTTCACTATCCGATCGGGCGGCGCACGCGATTTTCGGCGGGTCTTGCCGGACAGACGCGCACTTTGTCGGGTTCGCTCAAGGAAAGCCGCATGGAAACCGCCTCCGCCCAGGTCGCACAGGCATTGGCGCTCGATCCCGGCGCTCCGGTCGTCCGTCTGGTGCGCGTCTCGACGGCCGATGACGTGCCGCTCTCGCGCGCCATCAGCTGGTTCGACGGAACACGTTTTCCGGACTTTGCGGAGCGACTGGCGAAGCAACGTTCCATTACCGCGGTCCTGAAGTCATTCGGGATCGACGATTATGTGCGCATCTCGACCCGCATATCGGCGCACCATGCGGACCCGCAGACACTTGAGGATCTCAGGCTTTCTCCCGGCGCGATCGCGCTGCGCACCGAGGCGATCAATGCGGAGGTCGGCGGACGGCGGGTCGAATATTCCAACACATATTTCGCCGCCGACAGGATCGAGCTCGATATCGATCACGAAACGCCGTCAACCGGGCTCTGAAGCGGCCTTTCGCAAATGCGTCTCGATGCGGAAGCTCTCGGGCAACGCGTCGCAACCGCCACGCGACACCACTTCGAGCGCGCAAGCCGCCATCTTGTGCGCGATGCCGAAAGTGATCTTGAACCCGCCGGTCGCGACGGAAAGGTCCGCCCCGCCCGGCAACGCTCCGATCATCGGGTCGCGCCCGATTGCCTTTGGCCGCAGGCCGGCCCAACGCTCCACAACGGGGGCGTTCTTGAGAGACGGGCACAGTTCGCCGGCGCGCTCAACCAGCGCCTCAAGCTGCCCATCCGTATGCTGGGCATCTTCGAATTGCATCTCGCTGGTGCTGCCCACCGCGACCGTCCCCTCCTCATGCGGCACGACATAGAGACCGTCAACGAAGACCAGCGGCAGATCACCGTCCACATCGGCCTTGAGCAATGCCGCCTGTCCCTTGACGGCGGTGCCCAGCTTGGGAGCCGGAAGGGACAGCATGGCGGCAAGTATATCGAAGCTTTCGAAACCGGCCGCGATGACCGTGTGGCCGGCGGTGATGGTCCTGCCGGTGCTCGTCTGCACCGTACCGGTCTGGGCATCCAGGCTTTCAAAGCCCTCCCCCTCGATGAGCGCCTGTCCGACCGCCGCGCGCAACGCCGCCAGATAGCGGCGCGGGCTGATGCGCGCCGCCAGGGTCTCGTGCACCAGACCGTGCGGCATAGCGGCGACATCGGGCCAGCCGCTCCCGTATGGCGTATCGAGGATCTGCCACGAAAATCCGGTTTCGCTCGTTCGCCAGACCGTTTCGGTTTTCAGTGACCGCTCGGCGGCCAGTCCCGCATGATGCGGTTTCACAAGCGGCAGCAGGCGTCCGCATCGGCGGTAGCCACAGGTCAGGCCGGTTTCGTCTTCGAGTTCGCGAACCGCGTCGCCCAGGCATGCGAGCGCCTCGAACTGGAACTGTTTCTTGGGATTCCAGCGCTCAGGCATGTGCGGCATCAATGCGCCCAGCAGTCCGCCACTGGCACCGGCGCCCACCTGCTGCTTCTCCAGAACCAGGACCTTGAGACCCGCCTGTTTCGCCAGCCGAGCGATCCATAGTCCGACAACACCCGCCCCTACCACGAGAAGATCGCAGGACAATTGCGGCGATGCGACGGTATAGGAATTGTCGCTTCGATGTGTCATGAGAACGGACCATGAGCCGGCAGGACGACAGGAGCGGCCCGAGGGGGCGCGGTATAGAATGGCATGCGGGTGATATGCCCTATTCGCCGGAATTTGGCGATCATTTTTATTCGCGCAGCGACGGCCGCGCGGAATGCGGTCATGTGTTTATCGCAGGCAACGGCTTGCCCGAACGATGGCGCGACAACAGGAACTTCACGGTCGCCGAGCTCGGATTCGGAACCGGCCTGAATTTCTGCGAGACCTGGCGGCTGTGGCGGCGGGAACGCGGCAGTGAAGGCCATTTGCTCTTCGTCAGCTTCGAAAAGTACCCGTTGCGCGCCGACGAGATCGCAAGAGCGCTTTCCGTCTGGCCGGAGCTTGCGGAATTCAGCAAACGTCTTGTGGAACATTGGCCGGACAATCCACCGGCGGCGGCGCGCATCGATTTCGATGACAATGTCGCGCTCGAACTGCATGTGGGCGATGCGCTGGAGCGGCTGACATCATGGCCGGACCGGGCGGATGCATGGTTCCTTGACGGATTTGCGCCAGACCGCAATCCGGACATGTGGTCGGCCGACCTCATGAAACAGGTCCATGACCACACGGTCCCCGGCGGCAGCTTCGCCACCTATTCCGCGGCGGGATGGGTGCGCCGCAACCTTAAAGCGGCTGGTTTTGCCGTCGAAAAACGGAAGGGCTTTGGCGGCAAGCGCGAAATGTGCATCGGCCTTCGGGCTGAAGACTGATCTCTAGGCGGGCCTCTCCGCGGCGAGACGAGGAAGCCATTTCTGTAGTTTTTCGCCAAGCTTTGCCACGCTGATGGGCTTGGCCATGCAATCGTCCATGCCGGCCTCGAGGCAGCGCTGCTGATCGCTTGCGACGGCAAAGGCGGTCACGCCTATGATCGGCACATGTGTTCCCAGTGCGATTTCCGCAGCCCGGATGGCGGATGTTGCTTCAAGACCGTTCTTCCGCGGCATGGCGACATCCATCAAAATGACATCCGGCTGCCTTTTGCGCCATGCGGCCAGTACCTGTTCCCCATCGGCGACGATGTGATAGGCGTATCCCAGTTGCTGCAGCGTCTCGGCAAAGACGATCTGGTTGACCTCATTGTCCTCGGCAACGAGGATTTCGATCGTGGGTGAAGCCCGGTTCACAACGGCTGCTTCTTTCGCAACCGACGCGACAGCAGTGATGGGTGACGTGCCTGTACCTTCGTTGTTTTCCTTCAGCACGGAGATGATCGCCTGACGCAGCGCAGCGGCATCCGTTATCGATTCGATCTGTGCGGAAATTCCGAGCCTTTCTCTTCCAACCGGATCGAGATCCGGCTGTCCCGAGCCCGACAGTATGATCGGCGGCACAGCTCCGATATCCGATGAATGCAATTGCTCCGCCACGGCGACGGCGGCATTTTTGTCCTGCCCGCCGCAAACCAGAATCATGTCGATCGGCAGTTCCAGATGACCGGCCGCACGCAGGACCTTCAGTCCTTCCTCGGCATCTTCCGCCACGCAGCAGTCAAGCGGCAGGTCGGACAAGGGCTTTGACGCCCGATCGCAACTGACATCGCCGGCACAGACAAACAGCATGCGCGTATCGGCGTATTCATCCAAACCGTCCCGTTGATCACCGCCCGGATCAGCCACGGGCAAAGTGAGTTCGAACCAGAACTCGGATCCAGTACCCGGGCTGCTGTCGATCCCTATGTGACCGCCCATGAGCCTGACAAGGCGGGCACACAGTGTCAGGCCAAGCCCGGCGCTTTCTCCGCTCCGCGAAACAATGTCCGCGGTGCCCGAGAACACATCAAACAGCGACTGACATTTGTCTTCCGAAAGGCCGGGGCCACAATCCGTTACGGCAATCCGGATGACGGATTCCCCGCTGTCACCGCCTGTGCGCCGGGCGCTGACGCCGATCTGACCGACATCGCTGCGGGCGATTGCATTGCCAATCAGGTTGTTGATCACCTGCCGGATCCGAAATGCGTCGCCGACCAGCGGCCGGGACAGTTCGGGATCCAACTCTATGTGCAGGGACAGGTCTTTTTCCGCGAAGCGGGCGGAGTAGATGGAGGCGACATCCTCGATGACTTCCGCCAGGCTGAACGACTGTTCCCTCAACGTGAGGATGCCGACCTCGCTGCGCGAATAGTCGATGACGTCATTGAAAATGTCGAGCAAAGCCTGCGCCGATTTGGTGATCACGTCGGCAAACATCTGCTGCTTCTGATCCAGACCCGACGTTCGCAACAGTTCCGCCATGCCGAGAATACCGTTCATGGGCGTACGGATGTCATGGGCCACATTGGCGAAGAACGCAGGCTTGACGGCCTCATCGGCTGCCGCCGGTTTATCCGCCTCAGCGATCCGGCTGATGTCGGTGCCGATGATGATCCGGTCGCCCTCGGCCGTCGAATGGCCACGCCACAGTGTCGCCCTGCCGTTTTCGGTGCGGATGGCTTCGTCCTCGCCCATCTCCCGTATTCTGCGCGCCAGGTGGGAGTCGATCCATGTTTGCCGGTCCTCGATGGCATTCTGGATCTGCCCGCTGTCGGCGACCTCGGCCACCATCTGCTCGAGGCTGCGCCCCTTCGACCAGTCGCGGACGAGAGGATAACGGTCCCGGAACGCCTGGTTGCTGGCGACAAGACAGTGATTGCGGTCCCAGACGGCGATCGCGCTGTCCAGCGCGTCGAGCGCCCGCAACATCCGGCTGGAAGGATCAGGCACGGGCCGGGCAGCGGCACCCGGAAGTCGCACGATGCTGGCGCCGCCTGCATCCTGACTGCCCCGCTTGTCGGCTGCGCCCCTGGCATTGGGCTGCACCGTCCGGTCCTGCCAACCCTCGAAGCGGACAGGCTGTTTCGCTTCGAGCAGCCCGGCAACGTAGCGAAAACCATTGCTGTCGCTCAGCGGGCGCATGCTGGCACGATACTGCCGCTGATCGTTCCTGTGCCGGATGATTGTTGTCTGAGGCTTGCCGAACACAAGTGCACGGCGCTCCTTCTCGTCGCGATCATATCCGACCAGCGGCGCGGCGGCGTGTCGCGTGTCGTTTCCGATCATCTGCCCGGCACTGGCCTGCACGAGGGCACAATAGGCCTCGTTCACCGCGACGTAGCGCAGATCGCCATCCTTGATATATGCCGGCTGTGCAAGGGACGCGATTTCACGGCACACCGCCTCGAAATCACGTCCCTGCAGACCAGTTGAACCGCCCCTCACCAGTCATCCTTTGAGTAGAAAACCCAACGGGTATGTTACGGGTGATTGTGACAAAGTTTCCGCAAATTGCATCTATGAGGATTTGCGGTCTCGGCTTAACCGAACTTTAACCTGCGCGTACACGGCGTATACATATGAAGGCGCGTGTGAAAATTTCACGTAAAACCGGCACCTTATGCGGCCGGAAACAAAAAAGCCGCGGGCGTTTCCACCCGCGGCCCCAAAGGTCAAAACGGACGATCAGCGATAGTCGTAGGTTCCGTCTTTCCACTCATACCAGACATAGCCCGGCAGCGTGACGTCGCCTTTTTCGTTGAAGCTCAGATCGCCGAGCACGGTCGTGAATGTGCCGGAGTCCAGCGCCGGGATGACCTTGTCCGGCTCAGCGGATCCGGCAGCTTTCGCTGCCTCGGCCCATGCCTGGATCGCGGCATAGGTATAGAGGACGTAGCCTTCCGGCTCGATGCCCTTGTCGCGGAACTTCTTGACGACATCGACGGCCGCGTCGTTCTTGCGCGGATCCGGCGAGAAGGTCATGAGGGTGCCCTGACCGGCATCACCGGTGATCGACCAGTATTCGTCGGTTACCAGCGCATCGCCCGAGACAAGCTGCGTGTTCATGCCCTGGTCGCGCATCTGGCGCACGATCAGGCCGGCTTCGGTGTGATAGCCGCCGACATAGGCGACATCGATGGCTTCCTGCTTCATCTTGGAAACAAGCGCCGTGTAGTCCTTTTCACCGGCGGTGTAGGCTTCATACATCTTCGCCGCGCCGCCGAGGTCTTCCAGAACCGTCTTCGTGGCATCGGCGAGGCCTTTGCCGTAAGCGGTCTTGTCATGAAGGATGGCGATGTTCTTGTCGTTGTACTCTTCGAAGAGAAGACCGCCGGCGACAAGACCCTGCTGGTCGTCTCGGCCGCAGACGCGGTAAACGTTCGGCCCGCCTTCATCGGTCAGCTTCGGGTTGGTGGAAGCCGGCGAGATCTGCACGATTCCTTCTTCCTCATAGACCTTGGAAGCCGGAATGGACGAACCGGAGCAGAAATGCCCGGCCATGAAGACGACGCCCTTGGAAACCATCTGGTTGGCAACGGCCACGGCCTGCTTCGGGTCGCAAGCATCGTCGCCGACATTGAGCACGAGCATTTCGCCATTGACGCCGCCGGCAGCGTTGATGTCTTCAACCGCCTGCTCGGCACCGGCCTTCATCTGCGCGCCGAAGCTTGCATACTGGCCCGTCATGGGTCCGGCCGTTGCGATCTGGATGTCTGCCCAGGCCGTGCCGGCACTCAGACCGATGCTGAATGCAAGTGCGGTGGTTGCGAGTAGATATTTCCTCATGTTTTCAACTCCCATTGAGGTTAATTATCAGGCTAAGATCCGCTTCCTGCGTAACTGTTCCGCATTCTGAATAAAATTGCAAATACAATCACGTAGGCAGCCTTCTTGTCACCCCTCAGCTTTCTTTTCGCGCCAGCTGAACGGTCCCGATCGCTCGTACAGCCAGCTATATTGGGTCACCATCTGACGCACGCGCGTTATCCGGTAACCGAGAAGCGCGGCGGAAATGAGAACCGCCGCGTCAACCACGTAGTAATGCAGGGACAGAAGCGCGCCGCCGAAAAGCGCGTAGTGAAAAAACCGCACCACCGCCGCCAGGAGCAACGTGTAAAGCACGGGCTGGATGATCGGCCGCCAGTGGGACGCCAAGGCGCGCCCCGTCATATAGGCCGCCGCACCGCCGATCACCACGGTCAGCATCAGAAAGGTCGGAAAACTCGTGTCCCACAAAATACCCATCAGTGCGCCCCTCCCTCGAGATAGGCGGCCCGCACTTCCTCGCGGGCAAGGAGCTCGGCTCCGGTTCCGCTCATGGTGATCTTGCCGTTGACGATCACATGGCCCTGATGCGCCAGCTTCAAGGCATGATAGGCGTTCTGCTCGACGAGGAACACGGTCAGCCCCTGCTTCTCGTTGAGTTCCTTGATCACCTCGAAGATCTGCTTGACGACCAGCGGCGCAAGGCCGAGCGACGGTTCGTCCAGCAGCAGCAGCTTCGGACGGGCCATCAGCGCCCGCGCGATGGCCAGCATCTGCTGTTCGCCGCCGGAGAGCGTGCCGCCGCGCTGATCCTTGCGGTCCTTGAGACGCGGAAACAGCTCGAAAGCGCGCGCGGCATCTTCCTCGAAATGTTCCGGATCGGCGACGGCCGCACCCATCAGCAGGTTCTCGTTGACGGTCATGCGCGGGAAGATGCGCCGGCCTTCCGGCGACTGCGATATGCGCAGGCGCATGATTTCGTGCGTCGGCAGGCGGGTAATGTCCCGCCCGTCATAGACGATCTGGCCCGAGCGGGCACGCGGGTCTCCGCAGATGGTCATCATCAGCGTTGACTTGCCGGCGCCATTGGCGCCGATCAGCGTGACGATCTCGCCCTCATGGACATCCAGCGTTATGCCGCGCAAAGCCTGAATCTTGCCGTAAAACGTCTCGACGTCGCGGATCTGAAGAAGGGGCGGGCTGCTCATGGGCGCGCCTCCGCCGCTGTTTCCTCGATCTCATGCTCGACGGCATCGACCTCCTCATCCTCGACGCCGAGATAGGCGGCGATCACCTTGGGGTCGCTGCGAACTTCATCGGCAGTGCCGTCGGCGATCTTGACGCCGTAATCCAGCACGACGATGTGGTCCGAGATCTCCATGACGACGTTCATGTCGTGCTCGATGAGCAGGATCCCCGTGTCGCATTCCTTGCGCACGAACAGCAGCAGCTTGTTGAGCTCGTCCGATTCCGCCGGATTGAGACCTGCGGCCGGCTCGTCGAGACATAGAAGTTCGGGACCGGTGCACATGGCGCGTGCGATCTCCAGCTTGCGCTGGTCGCCATAGGGAAGATCGGCCGCGGCATCGTCGGCGCGCTGGGTCAGGTTGATATGTTCGAGCCAGTACTCGGCCTTCTCGACCGCTTCCTTTTCCGCGCGCTTGAAACTGGCAATGCCGAAGATACCGCCAATCGTCTGTTTTGAGGCCCGCATCAGCGGGTTGTGCTGTGCGATCATCAGATTTTCCAGCACGGTCATGCCGCCGAACAGGCGGATGTTCTGGAAGGTCCGCGCAACGCGCGCATTCCTGGTGATGCGGAAATCGTCCATCCGTTCCAGAAGGAATTCCTGCCCGTCATTGCGGTGCATGGTGATCCTGCCCTCGGTCGGCTTGTAGAAGCCGGTCAGGCAGTTGAAGACCGTCGTCTTGCCGGCGCCGTTCGGCCCGATCAGCGCCGTGATGTCGCCCCGGTAGGCGGTCATGGACAAATCATTGACGGCCAGAAGGCCGCCGAAGCGCATACTCAGATGCTCGACCGTCAGCAGCGGGGTCTTCGCGTGGTCAGCCATCTCAGTGCCCCTCGCCCTGCGCCACCATGTCGGCCGACACGGACTTCTTCTCCTTCAGGAAGATCGAAGGCTCGCGCGTCGAGATCAGGCCGCGCGGACGCCAGATCATGATCATGACCATGGCAAGCCCGAAGATCAGCATGCGGTATTGTTCGGCTTCGCGGAAAATCTCGAAGCCGCCGATCATCGCAACCGATGCAATCACCACACCGATCTGGGAGCCCATGCCGCCGAGAACGACGATGGCCAGGATGAGCGCAGACTCGATGAAGGTGAAGCTTTCCGGCGAAATGAAACCCTGCCGCGTCGCAAAGAACGATCCGGCGAACCCTGCAAACATCGCGCCCGTCGCAAAGGCCGTCAGCTTTATCGAGACCGTGTTGAGACCGAGCGAGCGACAGGCGATCTCGTCTTCCCGAAGCGCTTCCCAGGCGCGGCCGATCGGCAGCCGCCGCAGCCTGATGGTCACGAAATTGGTGATCAGCGCCAGCACCAGAATGAGGAAATACAGGAAGATGATGCGGTGGATCGATGAATAATCGAGACCGAAGAAATCCGCGAATCCGCCTTCGCCGCGCTTGAACGGTATGCCGAAGAAACTGGGCCTGGGGATGCCGGACAGGCCGTCCGGCCCGCCCGTGAACTCGTACCAGTTCAAGAGCACAATGCGGATGATCTCACCGAATGCCAGCGTCACGATGGCGAGATAGTCGCCGCGCAGCCGCAGCACGGGAAAGCCGAGAATGATACCCCAGAACGCCGCCAGGATCCCGGCGAGCGGCAGGCAGATCCAGAAGGACAGGCCGAAATACTGCGCAAGCAGCGCATAGGAATAGGCGCCGACCGCGTAGAAGGCCACATAGCCGAGATCGAGCAGGCCCGCCAGACCGACGACAATATTCAGGCCCCATCCGAGCATGACATAGGTCAGGATGAGAATGCCGAGGTCGAGCAGGTAGCGGTCGGTGAAAGGCAGGAACGGAAACACGACGGCAAACAGCAGCACGATGGGAACAAAGGCCTTGCCGGTCTTTGCCAGGAACTCCGTGTAGCGCGTCTGCAGAGCCTGCGGCACGAATGTCCTGTCGGTTCCGCCCGGCCGGCGCCAGACGGTCAGGAGCAGGATCAGCCGCCCGATGACAACAGCGGCAATGACGAAGAACGCTTCTTCGAACCGCAGGACCAGCGACAGTCCGCCGGTCGCGGTCTCGGTCTTGAAAGCAATGGTGGAGCCGAAGATGGCGGCACCGAGCAACGCCGTGATCGCCAGGTCCTTGCCGATTTCGGCAAGTTCCAGGCCGCCGCCGGCTCCCGTGCCGGTTTGTGTCGCCTCAGCCATCAGACCTTCTCAACCTCGGGCTTGCCGAGCAGACCCTGCGGCAGGAAGATCAGCACGATGGCCAGCATGGAAAATGCCGCGACATCCTTGTATTCCACCGAGAAATAGGCCGACCAGAGCGTTTCGATCAGGCCGATGACCAGGCCGCCGAGCATGGCGCCCGGAAGCGATCCAATGCCGCCGAGCACCGCGGCGGTAAATGCCTTAACGCCGGCGACAAAGCCGATATAGAAATCGATCACGCCGTAATAGAGCAGATACATCAGCCCGGCGACGGCGGCGAGCGCCGCACCCATGACGAAGGTCGTGGAAATGGTCCGGTCGACATTGATGCCGAGAAGCGATGCCATTTTGCGATCCTGTTCGCAGGCCCTTTGGGCGCGCCCCAGCGACGTCCTGGCGATGATCAGCGAAAATACCGTCATCAGAACGATGGTGACCGTTATGATCAGAATCTGCATGTTGGATATCTGAACGACGAATTCGCCATTTTCATCGACACGCCGCATGATCGTGTGGCCACCGGAAATGATCGGCTGCAGCGGCTTGACGCGCGCGCCCTGCGAAATCTGGATGTAGTTCTGCAGCACGATCGAAACACCGATGGCCGTGATCAGCGGGGCCAATCGGAAGGAGCCACGCAGCGGCCGGTAGGCGAGCCGTTCTAGGGTCCACCCGAAGACGGATGAAATGATCATCGCGCACACCAGAACCAGGATCAGCGCCAATATGATGATGAAGATGCTGGAGGAGGCGGCGAGACCCAGAGCGGTGATCACGATCAGCGATATGAAGGCGCCGACCATGAATATGTCGCCATGGGCGAAGTTGATCATGCCGATGATGCCGTAGACCATGGTGTAGCCGATGGCGATCAGGCCGTAGATCGATCCCAGGGTCACCCCGTTAATCAATTGCTGTACGAAATATTCCACTCGCTTCCCCAATACTCCCGCATGCCGATACCCGTTCGACGGCGCGGCCTTCAGGGCCGTCGCCCTGCGTGCGCTAGCCGTTTCGATCCCGAATTCCGAAATACCAGCATCCCGGCTTTTCACCGGTGTGTGGCAACATCGAATTGTTTTTGAAGAACAGGCCCTTGGGGTCAGCACACCGCGCCGACCGGATTGTTCCCGAGAACCGGCCGACGATTACCCAATTCGCTTGCCAAACACCTGCCGGCAGCATGCTTCCCCGATCTGCGCCTTGACGACGCTTTTTGTTCAAGTCGCTAGAATGGCCAAATTTGTTTGGAGATCAACCCCTATTTATGCCCGCCCGGATCACGACATTCGACCGCGCGCAGACAAAAACCAAACGCATCCCGCCGTGCCGTATCCACGCCCCATTGTGCCGCAAAACGCGGTTTTTCTTTGCAAGCCGACATGCGGATGTTAAGGGACTCCCCAAAAGCCCGGTTGTTTGCGGGCGACCGCTGCAATCTTCCCGAACAGGACGATTGCGGACAGCAAGCAATCGACAACAACAAAATCGGGGAAGCATGAGCGCAATCATCGATGTGCGGAGTGTCACGAAGCGTTTCGGCGGTTTCTTCGCCGTGGACGACTGCACACTTTCCATTCAGAAGGGCTCCGTCACCGGTCTCATCGGTCCGAACGGGGCCGGAAAAACCACTCTTTTCAACATGGTAGCGGGTACATTCCCGCCGACTTCGGGCCAGATATTTCTGGATGGCGAGGAGGTCACCGGACTTGCCGCCCACGAACTGTTCGACCGCGGCCTGTTGCGCACCTTCCAGATCGCTCACGAGTTCTCGCACATGACGGTGACGGAAAACCTCATGATGGTGCCGGCCAGGCAGAGCGGCGAGAACCTTGCTTCCGCCTGGCTCCGGCCGGCGCGCGTTGCCCGTGAGGAGGCCGAGATACGGCGCAAGGCGGAGGAGGTCCTGGACTTCCTCAAGATCACCCATGTGAAGAACGAGCTGGCCGGCAACCTGTCCGGAGGACAGAAGAAACTGCTGGAACTCGGCCGCACCATGATGGTCGACGCCAAGGTTGTGCTACTCGACGAGATCGCCGCCGGGGTCAACCGGACGCTGCTCAACGACCTGGTTTCCAATATCGAACGCCTCAACCAGGAACTCGGCTATACCTTCTTTGTCATCGAGCATGACATGGACATGATCGCCCGGCTCTGCGATCCGGTCATTGTCATGGCCGCCGGAACGGTGATGACGGAAGGCCATATCGAAGACATCCAGAAGAATGAGGCGGTCATCGAAGCCTATTTCGGGGGCTCACCCACCGGCCAGGCGACGATCGACACCAATCCGGAGGCCACGCCATGAGCCTTCTGGAGATCAGCGATCTGCACGCCGGCTATGGCCAGATGAACATCCTGAAGGGTGTCAATCTCAGCCTTGAAGCAGGCGAGATCGGCGTTATCGTCGGCCCCAACGGTGCCGGAAAATCGACCACGCTCAAGGCGATCTTCGGCATGCTGAACATCACCGGGGGATCGATCCGCTTCGACGGTGCGGACATTACCGGCATCCGCTCCGAGCAACTGGCCGACCACCGCATCGCCTTCGTGCCGCAGGAGCACAATGTGTTTCCGACGCTGACGGTGCACGAAAATCTGGAGATGGGCGCCTATGTACGCCGCGACGATTTTTCGGCCGTCATGGACCATGTCTACGATATCTTTCCGCCGCTGAAGGACAAGCGCAACCAGCCGGCGGGCGAACTGTCCGGCGGCCAGCGCCAGATGGTCGCCTTCGGCCGCGCGCTGATGATCGAGCCGAAACTCATATTGCTCGACGAGCCGACGGCCGGCCTGTCGCCGATGTTCATGTCGCAGATCTTCGACCGGGTGATCGCCATCAACCGGACCGGCGTGACTGTCGCCATGGTCGAGCAGAATGCGAAACAGGCGCTGGCCATCGCCCACAAGGGCTTTGTGCTGGCCGGCGGTCTCAATTCCTACACCGACACCGGTCAGAACCTTCTGAACAACCCCGAAGTCGCCGCAAGTTTCCTGGGCGGGTAGCGGGAGAGGCACGTTGAACGAGATTGTATTCTTCATAAACAAGGGACTGGTCTCGGGCCTTATTATCGGCTCGATCTACGCCCTCGGCGCCATCGGCGTGACGCTCATCTTCGGTATCCTGCGCTTCGCGCATTTCGCCCATGGCGACATGATGACGCTTGGCGCATTCGTCACGCTGATCCTGTCGGCGGCGCTTGCCGCGCTGGGCGTTACGCTGCCGGTCCCCCTTGCCTTCGTCGCCATGTTCCCGGCCATGGTGATCACCGCATTCATTGCCATCGGTCTCGACCGGACCTTCTACAAGCCGCTGCGCCAGGCCGGCGCACGGCCCGTTGTGCTGGTCATGGCCTCGGTCGGCGTCACCTTGATGCTGCAAGGATTGATCCGGCTGTTTGCCGGCGTGCGCTCGCGCGACATGTTCATCGACGCGCCGAAGGAGATTTTCCGTCTGCCTTTCCCGGGTGCCAGCCGCCCGGTCATCATTACCGAACCGCAGGTTCTTCTCATCGGCTTTGTCATCGTCGCGGTGATCGTCTTGCACTGGTTCCTGACGCGCTCGCGGCTCGGCAAGGCAATGCGGGCCGTCTCCGACAATCCGGAACTGGCGCGCATCACCGGCATCAACACCAACCATGTGGTCTGGGCAACGTGGATCATCGGCGGCGCGCTTGCCTGCGCGGCGGGCACCATGCTTTCGATGGACGTGACGCTGAAGCCCGATCTTTCCTTCAACATCCTCCTGCCGATCTTCGCGGCCACCATCGTCGGCGGAATCGGCCAGCCCTACGGCGCCATTGCCGGCGGCTTCCTCGTCGGCTTCTGCGAGACGCTTGCCGTCTTCAACTGGTCCATCCTGCTGCGGCCGATCAAGGATCAGCTCTGGTTCGAGGTGCCGACCAGCATGGCGCTGGTTCCGACCGAGTACAAGCTGATGGTGCCGTTCCTGATCCTCATCATCGTGCTGATTTTCCGGCCCACCGGCATCTTCAAAGGGAGGGTGCTGGCATGAGCGGCGAGAACCAGTACTCGATCATGCGCGACGTGGTGCTGTTCGCGGCGCTGGGCGTTCTGGTGCTGCTGATCTTCGTCAGCCAGGGGCCGGTCTACTCGCTGCGGATGCTGGTCGAAGCGGGCTGTTACGCGATCATCGCGCTGGGTCTGACCATCCAGTGGGGCTATGCCGGGCTGTTCAATGTGGGGATCATGGGCTTCATCGCAGCCGGTGCTGCATCGTCGATGATCATTTCCTTCCCGCAGAACGAGGATTTCTGGGCCTCGGGCGGGCCGGAACTGGTCGGTCTGTTTGTTGTCAAACTGGCGGTGAGCGCCGCCGTGCTCTGGGCCATCTACCGTTCGGCCCGCTGGGGCGTCGGCCCCAAGCTGCGGGGACTGCTGACCGCTATCGCCATTGCCGTTGCCTATCTTGTGCTGTCGGAACATATGGCCGTCATGTCGGAGGAGATCGAGCAGGCCAGCGGCTGGATGGGCGGCCTCGGGCTTCCGGTGCTGGTGGGCTGGATCGTCGCCGGCATCGTTGCGGGCGCCATCGCCTGGTTCGTCGGCAAGATCTGCCTTGGCCTGCGCGCCGATTATCTCGCCATTGCAACACTTGGCATTGCGCAGATCATCAAGACATTCCTGAAGAATGCCGACTGGCTGACGCGCGGCACGCTGACCGTCTCGCCGCTGCCCTGGCCTGTGCAGACGCCGGCGGATGGCGAGTTCATCATGGCGCGCGCCTCGTATCTCACGGTCGTGGCGATCACCATCGTCATCATCTATTTCCTGCTGCAGCGCGCCTATCATGCGCCATGGGGCCGCATGATGCGGGCGATCCGCGACAATGAGAACGCCGCGGCCTCCATGGGCAAGGACGTCAATCGACGGCGGCTGGAGATCTTCGTCCTGGGCTGCGTGCTCATGGGCTTCGGCGGCGCCGTGCTGATCCATTTCGCGTCGATCTACGATCCTTCCGGCTTCCTCGATCTCAACCACACATTCCTGATCTGGGTGATGGTGATCCTCGGCGGGTCCGGCAATAATCGCGGCGCAATCTTTGGCGCGGTCTTCGTCTATATCGTCTGGGTCATGTCGGAACCCGTGGCGTTCTGGCTGTTCAACATGATCGGCACCTACGGCCAAGCCTGGCTCGGCTGGGAGCCGCCATCGGACCTTGCGAGCCGGGCGCTGCAGATGCGGGTCTTCGTCATCGGCCTGACCATCACGCTGGTGCTGCGCTTCGCGCCGCAGGGCGTGCTGCCCGAGAAACAGGCGCGGCACTGAACCAGACTGGCGTTGCCGTCACCCCCGACCGTTGCAAACGCAAACCGGTTCAATTATTGAACCGGTGCGGGCGATCTGATCAACGAAAGGACCGAAAGCGGTGGGCACAATCAGCAACGCACTTGGCCTCCTTGATCATTTTTCGGAATCGCAGCCCGAGATCGGCCTTGCGGATTTGCGTAAACTCTCCGGACACGACAAGGCGACCACCTATCGCTATCTCACCGAACTCGTCGCGTTCGGGATGCTGGAGCAGGATCCCGGTTCAAAGCGATACCGGCTGGGACCGGCAGTGCTGAGGCTTGCAAATATCCGCGAAAGTGTGTTTCCGCTTCGCAGTGCGATTCAGGCCATTACCGACCGGTTGAGCGAGGCGACCAGCGAAACGGCGCACATATCGCTGCTGCAGGGGCTGGTCCTTTCACCGCTGGCCAAGAAGGAAAGCCCAAGACACGCCGCCCGGGTTTCGCTGAGCCTTTCGGAGATGCTGCCCCTTCACGCAACGGCTTCTGGTTTGGCGATCATTGCATTCTCCAGGGAAGATCTGCTCGAACGCGCGATCAAATCGCCGCTTAAAAAATATACCGCTTTCACAACGACGGATGCGGAGCGATTGCGTGCGGACATCGCAAAAACCGTCGCGCGCGGCTTCGGAATGTCAGACCAGGGCTATGAGGAGGAGGTCTTCGGTATAGCGGTCCCGTTCTTCGATCAGGCGGGACATGCAACCGGCACCGCCGCCGTTGCCAGTCCGACATCGCGCATGTCGGACGAGTTGGCTGCCATAATCAAGCGCGCGCTGATCGTTGCCGCGCGGGCCATCACCGAAACACGCGGTGGCACGATACCTGAACATCTTGAAGAGGCCTGGCGCCGCAGCGGCTTCTGAGAAAAAAGGCCCGGATCGCTCCGGGCCTTTGCGTGTTCGATGCGGGGCGCGCCTATTCGGCCGCGCCTGTGCTCATGATTTTGCCGTCCTCGATGGCCAGTGTCTCGAAGACACCGGGCACGTCGCCGTTTTCGTCAAAATCCTGACTGCCGGCGGCGCCATAGTAGTTGATGTCCGTGCCGGCGGCGATCAGTTCCTTGGCTTTCTTCCACTCTCCCGGAAGAATGGTTTCACCGGTTCCGGAAGACACTTCGCGGACTGCCTTGGCAATTGCGGCGCGATCCGTACTTCCGGCCTTCTCGGCGGCAAGGGCCAGAACGAAGGCAGCATCGTAGCTGTTGCCTGCATATGTGGCGTTCGGATCCAGTCCGGCAGCGGTCGCACCAACGGCAAATGCCTCGGAAGCCGGCGTCGCCGGATTGGCCTGACGCGTCATGATGATCCTGCCGTTGGCGGCCGGAACATTGTCGGCCAGCGTCTGGGAAACCATGCCGTCACCGCCATAGAAGACATCGAAATCGCCACCTTCCAGCGCCTGGCGCAGGACGGTCTGACCCGATCCGTCGGCATAGGCGAGGATCACAAGCGCTTCTGCTCCGGTCGCGGAAAGCGAACCGATTTCGGCGCGGTAGTCGGCCTTGCCGTCTTCATGTGCCTCGGAGGCGGCGACCGTTCCGCCGGCTGCCATAAAGGCGGCCGAGAATGCATCGGCAAAGCCCTTGCCGTAGTCATTGTTGACATAGGTTACGGCGACATTGTTCTTGCCGGCCGCGAGCACGACACGGGCCAGCACGCCGCCCTGATAGGCGTCGGACGTTGCCGTGCGGAACACGAGGCCCTTGTCGTCGAGCGTCGTCAGTGCCGGCGAGGTCGAAGCCGGAGAGATCATGGCGACGCCGCCCGGAATACCGGCATTGTTGGCCGCCGAGATCGTGGCGCCGGAGCACAGCGCACCGACGATTGCAGAGACATTGTCGACATTGACGAGGCGGTCGGCCGCGTCGGCTGCCTTGGTCGCATCGGCGCAGGTCGTGTCACCGACGACCAGCTCTATCGTTTTGCCGTCCATCAGGCCGCCCTGTTCGTTGACATGGGTCAGCGCAAGGTTGGCGCCATCGATGATCGGCGGCGCGAGGCTTTCGATCGGTCCGGTCACACCGCCGAGGAAGCCGAATTTGACATCGGCTGCCGTTGCGGCACCTGAAAGTCCGGCCAGTGCAATGCTCGCGGCAAGTGCCATTTTGAGTTTTGGCAACATGAATGATTACTCCCATAGATACGGGCCGTTTACTCCGGCCCTTCGTCCGATTTATCGGTTCCTTTCCGCTATGTTACGGAAAGTTGTGCGCAATCATAGCGAAACAATCGTCGCTGCAAAGCCGAAAATGCGATTTTGGTATACGCCGCATGCGGCAATGCGGGCGGCGGGTTTGCCCGCCGTTTTTCGGGCAAATCAGCGCGCGGATATCTGCGGACGATTTGTCAGGTAAACACCGATCACGACAATCACCGTGCCGGCAATCATCGGCGCTGAAAGCCTTTCGCCGAAAAGCAGGAAAGCCTCGATCGCCACGGCGGGCGGAACCAGGTAGATCAGCGATGCGGCCCTTGAGACCTGACCGCGCCGGATCAGGTACAAAAGCAGCACGATCGCGCCGATGGAAAGGCCGAAAACCGACCAAAGCAGCGCGATTGTCAGATGGATGTTCCAGCTCATGGCGAAGTCTTCGAACAACCATGCAAGCGGCAAAGTGAAGGCGAAAGCGCCGATATATTGCAGCATGGCCGTCGAGCGCAGGTCGCCTGTCTGCAGGAAACGCTTCTGGTAGATGGTCCCGGCCGTGACACCGATCATCCCGACAACGTTGATCCCGAGCGGGACGAGCGCGGTCGCAATCTCCGACCAGTGCAGTGCCGCAAGCCTTGGGACGATGGCGATCAGCAGACCGGCAAGACCGAAGACAATGCCGATCCACTGGCCGCGGGTCAGCCGCTCGCCGACAGCAAAGGGCGCCCACATCGCGGTCAGCAGCGGCTGCAACGCCGCGATCAGTCCGGAAAGCGCCGTCGGCACGCCGACATCGATGGCCCACCACACGCCGCCGAGATAGACACCATGCAACAGCACGCCCGAAAAGACGGCGTGCCACCACCCCGCGCGCCCTTTCGGCCAGGTTGCCCTCACCGCCAGGCACAGGAGAAGCAGAACCGCGGCAGCGCATGCGTACCGCACGGACAAAAACGCCAGCGGCTCGGTGTGCGGCGCGGCGTAGCGCGCAACAATCCAGCCCGTCGACCACAAAAGGACGAACAGCGCTGGGGCCAGGCGGTCGAGTGTCATGAAAGCGGAATCCGGTTGAGGCAGGAACCGGACAATTAGGCGTTGCGCCCACCGTAGTAAAGCGAAACCGCATGCTCGGCCTCGGCAAAGAACAGCCAGCGCTCGACAAACAGGCCCGCCATAAGCGCGACAAAGGCCGGGATGAGCCAAAGCGCCGAGGCGGCAAGGAACCAGACGGCCAGCGCGATCAGCAACGGAACAAGCGCTCCGACACACAGCGCGATCAGACGAAGCTTGACCGCATGTTTGCGGCCGATGACATGCACCATTTCGCGTGTCAGATAGTTCTCACCCGTGTGCGGGCGCTCGAGAAGACGCACTGCGCCGATGGCGCCGAGCCCGGTGGCCGTTTCCATGGTCGAGCCGGCGGCGTCCAGGCTGGACCTTGCGGCCCGGGCCCACCAGGCAAGCTTGAAGGCCCAGGCAATCAGAATGGCGGCAAATGCGATGCCGGCAGCGCCTGGACCTGCGCTTCGGAACCCGTCGAGACCCGCCGCCAGCACCAGTCCACAGGTCAGCGAGAAAACGAGGTAACAGGCAGGCGTCAGCCCGGTGTGCCATTGCGGCACCGTCTTGAGCTGCGCGTAGATCATCGCGGTCGTGTAGACGGTCACGACCGCACAGAGGGCGACGGGCAGTCCGAGCCAAAGGATGCGCTCACCGCCCAGCATCCACACCAGCGTGTAGAGCCCGAAGAGGACAAGGGTGACGATGGCCATCACACCTTCGCGCGACAGCCAGGACGAGCGCCATTGCGACAGGGCGCGCCAGGCGCGTTCGGGATGACCGAGATGGAATGTCGAAGAGACCAGACCGGCAATGGCGAGCCCTCCCGCAAGCGCCGGAATGAAGAACGCCGCCGCGAGGCCGCCGGGCAGCGGCATGCCAAGGCCGATCAGTGCAATCAGACCGAAGCCCGCGCCGGACATGACGGTGAAGAAAATGACGGAGACGGCTGGATGCATCGACTAACCCAACCTTTCCAGGGCCCGGTCGAGCCAGCCGAGGAAGCCATCGGGCGCGGGCTCGCCTTGCGATGCAGCCGGCGCCGCTGCATTTGGCCGAGTCTTCGGCCGCGGCGGCAGGTATTTGTTGACCGGCGCCGTTCCCATTTCCGGCATGAGATCCATCCCGCCACGTTCGGCGACAAGACGCGAGACATCGGATTCGGGATCGGAAAAGTCGCCGAAATGGCGGGCACCGGCGGGACAGGTGCGCACGCATGCCGGCTCGCGGTCGATTTCGGGAATGTTCTCATTGTAGATGCGGTCGACGCAGAGCGTGCATTTTTTCATGACGTTCTCGACCGGATCCATCTCGCGGGCGCCATAGGGACAGGCCCACGCACACAGGCCGCAACCGATGCACATGTCCTCGTCGACCAGCACGATGCCGTCCTCGGAGCGCTTGTAGCTTGCCCCTGTGGGGCAGACGGTGACACAGGGCGCGTCGGCGCAGTGGAGGCAGGATTTCGGGAAATGAACGATCGAGGCCGGCGCGTCGTCGGGACTGACCTCGAATGTGTGGATGCGGTTGAGAAACGCGCCCACGGGTTCAGCTCCATAGGGGTCGAGATCGCCAAGCGGCGCGCCATAGCCACCCGTGTTCCACTCCTTGCAACTGACGACGCAGGCATGGCAGCCGACGCAGGTATCGAGATCGATGACGAGGCCAAGCGCCTTGTCGGTTGACGATGGCAGGCTGGTCACTTCTTGGCCTCCCATTCCTCGCCGTAAGCGAGCACGGAAGGCGGCGCGGCAAGCGCGTCCTCCTGCGCCGGGAACTGCGGCAGCGAAACAGGGTGCTCCTCCGGCTCCGCCTTCTCGATGCGGACCCGAAGATCGAACCATGCTGCCTGCCCGGTGATCGGGTCGGAATTCGACCAGCGCAGACCGTCTGGTTTCGGCGGCAGCAATTCATGAATCAAATGGTTGAGCAGGAAGCCTTTTTTCGCTTCCGGTGCATTCTCATCGAGGTTCCAGGCACCGGAGCGCTTGCCGATGGCGTTCCACGTCCACAGGGTCTTTCCATTGACCGCCTCCATGCGCCGCACCGGCACCTTGATGCGGCCGTGATGGGAGACAACCCAGGCCCAGTCGCCGTCCTTCAGCCCCGCCTCGTCGCAGATGGGGCCCGGCACATAGAGCGGATTGGAGCCATGGATCTGCCGCAACCAGGCGTTTTGCGAGCCCCAGGAATGGTACATGGCCGCCGGGCGCTGAGTGATGGCGTGGTAGGGGAATTCGTCCTTCGATATCCCCTCCCCCTCGAACGGCGCATACCAGACGGGCAGCGGATCGAAGGTCGCCTTGATGCGTTCGCGGTGGCTGTCCGGCGGCTGGCGCTCGCCGTGACCTTCAGCCGCAAGCTGGAACTTGCGCAGCGGCTCCAGGTAGAGCTGGAAGACATTCTCCACCGCACCGTCCTGCAGGCCCATTTCGATGGCCCAGTCGGACCATGCCCGGTTGGCGTGTTTGAAATACTGCGCCTCTTCCGGGACATGCGCCTCGAAGAAGCCGCCGTTCTCGATATAGCGGTTGATCTGGCCCGGATTGGGATCGCCGCGGCCATGGCTGCCGCCGTTCTTGCCGCGCCAGCCGGCAAGCGGACCGACGCCCGGACGCCGCTGATGGTTGACCATATAGTCGGCATAATCGGCGTAGAGCGGCGTGCCGTCTTCCTTGACCATGCCGGGAAGCCCCAGCCGCGCGCCGAGATCGAGGAGCACCGACTGGAAGCCGCGCACATCGCGGCCCTCGCCTTGCGTCGCCGGATCGACCACCGGCCAACGGATGGAATCCGCCAGCGCCTCCGGTTCCGAAATCGGCCGGTCGAGAAGCGAAATACAGTCGTGCCGCTCCAGATAGGTGGTATCCGGCAGGACCAGATCGGCATAGGCCACCATTTCGGAATTATAGGCGTCGCAATAGATGATCTTCGGGATACGGTAATTGCCGTCGGCATCCTTGTCGGAGAGCATTTTCATGACCCCGCCGGAATTCATCGACGAATTCCACGACATGTTGGCCATGTACATGAAGAGCACGTCGACCGGGTAAGGATCGCCGGCATGGGCATTGGATATGACCATGTGCATGAGGCCGTGCGAGGACATCGGCGCGTCCCAGCTGAAAGCGTGATCGATGCGCTGCGGCGTGATGCCGTCATCCTCCAGAAGCAGTTCATCCGGACCGCGCAGGAAGCCGAGATGCGGACCCGGCAGCGGCTCGCCCGGCTTGCAGCCGCCATGCGGCTTCGGCTGCCCGTCGATCGGCCTCGGATAGGGAGGCTTGAAACGGAACCCGCCCGGACAATCGATGGAGCCGATCAGGATCTGCAGAAGGTGCAGTGCGCGGCAGGTCTGGAAACCGTTTGAGTGGGCGGAGATGCCGCGCATGGCGTGAAAGGAAACGGGACGTCCGATCATCTTTTCGTGGCGCTCGCCCTTCATGTCCGTCCAGGGCTGCTCGACGATCACTTCCCGGTCGAATGCCGCGTCGGCAATTTCGCCCGCCAGCCGGCGGATCTGCTCAGCTGAAACGCCGGTTTCGCTGGCAACCACCTCGGGCGCGTATTCTTCGCTCAGATATTTCCGCGCCAGCAGCTCGAAGACCGGGCGCGCACTGCGTCCGTCGGGCAAGGTGACCGCGCCCTTCAGCGCCGGTTTCAAGCCTGTCAGCCGGGACGAACGGCATTCCTTCTTCTGCCGGTCGAAAACCAGCGGCTCGCCGGCCTCGTTGCGCGCGATCAGACCGTGATCGGCAGCGCCCTCATCCTCGATAACCAGCCAGGGCGCGTTGGTGTAACGGATGAGATAGTCGAGATCGACCTTGCCCGCCTTGAGGAGTTCGTGCACCAGCGCCAGGACGAAAAGGCCGTCCGTTCCGGGCGTGATGCCGACCCATTCATCTGCGACCGCGTTGTAGCCGGTACGAACCGGGTTGACGCCGATCACCTTGACACCGCGTTCCTTGAGACGGCCGAGGCCCATCTTGATCGGATTGGAATCGTGGTCCTCGGCAACGCCGAAGATCATGAAGAGCTCGGTCTTTTCCCAGTCGGGCGAGCCGAATTCCCAGAATGCGCCGCCGAAGGTGTAAATGCCGCCCGCGGCCATGTTGACAGAACAGAAACCGCCATGAGCAGCAAAGTTCGGTGTCCCGAATTGCTGCGCCCACCAGCCGGTCAGCGACTGGCTCTGATCGCGGCCGGTGAAGAAGGCCAGTTTCTTCGGGTCGCGCTCGCGTACCTCGCCCAGCCACTCCGTGGCGAGCGCCAGTGCTTCCGTCCACTCGATTTCCCTGAATTCGCCGCTGCCGCGTTCACCGGTGCGCAACAGCGGCTTGTTGAGCCGCGCCGGCGAATAATGCTGCATGATGCCGGCCGAACCCTTGGCGCACAGCACGCCGCGATTGATCGGATGGTCGCGGTTGCCCTCGATATAGCTGACTTTGGGCTGGCCGTCGGGGCCTTTTCTCAGATGCACATTGATGCCGCAACGGCAGGCGCACATGTAGCAGGTGGTCTTGCGGATTTCATCGGACACATGGGGCGACCGCTCCACATCGTGCCTGTCTCCGCCCATTTATGAACCCCCGATTGCCTGAAAAACAACGCCTTCGGCGAGTCTTCTATATTATATCTTTTTACGATTCCAGAGTATGTCGCGCGCCGATCGAATTTTCATATACATAACGCAAACGGGTCGGGGGAGGACCAGCGCATCCAAAGACAGGGAGCCAGACGGCCAAAGAGAATAAACCGAGCGGCAAGCTCGGGAAATCGGTTCGAATGCGTGTCCGCAAAGATACCGGCCTGGTCGCCCCAAAATTTGGCAACCGGCATGACGAAAGGCCCTTGGGCCGTGGATTGGCCTCAGGGGCCGTCGCCGGAAAACCGCGGGGCTGACCGCGGCATTCCGGCAAGCGGCATCAAATCAGTTCGTCGCCTCGAGCGTGAAACGCGATACGCCGGCGGCGATGTTGAGGCCGGTTTGCAACTGGACATTGACCGGCTGCAGGGAAATCGAGTTCTCGAAACCGCCGACCAGGATATTGGCTCCAGCGCCGACACCGACGGTGGCTTCGGCGGATGCGCCGACATAAGTGCCGTTCAGGGCGCCCTGGGGCACGCTGCGGCTCGGCGCCAGCACCCACCAGACGAGATCCGTCCGGTCCGCCTTGCCGAGATCGATGCCGAATTTTTCCACCGATCCGTCATAGAGCTCAGTCGATCCGTTGATCGAGGTGTATTCACATCCAAGGGTCTTGTAGGAAACGAGGATGTGATTGCCGGCGTCGGCGACGGAACAGCCGAGCTGGCCGATCTTGATCAGTTCGGACGCCGATGTCGGTGTGGCGCCCACCGCTGCGGCGAACAGCAGAGCCAGAGTCAGTTTTTTCATTTTTGATGCTCCTAGTATTCGGTCCGCGCCCGGCTCCGTGCCGGACGCACCGATGATATTTGCGCTTAGAGCGCGCAAATATGATGAGGATGTGGCAAATTCAATGGCTTGCGACAATTTCGCAAAGCACATGATTTACGAATGCTATTCGTCATCCGGCTTGCTGCCGGGCGGCAACCAGGCGCGCTTGACCCGATCATGGACCGAGGGATTGTCCGACAGGGCATCCTCTGTCTCCTTCTCGATCTCCCGCGCCAGTTTCATATAGGGCTCATTCTCGAAAACCGGAACATCCGGATCGAAGAGGCGCGCCAGCCTGCGGATGCCATCGCGATCGCGTTCGACGAAGACGGTGATCAGCTTCTCGACTTCATGCGGATGCACACCGAAGGCCTCCAGCGAATAGCGGGCGGCGCGCACCGCGCTGTCGAAGGTCTCGCGCACGATATCATCGGCGCCGGCCTTGTAGAGTTCGTAGACATAGTGCCGGTCGCGGGCACGGGCGACGATGTGCAGGTCCGGACGCTCGCGCCGCGCATGCTTGACGATTTCCACGGCCCGGTCCATGTCGTCGATCGCCACGACGAGCAGGCCCGCTTCCTCGAGCCCTGCCGAATGGAGCAGATCCGGGCGGGAGGCATCGCCATAGAAGGTGCGGATGCCGAAGCGGTTGAACCCGTCGACCATGTCGGCGCTCAGATCAAGCACCACCGTCTTGTAACCATTGCCCTTGAGCACACGGTTGATCACCTGGCCGAACCGGCCGATGCCGCAGATAATGGCCGCGCCCTTCTCGTCTATGTCGTCGGCCGCCCTGCCCTGTTCCTTGTCGAGGCGCGGCAGGACCACCTTGTCGAAGAAGATGAACAGCGCCGGCGTCAGAAGCATCGACAGCGCCACGACAAGCAGCAGCAGATCGGACAGGTCCGCCGGTATCACCGAATTCTGCACCGAAAACGAAAGCAGCACGAAACCGAACTCGCCGGCCTGGGCAAGCGACAATACCAACAGCCACTGATCGGCGCCGCGCAGACGGAACATGAAGGACAGCGCCAGCAGGACGGCCGCCTTCAACGCCATCAGGCCGATGGTGAGGCCGATGACGAGGAGCGCGTTCTCTGACAGCAGGGCGAAATTGATGCCGGCGCCGACGGTGATGAAGAACAGGCCGAGCAACAGGCCCTTGAAGGGCTCGATATCGCTCTCAAGCTCGTGCCGGAATTCGCTGTTGGCAAGCACGACGCCGGCAAGGAAGGTGCCGAGCGCCGGCGACAGTCCGACCAGCGTCATCAGGAACGCAATGGCGACAACGAGCAGCAGGGCGGCGGCGGTGAAGATCTCGCGCAGTTTCGCGGAGGCAATGAAACGGAACAGGGGCCGCGACAGATAGTGCCCGCCGGCGATCACGGCGGCGATCGCCGCGACATTGACGATCGCGACCTGCCAGCCGGAAAGGCCCTCGATCAGGCTGAGCTCGGCGCCGTGGCCGCCATGACCATGGGTTTCAGCACCATGATGGGCCAGTTCCGGCAAGGCCAGCAGCGGGATCAAGGCCAGCATCGGAATGACGGCGATGTCCTGGAACAGCAGCACCGAGAAACTCGACTGGCCGCCATCGCTCTTCATCAGGCCCTTCTCGTTAAGCGTCTGCAGCACGATCGCCGTGGACGACAGGGAAAAGACCAAACCGATCGCCAGCGCGACCGTCCAGGAAAGACCGAAGGCCATTCCGCCCGCCATGACCAGGACAGTGGTGAGGCCCACCTGCAGACCGCCAAGGCCGAGCAGCCGGTTGCGCATGGTCCAAAGGGTGCGCGGCTCAAGCTCGAGCCCGACGAGGAACAGCATCATCACGACACCGAATTCGGCAATGTGCTGAATGCTCTCCGTATCGCCGACAAGGCCGAGCGCCGGGCCGATGACGATGCCGGCGATCAGATAGCCGAGCACCGATCCGAGACCCAGGCGTTTGGCGATGGGAACGGCAATCACGGCGGCGCACAGATAGACAAAGGCCTGGAACAGCAGTCCGGTCACGATTGCGCCTCCTCGATGATCGGCAGCGTATCGGCGGTCAGCACCGGGAGACCATCGGCCGCATCGAGATCGAGCCGGTCGTCACGCAGCGCCTGCAGAAAGCGGCCATAGCCCTCGACATGCGTGGCAAGCCGTTCGCTACCCGCCGCCCTGAGCGCCGCGTAGAGCGTATAGGGCGGCACGAAGCGCAAACCGCACAGATTGGCCGTCTGTTCGATCGGCGCCAGCAGGTCGCGCAGCGGAAAATTGTTGCGTGCGCCCACCCGATAGAAATCCTCGGGACCGCCGGTGGTCACCACCGGCACGAACAGTTTGCCGGCAATCATCACACCGCCCTCGCCATAGGCGAAACCGTATTCGAGCACGAGGTCCTGCCATTCCTTGAGCAGTGCCGGCGTCGAATACCAGAACAGCGGGAACTGGAACACGATCACATCATGGTCAAGCAGGCGCTGCTGCTCCAGTTCGACATTGATCTTGAAGCGCGGATACTCGGCATAAAGATCGACAAAGGTCACGCCCGGGGTTCGCCGCGCGACCTGCGCCAATTCCGCATTCGCCCGCGAATAGCGCTGACCCGGATGGGCAAACAGTACGAGTATCTTCCGGCCCTGCTGCGTCACGCGCCCTCCCCCATCTGCTGTGTCGGCCGACTTTTCCGGTCCGCACAGAGCTTGTCAATATCGAGCGGGACGCCGACAATTCAAGTGCGGTGCACAAAGTGGGCTGAACCGGCCAAACAGCGCTTGCCCGACTCATGATGAGCGCGCATGATGGGACAGGAACCGGAGAACTTCACCCCATGACGATCCCGATCAGCCAGAGCCGCCACAGCCGCAAGGCGGTCAGGGCCGCGATCTGTGCTGCCCTGCTGTTCGCAGCCTCCTGCAATGCAGTTGCCCATGATCCGGAAGTTTCGTCCATCGGCGCGCGGACGACGCTCTTCGTATTCGGCCCGGAACTGCCGTTCATGTTCGACATTACCGGCGAGCGGCTGGACTTCCGCTGGTCCGACCTGAAGACCTACGGCAACACTGCCATCGGCACGCTGGAAAACGGCGCCGGCGAAGTGATCGGCATCGACCGCGAATACTGGGTCGCCGATCCGACCGATCCGACGCCGCGCGAACTTACAGAGGAAATCACACCGTCAGGCGTTGTCGCGACGTTCGTGCCGGACCAGAAGTACGAAGTCTCGACGACAGTCAACCTGGAGGCGCTGCAAACCATCCTGGATGGCCAGTTCGGCGATACGGAGGCTTTCGTCTATCTCTTCCGTATCTCGGCGACGCTGAATTTCGTCGAATACCAGCTCACCGGCCCTGTCCCCAATGGCGAGATCCTTGCCCAGATCGATGCCGGCGACAGCCAGAAGGCGGCAACAATCGGAACGCAGAAATACACCGCCAACAATGTACCGGCCACGCTGGTCGGACTGCGTGCGCCCGGCTATCTCAACACCGTGCTGGAAGTGCCCTATCACATCCATTTCCTTGCAGACGACCGGAGCATGCTCGGCCATGTCACGGAGCTGCAGGCGGATGACCTGACGGTGCAATGGACACGGGTCAACGCCGTCAACATCCATATGTGGGACGTTAAATAGGAGCGTAATTTCCACAACCGTTTCAAAGGGGTAGCGCCAAGAGCCTTTTGTAGCGGAGAAACGTGATGATATCGAGACTGCCCCTTCTTGCACTGACCGCGCTGGTTTGCCTTGTCCTGCTGCCAGGCACGCAAGGGCCGGCGCGCGCCGCGCCGAACATCCTTCTGATTATCGCGGACGACATGGGTCTCGATGCCAGTCCCTGCTACGATGTGGGTGCGTGGAAGCCGGCAATGCCCAATCTCGAGCAGTTGTGCCGCGAAGGCGTTGTCTTCGACAATTTCTACGCGGCGCCGATGTGCTCGCCGACGCGGGCCACGATCATGACGGGGCGCTACGGTTTCCGCACCGGTGTCGGCACGGCGGTGGGCCGACGCTCAGACAATGCCCTCAAGCCGTCAGAGACCACGCTGTTTCAGTATCTCGATGCCTATGCGCAGGACCCTTACGCACATGGCGTCATCGGCAAATGGCATCTTTCCAATGAGAACAATGGCGGAGCCGACCACCCGCGGCGCGCCGGCGTCGGCTACTATGCCGGTGTGATCGAGGGCACGCTTGAAGACTATTTCAACTGGCCCCGAACGGTGAATGGAGACACCGAAGAGGTCAACCGCTACGTGACGACGGCGATGACGGATGACGCCATCGCCTGGATCGCCGCCCAGGGCAGCCGCCCCTGGTTCCTCTGGCTTGCCTATGTGGCACCGCATCTGCCGCTTCACGTTCCGCCGCAGGAACTGCATTCCGTGGCCGGGCTCACGGGCGAGAGACAGGACATACGGGCCCGTGCCCTCGACTATTATTTCGCGGCGCTGGAAGCCATGGACACCGAAATGGGCCGGCTGCTGGACAGCATGCCGAAGGCCGAACGCGAAAACACGGTTGTCATCTTCATCGGCGACAACGGCACGCCGAACCAGACGGTGCAGGCGCCATTCGAGCGCCGGCGCGCCAAGGCCAGTCTCTATGAGGGCGGCACGCATGTGCCGCTGATCGTCGCCGGCAAGGGCGTGACACGGCGCGGCGCGCGCGAGGAGGCGCTGGTCAATTCAACCGATCTCTTCGCAACCATCGCGCAGCTCGCCGGCATCGATCTGGGTTCCGCGCCCGAACGCCCCGAAGACAGCATCAGCTTCGCACCGCTGCTTGAGGAGAGCGGCTCCGCTGCGCGGGACTATGTTTATACCGAACTGTTCGGCGACGCGCCGGGTTCAAGACGGGGCAACCGGCCGAACCCGAACGGCTGGGCGATCCGCGACGGCCGCTGGAAATATCTCCATCTCGACGAACAGGGCGATGCTTTATACGACCTGGCAGCCGATCCGTTCGAGCAGGACAATCTCATGAATGGCGGATTGGACCGCGAGGAAGAGGCAGCCTTCCAGCGCCTGCAATCGGCGGGCCACGACCTGCGCGCGGGGTATTAGAACGGTCCGCCAGGCTACCGGTCGGTCACACAAAAAAAGGGGTGCCTTACCAACCAGGCCTTTTTCAGCTCATCGGCCCTTACGTCCGGTGAAGTCTGAGTGACATCGACAATAATCGTGCAAAACCGACGGTCGCAATTCACAGCCAGGATCGGTCCCGGCAGGCCGTATTTTTGCGTCTGTGTGCAAATCTGCACGGGCATTCCGACACCCAGCGAAAGGCTGCTGACGAGATCGGCACGCATCGATACGGACGCAAACAGCTTGTGGGCGATGTCCGGCAAGAGCGGACGGTCCGAGACATCGGCGGCGACAACCGGTTTTCCGGCGGCGATGGCGTATTTTGTGTATTTGCCGACCAGATTTTCCATCGAACCTGTCTGGAGATCGCCGGCAACAATAGGATGGTTGGGGTGCAGATCGCGCGCCGCCACGGGCGGTGGTTCCGCCGTGCGTTGCTGCACAAAGTAACCGGCGGCGAGCACCGCCAGCACAAAGCAGACATACGGCACTCCGCGAAACAACGCGACCAAAAGCAGAAGAACCGTCCGGTGAAATCGCCGGAGCCAGGTCATGGATGCTCCAGTGTCGCGTTTTCGTGGTGCTCATCGAACAGAAGAAGCCGCGCCGTCTGATGCCAGGTTTCTATTTCTTCCTCGGTGGATTTCGGCAGCGGACGCCGCAACGCCTTGAGAAGGTCGAAACGGCAGATATCGATCGCGCTGCGGACCAGGTTGGAATAGTCCGAATAACTTTCCCGGACCATCCAAAGCCAAAAGAGCACCGCTGGCGGTCCCAGCGCGGCGAGCACGAACAGCAGATGCAGTTCTTCCCCGGCAAATGCCAGAATCAGCAGCCAATTGAGGATAAAGAGCAGCGTCAGCGCCAGACAAAGCACCGAATAGTCGACCTGTGTCTTGGCCGCGTCCAGGCTGGATTTGATCGTATCGTCGGCGATCACCAGACGCAGACGCGGCCAGAAGAAATCAAAATCGAATCCATATCGCGTATCGCAATAGCTACGCAGCGCCGCGACGTGATTTCCAAAGCGCGTGGGCGCCAGCTCCGCCTTTGCAAACTCGCTTTCATGTTTCTTGAACATGCGCAGTTCACGCGATTGGGCAATGTCCTGCACATAGGGCGCAAGCTTATCCATCATATCTGAATACAGTCCGCTCAACCTCTCCGATTGGGCGATATCGGCCATCTCGACCCTGGGATTGCGTGAATCAGAGTTTCCGCGCAGGCGACCGGGATGGGCGCAATTGCGGCTCAGAGCCCGTTCCAGACTGATGACGGCGCTTCGAAACTCCTTGACCGGCACACGCATATTCATAAGCCGGAGCATCTTGATGGACTTTATCTGCTTTTCCGCCTCGTCTATCGCGCGCGCATCGGTGATCTTCTCGAGTGCTTCTCCAAGCAGGCTTGCCTCCCACAGCCTTTTCTTTATTTCGCCGGTCGCCGGAAGGCGGGCACGCGCGTTCAGCAATTCCTGCCTCTCGGAGATGAAGCTGTCGTATCGAAGCCTCTGATTGAGGAGCATGGACGCACGAATAGGCCACCAGAGATTTTCACCCTCTATAAGCTTTGTTATCGCCCGGATGGCAGGAGAAACAGTGAAGGCGACAACGGCGATCGCGCCGATGGCAAGCACCGTGTCGACGACCTTGCTGGCCGAGCCTGCCGATTCGTAGTAATCGAGCAGATATTTTCTTACGGGTTCGAATTCGAATGATGCGAATATGAGATTCGCCGCAAAAAACAAAAGCCAAGGGAAAAAACGGACGAGAAGAAACGAACGCCCCAGCCATGAATCCACTTTATCCAGAATTTGGCCGAACATTTGTACTGCCTAAATACCATCACACATTACGCGATACATCGTCCACACTTCGTTCCATAGTAGACTCTTCCACACCTCTTGCATTCGTATGTTGTCGGAAGCACGGAATACAGCCGTTTGAAATCAGGGCTGGTGACCGCAAGTATCTCATGCGGGCCGATCCCTGATCCGTAATTCAGAATACTGCCAATCTCATCACCGGGCCGAAGGCCGAGGACGCTGGCTGCGCGTGACCTTCTGCCCAAGGGCCTTACCATTCTGCCGTGTATGCTGCGCAACGGCAGATACACGTCAACGTCACTTCGCGTCAGGTTTTCGAGACTGTAGGCGGAGTATCTGTAGGGCGATATTTGCCCGGGCAACTGGAGAACCAGATTGCTGTTATCCGTATCTCGCAGGTGGGAAACCGCCGCGTGGACCGTCATATCACCTGTTACAAGAGGCGTGGCAACAATTCTGAATTCTCGGTCCGCCATCAATCTTCATCCAGGAATTCGGTGTGCGCTTCGATATGCGCGATGAGCACAACCAGATCCATTGACCCTGCCTGCGCAGGATCCAGGTCCGTCCAGTTGAAATTCAGGGGAGGCGCATCGGATCGCAGACGATTGGCTACGGCATGCAGAAAAAGCTGAACGGCCGATTTATCTTTGTATACGTCGGTATTGTCGCTGAGTTTTTGAGTATTCTTGAGTTCTATTCCGTCAGCGGCGATCTGCAAGTGCACAGCTGAGTATATTGCGGCAGTTCTACTCATGACATTCCCCCACAATAGAACTATTCTCGGTTGAAACACTACCAAATAGACACAACTGATACAATCCGGCCAAGTACCGACGTCTGATCACTGCAAAGCGAAGACGTGGCCGGTCGATCCGGCGGCGCCTGTTTGCGTTTTAAATGGTGGCCGGATGAACACACTGGCGGATAACCCTTCTACGAAGCGATCGGAACATTGAACCCGAGCGGCCGTTTCGCCTATGGTTGGCTCGCGGGCGTTTTGCGTCCGCCAGGGAGGGTGTCGCAGTGCTATCGCGGTTTCTGAGACGGCGCGATCCGACGGCGCGGCTTTCAGTTGAACTGAAAGCCTACGCGCTGGCGATGACGCGCGACCCGGACATTGCTGAAGATCTCGTGCAGGAGACCCTTGCGCGCATGCTGGAACGGCCGGGTTTGCTGGAAGACAGCACGATGTCAAAGCGCTACGCATTCAGAACCCTGCACAATCTCTACATCGACAATTTGCGTAAAAACAAAGTCAGGCAGGAATATTCCGCGGTTCAGGAACGTCTATCCAGCGAAGCGGACGGCGCCGGGTTCGACGCAGTCGACCGGTTGATCGTTCGCAATGCGTTCGAATTGCTGACGCCGGAGCATCGCGAAATCCTGTTTCTGATCGATGTCATGGGTTTCAAATACGCGGAAGCCGCGGAGACGCTTGGCGTTGCAAAGGGAACGGTGATGAGCAGGGTCAGCAGGGCGCGGGCGGAGATGGTCAGGAAACTCCAGGAATCTCCGGTGCGCCCGCTCAAACGACGTGGAAAGAACGGGAATTGAGCAGGCTTTCTGAAAAGGATTTCGAATATCTGAACGCGCTCGCGGACGGCGAACTCGACGATGACACGGCGCGCGAATGGCGGGCTCGCATAGACAGTCATCCCGGGATGCGCACCGCCTATGACGAAATCGTCTCGATCAAGCGCAAGCTGGCTGGCCTCGGCGCTGATGCTCCGGAATTGCCGGCCCTCGGCAATCAGGACAGTTCGGGCACCGGGCGCTGGGCGATCGCTGCATCGATTGCCGCGGTTCTGCTCGCCGGCGCCGTGGTTTTCTGGCCCGGCGGCGAAACAACGGGCCAGCCACAATCGATCGCCGCCTGGCATGACCGTTTCTCCGGACAGGAATATGTTGTCGATCAGGGCGACCAGCCGCTTTTCGTCTCATTCGGCACGATCGCCGATATTCCGATACCCGATCTGCAAGCCTGGCGTCTTTATCTGGTCGACCACCATGTGCTGGATCAGGGAACGCCATCCGCGCAGGCGGTGCTTCACTATCGCGGCCTGCGCGGCTGCCGGCTGACCATCCGTTACGGTGCGTCCGTGCAGCCGGTGAGTGCAGAGGCAGCGCCGGCCGCGGACGGCAATTTCCGCCACTGGCTGGCCGGCAGTTCCGACATCAGCATCATTGCCAGCGGAATGGATGCGGGCCGTTTCGGATCGATTGCCGACTATGTGGAACTGCTGACGAAGGCTTCAGCCGATCCATCCGGAAAGATGCAGATCGCCGAGGCCAGCGGCATCCTGAACGCACCGCCCTGTACGCAGGTTTGACGCGCTTCAATTTGATGGAAAATTCGGCCGGTCGACGCCGTAGTTCTTGGCAAGATAATCGATGATGAGCGTGTAGTCCGGCTCCTCGATTTCCTCCATCTCCTGGTCAAGCACCATCCATTCCAGCAGTTCGATCCAGCCTTCGCGGGTCAGACCCTGCTGGGCGATGATGCGCTCGGAATGGCAGGCTGCGCAGTAGATAAAGGTCTCCTCGACGCCGGTATCGTTGAACAGGACACCGAATTCGTAATCGTCATCCGCCGATCCTGCCTGGGCAGCCCCGGCAAAGCCGACAAGGAAAAGGACGCAGAGCAAGTGTCTGAAGACACGGTTCATGGTGTTCTCCAAGGAAAGCGCGGCTGCGTGGCAGATAAATCCGCCACGCATGCGCGGTCAATGTTGATGAGGACCGGTTAGCTGACGGTCAGCGCGACGCGGTGCATGGTGTTGTTGAGGTATCCCTTGGGATTCCACGCCAGCGCGAAGGGCTGCTGCTCGCCGGAATCATCCGTTGCGCGCGCCCAGACCTCGTAATAGCCGGCCTGCGGGAAAGTGACGGTCGTGCGCCAGTTCTGCCAGGCGCCGTCATTGACCGGATCGTCGAGATCGGCCTGCTGCCAGGTGGCGCCGAAATCGATCGAGACATCGAGCCGCGTGACCTTGCGGTCGCCCGACCATGCGTGGCCGCGCACTTCGGCCTTCATGCCGGAGGCCGTGCCGGTCTGCGGCGCAGTGATCAGCGATTTCACCGGCATGCGCTCGATGATCTCGAAATCCTCTTTCTCGACCTTCTCGCCCGGCGCGACGGGCCGGTTGGGAACCCTGTAAGAGGTGCCGGTCATCTTCGGTCCGTCATGGATGATGTCGCGCAGGTAGATGCGCTTCAGCCATTTGTGGGAGACGGAGCCCGGCCAGCCCGGCACCACCAAGCGCAGCGGCGCGCCGTTGTTCGGATGGATGGGCGCGCCATTCTGCGCCCAGGCGATGAGCACATTGTCGGTCATCGCCTTTTCGATCGGCATGCCGCGCGAGATCGGCAGCTTGTCGGGATTGCCGGACAGATGGCTGTCGGCGCCGACATGGGCGGTATAGACGACATTGTCCTTGACGCCGGCGGCATCGAGCACGTCCTTCAGCCGCACGCCCGTCCAGTCGGAGCAGCCGACGGCGCCGAGCGTCCACTGGTTGCCCTTGGCGGGCGGGTCGAAGGCGGCGCGGCCATTGCCGCCGCATTCGATGGTCAGCGCCATGGTGTGGTTCTCGAATTTCTCGCGAAGCTCGGCGATCGTCATGGTCATCGGATTGTCGACAAGTCCGTCAACGGTCAGCGTCCAGCTATCCGCACCGACATCCTCAGGCGGATGGCCGTTGTTGCGGATGAAGTGACGCGCTGTCGGCGTGATCGGATCGTCAAGCAGATGCGGCGGCGTCTCGGCGTTGATCGGCCGGTCATTGAGCAGCGTCAGCCCGTCCTTGCCCACAAGCACATCATCGCTGGCAAAAGCCGCCGGAACCAAGCCGGCCGGCATGTTGCGGTGGAACGGGATCGCCGCTCCCACCATCGCGCCCATGGTCGCAAGGCCCGCGCCCCTCAGAAATCCGCGCCTGTCCGAATTTGTCTTCCTGCCGAAAAATGCTGCATCAGCCCCTTCAGGGTCCCGCTCGAAATATTCATGGAGCCCCCTCGGCCCGCCAGTATCGTCACTCATGCGTATCTCCTCCTCCTCTGCGATCGATTGTCGCATTGGGAAAAGGACGTGCGTGCCGCCGGAATTATTCCGATGGGCGGGTGAAAAAATTGGCCGAAGGATTGCTTGAACGGTTTTGGTCAGGTCGTCCCTCGGCGGCCGGAATCGCCGTAAGGCGTTTGATTCATTCAGCGATTGCCCGCGCCAGCACCTCGGCGCCGCGGACCAGATCGTGTTTGTGCGTATCCTCGGAAAAATTGTGGCTGACGCCGCCGATCGAAGGCACGAAGAGCATCGCCGCCGGCATCAGCCGCGCGACATTGGCGGCATCATGCAGGGCACCGGAGGGCATGATCCGCCAGGCACCCGGCGCGGTCGTTTCAGCGGCTCGCTCGAGACGCGCACGCAAGGTCGCGTCCATTTCTGTCGGCGGCACTGCGACGGGGTTCGAGATGTCCAGTTGAAGACCCCGGTCATCGCAAAGGCGCATGGCGGTTTCGCGAATAATGGCCTCCATATGGTCGAGCCGGTCGGCGCTGCCGTCGCGCCACTGCACGGTAAAATCCGCCTGCCCCGGAACGATGGACGAAGCGTTGGGCTGCAGCGCGACGTGACCGATGGTCCAGACGGTCGCGGGCGTCACCACATCGGCAAAATCCCGGTTGATCGCCCCGGTGAATGCGGCAAGGCCCTGAAAGGCGTCGCGACGCACCGCCATCGGCGTGGTGCCGGCATGGTTTTGATGGCCGGTGAACCGCATCTGCAGGCTGCGGATGCCGACAATGGCGTTCACCACGCCGATCGATTCTGCCGCATCGTCAAGAACCGGGCCCTGCTCGATATGCGCCTCGATGAAGCCGGAAAACCGCCCGGGTTGAATGAAGCCCGCAACGCACAGGCCGGCCATGGCCGCCCGCGCCTCGGCAAAGCTGCGGCCCTCCAGATCCGTGATCCCGTCGGCCTCATCGAGCGGCAGGGCGCCGGTCCAGATGCGGCTGCCGGTCAGCGCGCCGAACCGGCCTTCCTCGTCCTGGAAGGAGACGACGGCGACAGGCGGTCCGCCCGTTTCTGCGGATGCGCGCGCCACTTCCAGCGCGGCGATCACGCCGTAAGCGCCGTCGAGCCAACCGCCCTCAGGCTGTGAATCGCTGTGCGAGCCCGACAGGATGCAGGGCCTATCCGTTTGCGGCACACCGAAGAGATTACCGGCGGGATCGAAGACGGGCTCAAGCCCCGCCTCCCTCATGCGACCCGCGAGCCATTCGCGCGCCGCAATATCGGCCTCGGAAAAGGCGGGGCGCACAACGCCGCTCTGCCTGGCGCCGAAGGACCGAAGTTTCTGAAGATCGCCCAGAAGGCGGTCGGGATTGATGTTTATGGGCGGCATGTTGCTCCTGGACTCAGTCAAACGGCACCGCACAATCTGGTGCAGTCGGCCAATCTTGTCGAACAATAGTCTGGAGCCGTTCGGGAGTTAACCGAAATGTCACACCCGGCGCCGCTTTAATTGACAGCGCGTTTGGCGGGCCGCTACAGTTTTTGCGGACAGGATTGTCCACCCGGGGCGGGTGCGTTTTGGTTGTTGTCGAACGGGCGGCAGGACAGGACGGATCGCGGATGAAGCCCCGGCAATCATGGCGAAGACCGAGGAGTGCTGTAATGCGATTTCGTTTCCTGACTGTATTGTCCGCCGTCTGTCTGGGCGTATTCGGCACCGGCGCACTGGCGCAGGACGCCTCCTCGGACGAACAGCCCGATTTCATCATCAAGGTGCCGGTGAAATTCGATAATCTGCACAAGGATATCACCGGTTCCTACGTGCATTGCGAGGCCTATTCGCCGGATTATGTCTATGGCGGCGAGCAGGCGACGCCAGCGCGCGCTTCCTCGGGCGATCTCGGCACCGACGATTATGACGGCATTGTCGAGATGGCGCTTTCCGTGCGCGATTACTGGGATCCGGACGATACGACCGAGATCGTCTGCGAGATGTCGTTCAACGTGAAGACCGACCGCGGCGTCGAGCGCATCGATTCCGAGCTTTACGGCCCGACGACGGCCTTTGGCCGCGACCGCAGCGCCTGCCGCCACGAGGTGGAATGGCTGCGCGCCGCCTGCACGGAGAAAGACAGCGAAGCGCTCGGCCTCATCCGCCACAAGCTGAACGAACCGGCAGCCGATTCGTCCACTGACACGAGCGCCGCCGCATCGGAATGAACAGCCGCCGGCCTGCGCTTGCCTTTCTTGCCCTCGCGCTGATCTTCGCCGCACCGGCGGCAGCGCAGGAGGAAGACACCTGCGCGGGCCTTGGCGACCTTTCCGGCCTCTACAAAACCTCCGACGGCAGCGTCGAGGCCAACTGGACCTTCGCCTCGTCGGGCGAAACGCCGCAGGCAGGCGATCCGTTCCAGGCCGAACACACCTATCTGCCCGCCGTCGAACGGCTGGGGCCCGGCCCGCATTACCTTCTGTTTGGACGGATCGGCGATGGCTGCCGCTCGATCAGCGGTACCTGGCGGGCACTCTTCGCGCCGGCGGGCGGCGGCCTGACGACGGGCAGCTTCACCGCCTCGGTGTCGCCGGGCGCAATCACCATCGTCAGCGCCGATGACGATGCGGACCAGCCCATCGGCTGGCTCGGCCTCAACTACCAGATCGACGGCAATGGCGAGCCCGTGCCGGTCGACTTGCAGGAGCGGCTCGCTTTTTCGGGCAACACAGCGACGACACGGGATGTCACCGTCGCAGGACAATTGCTGTTCGCCGGCGCGCGGCCTATAGTTGCGACGATCGAGATCGCGCAAACGCTGGCCTTTGACGGGCGACAACAGCGCAGCCGAACGGTCGAGACCAGCCCGCTGACCTTTGCCGGGCCGAGGGGTGGCGCACGGACCGTCGAACTTGATGCGACGCTGGTCTATCGCGGCGCATCCCTTGGTGCCCGTCCAATAGACCTTGCGGAAGCGCTCGCCTTTTCGGGCAAGAACAACGCGCAACGCGTTGTGGCTCCTGAGGAAAGCCTGTCCTTCAGCGGCAAGCCGCACATCAAGCGCACGGTCCTGTTATCCGAGACATTGGCCTTTCCCGGCCGGCCCGTCGCGACGCGCACCATCGCACTTGAAGAGGCCCTCGCCTTTTCCGGCAAGCCGCATGTGGTGCGGCGGCTGACCTTCGACAGCATGCTGGAATTCCATGGCGACGACCGTGCGCCGCGCCAGGTGGAAACCGGCGTGCTGCGCTTTTCGGGCATGCCGCCCGCCGCGCGCCGCATCGCCCTATCCGAGACGCTTGAACTGCATGGTCTGGCGCCGGCCGGGCGCACCATGACGCTGTCGCGGCGACTGGCCTTCCGGGCCGAGCGGGACGGCACGCGGCCCGTCGCTTTTTCGCAAAGCCTCGCCTTTTCCGGCCCGCTTGCAACGAGCCGCCCGGTCGAAATGACCGCGCCGCTCAGCTTCCACGGCGATACTGTGGAAACGCTGGATGTCGCCCTGCCCGTCGGCCTCGCCTTTTCCGGCAAGCAGGCGCGGGCGCGCATCGTCCTGACGGAGGCCGCGCTCGAATTTCACGGCATGACCGGGCCAGTCGAGGTCTCCATCGTCTTGGAGAATCTCGATCCGGTCGGCGCCGGACCCTGCGGGCTGATGCTCGATACGGGCCTGCGCACCCTCGATATCGAGGAGAGCCTGCCGGATACGCCGGAGGGCATTACACCGGAGTATATCGAGAAGCTGCGCGCCGCCTTCGGGCCTTATCACAGCTATGTCGCCGATACGCTCGACCGGCAGGCCGCCTGCATGGAGGAACGGCTTGAAGGCTTTCGCGCGATCGCCACGGACAACGCCCATGAAGGTTGGCTGAATGCGCCGACCTTCAATGCCGAGACCTTCTATACCAACCAGATCCGCGCCACGCGCAACGCCGCGCTCTATCTGCGTCAGATCGCCTGGGAGCTCGAGGGCATCGCGCAGATCCTCAATGACGAGGAAAGCTTCCACAGCTTCGTAACAGGCGTCGACGCACCGGAAGCGGCGAATTTCGGCCTGGTGACGGACGGCGCGGCGGTGCCGGTGCCGCAGGGCGGCGATGTCATGCGGGCGCGCGATTTCGAGCTGATGGTGAAACACGCCCCGGAAACCGCCGAAACGCTCGTCAATGAGCGCAACCGCTACCTGCACCGCAAGCTGGGGCAAAGACTCGCCTATCTCGAAGCGCTGCTGCCGCGCACCATCGGCGGCCTTGCCGAATGGACGCAGGTCGAGGGCTATCTGACCCGCGAATTCATGCCCCGTGTTGCCGGCGAGATCGCTGCCGGCACCGGCCAGGACGCGGCTTCCTATGCGCAGGAATTCTCCGAGCTTGCCCAGGTGACCGGCAACCGCATCAGTGGCGGCGAATTTGCCGACTTCATGGGCGGCAAGGTGCGTGACGGCGATTTCGACCCGTGGCCGGACGCGAAGGTCCTTCTACCCTGATCGATCCTCAGCGCGCGGCGCGGGAAAGCGCCTGTTCGAGATCGTGGATCAGGTCGTCCGCGTCCTCGATGCCGATCGATAGTCGCAGCAGCCTTTCATGCACGGGAAAGCCTTCGCCGGAGACTGTCTTGCGGTGTTCGATCAGGCTCTCGACGCCGCCCAGCGATGTCGCCGGATAAAACACCTCGCAAAAGCGCGCGACGTCGATCGCCGTCTGCTCGCTGCCCTTGACGATCAGCGACAGCATGGCGCCGAACTGGCCATCGGTCTGGCGGTTGGCGACTTCGTGTCCCGGATCGGAGGCAAGGCCCGGATAAAGCACCGCCTCCAGATGTTCGTGGCCTTCGAAATGCCGGGCGATGGCGAGCGCATTTTGCGACGCCCTTTCAACCCGCAGGAACAGCGTGCGCATGCCGCGGATGAGCAGCCAGGCATCGAAGGACTGCAGCACCGTGCCCTGCAGCTTGCGGATCTCTGCGATCTTCTCGAAACCCGCATCGGCTTGGCGCACCGACAGCGCGCCGGCGGTGACATCCGAATGACCGTTTAGGAATTTGGTGGCCGAGTGGAAGGAGATATCGGCGCCGTGTTCCAGCGCGCGGGTCATCGAAGGCGGCGTTGCCGTGCAGTCGGTGATCAGCCGCGCACCGGCCGCGCGGGCGATCTTCGAGGCTGCGGCGATATCAGTCACCTCCCAGTTGGGATTGTTCGGCGTTTCCACCCATAAAAGCGCCGTCTCGCCCGGCCGCACGGCGGCGGCCAGCTCGTCCAGATTGCCGGCCGTATAGGTGCTCAAGGCAAGAAGGCCCCTTTCCTCATAGGCGAGAAGCTGCTGGCGCACGCCGTGATACATGACTTCGGGCGCGACCACATGGGCGCCGGCGGCGAGGCTCTCGATGACCGCCGTACAGGCCGACATGCCGGAGGAGAACAAAAGCGTGTCGCCCGCGCCCTCCAGCTCGGCGATGATGCTTTCAGCCTGCTGCGTCGTCTGGCTGCCGTCGCGCCGGTACCAGTAGGGCTTGCGGGTCGAATAATTGTGATCGCGCGCATAGGTCGCCGTCGGCTGGATGGCCGGGATCACGGCGCCCGTCTCGTCCTCGACGAAGTGCAGCGCCTGGGCCGTGCGGGTCTGGATGGCGGGTTTGCGGTTGCGGCCGTCGGTCATGGTCTTTTCCGTGTCGGTTGAAGCAAGCCGGCGGACGCCGGACGAGCGGCACCATGGCACGGGCGACGGCGCGAAGAAAGAGGCGGCGCGGCGCAAATATCCGCCGGCGCAATTCACACCCCGGCCTTGCGTTCGACACGGTGTCGGTTAAGTCTCTTGGCGAGAAGACCAGGAGGCGCTCCCCATGAGATTGAGACGGGTCCGCACGGCCGACGGGCCGAGGATCGAGGCCGAGAACAACGGGCACTGGGTGCGCCTTGCCGACCTGTTGCGGCTCGCCACCATCGCCGAGGCTTCGGACGTGACGGGCGATCCGGCCTCCGACATGATCGCCGCGCTGCAGCTTGGCGAAAAGGGCTGGGCGGCGCTGGCCGCCGAGATCGAGAGCCACGGCCGCCCGGCGCGCGCCGACGGGCATGTCACCCTGCCCTTCCAGCCGGCCTCGTTCCGCGATTTCATGCTGCATGAGGAACACGCCATCAACGCCACGCGCGCCTATGTGAAGCGCTTCATGCCCGCCGCCTACCGCACTGCCAGCTTGGTCGAGAAGATCACCGGCAAGCCGTTCAGGAAGTTCCGCCCCAAGCCGCTCTGGTACAAGGAGCCGATCTACTATTTTGGCAATCATCTGAATGTCGCAACCGACGGCGACGAGATCGCCTGGCCGGCCTATACGAAGGCGCTGGACTATGAGCTGGAGATCGGCGCGGTGCTGGCCCACCCGCTCAAGGATGCGAGCCCCAGGGAGGCGGAAGCGGCGATCGGCGGCTTCGTCGTGCTCAACGATTTCAGCGCGCGCGACGTGCAGGGGGCGGAGATGGGGTCGGGCTTCGGCCCGCAAAAGGCCAAGCATTTCAACAATGCGATTTCGGCGGTCGTGGTCACGGCCGATGAGGTCCTGCCGCATATCGATGCTCTTTCGGCCTCCGTTTCGATCAACGGGCGCACGGTTTCCACATGCCATTCGGCCGGCATGCGCTTTTCCTTCGGCGAATGCATCGCCCGGGCGGCGCGCGGCGAGCAGCTGCACCCGGGCGAACTCTTCGGCTCCGGCACGCTGCCCGGCGGCAGCGGCATGGAGACCGACAACTGGCTGAAGCCCGGCGATGAGCTGACGCTGACCATCGAGCGCATCGGTTCGCTGACCAACACAATCGCAGGAGCGCCCGCATGAAGGTTGTCGATCTTTCGAAGCCGATCAAGTTCAACCCGGCCGATCCGTCCTTCATGCGCGTGAAGATCAGGCACAAGCCGCACCGCATCGGCCGGCTGCTGGTGCGCATCCTCGGCCTGCCCTTCCGGCTGATGCCGAAGGACTTCGTCGGCTGGGCGGACGATACGATCACGAAGATGGGCGTGCACGCCACCACCCATATCGATGCGCCCTGGCACTATGGCGAGACGAGCGGCGGCAAGCGCGCGCAGACCATCGAGGAAATCCCGCTCGATCAGTGCATCGGCCCCGGCATCGTCTTGGACATGACCCACAAGAAGGACGGCGAGATGATTCTGCCCGCCGACCTTGACGCGGCGCTGGAGGCGAATGGCGGTGAAATCGGCCCCGGCACCATCGTCCTCATCCGCACCGGGCGCGATGCATTCATCGGAACGAAGGAATACTGGAAGCGCGGCACCGGCATGGGCGCCGAGGCGACCAACTGGCTGCTCGACAAGGGCGTGACGGTCTGCGGCATCGATCAGTGGGGCTGGGACCTGCCCTTCCACCACCAGATCGCTACCTCAAAGGCCGAAAACCGCGACGACCTCTTCTGGGAAGGCCACAGGGTGGGCCAGCAGCGCCCCTACTGGCACATGGAGCAGCTCGTGAACCTCGCCGCCCTGCCGGCGAACGGGTTCAGGGTTTGTGTTTTTCCGCTGAAGCTGGTGGGGGCGAGCGCGGCGCCGGCAAGGGTGGTGGCGCTGGTGGAGTGAGTTTCGAGCTAAAGGGTGTTTGTATTCTGCAAATCAAAGATCATGTCGATTCAGCGGCGAAGCTATGATGCAAAATAACTATCTTCAAATAGCATTTCAGCCCGCTCCAAATCTGCCATGGATTCAATCGTTACTTCGAGATCACCAGTTCCGAAATGGCCTATTTGTCGAACGTCTCGTGTAAATCCTTCTGCCAAAATCACAGTGTCCGGTTCGACATTCAGATAAACACGCAACAACTGCTTTTGATTGTAGATTTGCACTGACGCGAAGTTTCGACGCCGGCGGTAAGCTATGTAGTGTTTTTGCGGATTGATTTTGATGTCATTCCCCAAACTCCGCAATTTCACATCAAGCGCGTCATACAGCTCGCGAAGGTTTGTTGGGGCCGCTTCAATTTTTTCAAGTGTCGTGGGAATTCTTCGAACGCTCTTTCTCTTGGCTTCACCATCTCTGGCTGGTACTGCCTCTTCCAGTTCTTCGGCTAGCTTTGGCAAAACAAGCAGTCTGTGGATCAATCCTTCAACTGTATCCAATATTGTTGTTAGTTGTTCCTTGCTAGGCGCCCATCCTCGGTGTGCAGCGGCATTACCAGCCTGAACGACTGGCTTAATGATTTCGTGCTCGTGTTGCGAGATTTTGCCACTCTCACGAAGCGCTTTCAAACCGCTTTGAAAGTTTCCTTTGTCACCAACTGTGAGAACAATCAGCCGATCGAGTAACGTGCGAGATCCGAACGTTGCGAGATAATGAGATTCTGTTTGAAGCGACTTATATGTCTCTCTCAAAATCTCTTGCAATGTCGGATCGGGTAGATCGTCAAACCAATTGGGTAAGTCTCGATAGGTAACAGGCGGATAAATGGTTTCGTTCCAATGCCCTTCACTATCTTGTTCGCCCGTTGTAGGGTCCTCAAAATACTCAATATCGTCTTCAGTAAGTGTTCGTTTCACCAATGCAGAATGCTCGCAACCACAGCATTCGATAATCAGCAACTCATTTTTAGTCCAATAGCCATTATCGCTGGTCTTTGTGTATTCACGCTGAACAAAGTGGTTGGTGTGACCACTGCAAATGTTGCAGAAAAATTTCCGAATCTGATCGCTCATACGACAATCTATAGTGGTATCATCCAGCCTTGTGTACCGCTTAGATTCAATCTTGTTCAGCAGCGCTTTGCATTATCCAGTCATAGGTCCGTTCAACTTTACGGTTCCACATGCTCTCCTCATATGATGCTGGAAGCGCATCGAGCGCCTCTCTAATTTTCGCGCGAACGGCTGCCCTTGCCTTTTCTCGAAGCTGCCAGTCGAGCGCTTCGACTTCTGTCTTCACCCTGTGCAGCACATCGCCCGCAACCCGCTTGACCACTTCCCGCTCGTCTTCGCTAAGCTCAGGTCCGGGATTGGTCAGAAGATCGAATATGGCCAGTTCCTCTTCAGCCAGTCCTTCTCGTACGTTGCGGCGTTCTTCATCATCCAGCGTGCTCAGGAAATCGAGCAGGCGATTGACGAACTCCTCGGCCTCCATGTTTCCCGTGTTGTACTCGGCGACCAATGCTTCGAACTTTGCGACCAGTGTCGAGCGAATGGGATTTCGTGCAGCCATGGCCTTGACCTTTGCGCCTACGGCCGTTCGGAGCTTCTGCGCGCGCGTGGCAATCGCTTCGTCTTCCTTTTCCGCTCGTAGCTTATCAATGTCTATCTTGCTCAGATCGACCCGCCCTGTCGCATCATCGTCCTGCCGGATGGCAGCGCTTATTTGCACACCTTCGATGACATCGTCCAACAGGTCCTGGATTGCGTTTTCAATATCCGAAATATCGACCTGTCCCCGATCCGCCTTCAGGCATTTTGCAACAAAGCGCAGCACGATAGCGCGGGCTTGTTCCGCACGGGCGCGCTTGTCCGGTAGAGCTGCGGTGAAGAGGCCCCAGACGTGCTTTTCATGCGCTGTGAAGGTCTTCACTACGTCGTCGCGAAGATTGAGCGCATCACGCGCCTTGTCGATGGCCGCCTGGCGATCGAATCCACGTGACGTGCGAATTGCCGACAAATCGGCACCATGGAAGCTCGCAAATTTCTCAACCTCATCCAGCGCTTTGAGGAATTCGGCGATCAGCTCGCCTTTGTCTTCAATCGGAGGCTTGTCATCCGTACGGGGTGTTACGTAGATTTCCAGCGCCTCCTGCAATTTGCGAAATATGCCGACATAATCGACGATCAGACCCGCTGACTTGCCTTCGGACGTGCGGTTGGCGCGCGCTATCGTCTGCATAAGCGTGTGATTGCGCATCGGTTTATCGAGATAGACCGTTGAGCAGGTCGGCACATCGAAGCCCGTTATCCACATGGCGCAAACGAATATCAGTCGCAGCGGATCTTCGTCGGCTTTGAAGCGATCATCGAGATCTTCATCGAGAATACGCTTTCGGTGAGGGCGAATGTCGATGCCAAATTTCTCAAGATCGGCAATCTCATTCTGGCTCTGGCTCACGATCACGGCCATCTCGGTCTCGCGCATGTATTTAAGCCGATCCGTTTCTTCTTCTGTCGGGCTTGTCAGAGCCTCGAGGCGTTCGATCTCGGCATTCCAGCGTTTCTGCACCTTCTCGTGCATTCGCAGCGCCGTCGCCTTGTCTATGGCAACAAACATGCCTTTTCCGCGATAGCCGCGCGCTGGGAAGTGCTTAACAACATCTTCGGCAATCTTTTCGAGCCGGTCGTCTCGCGTGATGACGTGATATTGCCGCCCCATGCGTCGCTCGAGAGCTTTTTCCTGCTCTTCGTCGAGATCGGCATCGTCCAGCAATTCACCGAGCCGCTCATTCAGGTCATCGACCTTGAGCTGCAACTCGGGAATACGGTTCTCATAGTAGAGCGGAACAGTCGCGCCATCTTCCACGGACTGTGCAAAGTCATAGACCGAGACATAATTGCCGAAGACCTCGCGGGTCTTTTCTTCGCCCGCCAATAGCGGCGTACCGGTGAACCCAATAAAACTGGCATTGGGCAGGGCTGAGCGCATGTTCGCAGCAAAGGTGGCGTATTGCGAACGGTGGGCCTCATCCACGATCACTACGATGTCGTCGCGATCGGAAATCACGCCCAGCGGTTCAAGCTTATCCTCGCTGGCAAACTTCTGGATCAGTGTGAACATGAAGCGCTCATTGCCTTCCAACAATTGCAGAAGATGCTTGCGGGTCTGCGCCTGCGCGGCATCAGTTTGCTTTTCCAGCAGTCCGCATTCGGCGAAGGTCCGCGCGATCTGGTCGTCTAGTTCAGTTCGGTCGGTGACAATGACGAAGGTCATACCGCCGCGCATCTTGCGCAGTGCCTTACGCGCGAAGAAAACCATGGAGAGCGATTTACCGGAGCCCTGCGTGTGCCAGAACACGCCGATCTTGCCGTCGTTTTCTTCCCGCTTGTCCAGATTGGCGATGGCCCGGTTCACGCCGATCTTCTGGTGGTTTTGCGCAATCTTCTTCGCAAGGCCGTTTTTCTCGTCTTGAAACACGGTGAAATTTTCTACCATGTCGAGCAGTGCGGCGGGTGTGCAGGCAGCGCGTATGGCGCGTTCAAGTGAGATCTGTCCCGGTTCGTCTTCGTCCAACCGTTTCCATTGGCGGAAGAAGCGCCACGGGGCGTGGGAGGCGCCGATACGGGTGTCGGAGCCGTTGGACAGCAGGACAAAGCCGTTGCCGTGAAAGGCGTGCGGGATGGTGTCTTTATAGTCGGTCAGGTTGCCGGTGAAGGCGCGCTGCACGTTCACCTGCATGCCTTTGAGCTCGATGAACAGCAGCGGCATGCCGTTCACGAAACCGATCAGATCGGCGCGGCGAGAATGGAGTTCCGTGCCGAACCACACTTCCTCGGCGAGCAGAAAATCATTGGCGTCGATGGCTCGCCAGTCGATCACGCGGGCGGTCTGCGTCTCCGCCTCACCGCGTGCATTGCGGGTGGACACGGGCACGCCATCGCGCAACAGCGCCATCACCTCACGGTTGGCGGCATAGGGCGAAAGGCCGATGCGCGGGCGGGTGATCTCGCGATAGGCCTGTTCCAGTGCGTCGCCGTCCAGATCGGCGTTCAGCCTTGCGAGCGCCGCGCGCAGTCGGTCCGGCAGCCACCATTCGCGCGGATACCAGCCTTGGGTTTCCGACTGCTCACGATGCAGGGTGCGGCCCTGGGCCAACGTTTCGTCTTCGAATTCCCTTCGGAGGTCGAGCGTCGCCCATCCGAGTTCAGCGAACAGCTGCACCGCCGGCTTCTGCACCAGCGCATGCTCGGAGAAACCGGAATGATCGGGGTCCGGCTGCTTGTAGAGTATGTCCGGCGGCTCACTCATCCACGCCTATCCCGCCGCTGCGGTGTTCAGCGTAGCCGCTTCGGAGACATCGACCTGGCCGGAAATTAGGCGCGGGAGGAGGAGATCGCGGGTAGCACGGAGGTTAATTGTCGTATGCGCGAGAGCAAATATCAAATCCATGATCGGAGTGACGATAAGATCAAATTCATTGAGAATATTTTTAGAGGGCAACACAATGGGTAAGCTGAGTACGGCTCGTTGATTCAGTCCGGGTTGCGCTGCGTTAGTGTTTTTTCCGCGAATTGTTTGTTGCATGAAGCTCTGCGAGAGCCAGAAATACAAAAAAGACGGGCTAATTCTGTTCGAACGTAACAAAAATACGTGCTCGTTAACCGCGCACTCTTTGTGGGGGTATCCACTCCACGCCATGGCTAAGCGGCCTATGTGAGCCCCGTCTTTGTACATCATCACATCGCCATGACGTAATTTGCCCTTAGACATTTTGTCAAAAAAAGATCTAGGGATTAGCTTCTCCTTGCCGAAATCATGCTTCGCCAAACCATTGATGTTTTCAGCGCCTATGCTTGGAACCTCTCCGTCGCCGGCGATGCCTCCCTTTGGGCGCCGACCACTCTGTATTTCAACACACGCAGTCTCCAATGTTGCTGTTGGGAAATTGGCTTCCCTGAGCGTTTCCTCAAATACCCTGCGGCCCATTTCTTCAAGGATGGCAATGCGGCGCTCGTTGACCGCGATCAGATCGTCATAGGCCGACAAAATCCCCGCAATCCGCTTTTGGATGGGCAGGGGTGGCGTTTTGACCGTCAGGCTACTGAAGGCTGACTTGTTCAAGATCGGTGTCCTGACCCCTGTGGAAGAGCCAAGTGAAAGGAGTTCGTCTTTGCGAAGGCGCAGCGAATAGAACAGGAACGAAGGGTCGACATTCGCTCTGGGAACAATAGTGTTGATCTGCTGGTTGGTGAACGATGGGCGATCGGTCATGATGGCGTTGCCCATCTGCCAGCCAATGCAGGATACGCAGACGGCTTCGGCGGGAACACGAATGCGCTTCAAAAGCTCCGCACCTTCGTCGGATAGACCACGACCGGTCTCACGCGCATACTTGCCCTGATGCATATCACCAGGGGTTATGAATGGGAACTTGTCGCCGAAGTAACTAGGCTGGTCAGTTGAAGGCGTGCGACCGGTAAAGACATCTCCAAGGTCGCCAATTCTCACTTCAGGCCAATGTTCCATGACTACCATCACGCCTCCAGAATATCGGCTACACTGCGGGCGATGGCAATATCCAGTTCGCGGGCCTCGGTGTTCAGCTCCTCAAGCTCCGCCTGCAATTCCGTCAGCCTTTCGCGGAAGTCGACGCCGTCATCCTCACGCTCCGTCACGCCGACATAGCGGCCCGGATTAAGCGACCAGCCTTGTTTTTCGATCTCCTCGCGCGATACCGCCCGGCAGAGGCCGGCAACATCGCGATAAACCAAGCCGTCCCCACCCTCGGCATCGAATCGCTCCTTTAGCCAGGCATCCGAAGCCCAGTTCAGTTCAGGATCGGTCTGCCTCCATAGCCGCACGATGTTGGCCAGCGCCTCGATCTGCCAGTCCTCGAAATCGCGAAATGCACGCGTGACTTGCCGGAACATGTTGCGCGCATCGATGAACAGCACTTCACCTTCCCGTTCCGTCCCGATTTTGCCCTTGTCGTAGAACCACAACGTGCACGGCAAGGTAACGGTGGTGAACATATTCGGCCCCACCGCGGCGATCACATCCACGGCGCCGGTGTCAATTAGCTTCTTCCTGATCTCGGCTTCTGATCCGCGTGCATCAGAGGCCGAATTGGCCATGACGAAACCGGCCCGGCCTTCGTCGTTCAGCGCCGAGAAGAAAAGGCTGATCCAGAGATAGTTGGCATTGTCCGCCGTCGGCAGGCCGAAGGGGAAGCGGGCGTCAATGACCTCTTCGCCACGGACATCCTTTTTCAGCTTGGTCTTGTCCACTTTGTCTACATTGAATGGCGGATTGGCCATGACGAAATCAAACTTGCCGACGCTGTCATATGGGTCTTCGTAATAAGAGTTTGCCTCGCTTACTTGACCGCCTATGCCGTGCATCGCGAGGTTCATCTTCATCAGCCGCAACGTCTCGCGGGTTTTCTCGATGCCGTAGACGGAGAGCGCCTTTCCAGGCTCGCGCCGGTGCCGCGCCACGAAGTCCGCTGAATGTGCGAACATGCCGCCAGAGCCACAGGCAGGATCATAGACCCTACCTTCATATGGCTCGATGATTTCCACGATCAGCCGCACGATGGAAGACGGGGTGTAGAACTCACCGCCCTTCTCCATGGTCGCCTTCGCGAACTCGCCCATGAAATATTCATAGACTTGGCCGAATGTGTCGCCTGACAGATCAAGCGGTTCAAGCAACCGCAACAATTCCAGCAGCGTATCTTTCGGGATTTCGGCGAAGCTTTTCGGTAGAGCATCGGCGAGATCCGGGTTGTCGCGCTCGATCTGCTCCATTGCATTGTTCAATTCCTTGCCGAGATCAGCATCTTCGGGAAGCTGGTTGAGCCAATCGAAGCGAGATTGCGGTGTCAGATAGATGGCGCCATGCGCCTTGTATTCATCCGGTCCCGGCCGAATACGCGACCCCGGCTTGGGTTTCAGTTTTTCCTCAACTTTCGCGAACCGGGTATCGGCGAATTTGAGAAAGAGAAGGCCCAATACCGGCCGCGAATACTCCGATGGCCGCAACCCCGAATTGGCCCGAAGTTCATCAGCCGTATCCCAAAGCCGCTTTTCGATCTCTTTCATGCTCATCATGATAAAACGCCACTCCCCAACCACGTGAAGCAAGGATTAGTTGATTTCTTGAGCTGAAACCAGATGTTGTGGGGGTAAATGAGCTACCTATTGCCATGCGTAACTCCCGGGCCCGTTGGTTCAAAGGCGCGTTTGCCAATCAAAACATCGTTTGCAAGCTGCGCGATCAAGCGACCGTCGATTTTCTCATTGAAGAATTTGATGTGGAATAAATAACAGTCTCCACCCCCACCCCATGCTACCCTACAACCTCCACGCTAACCCCGGAGGTCCTCATGGTCGGCAGACGCATCGTGATCCTTTGCGACGGAACGTCGAACGAGATCGAGTCGGACAGGACGAATGTGCTCAGGCTCTACGGGGCGCTGGAGAAGGATGACCGGCAGCTGGTCTTTTACGATCCCGGCGTCGGCACGTTCGGGGCGGCGAATGCCTGGTCTTATACGTGGCGCAAGGCGCATGAGGTCTTCGGGCTCGCCACCGGCTGGGGGCTCGATCACAATGTGAAGGAGGCCTACCGGTTCCTCGCCGAGACCTATGACGAGGGCGAGAAGGCGAAGACGCGCTCGGCTAAGAAGATACCCGCCCGGCCGGCGGACGAGATCTATCTCTTCGGCTTCTCGCGCGGCGCCTATACGGCGCGGGTGCTCGCCGGCTTCATCCACGCGGTCGGGCTGATGCGGCCGATCAATCTGAACCTTTTAGACTATGCCTATGCGGCCTATAAATCGGTGAGCGACCGGACCGAGAACGAGAACCGCGACGAGCGCGACCCGACGCTCAACCCCTTCGCCGAGGTGCGGCTCTTCGAGCGCATCCTGCAGCCGCGGCGCCCGACGATCCGCTGCCTGGGGCTGTTCGACACGGTCGGCTCGGTGATCGAGCGCGGGCGCGGCATGCCAAGGCTGCGCACCCATGCCTTTACCAGGACGAACAAGAGCGTCGAGGCGGTGCGCCATGCCGTCGCCATCGATGAACTCCGCACCATGTTCCAGCCGCAGCTCTGGCCGGCGGGCGGCGACTATTGGGGCGGGCCCTTCAAAGGCGAGACCGTCAAGGAACAGGATGTCAAGGAGGTCTGGTTCTCGGGCGTGCATGGCGATGTCGGCGGCGGCTATCCGGAGGCGGCCTCGAAGCTCGCCAAGATCCCGCTCGACTGGATGATCGCCGAGACGAAGGCGCTGGGGCTCAAATACAAGCCCGACACGGTGGGCGAGATCGTGCTCGGCACGAATGCCCACAAGGACTATGTGAAGCCCGACCCGCTGGCAAAGCCGAACGAATCCATGAATGCGGTGTGGAAGCTGCTGGAATATGTGCCGCGGCGGGTCAAGCCCTTCCGGCCGACCGAGCGGGGCGCCTTCATGGGCTGGTATCTGCCGCAGGGCGAGCGGCGGATCATCCCGGCGGGCGCTGCGATCCACAATTCCGTCTTCAAGCGGCGCGGCACGCCGAGCGATTATGACCAGCCGAACATTCCGGATGATCACACCGTCGTTTGAGGCCTAACCGTTGGCTGCCGCGTAGTCTTCGTCCGACACATGCTCCAGCCAGGTGACGTTGGAGCCGTCCAGCGCCTCGTGGATGGCGATGTGGGCCATGGCGTTGTTTTCCGTCGCGCCGTGCCAGTGTTTTTCGCCCGGCGCGATCCAGACCGTGTCGCCCGGCAGGATTTGACGAGCCGCCTCGCCCGCCTTCTGGACATAGCCGGCGCCGGAGACGACATGCAGCGTCTGGCCGAGCGGATGGGTGTGCCAGGCGGTGCGCGCGCCCGGCGCGAAACGGACAAGCAGCGCCCGCACGCGCGCCGGCTCGGGCGCGGAAACGATCGGGTCCATCGTCACGTCTCCGATGAAATAATCCGCGCTGCCGCTGTCGGTCGGGCGGGCGCCCGCCTTGAAGATCTCCATGCTCGCCTCGTTTCTGCTGATGGGGTTGCCCCGAGCCTACACAATCGCGCGGCGCCGCAACAGTGCGAGGCTCACTTGGCTTTTGTGCGGAAGCACAGCGCCAGCCAGACGATCAGCGCGAGTGACGCGAGGATCATCAGGAACTTCACGCTGGTGGCGGCGCTGGCCAGGCCGATTGCCCAGCCGCTGATCCCGTCTCCCGCCAGGAAGCGGGCGAACTGCCTCAGATGGATGAGGTTTTCCGTCCAGTCGGCGATGACGGCAAGCGCCACCGGCGCAAGCAGGGCGGCGCGGTGGCGGCCGGCCCCGACGGTGCGGATCATCACCAGCATGATGATGGCGAGCACGCCGCCGTAAAGCAGCGGGAAGAGAAGATCCCATTGCAAGAAGGCGCGCTCGGCTTCCGGGCCGCCGGGCGTATCGGCAATCACCTGCCACACGGCCTCGGCTTTGGCTTCGCCGTAACCGGTGAGCCGCGCATATAGCGGCGAACAGATGTCGGCGGACTGTTCGATGGCGGATTCAACGACCGCGTATCCCGAGGCCGTCTTCATGAAGGAAATGCCGGCTAAGGATATCACCAGCCCGGACCCGAGCAGCAGACCTGCCAGCACCACATTGCGGAGCTTTTTACCCATCCTTCTCGGCCTTGTGGTATTTCGCGCGGATCTCATCGATATCGACGCTGGGTTCCGGTGCCTTCATGTCCATTGCCCGCAGCGCCTCCAGGATGATCTTCGAGGCGGCAAGGTTGCGGAACCATTTGTGGTTGGACGGCAGCACGTACCAGGGCGCTTCCTTTGTCGAGCATTTGGTCAGCATTGCCTCGTAGGCCGCGACATAATCGTCCCACAATTCGCGTTCCGAATAATCGGATTCGGAGATTTTCCAGCGCCGCGCCGGATCGTCGAGCCGCCGCTTGAAGCGCTCGAGCTGCTCCTCTCTGGAGATGTAGAGGAAGAATTTGACGATGGAGACGCCGGCCTTCGTCAGGCCCTTCTCGAAGGCGTTGATCGCATCGTAGCGCATTTCCCAGACATGTTTCGGCGCCAGCTTGTGCACGCGCACGACCAGCACATCCTCATAATGCGAGCGGTTGAAGACCCCGACCTGGCCGAGGCCGGGCACCTTCTTGTGGATGCGCCACAGGAAATCATGGGCGAGCTCCTCATGCGAGGGCTGCTTGAAGCCGGTGACGGCCGTGCCCTGCGGGTTCATCGCCTGGATGACATGCCAGCACACGCCGTCCTTGCCGGCCGCGTCGATGCCCTGCAGGACCACGAGCAGCGCATGCTTCTTCTCGGCATAGAGAAGCTCCTGAAGCCGCGTGATCTCGCTCAGCGTCTCGCCGAGCTCCGGCATCGCCTTTTCATGGCTTTCGTGATGGCCGTGGAAGCCCGGATCGATATCGGCGAGGCTGACCTTGGCTCCCGGTCTGATCATCAGTTTCTCGCGATAATCCATCGCCTTTTCCTTTGTCGCTCGATTTGTCCGAAAACCGGCTCCCACTTTTCGGATCTCGCGGACTAGCCCCCGTGCAGGTGGCCGTGCTGGTGCAGCGGCGCGTTGACGATCTCGGCAAGCCGCGCCCGTCGGTCGAGCCGGTTGTCGATCAGCCGCTCCATGCCGACCCGCACCGCGCCGAGGATCACAAGCCAGGCCAGAAGATAGACCCAGACCCAGAAAATCACCGTCCATGAAATCTGCGGAACGATCCAGCCGAAGCCGCACATCAAAACGGCGAGCGCCTGGGTGCAGACAATGGCAATGGCCAGCTGCCGCGACGGGAAAGGCGGCTCGAAGAACCAGCGATGGGTGCGGGTGACGAGCAGGAGCAGATGGCCGCCGGCGACGAGCTGCAGGAACATCACTGACTGCAGATGCTCCTTGCTGGTGATGCCGAACCAGGCGGAGGCGCCGGCATGATCGAGCACGGCAAAGCCGATCAGAAGCAGTCCGAAGGACTGCACGATGGAGCCGAAACCGAGCACCGCCGAAACCGACAGGAGCCGCGGCATGCGCCAGCGGATCGGGTTCTTCGAGACCGCCGTATTGTCATAGGCGATGGTCATGATCGGTACGTCGTCGAGCAGCGACATGATGACGATCATGATCGCCGTCAGCGGCTGGAAGCCGAGGAAGATGGTCGACAGAACGACCAGGAACATGATGTCCATGGTCAGCGCCACGCGGTAGATGGTGTAGGAGGTGATGCGCCCGAAGATGCGCCGCGCCTCGTCGATGGCATTGTCGATGACCGAAAGGCCCGGCGCCGTCAGGATGAGCGCCGCCGCGCCGCGCGCCGCGTCCGTCGCGCCGGAGACGGCGGTGCCGCAATCGGCCTGTTTGAGCGCCGGCGCGTCGTTGACGCCGTCGCCCGTCATCGCAACGAGGTGGCCGCGCTGCTGCAGCGCCTTGACGATGGCATATTTGTGCTCCGGGAAAACGCGGGCGAAGCCGTCGGCCTTTTCGATGGAATCGGCAATCTTGGCGGGCACGTTGTCCGGGTCCATGTCCTTCGGGAACGCCTCGGCTGCGGGAATGATGTTGGTGCCGAGGCCAAGCTGGCGCGCTGTCTCGCGGGCGATGGCGGTGTCATCGCCCGTCACCATCTTGACCGAAACGCCCTTGGCGCGAACTTTTTCGATGGTCGCCTCGGAATCGTCGCGCGGCGGGTCGAACATCGGCAGAATGCCGAGCAGTTTCCAGCTCTTGCCGCCATCGGTGGAGCGGGCAACGCCGAGTGCCCGGTAGCCGCGCTTGCCGAGATCGGCAACCGACTGCTCGACCTTGTCGGCAATGTCCTTCGCTGGCTTCGCCAGATCGACAATCGCCTGCGGCGCGCCCTTGGCGACGCTCAGCGCAGCGCCTTTCTCGTCGGTCGCCTCGGCCATGGTGCGTTTCGACACCGGATCGAAGGGCGTGAACTTCGTGACGTGATAGGCGTCGCGCGCGACCGGGTTCTTCAGCGCCGCCAGCACGGCCGTGTCGATGACATCGGCATTTTCCCGCTCCGATGCTATGGCGGCGGCAAGAACCACGTCCTGCGGGTCGGTCGCTTCCAGCAGGATCGGATCGCCCAGCGAAAGCTGGTTCTTGGTCAGCGTTCCGGTCTTGTCAGAACACAATATATCGACCCCGGCCATTTCCTCGATGGAGGCAAGGCGCGAAACGATGGCCTTCTCCTTCGACAGCGCAAGCGCGCCGAGCGCCATGGTGATCGAAAAGACGGCGGGCATCGCCACCGGGATCGAGGCGACGAGCAGGATCAGCACGAATTGCAGGATATCGAGCGCATCGGCGAGACCCCAGTTCTCGGCAACCACGATATCGCGCCAGACCTGTACGGCGACCATGATGAGCGCCAGAACCACGGCGACGGCAATCAGGAAGTTGCCGATCTGGAACATCGCCCGCTGGGCATGGCTGACCGCGCCGGCGCCGGCGACGAGCTTGGCGGTGCGCCCGAAAAAGGTGTTGGCGCCGGTAGCGATCACCACCGCATCCATCTCGCCCTGCTTGACGACGGAGCCGGAATAGGCCTCGTCTCCGGGCTTCTTGGCGACCGGCAATGATTCACCGGTCAGCGCCGCCTGGTCGATGGAGGCGTAATCGCCCGACACCAGCCGCAAATCGGCGGGAACAATCTCGCCGAGACGGATCCTGACCATGTCGCCGGGCACAAGCGTTGCCGCATCGATCGTCTTCAAGGCACCGTCGCGCAGGGCGGTGGCGTGCGGGGCAAGGCTCTTCTTCAGCGCCGCCAGTGCGTTGGACGCCTTCATGTCCTGCCACAATTCAAGGCTGGCGTTGAAGACAAGCAGGCCGAAGATGATGATGAAATCATCCCAGCGGCCGAGAAAGGCGGACACAAGCGCCGCCGCCTCGATCATGAAGGCGATCGGGCCGGTGAAATATTTGAGGATCTTCCGAGCAAGGCTGACATGTTTTTCCGGCAGCGCGTTGGGGCCGTATTGCTTGAGCCGTTTTTCGACCTCGGCAGCCGACAGGCCCTTTGCCGGATCCACCTGGAGCTGCTTGAGAACGCCGTCGACGGGCATGGATTCCAGGTCGGTTCCGCCCTGCTGCGTCGCTGCGGTTTTGTCGGTCGTGTTCATACGCCAATCCCGAATTGCCTCAACCCGACGAGTATGGACAATCTAGAGCGAGTTGTGACCAGATTGAAGCATTTGATGGCGGAAAATCGGCCCATCGGCTAGGCGCGTCGCGCAGCGCGATGTGGTGCATCGGGCAAGCGGCGCAACAACGCCGATGGGCCGATTTTCCCC
>NZ_JAPJZH010000007.1 GCF_027889715.1 Allohoeflea poritis
CGACACCTCACGCAAAAGCGAAAAGTGTTACCTATGTGTCCGGTACGTTTTGTTACCTATCTCTCAGGCCGGGCAATTGTCCGTCCAGGCGATGTCAGCAACGGATTATCCCCGAGAAATGGATGGCACCGACTCGCCGGCACCCTCTTATAGAAGATCCTGCAGCATTGCCGCCGCCCTTGCCGCGCCGTCCCTGGCCACGGGATGCGGAACGCGCGGCGCGGCGAGTTCTTCGGTCATGACGGCGGCGATCCGGTCCGGATCGCTTTCGGCATAGATCATCTTGCGCCCCGCATTGTACCGCTCCAGACGGCTGGCGACGTGGAAGTTCTGCTCGAAGTGATTGCGGAGCGGGAAATAGATGAAGGGCGTGGCCGCCGCGGTCAGCTCCATGCAAGTGGTCAGGCCGCCCTGCACCAGGGCCAGGTCGCAGGCCGCCAGATGCCGGTCGAGGCCGGGAACGAAGGCGTGCATCTCTACGCCGTCCGGCGCGTCGAACATCGCGGGATCGAGGCGCGGACCGGTGACCACGATCATCCGCAGATCGGGGATGCGTGCCTTGGCGAGCGGATAGGCGGCAAGGATACGGCGGATGAGCGTCGCGCCGACGCCAGAGCCGCCTACCGATACGATGCATGTCGTGCGTCCGTCGTCATAGCCGAATTCGGCGCGCAGATCGTCCCGCGTGCCGAACTCGGACGGGTGCCGGCCGATAATGTAGTCGGCGAACTCGTAGTGCCGGGGTATCCAGTCGCGCATCCGGGGCAACTGATCGCCAAAGCCCAGATCGGCGATATCCTGCCGCCCGCCGACGAAAATCGCCCGGTCGCGGATCTGTGGATTGTTTTCCACGTGGCCGATCATTTCGGCATTGTAGTCCGTGGTCAGAAAAGCTTCGCGCGCGCCATTCTCGGCAAACGGCACCCAGCCGACGAAATCGGTGAACCAGGCAATCTGCGCCCGCTTCAGTTCGGGATGTTCGTGCCAGTAGTGGTCGACGTCCCAGGCCTCGTCCGCGATCACCAGATCATAGTGCTCCTCCTCCAGGATTTCCTGAAAGACCATGAAGTTCTTGATCAGGATCTCGTCCATGTTCCTGATGGCCTGAAAGGCATGAAGATCGTGCTCGCCGCATTCGTCCTCGATATGGGCGCTTTCGTTTGCCAGCAGCCTGCTGGCCGGATGAATGCGCTCGTTGTTGGCATCGAGAAACCGCGTGACGGGGTCCTGCGCAAGCCAGTCGACCTTCAGATCCGGATGCAGCGCCTTGAGCTCGCGCGTTACGGCAAGATCGCGGTGGGCATGGCCCAGACCGATCGGGGAGGACAGGTATAACACCCGCTTCTCGCCTTCCGGTTTGCGGCGCACCGGCTTGCGGGTGCCCAGATGCTTTGCAAGAAAGTCGCGCATTTTCGTGTTGAACCAGGCCGGGAAACGCCCGTGAACGGCATGCCCGCCACCCGGATAGACCTGCAACTCGCCGCCGGTGATTTCGGCGATCCTGTGCGATCCTTCGGGCGGTGCAATCTCGTCGGCGTCTCCGACCACCAGCAGGCCGGGACAGCTTACGCGCCTGTACATGGCCTCGTCGATAAGCGGCGCGCCGTCGAAACGGCCGTCCTGGGTCATGGCGAGCATCTCGCCGTCGCCATCAAGGCCCCAACCCAATGCGTCATCCCGCTGCTTTGTCGAATGCGGTTCGTTGTGAATCTTTGAAAAGAAGAATTCGAGGAAGTCGGGATAGTCGCGCCGCCAGTGCCGGCGGTTGTATTTCTGCCAGCCCTGCGGCTCGGCGATATCGTCCTCATAGGTGGCGAAACGCTCACTGTAAGGTTCGACGATCGGCGTCCATGCGCCGCTGGAAACCACCGCCGTCACCCGCTCGGGCCAGGCGGCGGCAACCGCATAGGCAACGGCGCTGCTGAAGGAAAATCCGACCAGAGCGGCGGATCGGGTTCCGGTGGCGTCCATGACCGCGACCACATCGTCGATGATAGCGTCCAGGCCATAGCCGTCCGGCGTGTCGGGGCGGCTGGAGCGGCCATTGCCCCTGGGGTCGAATGTGACCACCCGGAAATATTCGGCGAAATAGGGGATCTGGGCTTTCCATGAGCGCGAGTGGATGATCGCCCATGTCGGCACGAAGACGATCGTCTGAGGCCCCTGCCCGTAAACTTCATAGTGAAGACTGACATCGCCGCGGTCGACGGTTCCGGTCGTGTGAGGCAACATCGCGCGCATGACCTACTCCTCCGGGTTTGTTTTCTCGAAATGCTCGATGACGGTCCCGAACCGGCGCAGGGCCTTGCGGAAGGGTATATCCGGGCTTTCATAGCCAAGCAGGATCGCCGCCTCCGCGCCGATGAAGGCGGCGCTGACCAGCGCGCCGATCTCTTCGGCCTCGAAGGGTCCGAGGGTGCCGTAGCTGTCTTCAAACTCGCGCGTCAGGCGGACGATCAGCTCGCGCCAGTTTGACAGCGCAGCGCGAACCGCTTCGCCGATCGCGGGATTGCTCCAGCCCACCGCCGTCAACTCCATCAGGACACGCACATATCCCGACTCGATATCCTCATCGAGGTAATCGCAGGACAGCGACCACTTCTCGGAGATACTCAGATCCGGGTCGCCGAAAGTCCGCGTCTGACGGTCGATCAACTGACCGTTCAGATATTCAAAGAGCGCCAGGATCATGCCCTCCTTGGAGCCGAAATGGTACTGGATCTGACTCATCTGCGTGCCCGCCGCTTCGGCGACCCGGCGCGTCGACAGCCCCGAATATCCCTCGGTCAGAAGAACGCTGCGCGCCGCATCCAGCAGCTCCCGCTTGCTTTCCTTCACACGTTCCGCCGTCACCCGGGCCATCACGATCTCCTCTTTCCTAATTATTAATTCGGTCGAACGAATAAGTCAACCGGGCTTTGAACCGCCGCTGGCGCCGACCGTCGGCAACCGTGCGGCCTTGTTTAATAACGGTTGATAGGGCCGACTAAGCGCTTAGCCAAAACCGGCGACTCTGGTATGTGTTGTAAGGTCGTTAACGATGCAATCTTCCCGGAATCGATGAATTCCGAAACCAAGGGAGGGGGATATGCAGGCACTGCGCGACCTTTTCGGCCTTATCGAATTTCTGACTTGGGGATGGGCGCTGATACCGCTCCTGGTGATCTTCGGAGTCTTCATCACCGTCCTGACCGGTTTCGTGCAATTCCAGTTCTTCAGGCGCATGTTCCGCGTTCTGTCGGGCTCAAACCAGACCGGCGATCCGAATGCGATCTCGGCGCGCGAGGCGCTGCTGATATCCGTCGGCGGGCGTGTCGGAGGCGGAAACATCGCCGGTGTCGCGGTCGCCATCACGCTTGGCGGGCCGGGCGCGGTGTTCTGGATGTGGGCCATTGCGCTCGTCGGCATGGCGACCAGCCTTGTCGAATGTTCGCTGGCGCAGCTCTACAAGCGCCGCGAGGCGAATGGCGACTTCCGCGGCGGGCCGGCACGCTCGATCATCCATGGCCTCGGCCAGGAATTCCACTGGCTCGCGGTGGTCTATGCGGTCTGCCTGATCGCGGCCTTTGCGCTGGGCTTCAACGCGTTTCAGGGCAACACCGTCGCCGGCGCCGTCCAGGACAGTGTCGGGATCGACCGGCTGTGGACCGGGCTGCTGTTGGCCGTGGTCGCCGGCTTCATCGTCTTCGGCGGCATCCACAGGATCGCCAAGGCAGCCGACGTGATCGTTCCGATCATGGCGTTCGGCTACATTCTCATGGCGCTGGTGGTGATCGTGCTCAATATCGGTTCGGTGCCAGGCGTGATCGCCAGCATCTTCAGCAATGCCTTCGGCTTCGAGGAAGTGGTCGGCGGCGGCATGGGCGCGGCGATCGCTCAAGGTCTGCGCCGCGGCCTGTTCTCCAACGAGGCCGGCCTCGGCTCGGCGCCGAATGTCGCGGCGACGGCCGATGTGCGGCATCCCGTCAGCCAGGGCATCACGCAGGCGTTCTCGGTCTTCATCGACACGATCTTCATCTGCAGTTGCACGGCATTCATCGTGCTGCTCGGCGACGTTTACCAGCCGGGCGCAGAAGGGATCGACGGCATCGCGCTGACGCAGCAATCGCTCGTCTCGCATCTCGGCGAATGGTCGCAATACCTGCTTTCGCTGATGATCCTGCTCTTTGCCTTCAGCTCAATCATCTACAACTACTATCTGGGTGAAAACGCGCTGACGGTGATGACCAAGAGCGCCATGGCCACGAATGCGCTGCGGATCATCGTCATCTGCATCGTCTTTCTGGGCGCGACCGCCCCGGGCGCGACGTCGGTGTTCTTCTTCTCAGACCCGTTGATGGGGATCCTTGCCGTCGTCAACCTGGTGGTGATCATGATGCTGTTGCCGACCTGTCTGCGCATCCTGAAAGATTTCCGCAGCCAGTTGAAGGCGGGCGTACAGCGCCCGGTGCTCAATCCGGACGACTTTCCGGATCTCGATCTCGACCGGACGGCCTGGACCGGGGTCGATCCGGAATTGCAGAAAGAGGCCACGGCGGCGCAATAGCGGTCGGGTTGCGCGGGGCCTCGGCCCCGCGTTTCAGCTTCAATTCGGGATTTCGAGCACGACATTGCCGATGGCGTTGCCGGATTCTACCAGCTCATGGGCCTCGGCGATGCGCTCAAGCGGAAGCTGCCGCGCCAGCGCCACGGTCAGTTGCCCGTCGCCGGCCAGCCTGGCGATGAAGGCGACCGCCGCTTCCAGTATCCGAGGCGTCAGCAGGAACCCCTGGATGAAGCGCAGGGTCGCACCGCGAAAGGCGAAATCGTAGTAGGGCAGAACCGGGTTCGGCTCGGCGGTCGAGGAATAGGCGGCGATCACCGAATGCGGGCGTATGATCTGCCGCGTGATGCCGAGATTGGCGCCAAAATCCACTTCGACGATCCGGTCGACGCCATCATTGCCGGTCATTTCCATGACCCGTGCGGCGATATCTTCGTCATGCCGGAACAGGATATCGTCAACACCGACGGCGCGGACATGTGCCGCCTTTTCCTCGGAGCTGACCGTGGCGATGACCCGGGCGCCGCCCGCATGCGCGAACTGGGCGGCAAAATGACCGACGGCGCCGGCCGCCCCGGTCACGAGAACCGTGTTGCCTGTGACCGGACCGTCGCCGAACACGGCCGCATAGGCCGTCAGTGCAGGAATGCCGAGGCAGGCGCCCTGCGCAAACCCGAGCGGTTCTGGCAGGGCAAAAACCTGCGCGACAGGCAATGAAACATACTCGGCCGCGGTTCCGAAGGCTCGGCCCGCTTCGCCATAGCCGCCCTGGGCATTGCGCATCCAGACCCGCTGGCCCTGCCAGGAGGACGACACATCCTCGCCGACGGCCTCGACGATGCCGGCGCCGTCGGCATGCGGCACGACGCAATCGTGCTCCATGGCAAGGCCGCCCCAGCCGGCGCGGCGCTTGACGTCGGCGGGATTGATGCCGGAAGCGCGGATGCGCACCCGGACTTCGCCGGGCCCGGGCGGCCCGGCTGTATCGTCAGGAAGCGAACCGGTCTCCAATACATCGGAGGCCGGCCCGGTCTGCCTGTACCAGGCCGCCCGCACGGGCTTATGCCGGGTTCAGCCGTTCGACCTGCCGCTTCGCCTGGCGCAGGGCCGAGACGAGTCGGTTCTGGCCGCGGGTGAGCTGCGTCAGTGCGAAGCCCTCGGTACCGTTGGTGTGGTGATCGAGTTCGGTCGCGACCGAAATCGTCGGCAGCGGCGGCACCGTCAGCGCCGGGTCGTGGCGGAAGCGGGCTTCGCGGGTGAAGTTGATCGGCACAAGGATCCTCGCCAGATCCTGGATGACCGCGTTGGCATCACCCGGCGAAACCGCTCCGGAGGACACGCCGCCATAGAAGGTCTCGAGCGCCGCATGCAGATCTTCGGCGGCCGATTTTGACGGTCCGAGATCGAAACGGTCGCCGGCGCGCTGCTGATAGGTGCCGATGGTCGCCAGGAACTCGCGCGTCGTCTCGCGCCAGTCAAACGGCAGGACTTCGGCGTTGGCGTTGCGGAAGACCGCCAGTGCGTAGAGCTTTATATCGCGCAGCAGGATGTCCTTGTCGGCGATTTCGAGCGTGTCGTTCTCCGTGTGCCAGGCGATGTTGCCGCCGCAGCCGCCGACCGCGTAGTAGCCCTTTTCCTCGCGCATCGCCTCGGTCATGGTCGAGGACAGCATGAAATAGCTTGAGATGCCGATATTGTTGAAGGAGTAGTCGCCGGCGCGGTGCGGCCGCTCGCCGAAGGTCGGCTTGCCCGCCACGTCCTCGATGGCCTTGGCGATGAAGGCGTCGGTTTCCGACATGCGCGACAGGTTGAGGAATTCCGTGGCCCAGCGGCAGCCGGGGCTGTCACAATTGACCTGGGCGACGCAGTTTTCCTCCAGATCGATGGCGAATTCGTCGGCGAACCAGGTCGAGCCTGCATAGCGGCCGGTCGAGTGGCCGGGCCACCAGGCAATGCGCACCGAACGGTCCAGCTTGTCGCGGTTCTTCCACAGGACGCGCGCGACCTCCATGAGCGTCGCATCGCCGGTCGCATTGTCGCCAACGCCGACGTCCCAGCTGTCCAGGTGGCCGTGCAGGAGAACGTATTTTTCCGGTTCTTTCGATCCGCGGATGAACACTTCCGGCAGTTTGGAGCGGAACCAGCCCTCTTCCATTTCGGTGAACATCTTGATGGTGCCGCCGGCCTTGGCGATCTCGATCAGTTCCTGGCCGTCGGGATTGCTGACGGCGACGGAGACGACGTTGGGCTTGCGCGGCAGGTCGTCGAGGTCGGGCGTTCCCCACACCGTGGTGCAGATGCCCCAGTGAATATCGACGCCAGGATTGATGCCGATGACGCCGATCGCCCCCAGTTCCTCGAACTGCGCGATCATGCCGGGGCTGGCGAAACCTTCTGAGATGACGATCTTGCCCTCGATCAGCGAACGCACGTCGCGGGTCGGGTCGAGCTTCTTGTCGAAGATCGTGTCGATATCGTCGGCCTGGTTTGCGCCGATATAGACCAGTTCGCCTTCAAGACCATTGCGGGCGTCGAGGCTGTAAGCCGGGGGCTTGGCGCGGAAGGTCTTGCCGTTCGCCTCGATACGGGCTTGGCCGGGAATGCTGAGATAAAGGTTCGGCTGATGGACCGTCACCTCGACACCGTGATTTCTCAGCCTGGAGACCACTTCCTCCATGCCGCGGTCTACATCTGCGGGATGTTCCCGCTTGAACGTCGAAAAACTCTCCACCAGGCCCCACGGCTCGTCGAGACTGACGTCGGACAGGAGTGCTTTTTCAATTTCATTCATCGGGAATCTCCTCACTGTACGTTACGGTGCTGCGCCATTGGCAATCACCTTCTTGTTTCAATCAGTAAAACACTGTTTTGTTTTACGAATAACAAGCTTGCGGTCGCAAATCAAGGGCCGTCACCGGCGGGACGGCTTCAAAACATCGGTTGACTGAGAGAAATGCGAACACGCCGTGCGTGTATCCGCGCCTCGCGCGACGGCGCGAAAGCCTTAAACCCGGTTGCTATTGCGCGGCGACGACCGGCTGGTCGGAGGGTGCGCCCAGGCCATGCGAAATGGCTGCGGCGGAGGCAAGAACGTCCTTCAGGATGCGGCTCTGAAGATCCTTGTCGAGTCGCGCAACGGGGCCGGCCACGGAGATGGCGGCGACCACATCGCCACCGGGACCGTTAATGGGAGCCGCGACGGAAAAGGCGCCCTCGTCGAGATCGTTGCGTGTCACATGGAAGCCATCCGACGCAATGCGCATCAGTTTCTTTCGCAGCTCTTCGGGATCGGTGATGGTCCGGGATGCGAAATGCGTCAACCGTCCTGAAAGCGTTTCGTCCTGCACTTCCGGCGGCGCATAGGCAAGCAGGACCATGGACCCGCCTCCCGCATGCAGAGGACCATGCCGGCCGGGCGCCGCATAAAGGCGCATGGAGTGCCGGCTTTCGCGGGTGGTAACCACCAGGGCGTTCAGACCGTCGCGCACAATCAGGTTGACATTCTCGTTGAAGCGGTCCCTGAGGGCATCCATCTGCGGCTCCGCAACAAGCAGCAGTCCGCGCTTCTTGGCCGCTTCGTCGCCGAGGTGCCAGGCCCGGTAGCCCAGGGCGTAAAGTGCGTTGGCGTCATTCTTGGCCACATAGCCGCGCGCTTCCAGCGTGTGGAGAATTCGGAACACCAGGCTCTTCGTCATCCCGAGTTCCGCCGCCATTTCCGTGACCCCCAGCTCCCCTTTTTCGCTGAGGACCTCCAATACGCTGAGCGCACGGTCGACGGCTGCAATCCGGTAATCCCTTGAATCGCTCATTTCAAACCTTTCGCGCCGGGACTTGCATGAACCAAAAGTTTCACGTACTCTTGAAAATTAAAACAGTGTTTTACTGTATGAAACAGTAACTGTCAAATTCGGATTGATTGTCATGCGCATCGCCTATGCCGTTCCTGGACCAATGTCAAAAGGCCCGATGGGTGCCGCCGAGGTCACCCGCCGGGAAAAGCTGCTGAACAGCTGGGCTTTCGAGGGCACACAGGTGGAAGTCAGGGACGTTCCCACCGGCCCTGCATCGATTGAATCGGCTTATGAGGAGGCGCTTTCAATCCCGCCGACGCTCGATTTGCTGATGCGCCTGGAGGATGAAGGCTTCGACGCGGCCATCATCGGCTGCTTCGGCGATCCCGGCCTTGAGGCGGCCCGCGAACTGGTATCCATGCCGGTTGTCGGACCGTGCGAATCCTCCATGCTGCTCGCCGCGACCCTCGGCCACAAATTCAGCGTCTTGACGCTGTTCGATTCACTGATCGCGGGTCAGGAATATCTGGCCGTGAAGGCCGGCGTGCGCGAAAAGCTTGCATCCGTGCGGGCGACCGGCATTCCGGTGCTTGAGCTGATGACCGACATTAAGGCGACCAAATCGCGGCTTGTCGAGGTGTCGACGCAATGCGTCGAACAGGATCGCGCCGATTCCGTGATCTTCGGCTGCATGACCATGTCGTTCCTCGACATGGCGGACGAAATCTCCGCCTCGGTCGGCGTGCCGTTCCTCAATGCCGGGAAGGCAGCGCTGAAACAGGCCGAAACACTCGTTTCAATGGGTCTTTCCCATTCGAAAACAGCCTTCGCGACACCGCCAAAGGTGTCCGACGGGCAAACGGTCGCTGACCTGAAGGTCGGATAGGAACCGCAAAAAACGACAATCACCAGGGAGAATGGAACATGAGGAAGTTTTTGACCATGGCCGTCCTGCTCGCGGGAACGGCGGCAGCCACATCGGCCTTCGCGGCCGGTGACAAGATCAGGGAGATCACGCTCACGACGCGTCCGCAGGCGGCACAGCCACAGGAATTCCAGTTCGTGCAGCTGATCGCGCAGGAGTGGCGCAAGCTCGGGCTCGACGTGAAGGTCGACGTCATGCCCTGGGAACAGATGGCCGATCTTGTCTGGTACAATCGCGACAAGTGGGACACGACCGGCTGGCAGATGGTGGGCCGCCCGGAGCGCTCCGATCCGGACGAGCTGATCTACAATCTGTTTCACTCATCGACTGCCCCGAAAGGCTATAATTTCATCGGCTACAGCAATCCGGAACTGGATGCGACCGTGGAAGCGCAGCGCGTCGAGACGGATCCGGACAAGCGCAAGGAACTGCTGCACAAGGCCCAGTCGATCCTGGCCGCCGACCAGCCGAACCTGATGCTGGTCCACCCGAAATCGACATTCGCCTTCGACAAGACGGTCTGGAACCCGGCAACGGTGATCGACCAGGGCGGCATCGGCATCAAGAACACCTGGACGTTCATTTCCATGGAGCCGACGGGCGATCAGAAGGACATCATCCTCAATTCGTCCGACAACATCCAGGGCATCAACCCGCTGTGGATCTCGGGCGGCACGGACAGCTGGATCACGGAACTGATCTGGGACCGGCTTCTGCGCATCGGACCGGACGGTCTGCCGCAGCCATGGGCCGCCGAAAGCTATGAATGGCTTGACGACAAGACCATCGAGCTGACCCTGCGCGACGACATGAAGTGGCATGACGGCAAGCCGGTCACGGTCGACGACGTCAAGTTCTCGTTCGAAGCCGCGATGGGCGACGAGGCGCCGATGTACAAGCCGTTTGTCGGCAATATCGAGAGCATCGAGACCAACGGAAACAAGATCACCTTCAAGCTGGTCAATCCGACGGCGGCGTTCCTGACCGCCAGCCTCGCAAAGCTCAACATCATTCCCAAGCACGTGTGGGAACCGGTGCTGGCCGATCTCGCGACCAAGGAAGAAAATGCCGAGGACTACCAGGAAGAAACACCGATCGGTTCCGGTCCGTTCAAGTTCTCAAGCTGGGCGACCAATGAGGAAGTCGTGCTTGAAGCAAACAAGGATCACTTTTCGCCTCCCAAGGCAGAGCGCTGGATCCTTCGGATTGTTCCCAATGTGGAAGCCGCCATCGGCATGCTCCGCTCCGGCGAGATCAACTTCCTCGCCGATTTCTCGGGCGATCCGAAGATCCTGCTCGACCTGATGGAACAGGACGGCGATCTCGAAGTGGTCTCGACCGTGGACATGGGCTTCCGCTACGTCGCCTTCAACCACCGCCGCCCGCCATTCGATGACGCGGAATTCCGCAAGGCCCTGTCCTACGCGATCAACCGCGATCTCATTGTCGGCGCTGCGTTCCGCGGCTTTGCGGTGAAGTCGAATTCGGTGATTTCACCGGCACTCGGCTTCTGGCACAATCAGTCGGTCAATGATTTCCAGACCGGCACGGATGTGGCCAAATCGATCCTCGAGGACGCCGGCTACGAGATCAAGGGTGGCGCCCTCCACTATCCGGATGGTGTGAAGGAAACGCTGGCGCAATAAGACTGCGCCAAGCCGGAGGAACCGAACCATTCTCGGATTCAAGCAAATAGGCGGCCGCCTGGCGCAACTGGTCTTTGTGCTCTGGGCGGTCGCCACCATCCTGTTCCTGATGTTCCGGCTGATGCCGACCAATCCGCTGGCAGCCTATATCGATCCGACCTTCACCGAAGAGCAGCAGCAATTGCTGATGGCGAAGTTCGGGCTCGACCGGCCGCTGTGGGAACAATATTTCATCTATCTGAAAAATCTTCTGCAGGGCGAGCTGGGCGACAGTTTCTTCTACCGCCAGCCGGTGGGCGAGCGGGTGCTGGAGCTGCTTCCCAATACGCTCGTCCTGACCTTCAGCTCGCTGATCGTCGCCTATCTGTTCGGCATCATCGTCGGCGCGTGGCTGGCCTGGAAACGCGACAGCGTCGCCGAACGGGCGACCATTCCGCTGGTTCTGACGACGCGGGCGATGCCCGAATTCTGGCTCGGCATGCTGTTGCTCGCCGTCTTCAGCTTTACCCTGGGCTGGTTTCCGGCTGGCGGAACGCGCAGCCCCGGCTCGGAGTATGACGGCTATCTCGCCCTTTATACCTCGCGGGATTTTCTATCCCACCTGGTGCTGCCGGCCCTGACACTTGCCATCTACAGCCAGGGCCTGCCGCTGCTTTTGATGCGTTCCAACATGCTGGAAGTGATGAACGAGGATTTCGTCACCATGGCCCGCATCAAGGGGCTTTCCAACTGGACGGTCGTCGTTCGCCATGCGGCGCGCAACGCGCTGCTGCCGGTCATGACCTCCTTCGCCATAGCCGTCGGCTACCAGATCCAGGGCAATGTGGTGGTCGAGACCGTGTTCTCGTGGCCGGGCCTCGGGCGCGAACTGGTCAATGCGGTTTCGGCGAGCGATTATCCGCTGGCACAGGGGGCCTTTCTGATGATCGCCGTCGTGGTGGTCCTGATGAACCTTCTGGCGGACCTGCTCTACAGCCTGCTCGATCCGAGGGTTTCCCATGCATAGCGAAACGGCGCGGGCGGAACCGGTGAAGGATGGAACCATCCTTCGGCTGATCAAACGCATTCATCTGCCGCTGGACGACCCCTTTGCCCTTGCCGGCCTTATCATCTATGCGGTCTTCATCCTGGTGGCCGTGTTCGCCGACCAGCTCGCCACGCATAATCCGCTGGAGATCCTGTTCACCGCGGACTACCAGCTCGCCGCCGATCTCAGGCCGGGCGAGGACGGCTTCGTCCTCGGGACGACGAGCCTGGGGCGCGATATCTATTCGCAACTTATCTACGGATCGCGCAGCGCGCTGCTGATCGGCATTACGGCGGCTTTCATGGTCGCGGTCATCGGCACCGTCGTCGGACTGCTGGCCGGCTATTTCCGGGGCTGGATCGATGTTGTCCTGATGCGGGCGGCCGATATCGCATTCGGCATCCCGTTCCTGCCCTTCGTGATCGTGCTTTCGGCTTTTCTCGAGCCATCCATCTGGAATGTGGTGTTCGCGATGGCGCTGATCCTGTGGCGCGACACCGGCCGGGTCATCCGCAGCCAGGTGCTGACGCTGCGCACCCGCGCCTATATCGACGCGGCGCGGGTCGCCGGATCGTCGGACCTCAAGATCGTGTTCCGCCATATCGCGCCGAACATCCTGCCGCTGAGCTTCCTATACGGCTCCATCGCCATCGGCTGGGCCATCCTGACCGAAGCCGCCATCAGCTTCCTCGGCTTCGGCGACCCGGAAACCATTTCCTGGGGTTACATGCTGCAGGACGCCTATGCCAGCCAGGCGCTGTCGACCGGCGGCTATTACTGGTTCGTGCCGCCCGGCATCTGCATCGTGCTTGTGGTGGTTGCCGGTTTCTTCATCAGCCGCGGCTATGAGGAAATCCTGTTTCCGAAGCTGAAGGAGTAGGCGCGGATGGACGGTGATATTCTTCGCGTCAACGGCCTCAAGATCTCCTACGCGGTGGGTGATGAAAAAGTGCGGGCGGTGGACGACGCGACGTTCTCGATCCCCGGCGGATCGATTGTCGGGCTGGTTGGGGAATCGGGCTGCGGCAAGACGACCGTCGCGCGCGGGCTGACGCGGGTCATGACAAAGAACGCGTCGATCGAGGGCGGCGAAGCGATCTTCGACGGCGCCGACCTGATGAGCATGAGCGAGACGGAGATGAACCGCCTTCGCTGGCGCGACATCGCCTTCGTTCCGCAAAGCGCCATGAACTCGCTCGATCCGGTCTACCGGATCGAACATCAGCTCAACGAGGTGCTGGTCCAGCGCGGCGGCCACAGCAGGAAGGATGCCCGCAGGCGCGCCGAGGAACTCTTCGACATGGTCGGCATCGAGCCGCGGCGCCTCAAGGATTATCCGCACCAGTTCTCCGGCGGTATGCGCCAGCGTGTTGCCATCGCGCTGGCGCTCGCGCTCAATCCCAAGCTGGTCATTGCGGACGAGCCTGTGACGGCGCTCGACGTCATCGTGCAGCGGCAGATACTCGACACGCTCAAGGACCTACAGGAAAAACTCGGTATATCCGTGATTCTCGTGACACACGACATCTCGGTCGTTGCCTATGTGTGCGACCGCATCGTCGTCATGTATGCCGGGCGCGTGGTTGAATCGGGCGATACGGAAACGGTGCTGACGAAACCGTACCATCCCTACACGATGGGTCTGTACAACGCCTTTCCGGACCTGCAGTCGAGCGCCGGCGTGCTGACGCCCATCGAAGGACATCCGCCGGACCTGCGGCACCCGCCGACCGGTTGCCGGTTTGCACAGCGCTGCCCGTTCGCCCAGGACCGCTGCACGACCAGCGGCGAGATCGCCCTTTCCGATGTCGGCGGCGGGCATTTTGCGGCCTGCCTGAGATCCGACGAGGCGGAAACGCTGCGCGGCGATGCGGCAAAATCCGAGACCTGGGCGGCCATGGCATGACGCAACAGCAGCCGGATACCAGGAAGGGCGAAGAAAAGCCGATGATCGAGGTCGGCAATGTGCGCAAGCACTTCGCGGTGGGCAATCCGCTGCTGGCGGCGATGCGCGGCACTACGACGCTGGTCAAGGCCGTCGACGGCGTCGACTTTTCGCTGAGACGGGGCGAGAGCGTCGGCCTGCTGGGTGAATCCGGCTGCGGCAAGACGACGATGGGCCGGTTGCTCCTGAAGCTGGAAGAGACGACGGAAGGGCGGATCCTGTTCGAGGGCGAAGATCTCGCCGATTGCCAGGGCGAGCAGCTGAAACGCTTCCGCACACGCGCCCAGATGGTCTTCCAGAACCCGTTCGAGGCCCTCAATCCGCGGTTCACGATCGCGCAGTCCCTGGCCGAACCGCTGGAGAATGCCGGCATCGCCAAGAGCGAACAGGCCGACCGTATCCGCAGTGCGATGGAGCTGGTGCACCTGCCCAATCCGGACCAGTTTCTTTCAAGGTTTCCGCACCAGATGTCCGGCGGCCAGCTGCAGCGCGTGGTGATGGCGCGGGCCCTTATCCTCGAGCCCTCCTTCGTCGTCGCGGACGAGCCGGTTTCCATGCTCGATGTGAGCGTGCGGGCCGGCATTCTCAATCTCTTCCGCGAGGTGCGCGAAAATCTCGGGCTGACCGCCATCTATATCAGTCACGACCTGGCACTGGTGCGCTATGTGTGCGAGCGCACGATCGTGATGTATCTCGGCCGCATCATCGAGGACGGCCCCACCGAGGACATCGTTCGCGAGCCCATGCATCCCTATACCAAGGCGCTTGTCGCCGCGGTTCCCGTGCCGCATCCGGACCAGTCGCACGACGCACTGCCGATCAAGGCCGGCGCGCCGGATGCGCGCAACCCGCCCTCGGGCTGCCGGCTGCGCGACCGCTGCCCGCATGCGTTCGAGCGCTGCGCCCTCGAGGAGCCGAAAGCAACGAAGGTGGGCAACCGAAAGGTGCACTGTCACCTGTTCGATCAATGACACGGAAACCTAAACGATAAGACGGCGATAACTACAACTATAAATAAAAACCTAGTCTATTTGATGTATGTGCCGCGCCTACAATCCTCCTTTCCGAAAAAATATTCGAAATAACACAAAATACTTGTTTATAACTAGACATCGTCCGGCGAATACGCGGTTGCAACGTCGTCAGGACGGTCCATAGTGCCGCAAGGCGTTCAACACCTGAAATGGGTATGCCTGGAACAAGGCTTATAGGCCTGCCGCCATTTACCGGCGGGTTGGGCTGCGAGGGTTTTCGTCGACAATATGGCGGACAAATTTCTGCGTGATGTAATGGACAACGCCCTGTCGTTGTTTCGCCGGGGCTATGTTCCCCTGCCCTTGCGCCACGGCGGCAAGCATCTCGACATCGAGGCAATGGGCTATGCGCCATTGCATTTCAAAACACGGCGAAAACTGCTGAAGGAACTCGCATTCACCTCCCTGTGCTTCCACTTCTCGCAGAAGCCGCCGACGGAGGAAGAGGTTTCGGGATGGTTTACCGGCTTTACCGGCAATGTGGGCATTCTCGGCGGATTTGACGGGTTGCTGGTGCTTGATTTCGACGGTTCCAGCCACTTCAACCAGTGGCGGGCGGACCATGACGAACTGGTTGCCAACGCGCCGGTCGCCCGCTCACCGAACGGCCATCATGTCTATCTGAAAACCGGGACGCCGACGGTCACCTCGAGCATGTATGCCGGCATGCGCAGGATAGGCCATGTGAAGTCTCTGGGCGGATATGTCGTCGCCAGCCCGTCGGTTCTGGCGGGCCGGAAGGCCTATGAGTGGATCCGTTCACCTCTCGACGCGGCGCCGCCGGTTGTCGACGGCCTGCGCTCACTCGGGATCGATGCAGTATCGCCATTCAAGCGCTGCTACGATTCTGTGAGGAAGCGGGGCTATTTCGAGGTCCAATAGAACCTTGTCCGCGGTTTCCGTCATAATACCGGCCCACAACGCCGCGCGCACCATCGGTGATGTGCTGGCCAGCCTGGCACCGGACCGCGATCTGATCGGCGAAATCATCCTGATCGACGACCGGTGCTCCGACGGGACCGCCGAGCGAGCCCATTCCGCAGCCGGAGCGCTGAAGCTGCCCCTGACGGTCCGTTGCGTGCAGGCGGGGAGCGCCGGGGCGGCAAGAAATGCCGGGCTCGAACAGGCATCGTGCCCGTTGCTATATTTTATCGATGCAGACGACATTCTGCTGGCGGGCGGTTTGGCAAAGCTTGCAGGCGCGCTGGAATACGGCGCAGGCCTTGCCATCGGAACCTCCGTGCGGGTGACGCCCGGGCAAGAGGATCTGGTCCGGGTGCCTGCGGGATACGGTGGCAATGTAACGGACAATGCGGATCTGTATCTGCTCAACGGCGCACCGCCCATATCCATGGGAAGCGGACTGGTGCGCGCCGAGGCTCTCGCCGATATCCGCTTTCCGGAAACAATCACCATTGATGAAGACACCTGGTTCTGGAGCGCGCTGCTCGCCACCACCAGCGTGGCCGTCACGGCAGATCCCGTATTGCACTATCACCTGGATGGCCGGCGCACGGCTGGCCGATATCTCATCCAACCCAAACGGAACTGGCTCGCCATCTGCCATGCCTTCCGCCGCTTGCGCCGATACGGCGTCTCCGCCGATGTGCTCAAATGGCGGCGCGCCTGGATCGCACAGCGCTTTGCCCGGCAATTGATCAAGAACGGACAGCATGGCGAGGCGATATCCATGCTGCGGCCCGTACGGGCTCATCCGGTGCTCAGGAGGGAATGGCGGACGACACGGTACCGTTTTCTGTCCCGCACCGGGCGCATTTTGCACCCCGTTCCCTGGCGTCAATCGGACTTCGGCACGGGACGGTGATAGCCCGGGCCGATGACTGTCGGTTCATCAGGCATGATGTCATCGTCGATATTGGAGCTGATCGAGAAGGCATGGTTCCAGAAGGGTTCGCCGGTGCCTGTCCTGCGCAGCTCCAGTGTGACCGCATAGGGAACACCCGCCCTGACGCCGCGCATGGACGGGCTGCGAACGGAGATGGAACGGTCCGGCAGGCCGATCTGCCGGGTCACAACGAAGGGCGTATCGCCGGATGGATTTTCGAAGGTGACAACGAGCATGGTGCCGACCGGAATGGGTTTTCCCGGCACCGCGGTGAATCCCATGTAGATATCGGAGACGCGGTAGTTGAAAATGAAACTGCCGCCGAGAACCCGCAGATAGGGTTTTTCGCCCGGATCGTCTCTCAAAAGAAGAATCGCGACAAGCAGAACAGCGCAAAAACCAGCGGCCGCAAAAGCAATCCAGCCCATTCTGATTTCGCCGCGCATGGTGTTCCACCGATCCGAATATCCAAATCCCCGCGATCCTACGCCATGGATGGCCCACACAAAACCGGAGCCCGAACAAGCCTGACTGACGTTGCGGCCCGGACCGGCCGAAGACCGTCCTAATCGGCGCTGTCCTGGGTGTAAGCGTCGAGAATATCGAAGGACCGCGAGATATCGGCGACAAGCGCCTGTTTGGCGGCCAATGCATCGCCGTCGCGGGCGGCGGCGATGATGCGGCGGTGGTCCTTGTGGCTGCCGCGGATATCGGGATCGATCGTGTAGTGGATCAGGTTCAGGAACGGCCCATATTGCAGCCACAGGCTCTCGACGAAGCGGAAGAGCGTCGGCGATCCGCCGATCCCGTATAGGGAAAAGTGAAACTTCCGGTTCGACGTCAGCTCGTCGATCGGCGTCTTGGGGTTCTTTGAAACGGCCCCGTCCAGTATGGACCCGAGTGCGTCTAGATCATGCGGTGTCGCCCGGGCGACCGCCATCTCGGTTATCATCGATTCGATACCGATGCGTGCCTGCCTGAGATCGATCAGGTGGGCGCGTCGAAGCGGCGGGACTCGCAGCGCCCGCCCTGGTGCGTCAATCAGCGCACCTTCCGCCACGAGCCGCCTGACCGCTTCGCGCACCGGCGTGATGCTGGTTTCAAAGCGGTCCGCCAACTCACGCAGGTTCAAATAATCTCCGGGGGCAAAATAGCCCACCATGAAAGCATCCTTGAGCTGGTCATAGACCAGTTCGCGCAGGTTTACCTGCCGTGCCGGACCGAGACCCGGCATGCCGCTCGCCGGCTCCATATCCGGCCTGGCCGATCCGATTTCGGCCTTTTCGAACGATGTTTCCGGGAATTCCGCAGCGCTTTCCTGGCTCACATGGCTCTCCCGCTTCTCAAGTGCGCGGCAACGGTTGCTTCGATCCACCGGGCTGAACTTGACTTTTCGGCCGGTGCGGCGCACCTTTTCGTGTAAGATATCACAAATAACATATCACAAAAAGACGGGGATGCCAGTGGAGGAAAGACCTTTCGAGCTTTTTGACCTCAAGGTCGAGGTCGTAGCCGGCGACAAGCCGATGGTCTGCAACCATCCGGAAGGCGCCTATTTCCTGGTCGAGGGCGAGAACCTCGTTTTCCCCGATGTCGACCGGTTTCCCATGTATCCGCTGGCCGCATTGCTGCCGTTCCTGCCCGCCAAACAGCGGGTGACGGACGACAATGACTGGATGACCACGGATGCGGAGATTGCCTGCCCGGACCCCCATTGCGGCGGCCGTTTCCGTATCACCCGGCTGAAAAAGCGCCGCTTCACCCACGCCGGCACATCCGGCCTGCCCGATGCGCGCGGCACGCCCTACTGGCAAAAGGCGGATGACAATGGCTGAACTGGTATCGCTGCGTCCCGGTTACGAATGCTCCCAGATCATCAAGGGCGGATGGCAGCTTGCCGGCGACCACGGCCCCGTCGACCGGCAGCGCTCCATCGCCGATATGGAACGCTTCTTCGATGCCGGCATCAACGCATTCGACTGCGCCGACATCTATACCGGCGTCGAGGAGATGATCGGCACGTTTGTGGGTCATATGCGCCAGAGCCGTGGCGAGGAGGCCGTCGACCGGATCAAGGTACACACGAAGCTGGTGCCCGATTTCGACCGCCTTGCCTCGGTCACGCCGGCCGATATCGAAGCCATCATCGACCGGTCGCTGCGCCGGCTGCAGCTGGAGCGCCTGCCGCTTGTCCAGTTCTACTGGTGGGACCTGTCAGTCGGCCGCCCCCATGAAGTCCTCGCGTGCCTCAAGGACATCCAGGCCAGGGGAAAGATCCAGCATCTGGGCGCCACCAACTGGAGCGAGGCGGCGATGCAGCCCTTCATCGATGCCGGCATGGACCTGGTCTCCTCACAGGTTCAGTATTCGCTGCTGGACCACAGGCCGGCCGGTGCCTTTACCGACTGGTGTGCGTCGAACCGGATGCTCATCCTCGCCTATGGAACGCTGGCGGGCGGTTTCCTGACCGAACGCTGGCTCGGTGCAGCCGATCCGGGTTTCGCCTTCGAGAACCGGTCGCTGGTCAAATACCGGCTGATTATCGACGAGTTCGGCGGCTGGCCGCTGTTCCAGGATCTCCTGCATGCGCTCAAGTCCGTCGCCGACCGGCACGGAGTCACGATCGGCGCCGTGGCCAGCCGCTGGGTCATGGACCAGCCGCAGGTCGGCGCGGTCATTATCGGCGCGCGCACCGCCGACCATCTCGCCGAAACCAAAACGATCTTCGACTTGCGGCTTGACGACCGCGACCGCGCGGCGATCACCGCCGTGCTCGACCGCCGCACCGGCCCGAACGGCAGGATATACGGCCTTGAAAGCGACAAGACGGGCCGCCACGGCCGGATCATGAAATACAATCTCGGGGGCGTTCGGTGACCGCCGCCGCTCCGGACCTGCTTGAGACACGCGATGTCAGCGTGTCGTTCGGCGGCTTCAAGGCCGTGGACCGGGTCTCGCTCAACGTCAAGGAAGGCTCGATCACCGGGCTGATCGGGCCGAACGGCGCCGGCAAGTCGACCCTTTTCAATGCCATTGTCGGCGAACAGGCATGCGACAGCGGCTCGATCCGCTTCCGGGGCAAGGAGATCGGCGGGCTGACGCCGGACGGCGTCTATCATCACGGGTTGGCGCGGACCTTCCAGATCCCCAAGCCGTTTGCCGCCATGTCGGTTTTCGAGAATCTGATGCTCGCCGCCCCGGACCAGCCGGGCGAGCATTTCTGGGTTCCCGTCGTTGCGCGGCGCAGGATCGACCGGAGAGAAAGCGAGATCGCCGAAAGGGCGCGCGAGGTCCTCGCCTTCACGACCCTTGAAAGCGTCGCCGAGGAGGCTGCCGGCCAACTGTCCGGCGGTCAGCAGAAGCTCCTGGAATTGGCGCGCGTGCTGATGAGTACACCGAAGATGATCATGCTCGACGAGCCGGCGGCCGGGGTCAATCCGACCCTGACGCGGGTGCTCATCGAGAAGATCGAGCAGCTCAACGCGGATGGCTGCACATTCCTCGTCATCGAGCACGACATGGATCTTGTCATGCGCCATTGCCACACCATCGTGGCCATGTCGAACGGCCGCATCATCTATGAGGGCGACGCGGCCGGCGCCCAGTCCAACGAGACACTGCTGAACGCCTATCTGGGAGCGACGGTCGATGCCTGACGCCGCGCCGTTCCTGAACGTGTCGGACTTTACCGCCGGATACAAGCGCGGCCTGCCGATCCTGCACGGCGTGTCGATGCATGTGAACAGCGGCGAAATCGTTACCGTCATCGGACCGAACGGCGCCGGCAAATCGACCCTGATCAAGGCCATCGCCGGCCTCGTCATTGTCGAAGGCGGCGCGATAACGCTGGAAGCACGGAACCTCCTCGGCATCGCCCCGGACCGTCTCGGCCGGTTCGGCCTGTCCTATGTGCCTCAGACCGCCAACATATTCACGACGCTGAGTGTATCGCAGAACCTGGCGCTCGCCGCCCGGCGCTGCCGGGCAGCGCCCGAAACCCGCATCGCGGCCATGCTGGATCTGTTTCCGGCCCTGGCGGAACGCCGCTCCGTGCGCGGCGGCGGGCTTTCCGGCGGCCAGCGACAGGTGCTGGCCATCGCCATGGCGCTGATCGCCGAGCCACGCATCATCCTGATGGACGAGCCGACGGCGGGGCTGTCGCCCAAGGCAAGCCAGGATGTGCTTGAACTGATCGGCAAGATCGCCGGCGACGGCGTATCGGTGCTGCTCGTCGAGCAGAATGCCAGGATGGCGCTGGGCATTTCCGACCGGGCCTACATCCTTGCCGACGGCCAGAACCAGATGGACGGCCCGGCGGGCGATATTCTCGATGACCCGGCGGTCGCGGAAATCTATCTCGGCGGCAGGCGAAAGGGGGCGGCATGATCCAGGCCCTCTTTGACGGCGTGCTGGTCGGCTCGATCCTCTCGCTCGGAGCGATCGGACTGACCCTGGTGATGCACATATTGCGGTTCGCCAATTTCTCCCATGCCGAGCTGCTGTCGGTCGGCGCCTATTGCGCGCTCACATTCGATGCCGTGCTTTCAGGCATCGCGCCGCCGCTCGCCAATCTGATCGGTCCGTTTTCCATGTCGGCGGCGCTGGCGCTTTCAACCCTGGCAGCCGCCATCCTGACCGGCTTCACCGCCGTGCTTATAGACCGGCTCGTCTTCCGCCGGCTGCGCGACACGGCCGGGCCGCTGACGATGGTCTTCGCCTCTTTCGGCGTCGCGCTGATCATGCGCAACCTGATTGCCCTTGTCTTCGGCCTGCGGACGGAGCGCTTTACCGACGCGATCTCCTTCGCCACGATGGTCAGCAGCGATCCGTTGCTGCTGATCAAGCCGGACCAGGTCGCGATCCTGCTTATCGCCGTTGCCGCGATGGCCGCGCTGCACCTTCTGCTGACCCGCACGACGCTTGGATTCGCGCTGCGCGCGGTCGCTGAAAATCCGACGTTGGCGCAAGTCAACGGTATTGCCCTGCCCTCCATGATCCGGCTGACCTGGATCATCGGCGGCGGGCTCGCCGCCATCGCAGGCGTGCTCTACGGCATCGACAACCAGCTCAGCCCGGTCATGGGACGCGATCTCGTCCTGTCGCTGTTTGCCGCCGCCATCGTCGGCGGGCTTGGCAGCGTGACGGGTGCGATGCTCGGCGGCTTCATCGTCGGGCTCGCCTCCTCCTTCGCCATCCTGCTGCTGCCGGCGGGTTACAAACCGGCGATCCCGTTCCTCGTCATACTGGCGACACTCTACATCCGCCCCAACGGCCTGTTTGGAGAGGCGCGATGATCGGGTTCGTTTCTTATCTCGTGTTCTTCCTGACGATTACCGCGATCCTTGCCATCGCGGTCCTCGGTCTGAACCTGCAATGGGGCAATGCCGGCATCTTCAATGGCGGTGTCGTGGCCTTCTTCGGAACCGGCGCATACATCATGATCATCCTCGGCGGGCCCGAGCGCGGCGGCGAGTTCGGCGGCTTCGGCCTGCCCTGGCCGCTCGCCTTGGCCGGCGGCGCCGCGGCGGCCGGCCTGCTGGCAATCCTTGTCGGCCTTGCGACGACGCGACTGCGGCACGACTATCTGGCGATCGCCACATTCGGCATCGCCATCGCCATCGAGGCCTTCGTGCGCAATGCCACTTACCTTACCGGCGGCGCCAAGGGCATTCGCGGCTTCGAACGCCCGCTTGAGGCGCTGATCGACAATCCGTTCCTCTACAGCCTGTTTTTCCTGGCGCTGGCGGTCGTGTTGCTCATCATTGTCTATGCCGGCCTTTCGAGGCTCGTTTCATCGCCCTATGGGCGGCTGCTGCGGGCCATTCGCGAAGACGAGACGGCGGCCCGTTCACTGGGCAAGAACCCGGCCCGCGTGCGCCTCGAAGCTTTTGTTATCGGTGCGGTGATCATGGGGCTTGCGGGCGGGCTTTACGCCACGTTCTACGCCTTCATCAGCCCGCAAGACCTGGCGCCGATCCTGACGTTCCAGATCTGGGCGATGCTGATCGTCGGCGGCGCCGGCAACAATCTCGGCGCGATGCTCGGCACCTTCGTCGTCTGGGGTTGCTGGGTTGCCAGCGGCTATGTGCTCTCGAGCCTGGCGCCGCAGGAGCTTCAGCTCTATGCGGGAACGCTTCAATATATTCTCATCGGCCTGATCATCGTCGTTACGCTGCTGATCAGGCCGCGCGGGCTTTTGCCCGAAAGGCTGCAGGTCACCAAACGGCCGGGCCCACAGAACACCGGTGTGATCAGCAACGCCGGCGAGCAATATCAGAGCTGAACAGAGGGAGAATGACAATGCATTCCGGACTGAAAACACTCATCGGCGCGACTGTTGTCACCGCCGGCCTGTGGGCCATCCCGGCCATGGCGCAGGACTGTACGACCAAGATCGGCGCCGTCCTGCCCACCTCGGTCGACTGGGGCCGGCCCATCGCCGAGACGGCGGCCTTCGCGGTCGACCTCTTCAACGTCGCCGGCGGCGTCAAGGGCTGCAAGGTGGAGATGATCCTGCGCGACACGCAAACCGATCCGAAGGTCGGTGTCGACGCGGCCAAGGCGCTCGTGGACCTTGAAAAGGTGCCGGTGCTGCTCGGTGCGGTCTCCTCCGGCGTTTCCATGCCGATCCTCACTTCGGTGACGGTGCCGTCCAAGGTCATGCAGATGTCATGCTGCTCGTCGTCAACGGCATTCACCGCCGTCGCCAGCGAAGGCAAGACCGACGGGCTGTGGTTCCGCACCTTCGCCACCACCCGTAACCAGTCGGCGGTGGCCGCCCTTCTCATCAAGGAGCGCGGCTACAAGAATGTCGCCATTTTCTACAAGAACGATGACTGGGGACAGGACATCGGAAAACTGGTCAAGGCCGATCTTGAAAGCATGGGCGTGACCGTTCCCGCCTCCATCGCGATAACCGACGGCCAGTCCTCCTACCGCTCGGAGGTCACCGAAGCGCTCAAGAGCCAGCCGGAGGCCATCTACATGGCACTCTATCCGGCCGAAGGCGCCTTGGTCACACGCGAGTGGATTTCGCTTGGCGGAACGCAGAAGATGGTGGTCGCAAACTCGCTCAAATCCGACGAGTACCGCGACAGCGTCGGCCTGCAATATCTGGGTGAGACCGTCGGTCACGACAGCGCCCAGCCGCGCACGGACAGCGCCCGGGGCTTCGTCGAACTCTACAAGGAACAGTTCAACGCCGAACCCAGCGGTCCCGGTCTGCCGAACAGCTTCGATGCGGCGATGATCGCCATGCTCGCCATGGAAGCTGCTCCGGACGCCAGCGGCCCGTCGATCGCGGCGTCCGTGGCAAAGGTGACGGATCCGGCCGGCGAGCCGATCTTTCCGAACGCCGAGGGTCTGAAAAAGGCCAAGGAACTGCTCGGCGCCGGCAAGACCATCTCCTATCAGGGCGGAACCGGACCGGTGAAGTTCGATACGAATGGCGATGTCTCGGCACCGGCCGTGGCCTGGAAGTTCGACGAATCGGGCACGCAGGAAGTCCAGTACTTCACGCTCGACGAGGTGGACGCGTTTATCTCCTCACTGGAGAACTGACCCTGTCGCCCGGCCTCTGGCCGGGCGTCCTTGCGGAGCGAATATCAATGGCGGCAAAACCCGAGCGAACAGAGCTTGCACCCGGTCTGGAGGCAAGCCGGATCATCACCGGCCTGTGGCAGGTCGCGGACATGGAACGCGGCGGGACACTGCTCGACCGCGTTCCGGCCGCCGGCGTGCTTGTCGACTATGCGGATGGCGGTTTCGACACGTTCGACATGGCCGACCACTACGGATCGGCGGAACTGATCAGCGGCGAAGCGCGCCGAACACTGCTCCAGCGGGACGGCAACACACATGCGAAATTCCTGACGAAATGGTGTCCCGAGCCGCACGAGACCTCACCGGATGCGGTGCGCGCCGGTATCGCCAGAAGATGCGAACGGCTTGGCGTTGAGACGATCGATCTCTTGCAGCTGCATTGGTGGTCATTCGAATATCCGGGATATCTGGACGTGATGGACACGCTGATGCGCCTCAAACAGGAAGGCGTTATCGCGCATATCGGCCTCACCAATTTCGATACCGACCATCTCTACCTTCTCCTGCAACAGGGATACGAGATCGCCACGAACCAGGTCTCCTGCTCGCTGCTCGACCGCCGCGCGACCGGTGAACTCAGCGATCTGTGCCGCGAACGCGGCGTCAGGCTTCTGGCCTACGGGACGCTGGCAGGCGGTTTCATGTCGGAAAAATGGCTCGGAGCGGCCGAGCCTTCCTCCATCGCCGACTGGAGCAAGATGAAATATGCGCGGTTCATCGAAACCGTGGGCGGCTGGCCTGCCTTCCAGGACCTGCTTTCCTGCCTCGACCGCATCGCAAAGCGGCACGGCGTTTCCCTCGCCAATGTCGCGACGCGCTGGGTGCTGGACCAGCCCGCCGTCGGCGCCGTCATCATCGGTGCGCGGCTGACCCAGTCCGAGCACCGCTCATCCAACAGCGATGTCTTCACGTTTTCACTCGACAGGGATGACCACGAGGCGATTGCGGCGGTCACCGGTCGGATGACACCCGTCCCGGGCGACTGCGGCGACGAGTACCGCCGGCCGCCCTATCTGACCGCCTCCGGCGACCTGACGGATCATCTGAGCGACTTGCCGCCGGCCTTCGAGGTGATTGAAACGAATGGCCGCCGGCGAGCGCTTTCCGGCAGCGAATGGGAACCGGTCGCCGGCTACTGCCGCGCGGTGCGCAGCGGAAACCGCATCCTTGTCAGCGGCACGACGGCGACCCATGGCGAGAGCCGGGTGGTGTGCCCCGGCGACGTGCGCGGCCAGACCGTCTACATCCTCGACAAGATTCTGGGCGCCATCACCTCGCTGGGCGGAAGGCGTGAGGATGTCATACGCACACGCATCTATCTCAGCGACGCAGACCAGTGGGAGCCGGCTTCGCGCGTTCATGGCCGCTATTTCGGAACGGTCCGGCCGGCCAACACACTTGTGGAGATCGGCCGGCTCGTCGGCGACTATGAAATCGAGGTCGAGGCGGAAGCGGAACTGCTCTGAAACAACGCTGCGAAATGTAACGGAGTGTGGCAACGGCCACAGTCGCATACCGGTCGCCCGACTAAGCTCACAAAGACTTTATTGGACGCATCGCTCGCGTTTCGCTCTATGCTGCTCTGATGCATACAACCGTTGTTTATTCAGGGATCAAGGAATTTTGCGGGGACACGAAAAGGATTTCGAGATGTTGCCCAAATCTACTCCGCAAATGGCACTCTTGCTGTTTCACAACGCCATCGGCCGCGCCTATGGCGAGGTCACGGCGCTCGGCTGGCAAGGCTGGCTGACGGAAGGCGAGATCAGGCGCATCGAAGAAGATGCGATCGCCATGATCAGCGAGGGCGAGACACTGCCCGAAACGCTGCAGGATTTCGACCCCGGTCCGGCAATCGAGGACGCGCAGGTGCTGGCGCGGGAGTTCTTCACGATCATCCGCACGTCCCGAACACGACAGCCGATCAATTTCCAGTAGGCGGCGACCGTGACAATTCCAGTATCGGCCCACGGCCCTTGTCATTCACGAATGCGCTCGCCTGTTTCGCGGTCAAAGAGCAGCATGGTGCCGGTTGGAAAGCCCAGTTTCATCTTGTCGCCGTAAGCGGCATCGAGGCGCTGGTTGGTCACCGCCACGATCTTCTGGCTTCCGTGGTTGGCAATGATATGGGTTTCCGAGCCGGTATGCTCCACAACTTCGACCGACATCTCGACACCTTCTTGCCCAAACAAAAAATGCTCCGGACGAACACCTATGGTAACCGGCGTTCCCGAGGGACGCGAACACCAGGCCGGCGCCGTGATCTTTGCGCCGGACTGCAAGACAAGCGATCTTCCACCATCACCGTCCATGATCTCGGCTTCCATGAAATTCATGGCCGGTGAGCCGATAAAGCTGGCGACAAAGGTATTGGCGGGATCGTCGTAAAGTTTGAGCGGTGCGCCCACCTGTTCGATCTTTCCGCCGTTCAGCACCACGATACGGTCGGCCATGGTCATGGCCTCGACCTGATCGTGCGTCACGTAGATGGATGTGGATTTGAGCCGCTGGTGCAAAGCCCGGATTTCGGCGCGCATGGCGACACGCAGCTTGGCATCCAGGTTGGAAAGCGGCTCGTCGAAAAGAAACACCCGCGGGCTTCTGACAATGGCGCGTCCCATCGCCACACGCTGGCGCTGTCCGCCGGAAAGCGCCTTCGGCTTGCGCTCCAGCAAATCGTTGAGCCCCAGAATGTCCGCGGCCTCGCGCACGCGCCGCTCCTTCTCCGCCTTGCTGCTGCCCGCCAGGGTCATGGAAAAGGCCATGTTCTCGGCCACGGTCATGTGCGGATAAAGCGCATAGTTCTGAAAAACCATGGCGATATCGCGCTCCTTGGGAGCCGTGTCGTTGACGACCTGACCCGCGATGGAAATCGTTCCTTCGGTGATGTCCTCAAGGCCGGCAATCATGCGCAACAATGTGGATTTGCCGCATCCGGAAGGGCCGACCAGGACGACGAACTCGCCTTCGTGGATTTCAGTCGATATGTTCTCCAGCACCTTGACCGCACCGAAGCTCTTGCTCACCGAGGACAGCGTTACTGACGCCATTGCTTTCTCCACGTCCTTTTGATTGTAACCGGGCGACGCTGTCAGGCGGCGGGGGATATTCTGATCCTGTCCGCCGAAACCGCGCCTTCGGTCACCAGCAGGCCCATCGCGCCGGATGCGAGCTCCGGTCCGCTGTCAATCTTGGCTTCCAGCGTCGCGCCGTTGACGGTCGCATGAACGCTCTTTCCCCTGACCGTCAGCTTGACCGGGATGGGCGTCTCGAACTCAAAATCGATCGGTCCGCTGGCCAGCGTGGTGGTCTCGTCGTCGAACTGGCGCACCAGCGCCATTTCGCCCTTGCGGTCGAGCACGACAGCATAGTAGCGCTTTCGGCCCTGCGCGCGTGCGATCACACCGGCGTTGCTGCCGGCATGAATCATGATTTCAGTATCGACCTCGAAATCGTTCCAGTCACGCGCGCCCTGGAGGATCAAGCCCGTTCCCCGGCCATTCGACATCCGGAAACTCTGCCTGAACCGCTTTGAAAAGAACTGGCAATCGCTGACCCAGGCGCGCCACCAGAAATCGCCATCGCCCTCGGGACGCTTGAGTTCCATCTCGGGCACGCCCGACCAGGTCATCCAGTCGACCAAAACCGTGCCGTCGGCGCGCCGGCCGGCCGCCCTTATCGTCAGTCCAACCTCGGCAATCGGCTGACCGCCGGTTTCCGGCAGCCGCCATTCGAGGACCCTTTCCGCACCCGGCGCCAGAGTTTGCGGGTCGGCTTCGATGACATCGATACCGTCGGAACTGTTGTAGATGCCGACCGCCAGCGCCACCGTTACATCGCCCTCGTTCTCCCGGCTGCCGGCAATGCGCGCCGAAAGTGTCTGGCCGGGATACACGCAAGGGCTTGCCATCAGGTCATAGGTCCGCATCTGCGTCACCTCGGGCGGCGTGAAGGTCGGCGTCATGGCAACGACCTCCAATCCGTCGGCCAGTGCCGTGTAGCGCAGGCCGAGCGCGCGTCCCTCCTGGAAACCGACATTTTCGACACGGCTCGCCTCGCAGGTTTCAACGGACTGTTTGATCGCGAAGCCCTGTGTTGAACCCGGAAGGGAGAAATGGAAGCGCGCGCCCTGTTTGGGCGCGTCATAGGCCGGCGCGCCGGCCAGCGCCGCGCCGAGATTAGCCAGATAGTAGGATGTGCGCACCGCATCGGTGATCGCGTTGCCGCCATCCGCGGAGGAAATCAGCATCCGGTCCGAGATCGGCCCGCGCCAATCCGGGCCGTTTTCAATACCCTCCAGCCCCAGCATTATTCCCTGCAGGCAGCCCAGGTTTCCGGCGTTGCAGTCCGTGTCCCAGCCGCTGGTGTTGACGATCATCTGTCCGCGATGAAAGTCATCCGGCGCGTGAAGAAGCGCCATGACCATCAGCGCATGATTGGGGACCACATGGCAGTTGCCCGGATATTTGTCATAGCCGTAACTGTCCTCGATCTTCTGGCGCGTCTGGGTCCAATCGTTGGCCTCAGCCGCCCAGCGGCGGATATCCCCGATCAGGCGTGAAATCAGGCAATCGGAGGGTATGACCGAAAGTCCCGTGTCCAGCAGGTGATCGACATCACGGGAATTGAAGGCCTCTGCCTCCATCGCGGCCCAGAGCATCGCCGCATGGACGGATTCGCCGTCATGGCTCACCTTACCGGCCTGCTCCGCCAGACGGGCAGCCACCTCCGGCCGGCCCGGCGCGACCAGAGCCCATCCGTCGATGAAAATCTGCGCACCGATCTGCTCGGCCACCGTGGCCCCGTTCGTCTCGATCGATCCGCTCGCCGGGGCAGGCATGCCCTTGTCCAGATTGAGCCAGGCCGTATGTTCGGTGGAGTTGCCGGCCCCGCCCCACCAAAGGATCGAGCGTTCCTCGACAATGTAGTTGAGCCAGACCTTGCCGATTTCCTCTGCAGACAGGTCCTCCGACAAACGATGATCCTCGAGGGCGCGGACGAATGTAAAGGTGCCCGCAACGTCATCGTCCGTGATCACCAGGGGATCGCCGAGCCGCTCGTGCACATAATACCGGATTGGCCCCAGTTCACGCATGATGCGCTGATAGGTCCAACCTTCGAAGGGACGACCGAGGTAAACGCCGATCAGCTTTCCCAACACGCCGGCATAGACGCGCTCAAGATAGTCAGGTGGAAGTTTGTTGCTCATTTGGTTGTGGACCTCTCGTTAACCTTTGACGGAGCCGCCGGTCATGCCTTCGATGAACCTGCGCTGCAGGAATATGAACAGGGCGACGACGGGAAGGACGACAATCGTGGCGCCGGCCATGAGCTGGCCCCAGTCCGTTGTGTACTGACCCGAAAACAGGAAGAACGAGACGATCGCAGTCATGCTCCCCTGCCCCTGAAGGAATGTCGTTGCGATCAGAAATTCGTTCCAGGTGTTCAGCCCGACGATCAGGGCGACGGTCAGGATGCCCGGCCAGACGATCGGCAACATGACGCGGGTGAACACCTGCCAGTGGGTCGCGCCGTCGATCAGCGCCGCCTCTTCCAGTTCTTTCGGCACGGCAAGAAAATATGTCCGAAGCAGCATGATCGAAAACGGGCTGAAGATCGCGCAATAGATCACCGACACTGCAAAGACATTGTCGATAAGCCCAAGCCGGGCGAAGCCGAAGTAAAGCGGAAACAGGAACAATTGAATCGGCGCGGTGGTCGTTGCCAGCAGATAGCCCGTGACCAGTCGCCACGACTTGATCTTCTTGCGCGCCAGAACGTAGGCCGTCATAGAGCCGGACCCGCAGACCAGGATGATGGTCATCACGGTCAAAATGGCCGAATTCAGAAACGCCGTACTGAAATTCCCGTCCCGCCAGGCCCGCGTGTAGTTGTCCCAGCGAATTTCTTCCGGAACTGCCAGCGGGCTGCGAATGACCTCCGGCGCTGCTTTCAGCGAATTCAGCAGCATGAGCGCGATGGGAAACAGCGTAATGAATGCCGCCATGCCCAGGACCACATAGGTCAGGGTCAGTGTCGTCCGGTTGTCAGCGCCGTTCATAGGTCACCGTCCTTGGCCTGCGCCCGAATGTAGAAGAATGTCGCCACCAGGCCGAATAGGCTGATGACAAGAGCTGTTGCAGCGGCCTTGCCCACATTCAGATCATAGAAGGCAAGGCGATAGGCCATTGTGGAAAGCACTTCGCTGGAATAGGCGGGACCGCCCCGGGTCATGATAAAGACAAAGTCAAACACCAGGAACGACCAGATCACCGTCATGATCATCATCAGCATGATCGTCGACTTGATTCCGGGCAGAAGCACATAGCGCAGCATCTGGAAGAATGTTGCACCTTCCAGCCGCGCCGCCTCGATTTGCTCCGCGGGAACCTGGCGCAGCGCAGCGAAGAAAATCACCGCGAGAAAGCCCCACCAGTGCCAAAGATCGACCGCCGCGACGCCATAGAGCGACGTGGCCGTCTTCGTCAGCGGATTGGTGAGATGAATGCCGAACTGCTCCAGCCAACCGAAAATGCCGCTGACCGGATTGAAAATCATGCCCTGCCATACCCTGGCCGTGATGACCGTGGCGATGATGATCGGCAGGAAAAAGATCACTTGAAGCAGGATCCGGCCCCTGCTTATGAGAAGCAGCATCGACGCGACCAACAGCGCGAATCCGATCGGAATCGTCAGAAAAATCGCCGTCCAGATGATGTTGTTCGTAAGCGCCCGCCAGAAGACACGATCGCCGGCCAATGCCTGAAAATTGTCAAATCCGACGAAGACCGGCTGACTTATGCCGTCCCACCGAAAGAAAGCCAGCGCAATCGTCAGGATTGCCGGCAAGAGAATGATCGACAGGTTGATTGCAAGCGTCGGGATCAGATAGAGCCGATGCATGGATTATCTCCAGTGGGCAAGGGAGACAGAGCGGCGGGCCCGCCGCTCCGTTCGTTCGCTGGAATGCCGGGTTATCAGCGGGCCGGTATCGCAGGCACCTTGCCTTCGGCCAGTTCGGACTGGAACGTCTCGTCGATCTGGGCCAGATAGTCTTCCACCGACACGTTGCCGAACCAGACCTCCTCGATACCCTGGATCACGAAATTCGCAGTGGCCGGGGGCAAAAAGGTCCAGGTTGTGTAGCCATACTGGTTCTTGTCCACGGCCGAGGCCAGGTCGGACATGGCTTCACCATATTGCGGAATCTTTCCTTCCGAAATCGAGACCGCACTGAGATCCCGGAGCGGCGTGTTCCATTCGCCCTTCCAGACTGAATTCATCGCACCGTAGAAGGTGTCGCCGAAAATATAGTCGATGACGGCTGCCGCCCCGTCAGCCGCATCGGAATTGGCGGCGATGGAAAAGGTGGAGCCGATGCCAAGCGGATAGATCGGCGCAGGCAGCCCATCCGCACTCGGGAAACCGATGAAGGCGATTTCATCCTCCCGGCCGTCAAAATAGGTCGGGACCCACTGAAAACTCCAGGTGCCGGTCGGCGCCATGGCCGCCCTGCCGTCGGAAATGGTGGCAAAGGCCTGCTCGGTGGTCAGCGAAAGATAGTCAGGTCCGAAATATCCCTTGTCCCACCATTCCTTGAGCTTCGATATCGCATCCACAAATGGCTGCGACGTCCAGGGAATCTCGCCTTTGAGCGCCTTGTAGGTGTTCTCAGGGCCGGCAATGGAGTTCCACACCAGCGAGACATACCATTCATTTGTTCCCTGCCAGCTTGCGTTTCCGGCAGCGAACGGAACGATTCCCTTGGCGATCATCTCATCGGCCAGGGTCTCCATCTCCGAAATGGTCGTGGGGGCTTGCCAGCCATTATCGGCGAACATCTTCGTGTTGTAGAACAGACCCAGCGTTTCGTAGGTTTTCGGCAGGGCGTAAAGCTTGCCGTCATATCTTCCGAGTTCCAGAAAAACCGGCAGAAGACGATCGTTCCATCCGTATTTCTCGGCATAGCCGTCGAGCGCCATAAGCTGGCCGGCCTGGGCCATGGACGCCACGAAAGCCGGCCCCGGAGTCATGACCACATCCGGACCGCGGCCCGAGAGCATGGCGATACGCAACTGCTTGTCCAGTTCGCTGCCGCGATAATCGATGACAACTTTTGCATCCGGGTTCGATGCCTCAAAAGGCTGAACCAGGATTTCATCCAGCGCCCGGCGCTGCTCGGGGTTGGCGTTTTCGTACCACCAGCTGATTTCCTCGCCGGCGGCCGGCAGCGTTGCTGAAAATCCCAACGCGATCGCGGCTGTCAATATTTTTGCAGGTCTCATTTGTTTCCTCCGTTTTGGTCTCGTCTGATGCGAGACGTTCCTGTTGAAACTTCACGTCGAGCTGCGCTCGACAATTCTGTAAGCCAGTTCGTGGGCCGTGCCCGGCCCATCCTCTCCCCCGTCCAGTCTCGACAGGAGGCACTGGGCCGCCCGCCTGCCGATTTCGGCTTGCGGCTGTGACACGGTGGTAAGGGGCGGATAGGCCAGCGATGCCACGGGAATGTCATCGAACCCGATGACTGCGACCTCATCGGGCACCCGCACGCCGTTCGAGTGCAGCGCGTGCAGCGCACCGATGGCCATGTAATCGTTGACCGCGAATATGGCGCGAGGCCGGTCGCTGCCGCCGATCAGTTCGCATGCCGCGGCAAAACCACCTTCCTCATTGAGTGATTTGGCCATTGCGGTCTCGATCTTCGCACCGCGGCTTTTGGCCCTGCCCTCGAATCCACGCACCCGAACGGCACTGGGCTCCCCGGGACCCGATACGATCCCGAGCGATTCATAGCCCTTGTCCAACAAAAAATCGGCGGCAGCGATCGATGCCGCGTGGTTGTCGACATAGATATTGTCGATCGGGAGCGCGCCACCAACCTTTTTCGATATCTCGATCCTGGAAATTGAGATGCCGCCATCGATCAGCGGAAGAAAATCCGGAACCCGCAAATAGAAAAAGGCGCCGATGACACCGTCGACCCGGCCGGCCTGCGCCCAGTCGATGAAGCGACGCTCCCGGTCGGGCGAACCTTCACTGTCATAGATCACAATGTCGTAGTCATGGGCCTCCACAACCTCCCGCACACCGCGAATGAGCGACGGATAGAAGGGGTTGGTCAGGTCCGGCACGACACAACCGATGGTCAGCGTACGGCCGCTTTTCAATGCCTGGGCGGCACGGTTCGCACGGTATCCCAAGGCCCTCGCCGCGGCTTCGACGGCATCGACCGTCTGCGGCGACAGTGTCTTGCGGCCCTCCGGGCTGAGCGCCAGTGAAACGGCAGCCTGGGAGACCTTAGCCAGTTCTGCAACCTGTTTTTGCGTGACGGCCATGCGACGCACCTGGTTTGAATTGATACGTATCAATAGATAATTAATACGAATAAGTAAAGCGATAAACTGAGAGAGCGCAGAGAATCAATCTTGCAAGCGGTTAGCGATCGCCGGGATTGAAGGAGGTTACACGGCCGCGCTCAAACGCGAAAAACACAAGGTTGGCAAGGAGAAAATCGCAATCGACAGGATGTTTCCGCCAACCGGTCAACAGCCGCTTGCGGACCGTAGAAATCCAATGGCGCGCCGCAGCGTGGACACCGCGCGACAACAGCGCTCATAGCAATACGAGCGGCGAATACCCGGTGCCTGGGGTTCAGTCCCGACCGGAGCCGAATGACTGGTCGGAGCTGAGGGCCAGGTGCATGAAGTCGATGAAAGCGCGGGTTGCCGGGCTCAGCTCCGCCCCGTTTGACCACGCCAGGCCGACATCCATGGTGGGAACGGGGTCCGCAACCGGCATGACCTCGACGCGGCGCCCTTCCAGCGACCAGGGCCTGTAGACCATGTCCGACAGGATGGCGATACCCATGGCGTTGGCGACCATGGAACGTACCGCCTCCACCGACGAGGTGCGGAAGATGACCTTGGGGCGGTAGGGGCTGCGGTTCCAGTAGCGCTGCGCCGTATTGCTGGCCTCGTCGACCGTCAGCATGATGTAGGGCTCGCCGGCAACGTCCTGCAGAGAAACGCTCGGGCGCTCCAGAAAGCGGTGCTGCGCATCGAGCCACAGGCGCCGCCGCGACCGCAGCAATGTGTCGTAGGAGATGTCCTCCTGGTTGATGATGTTCGATGTCAGCATGACCGCCAGATCGAAGGTTCCCGCTGTCAGTCCCTCCTCGATATCGGGACGGTCCGCCTCGCTCATCCGCACTTCCACATTGGGAAAGCCGCGCGTGAACCGCGCCAGGTGCGAGGGCAGGAAGTAGCCGAGAACCGTGTAGCTGACGGCGAGCTTCACATGGCCGCGCACATCGTCGCGGATGCGCCGCGGCAGACGCACCGCCTCGTCGACCGTCGCAACGATATGTCGGGCGTGGTCGAGAAACAGGTTTCCCTCATAGGTCAGGCTGACGCCGCCGGAATGGCGCTCGAACAACGGCGCGCCGATGGATTCCTCAAGCGATTTGATGGCGGCGGTCACGGCCGACTGGGATACGTTGATGTCCATTGCGGCGCGTGAAACCTGCCCCGCATTGGCCGCGGCGATGAAATAGCGGATCTGCTTGAGTGAAATATCCATCTTGATTTCCGATTCGACTTACCAACTGAATCAATAATCTCGGAAACCGGCATGCCCGATATTGTCGACAACGGAGCGGCTTCCTATCGAAACGGACACAATGCCCACTCGATCTAAATATTGATTTTACTGAATAATCTTCTACCCACTTTGCGTTCGATACCGGATAAGGATGAAATTTTGCCCATGTGGTTCAAAATTCATCCTGAATCTGTTTTTCCGATTTTATACAGTTCAAATTCATATTTTACAATAATACCGATCCGGTCCAACCTAATTGCCGCCAATGGGAGCGGATGGCGTCCTCGGACAACCGCACCGGCCAAGACGACCGGACGGCCAAACATCCGCCACGGATTTCGGGAGCACACGGAATGACGAAGACAATTCAGAAACTATTGATATCGGCCGCGATCACGACCTGCATGACGGCCGGTGCCGCGGCGGAGAACTGGTATCCCTACCCGGTTGAGGTCTGGGACCCGCCGTTCAACATGGAAAGCCCGCGCTCGACCATGGACTACAAGCCCCTGCCGGCCGCGTCCAAGCCCTGGGAAATCTGCGTGTCCTTTCCGCATATGAAGGATGCGTACTGGCTGGGTGTCGATTACGGCGTTGCGCAGGAAGCCGAGCGCCTCGGCGTCAAGATGCAGCTTGTCGAAGCCGGCGGATATACCGAGCTCAACAACCAGATCTCGCAGATCGAGGATTGTGTCGCGGCCGGCGCCAATGCGGTGATCATCGGGGCCATCTCGTTCGACGGCCTCAACAACATCGTCAAGGAAATATCCGACAAGGGCATCCCGGTCATCGATGTGATCAACGGCATGTCCTCATCGGACCTGTCGGCCAAGTCGCTGGTCTCCTTCGGGGAGATGGGCGGCAAGGCCGGGTCGTTCCTGGCAGGGCTGCATCCGTCCGGCGGCGAGAAGGCGAAGGTCGCGTGGTTCCCTGGACCGGCAGGCGCCGGCTGGGTCGAGGCGGGCAATACCGGCTTCACCGGCGCCATCGAAGGCTCGGCCATCGATCTGGTCGAAACGAAATATGGCGACACGGGCAAGGAAGCCCAGGCCAAGCTTGTCGAGGACACGCTGGAAGCCCATCCGGATCTCGACTATGTCGTCGGCACGGCGGTGACGGCCGAAGCCGCCATCCCGATCCTGAGAGCACGCGGTCTGACCGACAAGGTGAAGGTCGTTTCCTATTACTATACGCCCGGTGTCGATCAGGGCATCCGCCGCAAGCAGATCCTTGCCGCGCCGACGGATTCGCCTGTCATCCAGGGCCGCATCGCGGTCGACCAGGCGGTGCGCATCCTCGAAGGCGAACCGTTTGAGAAACATGTCGGTCCGGCTCTGAAGATCGTCACACAGGACAATCTGGCCGATTTCGACCCGTCCTCGACGCTCGCGCCGAGCGGCTTCAAGCCGGTCTTCCGGGTCAACTGATCCCGCCCGGAAGGTCCAAGATCATGTCCTCCCACGACAGAGAAGATGCGCATCCGGGTGATGCGCATCTTCTTCTCGAAGCGATCAACGTCACCAAGCAGTTTCCCGGCGTCAAGGCGCTGGACGGCGTCGACTTCGAATTGCGGGCCGGTGAAGTGCACATCCTGTTCGGCGAGAACGGGGCCGGAAAATCGACGCTGATTTCGATGATCGCCGGCGCCGCGCGGCCGACCTCCGGCGAATTCCGCTTCAACGGATCGCCCGTGCATCTGAACTCGGTGCACGAAGCACGCGCGCTCGGCATCAGCGCCGTCTTCCAGGAGTTCTCGCTGATCCCGCAAATGAGCGTGGAGGAGAACCTTTTCCTCGGGGCGGAGGAGACGCGATCCGGCATATTGCAGAAACGCGCCCTGCACCGGCGCGCCACGGAAATCCTGAAGGACCTCGACTTCCACCTGCCGGTCAATCTGCCGGTCTCGCGCCTGACGCGCGCCGAACAGCAGATGGTCGAGATCGCCAAGGCGTTCCGGTCCGAACTTTCCGTCCTCGTCCTGGACGAGCCGACCGCATCGCTGACGCAGCACGAGACGGAGCAGCTTTTCAGGCTGATCGCCCGCCTGAAGGCGGACGGTGTCGGCATTATCTATATCACTCACCGCATGTCCGAGATCCGCGAGATCGGCGACCGCATCACCATTTTGCGCGACGGTCATTACATCGATACGGTGGACGCCAAGACGACTTCCGAAGACGAGCTGGTGCGGCTGATGACCGGCCGTGTCGTCGGCCAGATCTTTCCGACGGTCAGTTACAATCCGCAGCAGACGCTGCTCGAGGTGTCGGACTTGGCAACAGCGGACAACGGGGTGCGCGGTGCGTCCGTGACCGTACGCCGCGGCGAAATCGTCGGGCTGGCCGGACTTGTCGGCTCCGGCAAATCGAAATTCACCCAGGCCTGTTTCGGCGCGCGTCAGATCGCTTCCGGCATGGTCAAGTTCAAGGACGAAGACGTCACCGGCCTGTCGACGCGCAAGATGCTCGACCGGGGATTTCTCTATCTGCCGTCCGACCGCAAGAATGACGGGCTGATGATGATGCGCCCGGTGCGCGAGAATGTGAGCCTGGCATCGCTGACGCAAAGGCCGGTCTCAAACGGTCTTGTGCTGAGTGCCGGCGGCGAGACGCGCATGGCGACGGAGCTCGCCGAACGGCTGCATCTGTCGCCGATGCGCATCGAGCGCACGGTCGAGCATTTTTCCGGCGGCAATCAGCAAAAGGCAATGCTGGCGCGCAGCCTGACGCGTGAATTCGATCTCATCGCTTTCGACGAGCCGACGGTGGGCGTCGATGTCGGCACCCGCGCGGCCATCTACCGGTTCATTGCCGAGCTTTGCGAGAACGGCGCCGCGATCCTGCTGATCTCGTCCGATCTGCCGGAAATCCTCCACCTTTCGAACCGCGCCTATGTCTTTTACCGCGGCCAGGTCCAGGCAGAACTCGAAGGCGCGCAGATCACCGAGGAGAACGTCCTCAAGCATTTTTTCGAACGGGAGGCCGCGTAATGGCGAGCGAGGCAAGCATGAGCGCCGATAACAGGATCAATATCTCCGACCGGCTCAAACGGCTTTTCATCCGGCTCGGCATCCTGCCGTTCCTGCTGGTGATCGCGGTCATCGTCTTTTCGCTGATGTCGGACAATTTCCTGACCGGCCGCAACCTGATGAACGTGCTGCGCCAGTCGGTCTATCTGACCATCGTTTCGCTCGGCCAGATGCTGGCGCTGCTGACCGGCGGCTTCGACCTGTCGGTCGGAACGATCGTCGCCCTGTCCTCCGTCGTCGGCGCACTGGCCATGGCAACGGCCTTCGCGGCCATGCCCGAAATGGTCTGGCTGGCCATTTTCATCGGTTGCTTCGCCGGCATTCTCGCCGGAACCATGGTCGGGGTCGTCAACGGCATCGGCGTTTCGCTGTTCAACGTCTCGCCCTTCATGATGTCGCTGGGCATGGCCTCGGTCGGCTTCGGCATCGCGCTCTACCTGACCGGCGGCGTTCCCGTCTACGGCATGCCGCAGCAATTTGGCGATATCTTCGGCTTCGGCGCGCTGGCCGGCATACCCGTGCCCGTCTATGTCGCGGCGATCATCATCCTTTGTCTCTACCTGTTCCTGAACTGGACCCCGTTCGGCCGCTACTTCTACGCGGTCGGCGGCAACATCAAGGCGGCGGGACTTTCCGGCATCAGCACCCGTGCCACGCTGTTCTGGACCTATGTGTTCTGCGCGGCGATGGCGGCGGTTGCCGGCATGCTGCTCACCGCGCGGCTCGATACGGGCGAGGCCAATATCGGCGCATCCATGCCGCTCGAATCGATCGCCGCCTGCGTGATCGCCGGCGTCAGCCTGCGCGGCGGCGTGGGGCGCGTCGAGAACGTCGTCCTCGGCGCGCTGTTCATCGGCCTCGTCCAGAACGGCATGAACCTGGCGCGCATCGAATCCTACCTGCAAACGGTCGTCCTCGGGGCGCTGCTGATCCTGGCGGTCATCGCCGACCAGATCAGGCTGCGTTACGTGGCGTCCCTCAAGCGCTGATCCGGAGGCACCTTATGTCTGTCGATATCAATTGCGACATGGGCGAGAGCTTCGGCATCTACCGGGTGGGCGACGACGAAGCGATCATGCCGCACATCACCCAGGCCAATATCGCCTGCGGCTTCCACAGCTCCGATCCCAATCACATGCGGGCCGCAATCGAGCTGGCGCGGCGGCACGGGGTCAAGGTAGGCGCTCATTTCTCGCTGCCGGACCTGGCCGGCTTCGGCCGCCGGGAGATGACGATCGACCGGGAGGAGATGGCCAATATCATCATCTACCAGATCGGCGCACTGAAGGGGTTCCTGGACGTCGCGGGCATCCCGCTCAGCCATCTCAAGCCGCACGGCGCGCTCTACGGAATGGCGGCGAACCGGGAGCATATCGCGCATGGCGTTGCCGACGCGGCGGAACATTTCAGGGTCCCGCTGCTGGGCCTCGCCGGCACGCTGCACGAGGAAATCTACACGGCGCGCGGGCTCGAGTTCCAGGCGGAGTTCTTTTCCGATCTCGACTATGACGATGAGGGCAAGCTGATCATCACCCGCGAGCACGCGGCCGTCGATCCCGAGGAAGCGGCCCGGCGCACGGTGCGGGCGGTGACGGACGGGCTGGTACGCTCGGTCGGCGGCAAGGATCTGCCAGTGCGCGTTCAGACGGTCTGCGTCCACTCCGACACGCCCAACGCGGCGGCGGTCGCCCGCAGCGTCCACACCGCGCTCGAACCCTATCTTGCCGCTTGACCGGCAATTCGAAACACGACTGGAGAGACCAATGGCAAAACAGGAAATCCGCTCACCGCTTCCCGGCACTTTCTACCGCAAGCCTGCGCCGGACCAGCCGGAATTCAAGGCACCGGGCGATCATGTGGCAAAGGGCGACGTGATCGGACTGGTCGAGGTGATGAAGTCATTCCACGAGATCCGGTCCGATTTCGAAGGCACGCTTACGGGCTTCGTGGTTGACAATGAAGACGCCGTGACACCCGGACAGGTGCTTGCCGAAATCGAAAGCTGAGGACGCGAAAAAATGCCCATCAATAAGCTCCTGATTGCCAATCGCGGCGAGATCGCCGTGCGGATCAACCGCGCCGCCCGCGAGCTCGGCATCCGCACCGTGCAGGTGCACAGCGCCGCAGACGCGGACTCGCTGGCCGTGGAACTGGCCGACGAGGCCGTCGATATCGGCCCGCCGGCGGCGGCGAAATCCTATCTCAATGCCGGTGCCATTCTTGAGGCTGCCCGCGAGACGGGCGCCGACGCCGTGCACCCCGGCTACGGATTCCTTGCGGAGAACGCCGAATTCGCCGACGCCGTGGAAACCGCCGGCATGATCTTTGTCGGCCCGCGCGGAGACACCATCCGCCGCATGGGCGACAAGGCCGCCGCCCGGCAGGCGGCGCAGGAAGCCGGCGTTCCGACGGTTCCCGGCAGCGACGGCCTGCTGACCGACCCGGGCGCAGCACGCGCGATTGCCGACAAGATCGGCTACCCGGTGATGATCAAGGCGACCGCCGGCGGCGGCGGACGCGGCATCCGCATCGCGCAGAACGGCGACGAACTCGACACGCTCGCCCCGCAGGCCGCATCCGAGGCCAACGCGGCTTTCGGCGATGGCGGGCTTTATCTTGAAAAAGTCATCGAGCGGGCCCGGCATATCGAGGTCCAGATTCTCGGCGACGGCAACGAAGTGGTTCACCTGTTCGAGCGCGAATGCTCGCTTCAGCGCAGGCGCCAGAAGGTCTGGGAGGAAGCGCCCTCGCCGGCCCTCGATGCTGAAACGCGCGAAGCGCTGTGCGGCTCCGCGGTGCGGCTGGCCAAATCGGTGGGCTATCGCGGCGCCGGAACCATCGAATATCTTTACGACGACAAGACCGGCGAATTCTATTTCATCGAGATGAACACGCGCATCCAGGTCGAGCATCCGGTGACCGAGGAAATCACCGGGGTCGATCTGGTCGCCGAAATGATCCGCATCGCAGGCGGCGCACCGCTGTCGGTCCGGCAGGCGGACCTTGCCATCAAGGGGCACGCGATCGAGGTGCGTATCAATGCCGAGGACCCGGCCAACAATTTCATGCCGTTTCCGGGCGTCGTCGCCGATTTCCGCTTCCCCGGCGGGCCCGGCGTGCGTTTCGATCACATGCTTTATCCCGGCTACCAGATCCCGCCCTTCTACGACTCGCTGCTCGGCAAGCTGATCGTCCATGGCGAGAGCCGCGAACACGCGATCGCCCGCCTGCAGCGCGCCGTTTCCGAATTCCGCATCGACGGGCTGAAGACCACGGCGCCGCTTTTCTCGGCGCTCGCCGAGGATGCCGAGGTTCGCTCGGGCGCTGTCCACACCGGATGGCTGGAGCCCTGGCTTGAAGACAACGGCGCCGGGCTGGCGCAGAACGAAGGAGGTCTTGCGGCATGACATCGCGATATTCATTCGGCGGCGACGAGCATATCTTCGTAGAGGTGAGCGAGGACATGTCGCTCGAAGCCTTCTTCAAGAGCCTGTCGATCACCAATTCGGTGCGCGAGGCCGGCATCAAGGGCATTACCGAAATCTGCCCGGCCAACGCCTCGTTCCAGATCAAGTTCGATCCGGACGTCATTCATCCCGACGACCTGATGACCGAGTTGAAGAGGATCGAGGAGACTGCGGAGCACGCAGAAGCGGTGCTGGAAACCCGTATCATCGAGATCCCGGTCTACTACCAGGACCCGTGGACGAACGAGACGCTGATGCGGTTCCGCGAGAGGCACCAGGATCCGGACTCCACCGATATCGAATATGCGGCGCAGATCAACGGCTTCGCAAATGTCGACGAATTCATCGCCGCCCATTCCGGCTCGCCGTGGTTCGTCTCCATGGTCGGCTTCGTCGCCGGGCTGCCGTTCCTCTATCAGATGGTCGACCGGCCAAGGCAGATCCAGGTGCCGAAATATCTGCGCCCGCGCACCGACACGCCGAAACTGACGGTCGGCTATGGCGGCAGCTTCTCCTGCATCTATTCGGTGCGCGGCGCCGGCGGTTACCAGATGTTCGGCATCACGCCGATGCCGATCTTCGATCCGGCGCAGAAGGTCACCTACCTCAAGGATTTCATGGTGTTCTTCAAACCCGGCGACATCGTCAAATGGAAGCCGATCAGCCGCGAGGAATATGACCGCGACGTCGCCGATGTCGAGGCGGGCCGTTTCATGCCGCGCATGAAGAACGTCGTCTTCTCGCTTGAGGAATTCAACAAAGACATCGATGGAACCAACGCAAAACTCCTGGAGGCGCTCAATGGCCGTTAAAGTCCTTTCCCCCGGGCTCATGACCACCATTCAGGACATGGGGCGGCCGGGCTATTATCATCTCGGTATTCCGATCGGCGGCGCGATGGACCGCCTGGCCCTGCGCACCGCGAACATGCTCGTCGGCAATGACGAGGGCGCGGCTGGGCTGGAAGCCGTCTTCATGGGGCCGGAACTCGAATTCACAAGCGATGCCGTGGTTGCCGTGACCGGCGCGGACCTGCCGCCGAAGCTGGACGGGCAAGCCATGGAGTGCTGGACCTCGTTCCCCGTCAAGGCCGGCCAGGTGCTTTCCTTCGACTATCTGCGGTCCGGCGCGCGCGCCTATATCGCGATCTCCGGCGGCATCGACACGCCGCCGGCGCTGGGCAGCCGCTCCACCTACGCCATCGGGGCGTTGGGCGGCGTCGACGGGCGCGCGATCCAGGCCGGCGATGAATTGCCGCTCGGTCCGTCCTCGGCAGATGCTGCAGGCAAAACCGTTCCGGATGCGCTGCGCCGCGCGCCCGGCAGTCCGGCCGAGCTGCGCGTCCTGCCCGGTCTCTACTGGCACCGGATCACCGAAACCTCCGGCGACCGGTTCTTCGAGGAGACCTGGAAGGTTGCCGGCGAGGCCGACCGCATGGGCTACCGGTTCCAGGGCGGCACGCCGCTGGACTTCATCGAGCGCGAACCGCCCTTCGGCGCGGGTTCCGACCCGTCGAACATCACCGATGCCTGCTATCCCTACGGCTCGATCCAGGTGCCCGGCGGCACCGAACCCATCGTGCTGCACCGGGACGCCGTTTCCGGCGGAGGTTACTTCATGATCGGTACGGTCATCTCCGCCGATATGGACCTCATCGGGCAGTTGCAGCCAAATACGCCGGCGCGGTTCGTGCGCACGGACATGCACGGCGCGCTTGCCGCCCGCCAGGACCGGGCACGCATGCTTGCATCGATCAGAGAGGCCCTGGCACAGTGACGGACGCATTGAATTCCGACCTTGCCGAACGGCGCAGCGCGGCCCTGTCGCGCGGCGTCGGCGTCATGACCGGCATCTACGCCGACCGCGCCCGCAATGCCGAGATATGGGATGTCGAGGGGCGCCGCCATATCGACTTTGCCTCCGGCATTGCCGTCGTCAATACGGGCCATTGCCATCCGCGCATCGTCGAAGCCGTGCGGGCGCAGCTCGACCAGTTCACCCATACCTGTCACCAGGTGGTGCCCTATGAGAACTACGTGTCCCTTGCCGAGCGGCTGAATGGGCTGGTTCCGGGAACGGGCGAGAAGAAGACCGTCTTTCTGACGACCGGCGCCGAAGCGGTGGAAAACGCCGTCAAGATCGCCCGCGCCGCAACCGGCCGCTCGGCGGTCATCGCGTTTAGCGGCGGCTTCCACGGACGCACATTCATGGGCATGTCGCTGACCGGCAAGATCTTTCCCTACAAGGCCGGTTTCGGCGCCATGTCCGGCGATGTCTACCACGCGCCCTTCCCGATCCCCATACATGGCATTAGCAGCGACGATTCGCTGGCCGCGCTCGACCGGTTGCTGCGCAGCGACGTCGACCCGGCGCGGGTGGCGGCGATCATCCTGGAACCGGTGCAGGGCGAAGGCGGGTTTTACCCGGCACCCTCCGCTTTCATGACGGCGTTGCGCGAATTGTGCGACCGGCATGGCATATTGCTGATCGCCGACGAGGTGCAGACGGGTTTTGCGCGCACGGGCCGCCTCTTTGCGATGGAACACCACGACGCCGCGCCCGATCTGACGACCATGGCCAAGAGCCTTGCCGGCGGATTTCCGCTCGCGGCGGTCACCGGCCGGGCCGAACTCATGGACGCACCACAGGCCGGCGGGCTGGGCGGCACCTATGGCGGCAATCCGCTGGCGATTGCCGCCGCCCATGCCGTCCTCGACATTATCGATGAAGAAGGGCTTTGCGCGCGTGCCGAACAGCTTGGCGCCCGCCTCAAGCAGCGCCTTGAGAGCCTGCGCGACACCGTCCCGGAGATTGCCGATATTCGCGGGCCCGGCTTCATGAACGCGGTGGAATTCAACCTGCCTGGCGGTGAGGCTCCCAATCCGGATTTTGCCAACGCCGTGCGCGCCAGGGCGCTGGAAAACAGGCTTATCCTGCTCACCTGCGGCGTGCGGGCCAACGTCATCCGTTTCCTGGCGCCGATCACGATCGAGGATGCGGTGTTCAGCGAAGCGCTCGACATTCTCGAAGACGCCATCCTGGCAAGCCGAAAGGCGCAAGCGGGCAGGCAAACCGCACTGGCGTCATAGCATTTGCGACAAACCGGTGCGGGTGCTAAACGAAGGCTCCTTTTCAATGAAGCGACACGATGCAATGAGTGAAACAGCCGCAAGAACCTGGACACGCGACGAGGCGGAAGCGATCTACAATCTGCCGTTCAACGACCTGATCTTCAGGGCGCAGAGCGTGCATCGCCAGCATTTCGACCCGAACCGGATCCAGAAGAGCCAGTTGCTCAGCATCAAGACCGGCGGCTGCCCGGAAGATTGCGGCTACTGCAGCCAGTCGGCGCATCACAAGACCGGACTGAGCGCCTCGAAACTGATCGAAGTCGAGCGCGTTCTGGCGGAGGCGCGACGCGCCAGGGATGCCGGCTCGACGCGCTATTGCATGGGCGCCGCGTGGCGCAATCCGAAACCGCGCGACATGCCGGCGCTGCTCGCCATGATCGAGGGCGTCAAGGCGATGGGCATGGAGACCTGCATGACGCTTGGCATGCTGACGCCCGAACAGGCGCTGGAGCTGAAGGGCGCCGGCCTCGACTATTACAATCACAATCTCGACACGTCCGAGCGCCACTACAGCGAAATCATCACCACCCGCACCTATGCGGACCGGCTGGACACGCTGGCCAATGTCCGCGACGCCGGCATGAAGATCTGTTCCGGCGGCATTCTCGGCATTGGCGAGGAGGCGCAGGACCGCATCGACATGCTGGTCACGCTCGCCAACCTGCCCGAACCGCCGGAGAGCGTTCCGATCAACATGCTGATCCCGATCGCGGGGACACCCCTTGCGGAAGCCGAACCGATCGAGCCGCTGGATTTCGTTCGCTCCATCGCGCTCGCCCGCATCATGATGCCGAAAAGCCATGTCAGGCTTTCCGCCGGACGGACCGAAATGTCCGACGAGACCCAGGCGCTGTGCTTCCTCGCCGGCGCCAACTCGATCTTCAGCGGCGACACGCTTCTGACAACGGACAATCCGGAAGACGATGTGGATGCGGTGCTGTTCCGCAAGCTCGGCCTGCAACCGGAGGCACTGGATGTGCAGGAGGAAACCGTCAGCCATGTTGCAGCGGAATGACGATCCGGGCCATCTGACGCGTTACGAGACCTCGCTGCGGCGTCTTGCGGGGCGCGGGCGGCATCGAAGCCTGTCGCAGAACGCCGGCATCGATTTTTCCTCAAACGACTATCTCGCCCTTGCCGGCGATGCCCGCATCGGCGAAGCGCTGCAGGCGGCCGTGGCACGCGGCGTTCCGATCGGCGCCGGCGGATCACGCCTCCTGCGGGGCAACGATCCGGAACATCTGGCGCTCGAAGCGGAGGCCGCGGCGTTTTTCGGATCGCAGGCCGCGCTCTATTTCGGCAGCGGCTTCATGGCCAATTACGCGCTGCTTGCCTGCCTGCCGCACAACGCCGATCTCGTCGTCCTCGATGAGCTCATCCATGCGAGCTGCCATGACGGCGCCAGCGCGACGCGGGCAAGGGTCAGTCTCGCCACCCACAATGATGCCAACGCGTTCGAAGATGCGATCATTGCGTGGCGCAGAGACGGCGGCACGGGCCGGCCGTGGCTGGTCGCCGAAAGCCTCTACAGCATGGATGGCGACCGCGCGCCGCTCAACGATCTGATCGCGATCGCCAATCGCCATGACGGATTCCTCGTGGTCGACGAGGCCCATGCCACCGGCGTCTTCGGGCCGGACGGGCGCGGCCTGGCGGCCGGCTTTGAGGGTCTCGACAATGTCATCGCCGTGCATACCTGCGGCAAGGCGCTGGGCGCGTCCGGGGCGCTTGTATGCCTGCCTTCGGTGCTCGCCGACTATCTGGTCAACCGCAGCCGCCCCTTCATCTACGCCACCGCGCCCTCGCCGCTGATGGCGAGCGCCGTGCGCGAAGCGCTGCGCGTCCTGAGGGACGAGCCGGAGCGCCGCGATCGCCTGAAACGGCTGGTAACGCAGATGACGGACGGTCTCGGGGAACTCGGCCGCGAAGCCACGGGCACGCAAATCCAGCCAATCGTGATCGGCGATCCTACCGCCACGATGCAATGCGCCGAAGCACTGCAGGCGCGCGGCTACGATATTCGCGGTATTCGGCCGCCGACCGTGGCGGAAGGCACGTCGCGCCTGCGCATTTCGCTGACCTTGAACGCCGACGAAGCGGCGCTGGCAGACATGCTTTCGGCGCTTGGCGAAGAACTGGATCGGCTGGGACTATGACCCGAATTGTCGTCCTTGGAACCGACACGGATGTCGGCAAGACCGTCTTTGCCGCCGGGCTGACGGCGGCGCTCGGCGCGACATACTGGAAACCCGTGCAGTCCGGCCTTGACGGCGATACGGATTCGCAGACCGTACAGCGCCTCGCGGAACTGCCGGATGACCGCGTGTTGCCGGAAACCTACCGGCTCAACAGCCCGCTCTCACCGCACCGCTCGGCGGAGATCGATGGTGTTGAGATCGACCCGGAAACGCTGACGCCACCTTCCGTCGACGGTCCGCTGGTGATCGAGGGGGCTGGCGGCGTCCTCGTGCCGCTGACCCGACAAACGCTCTTTGCCGACGTCATCGCCCGGTGGAATCTGCCGGCCGTCCTGGTCGGGCGGACGGCGCTCGGCGCGATCAACCACGCGCTTTTGTCCATCGAGGCGCTGCGGGCACGCGGCGTTCCGCTGCTGGGAATTGCCTTTTCTGGCGAGGAAATCGCGGATACGCAACGGACCATCGCGGAGATGGGCGCGATCCGCGAACTCGGCCGGCTGCCGGTGCTCGATCCGCTGACGCCGCAGACACTGAAGACAGCCTTTGCCGAAGCCTTCGATCGCGGCGATTTCCGCGGCTGAGCACAGCGTCCAGGCGCAAGGAAAAACCCATGAACGCCAAGAAGAACTTTCCCATATGGCACCCGTTTACGCAGCATGCCGTGCTGCCGGACATGACTCATATCGCCGGCGGAAAGGGCGCCTATCTGACGGCGAAGGACGGGCGCCGGATCTTCGATGGCATCTCAAGCTGGTGGGTCGTCACCCACGGCCATTGCGAACCGCGGATCATCGAGGCAATCCGCGACCAGGCGGGCAGGCTCGATCAGGTCATCTTCGCCGGTCATACGCACGACCCGGCCGAGGCGCTCGCCGAAAGACTGCTTGAAGTCACGCCGTCGACACTGAACCACGTGTTCTTCTCCGACAGCGGCTCCACCTCGGTCGAGGTCGCGTTGAAGATGGCACTCGGCTACTGGCGCAATATCGGCAAGACGGACCGCACCCGCATCGTCGTCATGGAGAACGGCTATCACGGCGACACGATCGGCACCATGTCCGTGGGCGAGCGCGGCGTTTTCAATGCAGCCTATGAACCCTTGATGTTCGATGTCACCTCCGTGCCCTTCCCGCGACCGAATGACGACGCGGCGACGATCGCCGCGCTTGAAGCCGCTTGCAGAAATGGCGATGTAGCGGCCTTCATCACCGAGCCGCTGGTGCTCGGCGCAGGCGGCATGTTGATGTATTCGCCAGATACGCTGGGGCAGTTGAAGGCCGTCTGCGAAGCTCATGACGTGCTGTTCATCGCTGACGAGGTGATGACCGGCTGGGGCCGGACCGGATCCATGTTCGCCTGCGAGATCGCCGGTGTCGAGCCGGATATTGCCTGCTATTCCAAGGGCATTACCGGCGGCTCGCTGCCGCTGGCGGTCACGCTGTGCCGTTCGGAAATCTTCGAGGCCCACTATTCGACCGACCGGTCGAAGACCTTCTTCCACTCCAGCTCCTACACGGCCAACCCGATCGCCTGCGCGGCCGCCGTTGCCAATCTGAAGATCTGGCAGGAGGAACCGGTGCTGGAAACAATCGGCAATCTTGCCGGCATGCAGCATGAGCGGCTGGCCCGCTTTGCCGAGGATGCGCGGTTCGAGAATATCCGCCAATGCGGCACCATCACGGCGATGGACCTGAAAGCCCGCGACGACGGTTATCTGTCCAATGTCGGCCCCAAGCTCTATGCCTTCTTCCAGGAGCGGAACCTGCTGTTGCGGTCGCTCGGCAATACGATTTATGTGATGCCACCCTACTGCTCCACAGCCGATGACCTCGATGTCGTCTATGGCGCGATCGCGGACGCGGCGGAGACCTTCGCCTGATGCCTGCCGGCGTTGCCATAGCGGGCCTTGGACACCACGCGCCCGAACGGGTGGTGCCGAACGCTGAAATCGAAGCGCGTCTCGGTCTCGAGGACGGCTGGATCGCCCGGCGCTCCGGCATTCACAGCAGGCGTTATGCGGCGCCCGACGAAGCGCTGACGGACATTGCCCTGCCGGCCGCCGAAATGGCCTTGCGCGAAAACGGCACCAGCGCCGGCGATATCGGGCTGCTGCTGCTCGCAACGAGCACGCCGGACCATCTGCTGCCGCCCTCCGCCCCCTTGCTGGCCCACCGGCTGGGTCTTTGTTCGCCCGGCGCCGTCGACATTACCGGCGCATGCGGCGGATTTCTCTATGCGCTCAGCTTTGCTGAGAACTTCGTGCGCTTGCAGAAAAAGCCGGCCCTGGTGGTGGCGGCCAATATTCTGAGCCGGCGCATCGACCCGCAGGAACGGGCAAGCGCGGTGCTCTTTGCCGATGCGGCAGGCGCGATTGTTCTGGAACCGGCGGCGGATCCCGATTGCGGCCTGCGGTCGCTGGAATTGCGGTCGGATGGCGAACAGTATGACCGCATCCTCATCCCGATGGGCGGTTCCCGTCGGCCGTTCTCGCCGAGCGCCGATCACGCTGCGCTCAAGATGCATATCGACAATGGCAAGCGTGTCTTTTCCCACGCCGTGCACATGATGGCCGAGAGCGCACGGACCGCGCTGGACCAATGCGGTATTGCCGTCGGCGACGTCGACCGTTTCATCCCGCACCAGGCCAATCAGCGCATGTTCGACGCCGTTGCCCACGCCATCGGCATCCCCGGCGAAAAGATCCAGTCCTCGGTCAGTGAATACGGAAACAGTTCAGCGGCGACCATACCATTGACGCTGTCGCTGGCGCACGGCGACAAACCCCTGCTTTCCGGGGAGACGCTGCTCTTTTCCGCGGCAGGCGCCGGCATGACCGGCGGATCGGCAGTCTGGCGGGTCTGAGCTGCTAACCCAGCACCCGCACCAATTCACGCACCCGCTCCGCATTGTCGGCGGCGATCAGGCCGTCGCGGTTCCACAGGCTGTTTTCGAAACCGATGCGGGCATGTCCGCCGCGCCGCACCGCCTCGGCAAGGCAATCCGTCTCGTTGCGGCCGAAAGCACACAGACCCCACTGGACACTGCCTTGCACATAATCCTGGAGCGCCAGGGCGCTCAGGAACGGGTCCATGTCCGATACTTCGCTCTGCTGGTCCTTGGCGTAACGCCCGAGCACGAAGAGGATCTGCAGTTCGTCGGCCGGAATGACGCCAGCCTCGATCCGCCTGAAAAGCTCGGCGACCTCGCCGGCCTCGTACAATATGTGCTGGACCGCGATGTCCGCGTCCCGCGCCCAGTGGTAGAATTCGCGCGCCGCCCGGACCTCGCCTTCGTCGGGCACCATTTCGCGCAGCGCCACGGACACAGCCTTGGGCATGACGTCGCGCACAACCTGCCGCTGCTGGCCCGGGCTGTAGCGCCCGACCGCTTCCGTGGTGATCTGAACGGCCATGTCGGGAACAGCGACGGAAAGCTGTGCGATCAATTCGCGGTACAGCCCGGCGTCCAGCGTATGTCCGCCCTTGTCGTCGCGCACATGGGCATGGATTGCCGGCGCGCCGGCGGCAAAGCAGGCTCTTGCGGCGTCAACGGTTTCGTCAATCGTGACGGGCAAGGCCGGGTGGTCCGCCTTGCCGCGCCGTGCGCCGTTCGGGGCGACCATGATGCGGGCGAGGTTCTTCAAAACGAATGTCCCATTGATAGCCTGAATAAAACCGTCATATCAGCCGTGGCGAGAAAGTCTGTTGCGCGCGGATGATACGTTCGTTTCGGTTCCTGGCAAATCAGGTAATTTGATATCCGAGATCAGCAGCCGGGCCAGGCTGTGTTGCCTTTGCAACTCAGCAAATCGCAATTTCCAAACACGATAACCTTTTGAGAAGGTTGGATTCGAACAGCGGTTGAAATAGTGCTAGAGCGGGTCTGGGACTTCGGCCAATACAGGGAGAGACAGGATGGCGTTGGATCCTAACCAGACCTTCAGGCTCGCGGACAAGGCGACATTTCGTTCCGTCGGAGACAGCGGCGTTATTCTCATGACGGATACGGGACAGATCTATTCCTGCAACAGCACCGCCGAAGCCTTTCTGCGTCTCACCGACGGGAACCGGAACATTGGCGCCACGGCCGATGCGGTTTGCGATGAGTTCGATGTCTCGCGCGAACAACTCCTGTCGGATCTGGATGAGTTGCTGACCTATCTTCAGTCGGAAGGCGTGATCGACACCATCGATGCAGACGCTTAGCGCTGACCAGGCTTCCCGCCAGATGCGAAAACCCAGACAACGGCTGTTTCGAATTGAACTTTGGCTGACGGCCCGCCTGTTGCCCCTGCTGATCGCGGGGCGGGATCTGGAAGGCGCGCTTCGGCTGGCTGACGGCACAGAATCGCGGCGTTACGACGGCCTTGCCGCAGACGCGATCGCACATGCGGTGCTCAGGGTCACCCGCCGGCCGTGGCTGATGCGCGACCGTCGCTGTTTCCGCCAAGGAATCCTCGGATACCGCTTCCTGAAGATGGCCGGTTACAGCCCGCAGCTGCATTTCGCCATTGACGAAAAAAGCCTGAACGAACCGGTGATCGACGCCCATTGCTGGGTCGTCCTCGACGGCAAACCGGTGCTCAACGACATCATGGACGGCATGTTTCCGATCCATGTTCACCCGGCATGACCAGGCAATATTTCGATCTCGCCGGACTGCGCCTGGAGGTTACCACCGATGCGCCGCGTATCCTTGTGCCGCTGCTCAGCCTGATCGGTGAGTGGGCGGTGCCGTTCGACGAAAATGTCGCTCCGCAGTGCCGGTTCTCGCTGGTCCATGGACCGGTGGAAGCGTCGTCGCCGCCAGCCGATGTCTTCTTTCACGGCATGATCGGCGATGAAGGTCCCTTTCAACTCTCAGGCAATGCGGATTGCTGGCATTTGCTCGCGCCGGACCGGATCCGGGCGTGCTTTGACAGAACGAACGGCACCGTGGAGTTTACCGTCGGGCCGGCATGCAATGGCGAGATACTGAGCATTGCGACAAGCTATGCCCTCGATCACATCGTGGGCGCCGCGGGCCACGTCATGGTTCACGCGGCCTGCATCGAGACACCGGACGGAAGCGGCAGGCTGGTGTTGCACGCACCAAGCGGCACCGGCAAGACGACAACCGCCCTGGCGCTGGTCGAAGCGGGATACCGGTTGTGCACCGATGATGCGACGATCCTTACGCCGACCGCAGACGGGCAGGTTCTCGTCCGAGGCGTGCCACGTCCAATCAAGGTGCACCGAAAAACCGCAGGCATCTTTCCCTGGCTGGGCGCCATGATCAAGCCGGAAAACTGGGACGAAAACGAAGAGCAATGGGTGGCGCGCAAGGTCCTGGCGACGAAGGGGTGCCTCGCGGCGGACGATGCACGGCCGGTGATATCCGTCATTGCATTGCGCCGGTCAGGGCTTCCGATGCAATTGACGGAGCTGAACGGCGCGGATGCTTTCGGAGAGATCATCGCCGACAATATCGATCTTGGTGCGGCGGGCCTGTTTCCCGGCCACGAGGAGCGGCTGGATATATATTCCCGGACCCTTGCATCCTGCGTCTGCTACAGGCTCGACATCAACGGTACGCCCGATGATGTCGCGGCCATGATCGATGCGGCCCTGACCAAATAGGCGGCCTCAGCGCGGCGCGACGCGCTGCACCCAACGGAAGGCGTGTCGCCGCATGCGCGAGCGGTGGCCGGCATCGTTCCACGTATCGATAACGGCGTCCCGTGTGACCAGTCCGCGTGCGAAACCGTATTCCCGGCCAGGCGACAGGCTGTCGCGCACATGCCGCGAGGCTTCATCGCCAAACAGCGCACAGACCAGGTCGAGACAGACAAGGACCTCCAACCGCGCCCGCAGCATATCGAGCACCGTATTCAGGTGCCGGATATCCTCCTCCGTCAGTTTTCTCGCCGCCTGCATGACATCGGCAAGCAGTTGCAGGCGATGAAATTTGTGACCGGCAGATGCATGTATGACCGCGGTCATGAAATAGGCCACATTGGGAAAATCGCCGTCACCCGAAGCGGTCCAGTATTCGTCATGGCCGAAAGAGACGCGCCACCTCAGGCTTGCGTAATGGACGAGATTTCCGTGCAGTTCGATCAGAATGTTTTGGTTGTCCTCGCGAACCCATTTCTGTTCCATGTTGCGGGCGGAATTGTCGAACATCTGCTTCTGATACAACAGGAAGCCAGCATCTTTGAGGATCGCACCGACGGCAGGCACCGATGCCGGGTGCGCCAGGACGTCGACATCGGTAAACGGCCGGTCAGAAGCCCGGTCGTACAACGCCTTGGCAAAGACCTGACCTTTGACAATGACCGCATTAAGGCCCTGTGCGTCGATCGCCGTCGTCAGCTGCAGCGCATGGGCTTCCAGGACAAGAGCATGCGCATTCGCCAGGAGCTGACGCTCGCGCACCGCGTCGATCAATGTCGGATAGGGCGGCTCCTGTGGCAGAATGCCGGTCAGCTTTCTCAGCGCTATTGGCTCGATGCCGTGGTGCAGGATGGCGTCGAAGAGCTGTTTTGGCGGCAGGGCAAGGCATGCATCGGCGAAAGGTCCCTCTGCCTGCGGGTCCGCCAGGTCACACAGGACCTGTCCGAGGTCGCCATTTTGCGATTGATGCTCGTTCGACGCACTCATTGTGGCTGGTTCTGAGCTTCCAGGAAATCCGCGATGGACTGTACGGAAACAATACTGACGATCGATTCCGGCGTCAGCTGTTTTCCGGACAACTCCTCGACGGCAAGGATGATGCCGATGTGGGCAATGCTGTCCCATGCGGCCAGCGACTCGATACCGGCCTCCTCCGGAAGCTGATCCAGCGGCGTACGGGTGGCCTCGGCAACGATCCGCCGTGCATCCTCCATTGCCTTCATGCTTCGGCTCCCGGTAGGTAGGGCGGGAAGTTTTCTTTCAGCAGCTCGAAATTCAAGTAGTCCACCGGAACATTGGTCTTTGTGTTGAAATTGCAGCGGTGCATGGTGCCGCTGTGATTGAAACCCAGCTTTCGGTAATTGAGGACCGAGGCAAAATTGCGCGCCTCGACCGACCCCGTGAAACGCTCCACACCGGCATGGCGGACGAATTGCGCCATGATCGCCTTTCGCACCTCGAGCGGAACGCCCTTGCCCCACCAGTCGCGATCGAGAATAACGACCCCCAGCGTCGCCGAGCGGTAGGGCACGAGGTAAATCTCATGGTAGCCGATACATTCATCGCTGCCGGTCGGGATGATCTCATACATGAAGCGCGAACGGCCGTTCGGCAGCCTGTATTTCCGGATCAGGCGCCACCATCCCGCCTTCTTGTCGCTGTGCGAGAGCTGCAGCAGAATCTCCGCATCCTCGTTCATTTTCTTGAACAGCTGCAGGGCACGCAACCTGCCGGCCGGCCTGACCACGAAGCGCTCTGTCTCGATTGTTTTTTCGAGAGCGGCAATCCGGCGCCGATGCCACTTCATGATGTCTTTTCCTGTTGCTGTGCGAAGGCCCGAACCTGGCTTCTGACGATCTTGCCGCGATCGTTTCGGGGTATTTCGTCCACCATGTACAGAACCGCGGGAACCGCCTCAGCACGTACGCGCTCACGGCACCACTGCCTGATGTCCTCCGAAGCCGCCGCATCATTCCGGCCAAGGACGATGGCGGCGGCAACGACTTCGCCGCTGGCAGGATCCTCGATGCCGAAGGCACAGGCCTCGTCGACCGAGGGGTGACGCTCGAGCAGCATATCGATCTCCTCCGCCTGTATCTTGATGCCGGCGCGATTGATCTCCGACTTTATACGGCCAACCAGGGTCAAATCACCGGCATCGCCGACCACGCCGATATCGCCGGTGCGGAACCAGCCGCCGATGAACGCCGCATCCGTTTTGTCGGGTGCGTCCAGGTAGTGCTGCATGATGCTCGGCGATTGCACCAGCACCTCACCCTTGCCGGTGTCGCTTACCGATCCGTCCTCGCCGAGCACGGCGCAGCGTCCGCCCCAAATATGTCCGACATAGCCGTCCCGGCCTTCTGCGTCAGCGAGCGTACCGCCGCCGATCCAGTTCGCTGTCTCGGTCATGCCGAACATGTTGTAGACATTATCCGTTCCGGTCCATTGTGCGATCGACCGCCAATGCTCGATCGACAGCGGCGCCGAGCCGACATGGACCCGCTCCGGCGCGGATTGCGGCGGCGACGACATGCGCATGGCAAGTTTCCAGAAAGACGGGACGGAACTCATGAACGAAATCCGGTGTTCGTCGAGCACGTTTCCCAGCGATGCCATCTCGGCAAGGCCGGGGCTGCACCAGAGAAAAAGGCTGCCGCCGGCGGCCAACGGCGTCAGACAGTTTCCGATAAGGCCGTGACCGAAGAACATGGGCAGCACGCAAAGGCTGCGTTGAAGCGGACCGGCGCCCATTTGGGCGACATTGAGCGAGACGCGCGCATGAAGAGAGCGCAGCGTGTGGACTATGCCTTTCGGAACACCGGTTGTGCCCGAGGTCATCAGAACCAGCGCCGGCTGATCAGGCCCCAATGGATTGAACGCTGCATGTTGCTTTTGCGGCGGGTTTTCGAAACCGCAGGCAAGCTTGCCATACCAGGCCAGCGCGCCCGTATGCGCAATCACGTTTTCCTGTTCTTCGGCGCCCAGACCCGGATTGACAACGACCGCACAGCGGCCGGCCGCCCAGGCTGCGAATATCATCACCAGCATGTCGACGGCGTCCGCCTCGGCAATGACCACCGGGCCCTGCCGTCCGTCGGTCTGCGCCGCGATCAGAGCGGCACCCGAGGCAATCTTTGCCGCCAGCTCAGCGCTGCCAAGGGATCGCTCGCCGCGTATGTCGAACACCTGCGCTGAAGCCGGAAAAGCATCAAACAGCGGAATGGAAACGAGATCGTCCGTCATGTGTTTCCATCTCGGTACATGCGCCCCATGCAACTTGTCAGGCCAACGTGAAGCAAACTCATATGCAAGATTTTCCCGTCGATCGTATACTGGAAAGACCCTATGGGTTTATCAGCGTTTGATTCAATCCGAAACAACAATGCATTTGGCGCCACAAATAATATGGCTTGTGTCCGTGGCGCGTCCCGGTGGGCCTGAACCGATTGGCCCGGTGAACATAATTCAGCCATCTGGCGCGGTGAATATGGCAATCCGATCCGAGATTATCGGCCGCGATCTTGATACAAATGTTTCACTATTTGACAAAATTGGATTTGTTTGAAACAGTCTGTTTCAGAACCGGATAACCGGCGGAGGAACGGGTTGGAGAGCCGTGTATCAATCAACGACCTGATTGCGCTTCACTATGACGGCCTCAGCCCGCAGCTGAAGATTGCCGCCGACTATGTGGTCGAGAACCACCATGATGTCGCCAGCCGTTCCCTGCGCGCGACGGCGGCAAGCAGCAAGCTCAACCCACCGACTTTCTCACGGCTCGCGCGGGCACTGGGCCTCGGCTCCTATGAGGAGATGCGCGAGCTTTGCCGAAACGAAATCAAGCACCGCAACATCAGCTTCGCCGACAAGGCGACATTGCTGCAACTTGAGGGCGCCGACGACGAGCACGGCGAGAAGGCACCTTTTGCCCTGCGCCAGGCGGCCTCGGCCATGCGCAACATCGACCAGTTCGTCAATGATCTGGATGTGGCGCGCCTGCGCCTCGTGGCGGACCGGCTGGTTGCATCCAGAAACGTCTTTGTCGCCGGCTCACTGGCTTCCGTCGGCTTTGCCCAGTATTTCGGCTACCTGGCCAATCTCGCCTTCACGAACTGGCAGGTGCTCGGCCTCGACGGCATTGCCCTTGCAACATCACTGACCGGGATCAAGCAGGAAGATGCTGTGGTCATCATCATGAAGGATCCCTACGCGAAGCGTTCGGTCGATGCCGCGCAGATCGCCCATGAATCGGGGGCCTTCGTCATTGTCATATCGGATTCCATGGCTTGTCCGGCATTTCCCTTTGCGACGCACCATTTCATTGTCCCGACGGATAGTCCGCAATTCTTCTCCTCCTACATCGCCACGCTCCTTCTGCTGGAATCGCTGATGGGCATGGTGATCCGCCGTTCGGGGCCAGATACGAGCGAGCGCCTGAAGGAAGTGGAGACGAATAATCACCGGCTCGGAGAATACTGGCCGGTGGACCAATTAACATCGAACAGGGAGTAGTAAAGATGTTATCACGACGCAACATGCTTGCCGGCACGGCCGTGGCTCTATCCATGGGTCTTGCCGGAACGGCCATTGCGGAAGAAACCTTCGTCACAATCGGAACCGGCGGTCAGACCGGCGTCTACTACCAGGTGGGCGGCGCCATCTGTCGCCTCGTCAATCGCGGCACCAAGGATCACGAAATCAAGTGCACGCACACAACGGGCGGTTCGGTGGCCAATATCAACGGCATCCGCACCGGCGACCTCGACCTCGGCGTTGCACAGTCGGACTGGCAGTATCATGCCTATAACGGCACCGCCCCGGACAAGTTCCCGGACGGCAAGTTCGACGGTCTGCGGGCCGTGTTCTCCGTGCATCCGGAACCCTTCACGGTCGTTGCACGCGCCGATTCCGGCATCAACACCATTGACGACCTGAAGGGTAAGCGCGTCAATATCGGCAACCCGGGCTCCGGCCAGCGCGGCACGATGGAAGTGCTGATGGACAAGATGGGCTGGTCGATGGACGATTTCGCGCTCGCCTCCGAGCTTAAATCATCCGAGCAGGCCGCCGCGCTTTGCGACAACAAGGTCGACGCGATCGTTTTCACGGTGGGTCACCCGAACGGCTCGATCAAGGAAGCAACGACGTCCTGCGAATCGAAACTGATCAATGTCGACAACGATGCGGCCAAGTCGCTCGCAAACGACAATGACTTCTATGCAATGGCAACCATCCCCGGCGGCATGTATGCCGGCACAGACAGCGATGTCACAACGTTCGGTGTTGGTGCGACCTTCGTGTCTTCGTCCGACACGCCGGAAGAAGTCGTTTACGAGATCACCAAGGCCGTCTTCGAGAATTTCGACCGGTTCAAAAAGATGCATCCGGCCTTTGCAAATCTCAAAGAAGAGAACATGATCAAGAACAATCTGTCCGCGCCGCTGCATGACGGCGCCGTCAAATACTACAAGGAACGCGGCTGGATGTAGTTCGGCACGTTGACCGGGGGCGGATTTCGATCCGCCCCCGATTGCCTTTTGAGGTCCAAAAGGAATTGCGGGGGAGACAATGGCGCAGGAAGACACCGGCAAACTCAGCAGCGAGGAACTTGAAGACCTCGTCGCATCGACCGACACCGGCGGACGCAAACCCACCAACCATTCGGTGGCGTTGCTGATCGCGGGCACGGCCCTTGCCTGGTCATTGTTCCAGGTCTGGATTGCCTCGCCATTGCCCTACACGACCGGCTTCGGCGTCTTCTCAAGCGGCGAGGCCCGGCCCATCCACCTAGCCTTCGCGCTGTTTCTCGCCTATCTCGCCTATCCGGCGTTCAAATCATCGCCGCGCCGGGTCATACCGACCGGCGACTGGGCGCTGGCGATCGGCGCCGCATGCTGCTCGCTCTATCTCTTCGTCTTCGACACGGAAATCATCAAGAGCATCATGGGCACGCGCCTTTCCGACCGGCCCAACAATCCAAACCAGCTCGACGTGATCGTCTCCGTGCTCGGCATCATCCTGCTCCTGGAAGCAACGCGCCGCGCACTGGGGCCGCCACTGATGATCGTCGCCATCGTCTTCCTCGGCTACACGTTCCTCGGACCCTACGCCCCGGGCTTCCTTGCCTGGAAGGGCGCAAGCTTCAATGCCGTCGCCTATCACCAGTGGCTCTCCACGGAGGGCGTCTTCGGCATCGCGCTCGGCGTTTCGACGGACCTGGTCTTCCTGTTCGTTCTGTTCGGCGCGTTGCTCGACAAGGCCGGGGCCGGCAATTATTTCATCAAGGTGGCGTTCTCGCTGATGGGTCATCTGAGCGGCGGGCCGGCGAAAGCCGCCGTGGTCGCTTCCGGCATGACCGGCCTGATCTCCGGATCATCCATCGCCAATGTGGTGACCACTGGAACCTTCACCATCCCCATGATGCGCCGCGTCGGCTTTTCCGCCGAAAAGGCCGGTGCTGTGGAAGTTGCCTCGTCGGTCAACGGCCAGATCATGCCACCGGTCATGGGCGCCGCCGCCTTCCTGATGGTGGAATATATCGGCATATCCTATTTCGAGGTCGTCAAGCACGCCTTCGTGCCGGCGATCATCTCCTACATCGCGCTTGTCTATATCGTGCATCTTGAAGCCAAGAAGCTCGGCATGGCCGGCCTCGACCGGGCCACCGAACCGAAGCCGCTGAAATGGGGCCTGATCTCTTTCGGCATCACCATGGCGATCATCCTCGCCGCCGCCAGCGCGATCTATTATCTGTTCCTCGCCTTCGAGGCGCTGCAGGAAGCCGACAGCCGCGTCCTGGCCATCGCCGTCATCCTGGGCATTATCTTCACCATCTTCGCGATGCTCGGCGCACGGCTGAGCGAAGAGCGCAAGATCCAGGTGATTTCGACCGGCGCGCAGGTCCTTGGTTTCACCGTCATCGGCGCGTTCGGCGTGTTTTACCTGATCCAGACCGTCAGTGCGCTCGCCGGCGCCGCCACGCCGTGGATCATCGCCGCGCTGCTTGCCGTCACCTATGTCGGGCTGGTGCGCTTCTGCGCCTCCTATCCGGAGCTCGAACTCGACGATCCGAACGAACCCGTCGTGCGGCTGCCCAAGCCGGGACCGACCGTCAAGTCGGGCCTGCATTTCCTGTTGCCGGTGCTGGTGCTGATCTGGTGCCTGATGGTCGAGAGGTTGTCGCCATCGCTGTCCGCCTTCTGGGCAACGGCCTTCATGATCTTCATTCTGCTGACGCAGAGGCCGCTCTTTGCGATGTTCCGCGGAGAAAACCGCGACGGTGCTTTCGCACGCGGCTTCAACGAGCTGATCGACGGCATGATCGCGGGCGCGCGCAACATGATCGGCATCGGCATCGCCACGGCAGCCGCCGGCATCATCGTCGGCGCCGTCTCGCAGACCGGCGTCGGCGCAGTGCTTGCCGCCTTGGTCGAGTTCCTGTCGCAGGGCCAGATCATGCTGATCCTGATCTTTACCGCGATCCTGAGCCTGATCCTCGGCATGGGTTTGCCGACGACGGCGAACTATATCGTCGTTTCATCGCTGCTGGCGCCGGTGATCGTGGCGCTCGGGCAGGAGAACGGTCTCATCGTGCCGTTGATCGCGGTGCACCTCTTCGTCTTCTATTTCGGCATCATGGCGGATGTCACGCCACCGGTGGGCCTTGCGTCCTTCGCGGCCGCGGCGGTGTCGGGGGGCGATCCGATCCGAACCGGCTTCGTGGCATTCTTCTATTCGCTGCGCACGGCACTGCTGCCGTTCCTGTTCATCTTCAACACGGACCTGCTCCTGATCGACGTTTCCTGGGCTCAGGGGATTTTCGTCTTCATAATCGCAACGGCGGCGATGCTCATCTTCACAGCCGGTTCGCAAGGGTTCTTCATCGCGCGCTCGCGCATCTGGGAATCTCTGGCGCTGTTGCTGATCGCCTTTACGCTGTTCCGGCCGGGTTTCTGGATGGATTATGTCGTGCCGCCCTTCTCGAACGTCAATCCGGCGCAGATCGTCCAGGCGATGGGCGAAGCGGAGCCCGGATCGCAGATGCGGGCCATTGTCGACGGCCTTGACGACGTGGGCGATCCGATCACGCTCACCATGGTGATTGATGTCGGGGACGAACCCACGGGCGAGGAACGGCTGGAGGCCTTCGGACTCGAAATCTTCGAGGATGACGGCAAGGTGCTGGTCGACAATGCCATTTTCGACTCCAAGGCACAGGCTGCCGGGTTCGATTTCGACCAGGTGATCAGCCAGTTGCTGGTGCCTGCGCCGCAGCCGAGCAAATACCTGTTCTACATCCCGGCCCTGGCGCTTCTGGCGCTGATCTTCCTGCTGCAGCGCCGCCGCCGCGACGACACGCCGGAACCCGCAACCGTCGAACAGGGGGCATAGATCATGGCAGAGACGAACATCTTCAAGAAGATACTTGCCACGATCGATCTCGGCGACGAGGAATCATCCGTCAAGGTCATTCAGGCGGCGCTGGAGGTGATGGTGGCGGAGGACACGCTGCATGTCGTGTGCGTGGTGCCAGACTACGGGCGCAGCATCGTCGGCACGTTCTTTCCGGCCGATCACGAGAAACAGATGATCGAACATGCGACCGACGAGCTGCACGCCTTTACCGCCAGGCACGTGCCGAAAGGCACGCGCGTGCAGCACATCATCGCCCATGGCAGCATTTATGAAGAGATTATCGCGGCAGCGGATCAGTGCGAGGCGGACCTGATCGTTGTCGGTTCACACCGTCCCGCCCTGAAGGACTACCTTCTGGGACCGAATGCGTCTCGTGTCGTGCGGCATGCGCGCCAGTCCGTTCTGGTCGTGCGGCATTAGCGGCCGCCAGACAACTTTGCCAGACGACACCCGACGTAGTGCCCGCCGCTCACCGCCCTGAGCGGCGGGCGCACATTAGACGTCCTTCCAGCCATCCGCGGTCTTCATGCGGTGGTTGATGGTGTTTCCGACGCCGAGCGTCTGTTCGATGAAGCAGCCCTTCTTGGCCGTTTCTATAAGCGCCACCACTTTGTCTTCCGGGTCGGGGCTTTCGATCAAAACGTCGATTTCGAAGCTCTTTGGCGCGGTCTCGTAAACCCGGCCGACCGCCTGCCAGTTCCACTGTATGCGGGTGTGGACATCGAGATTGTCGACGGTCACGCCCAGCCTTTTTGCGAAAGCGCGGATTTGCGTCATGATGCAGCCGGTGAGCGAGCCGACGAACAGCGCCAGCGGCGGCGGCGCGGAGGCATCGCCACCGTGAAAAGCACCCTCGTCCGTCGCCATTTCAAACTCTTCCTTGAACGGCTTGACCATCTCGATCGCAAGTTCGTTGCGCATCTTGCCGACCGCCGTGCCGCGGCAATCGAACTGCACGACGGCCTTTTCGGGCATAGCACCGATTTCGCTCATGATTGTCTTCCCTCATTCCAGTGAACCATGGGCAGCCCCGCCACGGGTGAGCGGAACCACGGGATCGTCGTGCCGCGCAGGCTGCCGATATAGACGTTTTTCAGATCCTGTCCGCCAAAGGTGACGCTGGCCATCCATGGTGCGATCGAACCACCGCAGGCCACCGCCAGATCGGGTGTCACGCGGTCTTCTTCAAAAGCCTGCAACAGTGTCTTGCCGGCCTCGGACCCGTTGTCGTCGTCGAGAATGATCTGCAAATCGCCCTCGGGCGTGATGGCAAAGATGCGATCGGTCATGACATGGGTGCCCCAAAGATTGCCATGGGCATCGAAGGCAATGCCGTCGATGAAGGCGCCGTGATCGGACGGGCCGTAGGTTTCGCGGTTGCCGAGCGAACCGTCATCGCCGACCCGCATGCGGGTGATCCTGCGGGCGGTCGTCTCGACAATGTAGAGCCATTCCTCCTTCGCATCGAGGCGGATCTCGTTGGTGAAGGCGAACCCGTCCGCGACGATCCGCAAGCCTTTGCCGTCGGCGAGTGCAACAAAGCCGTCGCGGATATTGGGGCTGATCGCCTTCATCCAGTTGGGGACCATGGTCGAGACCGTCAGCCAGATACGGTCCTTGGAATCGCGCAGCACGAAATTGACCTTGCCGATCGGCGCGCCGTCGATCGCATCATGGAGCACCTGTGTCTCGCCGGTCCGTTTCATGATCTCCAGCCGGTCAGTGCCGAAATTGGATATCAGGATGTCGCCATTGCGGGCGAAAGCGAGCCCATTGGGCAGGGTGCCTTCCGTGAAGCGGGCCGCCTCATCCGCCGCCTCCGCAAAATCCGTGCGCTCCGACTGGGTGATGATCCGCTGGCTGCCGTCCGGCGCGATATGGACGACGCCGCCGCGCGCATCGGCCGACCAGAGCGAGCCGTCGGGTTCGGCCAGGATGCACTCCGGGCGCTGCAGATCCTCTCCGATGGTCCGGATATCGGCCGGATCGACCTGGAAACCGATGATCGGATTGATTGCCATCAGAAATTGACCCGGTCGCCGCCCTTGAGGTCGAGGATGGCGCGCGCATCGTCCGGCGAGGCGATTTCCATTCCAAGTTCTTCGAGGATGGTCCTGATCTTGCGCACCTGCTCCGCGTTCGACTGGGCGAGCTGTCCCCTGGCGATGAAGAGCGAATCCTCAAGCCCGACCCGGACATTGCCGCCCATCATGGCGGCCTGGGTGATGAAGGGCATCTGGAAGCGCCCGGCGGCAAGCACCGACCAGACATAATCGTCGCCGAACAGCCGGTCCGCCGTCTGCTTCATGAACATGACATTTTCCATGTCGGCGCCGATGCCGCCGAGAATGCCGAAGATCGACTGGACCAGGAAAGGCGGCTTGATGAGGCCGGCATCGACGAAATGCGCCAGATTGTAAAGATGCCCGATATCGTAGCATTCATGCTCGAAGCGCGTGCCGCAGCCCTCGCCGAGCCGCTCGAGGATCATGCGGATATCCTTGAAGGTGTTGCGGAAGATGAAGTCCTCGCTGCCGGCCAGAAACTGCGGCTCCCACGGATATTTCCAGCTCGGATATTTGTCGGCCAGCGGATGCAGCGAGAAGTTCATCGAACCCATATTGAGCGAGCACATTTCAGGTTCGGCGCGCAGCGGCGCGGCAAGGCGCTCCTCCACCGTCATGCCGAGCCCGCCGCCCGTGGTGATATTGATGACCGCGTTGGTCGCCTGCTTGATGCGCGGCAGGAACTGCATGAAGACGTCGGGATCGGGCGTCGGGCGGCCGTCTTCGGGATTGCGCGCATGCAGGTGCAGGATCGAGGCGCCGGCCTCGGCCGCATCGATGGATTGCTGGGCAATCTCGTCCGGCGTCACCGGCAGATTAGCGGACATGGTCGGCGTATGAATGCCGCCGGTGACCGCGCAGGTGACAATCACCTTCTTCATTTTCTGAGCCATGGTGGCCTCCTATTCGTTGAAAATCGCGACGGCGCGGGTGAAGCCCGCCGAGCCGCCCTTGATCTTGTAGGGGAAGCAGGCGATCTCGTAGCCGCTCGGCGGCAGTGTCTCGAGATTGGTCAGCTTCTCGATGTGGCAGTAGCCGATCTCCATGCCGGCCCGGTGCCCCTCCCAGATGATGCTTGCATCGTGGGTGCGCTCATATTCCTTCGCCGTGTGGACGAAAGGCGCGTCCCAGCTCCAGGCATCGGTGCCGGTGACGCGCACGCCGCGCTCCAGCAGATAGAGCGTTGCCTCGCGACCCATGCCGCAGCCCGTAGAAACATAGTCGGGCTGGCCGTAGCGGGCGCCGGCGGCCGTGTTGACGACGACGATATCGAGCGGCTGGAGATCGTGGCCGATGCGTTCGAGTTCGGCCGCCACATCCGCGGCCGTCGCCACATATCCATCGTCGAAATGGCGGAAGTCCAGTTTGACACCGCGCTGGAAGCACCATTCCAGCGGCACCTCGTCGATTGTGATCGCGCGTTCGCCATTGTTCATGGTCGAATGATAGTGATAGGGCGCGTCGAGATGGGTGCCGTTATGGGTGGTGATCCTCAGCTGTTCGACCGCCCAACCCTCGCCGCCCGGCAGATCCTGCTTCTTCAGTCCCGGGAAGAACGCCATGACCTGCGCCGCCGACATCTCGTGGTCGACATAGTCGATCTCCGGCAGCATGACGGGCGGGTCGGAAGCGATGTCGGCCTCCAGCGGCACGGACAAATCGACAATTCTGCGTGGCATTTCTTTTCTCCGTCAGTATCCGAGCGGCAGCGTCGCCAGTGTCGGGAAGATGAGCACCAGCGCCAGGACAAGCAGCATCATGAGGGCAAAGGGCGCGGCCCCGGCGAAGATGTCGCCGAGCGAAATCGTGTCGTCATTGAGCGCCGACTTGATCACAAAGACCGATATGCCGAATGGCGGCGTCAACAGCCCGATCTCCACCGCGAGCACGGTCACGATGCCGAACCAGATGAGATCGATATTCATCGGCTGGATCACCGGCAGCATCAGCGGCACCAGGATCAGCATGATGGACGAGGAATCGAGGATTGTGCCCATGATGATGACGAGCGCGACGTAAGCGAGCACAACGCCCCAGAAACCGATATCGGCTGTCGCGACGAAACTGCCGAACTCAGCCGGCGCACCGGAGAGCGCCAGCATGCGCGAGTACATCTGCGCCGCGATGATGAGGAAGCAGATCGAGGCGGTCACCAGGCCTGTATCGGTCAATACGCTCCAGAAATCCTTCCAGGTGAGCGAGCGGCGCAGAAGGCCGATGACGATCGCGCCGAGGCAGCCGACAGCGCCGGCCTCGATGGGCGTGAACCAGCCGGCATAGATGCCGCCGAGCACCAGGAAGATCAGGGCGGCGATGGGAAAACCCTTCTTGAACAACTCGCCGCTGCTGAGCGGCGGCTCATCGCTGTCCGACAGGTTCTCGCCGATGAAACCGGGCCAGAAACGGGCCATGGCGACGACGCCTATGCCGAAGATCAATGCCAGGAGGAGGCCGGGTATGACGCCTGCGATGAAAAGATCGCCCACGGACTGCTCGGTCAAAAGACCGTAGAGAATCAACAGGAGGCTGGGCGGGATCAGCATGCCGAGGACGGAGGAGCCGGCGACGACGCCGACGGAAAACCGCTTGGTGTAGCCATGGCGAACCATTTCCGGCACGGCGATGCGGGTGAACACCGCCGCCGAGGCAATGGAAATACCAGTGATCGCCGCAAAGATCGCATTGGCGCCGACCGTGCCGATGCCCAAGCCGCCGCGAAACCGGCGGAACAGGTGATTGGCGACGTCGAAGGCGTCGCGCCCCATGCCGGTGACGGAAACGACATAGCCCATCAGCACGAAGAGCGGCACGACGCCGAAGAAGTAGCTGGATATGGTTTCCGAAGCGGCCAGCGCCAGCAGCTTGCCGGCAAGGATGGGCGAACCTTTCATCATCCATACGGCACAGTAGGAAACGACCATCAGGGCAAGCGGCACATACATGCCGACATAAACGAGCACTACCATGACGGCGAGCGCCGCCAGACCGATCTCAAACGGTGTCATGGCCACCTGCCGTTTCTGCCGGATCCATATGCCCGCCGGTGAACATCTCGATGGCGCTGCGGATCACCGACATGGCAAGCTGCAGCAAAAGCGCGGCGCAGCCGATGAGAATGACCAGCTTGACCGGCCAGATCGGGGCGATGAAATCGCCGACCGTTCCGACAAAGGTACTGCGGTCCCAGGCCTTGATAAAAAGCGGATAGCTTGCGTTCAAAAGAGCGCCGATGATGAAAAAGCCGGCGGCGCTGTAGAGCAATTCAAGCCCCGCCCTGACGCGGGGCGCGCGCCGTTCGAGAATATTGATGAGCGCGTCCGTTCGCGTGAAGCGGCCCATGCGAAAGGCCTGCCCCACCTGCAGGAAGACGATGGCGACAATCGACATGGAAACAAGCTCTGGCACCCCAGAAACGGGCGACAGAAACACGCCGCGCCCGATCACGTCGCTGTTGATAAGGACCATCAGCGCCAGGATGAGCAGCGTGCCGAGCACGTTCAATCCCATCGTCAGCCGATCGATGACGGCCTGCACCTGTTGAAGAATTCTGGGCATGAGAAAACCGCGTATTTGCGGCGGCACCGGCTATGCTGTCCGGTGCCGCCGCGGATTTCGGACGGGACTATTCCTTGTCCCAGTCGCGGACCGGGGTCGCGCCATCCTTACGCATGGCGTCCATATAGGCGGACAGGACGCTGGAGCCGGGCTTGCCCTCGCCATCAAGCTGGGCGGCCCAGGCCTTGGCGACATTTTCCATGCCGGCGGCCCATTTCATGCGGAACTCCGGCGAGACTTCCGTGACGGTTCCGCCATTGGCGCGAATGGCCTCCAGGGATGCGGTGATCGCCTGGTCGAGATCCTTGTGATAGGCCTCGCGCTGGGCAACGCCGCCGCGGCGCAACGCGTTCTGCAGGGCCTCGGGCTGGGCGTCGAACCACTCCTTGTTGGCGGCGATACCGCCGGCGTACTGGGCGCCAAAGCCGACCTTGGTCACATAGGGCGCAACCTCGTAGAGCTTGCCGGGTACGGCGGCCGTGGCGAACACAATGACGCCGTCATAAACGCCGGTCGAGATTTCGTTGTAGTAGGTGGTCAGATTGCCGGAAACGCCGATGGCGCCCGTGCCCTTCAGCCAGTTGACCGCCGGCCCCGGCGCGCCGATCTTCTTGCCCTTCAGATCGTCGAGCGAATTGACCGGGAACGTCGTCATCAGAAGATAGTCGTCGATGCCGATCGCCGCGCCGAGATATTCGAGATTGTTTTCTTCCCAGGACTTGCGCAGTTCGGCGTTCTCCTCGTGCAGCCTATCCATCAATTCGGAGATTGCGGTGGCATTGCTGGACACGAAAGGGGTGAAATAGGTGACGTTCTGCGGCGCGAGCTTGGCGGCCTCGAACAGGCTGGAGACAAGGCCGACCTCTGCAAGCCCTTCCTCAACTGCTTCAAGCACGCCGCCGACCTTGGCGATCGAACCGCCATACTGCTCACTCCAGTTCACCGTTATGCCACTGCCCTCGAGTGCCTTGTTGACGGCCGGAATGAAGGTCTGGTTCGCATGCTTGACCCAGCGGAACACCGGCGGGTGTCCGGCCGCCATCGTTATGTCGACCGTTTCGGCCCTGGCGGTGAGCGAAGCGCCCGCCAGTACGGCTGTAGCAAGCAATGCGGACAATAGTCGTTTCATGGTTTCCTCCCGGTTTTCACCATTTGCTGTTTTCTCAGCCGCCGTCTTTCGCGGCCTTGAAGCTCAATCCTGTCTGTTCTCGAACCGTCCATCCGCCAAGGCGCGAATGCCCGCGCAGGCAAATGCAACCACCGTCGCCACCGTTTCCTCGGTGTTCGAATCGTCGCAAAGGCCATCCGAGAGACGCGCTGCACGGCCGGTTTTCGCCATGACCGACAGCGCGACACTGATGGCGAAGAGATAGCCGCGAACGGCCTCTGCCCTGCCGAGGCCGGGCAAGACCCGCATGAGTGCGTCGATCGACCGCCGGGCAATGGGATCGTAATTTTCTTCCGCCACGCGCTGCGAGCGTTCATCGGCCGAATTGTTGAAATAGACAATCAGGCGCGCATAGGCATCACCGCCGCGCTCGACATCGTGGCCAAGCTCGATGGTCGGGCGAAGCAGTGCTTCGACCAGATCTTCCAGCGCCGGAACGGCATTGTCGAACAGCGCATCGAGCGCAAGGTCGCGGCGCTCGTTGATATCGCCGGCGCGCCTTTCGACAACGGCGGAGAAGAGCTGATCCTTGTTCTGGTAATAGTAGTGGACCATCGCCTGGTTGACATCGGCGTCGCGGGCAATGGCGCGGATGGACGCGCCGCCGAAACCGAAATCGGCAAAGGCCCTTTCGGCGGCGTCGAGGATGGCCTTTCGGCTGTCCCGCGCCCTGCCCTGCTGCACTGCCTGTGCCTGCGGCAACGAATTACCTCCCAATGGTCAAGCGCCGGTCAAACCGCATTTTCGAGGAAGCTCGCAATAGCATCGGTAAGCCGGCATCTTTATTAATTAAACGTTTGATTAAAATTCGGATTTTGTCAAGCGCGCTTCGACTGCTTTCCGGCGAAGCCGCACAATAGACCCCTTAACGCTATGAAACTAAAGAGATTTTAAGAACGTCACCAGCGCTTCTCGTTGACTGGCGGACATGTCTGCGAAGGCATCGCGTGCGGTTTTGCCCTCGCCGCCATGCCACAGGATGGCCTCTTCGAGCGTGCGGGCGCGCCCGTCATGCAGGTAGTTTTCCTGCCCCAGAACCGCCTCCGTCAGGCCGATGCCCCAGAGCGGCGGGGTGCGCCATTCGCGCGCCATTGCCGCTCCGCCTTCGTCGGCCAGACCCTCGCCCATATCGTGCAGAAGAAAATCCGAATAGGGCCAGATGAGCTGGAAGCCATTGGCGCCGGCTTCCTCTCCGCGCCGGGTGACGAATTTCGGCCGGTGGCAGGCGGTGCAGCCGGCGCCGTAGAACAGTTCCTTGCCTTCGAGCACCTTTGCATCACCCACATCGCGGCGCTTCGGGACAGCGATATGACCGGCAAATCCGGCCACCATCTCAAGCACCGTATCGGTCACCTCGACGGGTCCCAGATGCGGCTGGGCGCCGTGCGGCGCTGCCAGGCAGTCCCGCTGAAAAGCCGTGCAGTCGCCGGCATGGGCCGGAAAAGGTGCGCTCGACAGGCCGATATCGGTCGAAAACGCCGCCGCCGACTGCGCGCGGATACTGTGCCGAGACGCTTTCCAGCCGTAGCGCCCGGAGGTGATTGCGCCGGTCTCGGGATCGGCAACCCAGTTGATGCGGCCGGAAATTCCGTCGCCGTCGCTATCGTGCGGATCTTGCAGCATCTGCAGATCGCTCAGCGCGATCCGTTCGATGAGACCGAGACCGATCATCGGCGGCGCGAGCCTCGGCGAGACATGTGTCCGGCTTCCCAAGGGCCCATGGGCAAGATTCTCGATGGAATAGACCGGTCGGCGCAAGATAATTTCCGTCCCGTCACGCAACCGCACCGGGACCTCCTCGTAAGCGGTTTTCGTTACCGCTTCGGCCTCGAGGCCCTGGACGGCGCGGGTCTGCAACTGGGCGCCATAGACCGGGTCGGCATGTTTGCCGTCCGAGAGAGCCAGGACGAGCGATCCCTCATTGCCTTCTCCGTCGGGCGCCAGTCCACGGCCATTGCGGATATGGCAGCTCGAACAGGCGCGGGCATTGAACAGCGGACCAAGCCCGTCGGAGGCCTTGGTCGAGGCCGGCGACGACACCCAGAGCTTTTCAAACAGGGCTTCGCCGAGGGTAAAGGTCTCCCGTCCGCCAAAACTGATATTGGCCGACGGAAACGAGAAAGACTCTCTGCCGGCAGACTTGCGAAGGGTCGTCGCTCCGCCGGGCATCGCCTCAAAGCGCTCGGCCTCGGAAAAATCCGCTGTCGGCTCGGTGACCGCAAGCACCCGCGCCCGCTCGGCCGCGGTCAGGTCGTCACGCTCGCCTAAAGCGGGCGCGGCGGCGAGGCTGAGAGCCGGCGCCGCCGCGACAAGTGCCAAAATGCATATGCGCCGCCATCTGGCCGGCGGGCGGTCATGCATGGTCAAAGCCTATTCGAAGACCGCGCTCGGATTGTCGAGACTGTCGGAGCCCTCGAATTCCAGCGTGCCGAGGTTGAGCGCCGCAACGGCGCGCTCAATCGACTTGGTCTGCTTGACCAGCGCATCGATGGCTGTCTGGACCCGAGCATTGCCGGTTGCGTTGCCCTCGCCGATCTGCTGGTCGTAGGCCTCACCGCCTTCGGCCGCGTCGGAAATCGCCTTCATGGCCACAACCGTCGCATCGATATCGGCGCGCAGTTCCTTGTCGATATCGGCATTGGCTTTCTTGACCATATCGGACACGGACGGGCCCTTGACGACGGATCCGTCGGTGCGTGTGTAGGAGCCCTCATAGACATTGCGGATGCCGATCGCATCGTAGAGATGCGAGATGTGGGTGTTGTCGGAGAAGCAGTCATGCTCTTCTTCCGGATCGTGAAGCAGCAGGCCGAGCTTCATGCGCTCGCCGGCCAGTTCACCATAGGAGAGCGAACCCATGCCGGTGAGGATCTTGGCAACGCCTTGGTTCACCTCGCCATCCATGACCGCCTTGCGCGCCTCGCCGTCCGTGCGCCAGTTGGCGACCATTTCCTCAAGATCGTCGACCAGCAGATTGGCGGCTGCCGCCAGATACTCGGCGCGGCGGGCGCAATTGCCGCCGGTGCAGTTGTCGGGATCGAAATCCGTGTAGGGCCGGTTGCCGGCGCCGGCATCCGTGCCGTTGAGGTCCTGACCCCAGAGCAGGAACTCGATGGCGTGATAGCCGGTCGTGACATTGGCCTCGACATCGCCGGCCTCATGCAGCTTGCCGGAAAGAACCGCCGGCGTGATCGCGCTGATATCGACGTCCTCACCGTTCACCTTGAGCGACTGGTTGGCGATGATGTTGGCCGTATAGAGCGGGTTGAGATCCGATTCCGTGCCGTAGCCGGAATCAACGTAGTCGATCATGCCCTCATCAAGCGGCCAGGCATTCACACGGCCTTCCCAATCATCGACGATCGGATTGCCGAAACGGAATGCCTCGGTCTGCTGGTAAGGAATGCGCGCGGCCTTCCAGGCGTCTCGGCCCCCCTGCATCGTCGCTTCGCTCGGATCCGCCACCAGCGCGCCGATGGCGACCTCAAGCGCCTTGGCTGTCGTCAGGGAATCCGCGTAATTGGCTTCGGCGATATCGGCATAGGTCTTGAGCACGGCCTTGCCGTCCACTTCGGCCTGTGCGGACGGGGCGGCGGCTACCACGGCCAACGCCAGCGGCGCGGCACAGGCGATCTTCCTCATTCCATAAAACATCTGATGCTCCGGCTGATCGGTTGCGGCTGAATAGAACTTCCTGCCAGGCGGGAAACATGCAACGCAATATTGCTTCCGGCGGACCGCCCGGCTCATTGCCTTAAAAAGCTGCATAATATATGAATGTCAAACTCTATTTTGGAAAAGCTGCATAAATTTCAATAGTTTAGATTTATTCTAATCTTGACGTGCCCGGATACCGCAGACCAGCAATCGCGAGCCTGCCATTCACAGGAAGCCTCCCTGGCACGGCACTGGCGAATTCGCTAACGCAATTCTTACTTTTACGTAAAATGACACTTGCACCGGAGGGCCGGTGACCATAAATCTGGGAGCGAGGGAGGCGTGCCTTTGTTTCGGTGACGGGACGGCACGTTAAAGAACAATCAGAGCGCTTGGGCACCCGGGAGGAATTCATGTCGACAGCACCTGACGAAAAAAAAGCTTCGCAGCCGAATGAGAAAATCTGGCTGAAGTCCTATCCCGAAGGTGTGCCCGCGAACATCGGCAAACTTGAGCACGCTTCCGTCGGCGCCCTGATCAAGAAAGCCTGCGAGGATAATGCATCGAAACCCGCCTATACATGTATGGGCAAGACGATCACCTATGGCGAGCTCGACACCTACGGGGCGCAGATCGGTTCATGGCTGCAGTCCCTGGGCCTTCAAAAGGGCGACCGCGTTGCCATCATGATGCCCAATATCCTGCAATATCCCATCGCGGCAGCCGCTGTGCTGCAAGCCGGCTATGTCGTCGTCAATGTCAACCCGCTCTACACTCCGCGCGAACTGGAACATCAGCTGAAGGATTCCGGCGCGAAGGCCATCTTCATCCTGGAGAACTTCGCGACGACCCTGCAGCAGGTCATCGCCCGCACCGAGGTCAAGCATGTCTGTGTCGCGACCATGGGCGACATGATGGGTCTGAAGGGCCATCTGGTGAATTTCGTGGTGCGCCGGGTCAAGAAAATGGTGCCCGACTGGTCGCTGCCCGGCCATACGCCTTTCAAGGCGGCGCTGGCGGCGGGAGCCGGCAAGTCCTTCACAATGGCCGATGTGGGGCCGGACGACATCGCCTTCCTGCAATATACGGGCGGCACGACGGGCGTTTCCAAGGGCGCGACGCTGAGCAACCGCAATATCCTGTCGAACGCGGCCCAGAACCATGTCTGGCTGGAGGCGCTGAAGCGCAAGGAAAAGCTGCCCGATCAGCTTGTCTATATCTGCTGCCTGCCGCTCTACCACATCTTCGCGCTGACGGTGAACGCCATCATGGGCATGGACCAGGGCGCCCACAACGTCCTCATTCCCAATCCGCGCGACATTCCCGGCTTCGTCAAGGAGCTCGGCAAGTACCAGTATCATGTGCTGCCGGGGCTCAACACGCTGTTCAATGCGCTGCTCAACAATGAAGACTTCAGGAAACTCGACTTTTCCGAATTGCGGCTGACGCTGGGCGGCGGGATGGCCGTGCAGCGGCCGGTGGCCGAGCGCTGGAAGGAATTGACCGGTTGCTCCATCTCGGAAGGCTACGGCCTTTCGGAAACCTCCCCGGTCGCAACCGCCAACCGCTTCGATGGCGACGGCGAATTCACCGGAGCCATCGGCCTTCCGCTGCCCTCGACGGACATCGACATTCGCGACGACGACGGCAAGTCGCTGCCGCTCGGCGAAGTGGGCGAGATCTGCATACGCGGACCGCAGGTGATGGTGGGCTACTGGAACCGGCCGGAAGAAACGGCAAAGGTGATGACCGAGGACGGTTTCTTCCGCTCCGGCGACATGGGCTATATGGACGAGACCGGCTATGTGCGCATCGTCGACCGCAAGAAGGACATGGTGCTCGTCTCCGGCTTCAACGTCTATCCGAACGAGGTCGAGGAGGTGGCAGCAAGCCATGACGGCATCCTGGAAGCAGCCGTCATCGGCGTTCCGGACGAGCATTCGGGCGAAGTGGTCAAGATGTTCGTCGTGCGGTCCGACCCGAACCTGACGGAAGAGGATGTCCGCAACTGGTGTTCCGACAAGCTGACCAACTACAAGCGGCCGAAATATATCGAGTTCCGCGACGAACTGCCAAAGACCAATGTCGGCAAGATCCTGCGCCGCGAGTTGCGGGACGCGGACCTTGCGAAAACCGCCTGACCGGCAGGGAAAATTCGAATGCGACACGAACGCCGGGCCTTGCCCGGCGTTTTGCATCTGGGCATTTAAATCGATTTGACCGCCCGTTTCAGCTATGCGACATAGCCGTCGCATTCATCTATTATGACAAGCCAGTGGCGCGCCTGACGCGCCCTGCGCCCATTTGAACAGGATTTGAAATGATCCCGGACATCGGCAGGACTCTCACAAAGCTTCAGGTTCACCACGTGCAGACCATGCCGCTCGACATGCGCGCCGCCTTTGCCGGAGATCCCGATCGATTCGAACGGTATTCGGCGCGCCTCGACGACCTGCTGCTCGATTATTCGAAATGTCCGGCCGATACGGAAACGATGCATCTGCTGCAGCAGCTGGCCATCGACGCGGACCTCGAGCAGAAGCGCGACGCGATGTTTTCCGGCGCGCATATCAACGCGACCGAGGACAGAGCCGTTCTGCACACGGCGCTGCGCAACCGTTCTGACGCACCGGTGCGCGACGGCGGGAAAGACGTCATGCCGCAAATCCGCGCGGTGCTCGATGCGATGGGCGCTTTCGCGACCGGGCTGAGCGATGGCACCATTGCCGGTGCGACGGGCAAGAGGATTACGGACGTCGTCAATATCGGCATCGGCGGATCGGACCTCGGTCCGGCCATGACCTGCCAGGCGCTCTCGCCCTATTGCGACGGGCCTGCGGTCCATTTCGTTTCCAATATCGACGGCGCGCATATCGCCGATGCGCTGGCGAAACTCGATCCGGAGACGACGCTGGTCATCGTTGCCTCAAAGACATTCACAACAATCGAGACGATGACCAACGCGGCAACGGCCCGCAAGTGGATCGCCGAGGCGATGGGCGAGGAGGCGGTCGGGCAGCATTTCGCGGCGGTGTCGACGGCGCTCGACAAGGTTGCCGCTTTCGGCATTGGCCAGGAACGGGTTTTCGGCTTCTGGGATTTCGTCGGCGGACGCTACTCGATCTGGTCGGCCATCGGCCTGCCGCTGATGATCGCCATCGGGCCGAAGCGCTTTGGCGAATTCCTCGAAGGTGCCCACAACCTCGACAATCATTTCCGCACCGCGCCGGTGCTCGAAAACCTGCCGATGCTGCTTGGGCTGATCGGCTTCTTCCATCGCGCCGTCTGCAATTGGGGCTCGCGCGCCGTCATCCCCTATGACCAGCGGCTGGCGCGCCTGCCGGCCTACTTGCAGCAGCTCGACATGGAATCGAACGGCAAGAGCGTGGCTGTCGACGGAAAGGCCCTGGAAGGCCCGTCCGGCCCGCTGGTCTGGGGCGAACCCGGCACCAACAGCCAGCACGCCTTCTTCCAGCTCCTGCACCAGGGCAGCGACATCATTCCCGTTGAATTCATCATCGCGGCACAGGGGCACGAGCCGGACCTGCAGCATCAGCATGACCTTCTCGTCGCCAATTGCCTGGCACAGTCGGAAGCGCTGATGCGCGGCCGCACGCTCGAGGAGGCGCAGGCCCAGATGCAGGCCAATGGCGCCGATGTGTCGCTGGCGCCGCACCGGGTCTTTGCCGGCAACCGCCCGTCCCTGACGATCGCCTACAAGAAGCTCACGCCCTACGCGCTCGGCCGGCTGATCGCGCTTTACGAGCACCGCGTCTTCGTCGAGGCACAACTCTTCGGCATCAACGCCTTCGACCAATGGGGCGTTGAGCTCGGCAAGGAACTCGCCACGGCGCTGCTTCCGGTTGTCGAGGGTAAGGAGGACGCCGAAGGCCATGACAGCTCCACCGCCGGACTGGTCGCATTCATTCAGGAAGAGCAGAAGGGTTGAGCGCGGTTCAGGCGCGCTCGACACGGCAGTAGAAGCAGTTATTGCTGGCCGAACGGATGTGGATGAAGGCGATCTGCACATCCTCAAACATCGTCTCGCACGCCGAAACAATGTCAGCGGTTGCGACCACTTTCCCGGTTCCGTAGCAAATGCGCTCATCCGCCGAATAGCCGCGAATGATGAATTGCGGCGATGTCTTCATGACATCCGGCAGCGCGTCGCTATCCGCGCGGCGCTCGCAGGCATCCGCGCACAGATAGATCGGGCCCGTCTCCGCATAGGGCTGAACGCTTTCGAAGGGCCTGTGGCCGATGGTGAGAAACGCCCTGTCTTTTTGCACGAATCTCAGGCAGTGGCGACAGGGGATTCCGACGCCGTCCGAAGTGCATCTCTCGGGTTTCTGACGATTGGAGTCCGCACCGCCGGACTGCAAGGCGCGGACTGTCTCTGTTGGCAAGGCTTTGAAAAGGATCGACATGGCACGTCTCCGGGCTGGTTGTTTCCCGGAGAGATGCGGCAAAGCGTGCGAAGCCGATATCCGCTTGTTGCCTCGCAATCAAAAACGCCCGCCGGATTGGCGGGCGTTTCAATTCTTCCGATGAAGCCTTTGATCAGTTCATCGTCGGGATGACGAATTCGGCGCCGTCCTTGACACCCGAGGGCCAGCGCGAGGTGACCGTCTTGGTCTTGGTGTAGAAGCGGAAGGCGTCCGGTCCGTGCTGGTTGAGGTCGCCGAAGGACGAACCCTTCCAGCCGCCGAAAGTGTAATAGGCGATCGGCACGGGGATCGGCACGTTGACGCCGACCATGCCAACCTGGACACGCGCGGCGAAATCGCGCGCCGCATCGCCGTCGCGGGTGAAGATGGCGACGCCGTTGCCGTATTCGTGCTCATTGGGCAGACGCAGCGCCTCTTCATAGTTGTCGGCGCGCACCACGGAAAGCACCGGACCGAAGATCTCTTCCTTGTAGATGCGCATGTCGGGCGTGACATTGTCGAACAGGCAGCCGCCCATATAGTAGCCGTTCTCGTAGCCCTGCATCTTGAAGTCGCGGCCATCGACCACGAGCTTGGCGCCTTCTTCGACGCCGAGATCGACATAGCCCTTGACGCGATCGAGCGCCTGTTGGGTCACCAGCGGTCCGAAATCGGCGGACGGATCGGTGGACGGTCCCACTTTCAGGCTTTCGACGCGCGGCGCCAGCGCCTCGACGAGGCGGTCGGCTGTCTGCTGCCCGACGGGAACGGCGACGGAAACCGCCATGCAGCGCTCGCCGGCCGAGCCGTATCCGGCGCCGACCAGCGCGTCGACGGCCTGGTCCATGTCGGCATCGGGCATGATGATCATGTGGTTCTTGGCGCCGCCGAAACACTGCACGCGCTTGCCGTTGGCGCAGCCGCGGCTGTAGATATATTCGGCGATCGGCGTCGAGCCGACAAAGCCGACGGCCTTGATGTCGGGGTCGTCGAGGATCGCATCGACCGCTTCCTTGTCGCCATTGACGACATTGAGGATGCCCTCGGGCAGGCCGGCCTCGATGAAGAGTTCGGCGATGCGCATGGGAACGCCCGGATCACGTTCGGACGGCTTGAGGATGAAAGCGTTGCCGACGGCGATTGCCGGGGCGATCTTCCACAGCGGAATCATGGCCGGGAAATTGAACGGGGTGATGCCGGCGACGACGCCGAGCGCCTGGCGCATGGAATAGACATCGATGCCCGGACCCGCGCCATCGGTGAACTCGCCCTTCATCAGATGCGGCGCGCCGATGCAGAACTCGACGACCTCGAGGCCGCGCTGGATGTCGCCCTTGGCGTCCGGGATCGTCTTGCCGTGCTCCCTGGCGAGCAGCTCGGCAAGGGAATCGTATTCCTGGTGGACGAGATCGAGGAACTTCATCAGCACGCGGGCGCGCCTTTGCGGGTTCGTCGCCGCCCATTCGGGCTGCGCGGCCCTGGCGTTCTCGACCGCCGCGCGCACTTCCGCGGCGCTGGCGAGGGAGACCTTGCCCTGAACCGTTCCGTCCATGGGCATCAGCACGTCGGCCGTGCGGCCGCTGGTTCCGGCGACCGTCCTGCCGCCGATAAAGTGTCCGATTTCACGCATTGCATTCCTCCATGTGGTTGGCCTCCATGTGGTTGGCCGCATTCTGCGCTTTAAATTCTGAAAATCAACGCGCAGGCTTTCGCAACCGTTGTGCGCATTTTATAGTTCCGCAAATTCGATGTATTCGGGCTGAAAGAATGGCATGAACTGGGACGATGTGCGAATTTTTCTGGCGGTTGCGCGCTCCGGCCAGATCCTCGCCGCGTCGCGGCGGCTGGGGCTCAACCATGCCACGGTCGGGCGGCGGGTCGGCGCGCTTGAAGATGCGCTGCAATCGAAACTGCTGATCCGGCGCACCAATGGCTGCGACCTGACGCCCGAGGGCGAAGCGTTCATGCATGCGGCCGAACGCATGGAGGCCGAGATGCTGTCGGCCCGCTCCGCCGTCGGCATGACGGATACCGAAGTGACCGGAGCGGTGCGCATCGGCGCAACGGACGGTTTCGGCGTTTCCTTCCTTGCGCCGCGTCTCGGGCAGCTCACCGAGCGCTATCCAGGCCTGAAGATCCAGCTTGTGCCGGTGCCGCTCAGCTTCTCGCTGTCGCGCCGCGAGGCGGATGTGGTCATCACCGTCGAGCGGCCGGACACCGGCCGGCTGATCACCCGCAAGCTGGTCGACTATACGCTGGCGCTCTACGCCTCGAAGAATTATCTCGCCGCCCACGGCATGCCCGAAAACGAAGAGGCTCTGAAACAGCACCGGCTGATCGGCTATGTCGAAGACCTGATCATGTCGCCGCGCCTGCACTACCGTTCGGAGTTCGCGCGCAACTGGGAATCGGATTTCGAGATCTCGGCCGTGCTCGGACAGGTGGAGGCCGTGCGGGCCGGCGCCGGCATCGGCATATTGCACACATTCCTGGCGCGCCCGCACAAGGAACTGGTTCCGGTTCTGCCGCACAAACAGGTCGGGCGCACCTACTGGATCGTCTATCACGAGAACCTGCGCAATATCCGGCGCATCAAGGCCGTCGTCGATTTCATCGCAGAAGAGACGGATCGGGAAAGAGGTCAGTTTTCCTGATTTTCCAACACTTTACCGCATATTATGCTGCATTGCAGCAATTTTATTGTACGCAAAATGCTGCACCTATGCTGCGCAGCATTTCTGCAGCATTTTTCTTCGAGGCCTACGCTTCCGATCGCGCCTTTCCCGCCTCTTCCGCGAGCTCAAGCGCCACGTCGAAGACCTTTTGATTGGAGCGCTTCAATCGCGCCGCATCGTCCGGCTCCAGCGGGTCGAGAAAGGTGCGCCCATGGGGCAACGCGTCCCAGACCGTGAGCATCGAGACGGCCTTGACGCCGAAATAATCCGCAACGGCAGCGACCGTGGAAGTCTCCATGTCGATCGACAGCAGGCCTTCCGCGGCCCAGCCGTCGCACATATCGTCGGACTGCGCGAAGAGGCTCGGCCAGGTCAGATGATACGCTCTTTGTGTCTCGACGGCGTGGCCGTTGAGATGGCGCTCGGCGCGCTCCAGCCAATGCGCATCCATGCGCACCGTCTGCCCTGCCCCGTAATGCTGCGAGACACCGTCGCGGGCCGCGCAGCTTTCCGGCAGGATGACCTTGCCTGAGGACGCCTGCGGATCGAGCGTGCCGCAGGTGCCGATCTGGATGAGAAGCGGCGTCCCGAGCTGGGCGAAGATATGGGCCGGCTCGACCGCCCGGGCCGCGCCATAGGCGCAGCAATAAACAACATCCACATCATTCCATGAGCCGGCAAACATATCCGGAAAGGCAAGCTCGCGAACGTCGGACAGCTTGGAGAGCCGGTTGCCGGTGGCCGTCTCGCGCCACCAGGTGCCTTCAAGGATCAGCGCCGCCGGCTCCCGGCCACGCGGTATGCCCAGCGCCTCGCGCCAGATTTCGCCGGAATAGTCCAGGATGGCCATGAGCGAACCTTTCTTTGTCTCAGGAAAGCCGGCCCTCGAAATCGGCATAGGAAAATTCGCGAACCACCTCCAGCGCATCGCTGCGGCTGTCCCAGAGTGCCAGCGCCGGCAGGGGCGTGCCGTTGAAAGTCGTTGCCTTGACCATGGTGTAGTAGCCGAGATCGAGGAAGACCACCCGGTCGCCGACCCGCGGCGGCGTTTCGAACCGGTAGGTGCCGATAATGTCGCCTGCGAGGCAGGTCGGCCCGCCGAGCCGCACGATATTCGACTCACCGGGCGCCGCCTCCATATCGCGCGGCAGGGTCTGCGCGCCCAGCACGTCGGGCGTGAACGGCGCTTCGATCACATCCGGCATATGGCAGGTGGCGGATGTGTCCATGATCGCCAGTTCGCCGACATTGCCGGTACGGTCAAGCACCTCGGATACAAGCGCGCCGGCGTGGAGCCCAACGGCAGTGCCAGGCTCCAGGTAGACAGTCAGTCCGGTCCGCTCACGAAACTCTTTTAACCGGCTAATAAATGTATCAACCGGAAAACCCTCTTCCGTGATCAGCAGCCCGCCACCCAGATTGATCCATTCGATCGCGCCGAAGAGATGACCGCAGTTCTCTTCCACCGCCGCAAGCATGCGATCGAATGCTTCGTAAGGATGATCGCAAAGCGCGTGGATGTGTATACCGGACAGGCCGTCGAGATCCGCGGCCGTCAATTCATTCGCCGGAACGCCGAGGCGCGACCAGGGCGCGCAGGGATCGTAGAGCGGGTTTTCCACCTCATTGTGGCCGGGATTGACCCGCAGCCCGAAGTGAACACCGGGCGCGCCCACCAGTTTTTCCCGAAAGCGCCGCCACTGGCCGAGTGAATTGAGGATCAGGTGGTCGGCATAGATGAGCATCTCGTCGATATCCGCCTCTTTCAGGCCGGGCGCATAGGCGTGCATCTGGCCGCCGAAACGGGTCTTGCCGAGGCGCGCCTCGTAGAGCCCGCTCGCCGCTGTGCCGGACAGATATTTCGAGACAAGGTCGGCAACCGCGAAACAGGAGAAGGCCTTGAGCGCCAGCAGGATTTCGACGCCGCTCTCACCGCTGACGCGTTTCAGCAGTTTTAAATTGTCCTCAAGCCGCGCCAGGTCGAGCACGTGACACGGGCTCGGCAGGCGCGCCGTGTCGAGGCGTTCGAAATTCGTCCGGCCCGTCAAGTCATGCCTCTTCCGGATAGGGCCAGCTGCCGTCGAGAGGCAACTCCTCCACCTGCCAGTCAATGCCGACCTGCGGCATCGCGGCGAGGAACGGATCGGGATCGAGTTCCTCGACATGCACCATGGTCTGCGGGTTCCAGATCCCGTCGGCGATCAGCCGGGCGGCTGTGATCACCGGAATGCCGGTGGAATAGGAAATGGACTGGCTACCCACCTCGCGGAAATTGGCCTCATGATCGCAATTCGACCAGATGAAGAAGCGCTTTTCCTTGCCGTCCTTCCTGCCGCGCACATCGACGCCGATGCAGATCTTGCCGGTATAGCCCTCGGCCAGCGAGGCCGGATCGGGCAGCAGCGCCTTGACCAGCCGGTTCGGCGCCACCTTGACCCCGTCCACCTCGACGGGAACCGAGGACGTCAGGCCGAGACTGTCCAGCACGTTGAACACATTGAGGTAATGTTCGCCGAAGCCCATCCAGAAGGTGATGCGCGGCGTATCGGGGAAGTTGACAGCCAAGGACTGCAACTCGTCATGGCCCATCGAATAGACACGGTGCGTTCCGACCTGCGGAAGCGTCACGTCCATCCACTGCGAATGGCGCGGGATGGTCTTCCAGGCGCCCTCCTCCCAGGTGATCACATCCTCCTTGATCTCGCGCAGATTGATATCGGCGTCGAAATTGGTGGCGAAATAGCGCCCGTGGCTGCCGGCATTGACATCGATGATGTCGATCGCGTCGATTTCGTCGAGAAGGTGCTTGCGGACATAGGCGCAGAAGATGTTGACGACGCCGGGGTCGAAGCCCATGCCGAGAAAGGCGTTGACCTTCTTCTCGGCGAATTTCGGCCGGCGCGGCCACTCCACGTAGGAATACCAGGGCGGATCGATATTCTCGATGAACTCGTCCTCGGCAAGCGCGGTGTCGAGATAGCTGGCGCCCGTCTCCAGGCAGGCGTCCAGTATGGTGGCGTTGCAATAGGAAGAGGCGACATTGAGGACGATCTTCGCGTCGAGATCGCGGATCAGCCCGGTCATTTCGCCGGGATCGCGCGCATTGACCGCCCGGACCGAGAGCAACGGCTCGTCATTCGCGCCGCCCCAGCGTGCCTGGATATCGGCGGCGATCTTCTCGAGCTTGTCGCGGTTGCGCGCGGCTAGCGTAATCGTGCCGAAATCGTCACGGAACTGCACCGCCTTGTTGGCGGTGACCTGGCCGACACCGCCGGCGCCGACGATCAACAAATTGGGCTTGGCCATCAGCATCTCCCGTCAAAGAGACAAACAAACGGTTCAGGGTTTTTCCGGAAGCTCCGAAATGCCGCCATTGCGGCTCGACCATTCAAGCGGCGCATTCAGAAAGGCTTCCACTTCGGCAAGCGTCTTTTCATCGAAATAGCTGTTCTTGCGCGACAGCGACAGCACGTCCCACCAGGTGGCAAGGTAATGCAGCGTCATGCCGTTCGCCTTCAGGCGCTCCGGTGCGTCCTTGAAAATGTCGTAGTAAAACACAGCGAATGTGTGGTCGATGGTGGCGCCCGCCTTGCGGATTGCCTCGGCGAACTTGATCTTGCTGCCGCCGTCGGTGGTCAGGTCCTCGACCAGGATCACCCGGCTGCCCTCCGGCATGTCGCCCTCGATCTGCGCATCGCGGCCGAAACCCTTCGGCTTCTTTCGGATATACTGCATGGGAAGGCCCATGCGCTCGGCGATCCAGGCAGCGAAGGGAATGCCCGCCGTCTCGCCTCCGGCGACGCTGTCGAACTGTTCGAAGCCGGCCTCGCGCAGGATCGTGCCGACCGCGAAGTCCATGATGGCCGAGCGAATGCGCGGGTAGGAAATCAGCTTTCGGCAATCGATATAGACAGGGCTCGCAAGGCCCGAGGTGAAAGTATAGGGCTCGTCGGAGCGGAAATGCACCGCCTTGATTTCGACCAGCATCTTGGCGACCAGTTCGGCGGCCAGTTCCCTGTCAGGGTATGTATTTGAGAACATCATCTATACCTCGAAATATTCGTTTCTTGCCGCCCTAATCCTGCACGACATCCCAGTGCAGCGGGAACATCGGATCGAATACCGTGACCGGACCAAGGCCCGTCTCGATCCTTTCCGGATATTGCACGGGCTCATCGCGCCTGATCAGGCGTATCCGCTCTTCATTAGCCGGCAAACCGTAAAATGCCGGCCCGTTCAGCGACACAAAGGCCTCCAGCCGGTCGAGCGCGCCCTCCTCTTCGAAGACATGCGCCAAACACGCCATGGTATTGATGGCGGAGAATACGCCGGCACAACCGCAGGCACTTTCCTTAGCCGGATCAATATGCGGCGCGGAATCGGTCCCCAGGAAGAAGCGCCTGTTGCCCGACGTCGCGGCACGGCGCAGCGCGAGGCGATGGCTTTCGCGCTTGGCCACCGGCAGGCAGTAGTAGTGCGGCCGGATACCGCCGGCCAGGATGGCGTTCCTGTTGATGATCAGATGATGGGTGGTGATCGTCCCGCCGATCCCCTCCGGTCCGTTCTCGACAAAGTCGATACCGTCACTGGTGGTGATGTGCTCCATGATGATCCGCAGATCGGGAAATCGCTGTCGGACCGGATCGAGAACGCGCTCGATGAAGACCGCCTCGCGGTCGAAGATATCGATCTCCGGATCGGTCACTTCGCCATGCACGCAGAGCGGCACACCGGCCTCGGCCATGCGCTCGAAGACCGGATACACGGTTTCGATATTGCGCACACCGCTATGGGAATTGGTCGTCGCACCGGCCGGATAGAGCTTGACGGCGGTAATTTCACCGCTGCGATGGCCGGCGACCACATCCTCGGCGTCCGTGTCCTCGGTCAGATAAAGCGTCATCAGCGGCGTGAAGTCGTCGCCCTCGGGCAGTGCCTTTTCGATCCGCGCCCGGTAGTCCGCCGCCATGGCGGTTGTCGCGACATGGGGCACGAGGTTGGGCATGATGATCGCCCTGGCGAAATGCCGGCTCGTATGCGGCAACACAGCCTCCAGCATCGCGCCATCGCGCAGATGAAGATGCCAGTCGTCCGGGCGGCGTATCGTAAGTTCCTGCATGGCTGTCCGTCTCAAGGCGGCCCGGGTCGTCGGGCATGCCGCGCTTCTGAAATGTCCCGGCTTCCATACAGACAAATTGCGACGAGAACCAGAGTGGGAATTCCGCCTCCTCCGAGTTTCCCTGAAAAATCGACCTCGGCTTCTCGCTACAGGGTCGACGATTTCGCTGTTCCCTGCGCCGCGCTGCTTCTATGATCCGCGCCGGAACGAGTAGCCGATCAAATAGAAAGCCAAAAAACATGAATGTGGATCTTCTGCGCCGCCTCTGCGAAACCCCGGGTGTCCCGGGTCACGAATACCGTGTCAGGGAACTGATCGAAGCCGAGGTCGAGCCTCTGTTCGACGCGATCGAGGTCGACCCGATGGGCTCGCTTCTTTGCCGGCGCGATCCGCGCAAGAAGGTCAAGCAGCCGAAGAGGATCATGCTGCTTTGCCATATGGACGAGATCGGCTTCCTGGTCTCGCACATCACGGACAAGGGTTTCGTCTATGTGCACCCGGTGGGCGGTTTCGACGCCCGCAACCTTTTTTCCCGCCGCGTCGTGGTGACGACGGATAAAGGCGACCTGAAAGGCGTGATGAACCCGGGCGGCCGACCGATCCATATCGCGACGCCAGAAGAGCGCAAGAAAGTGCCGGAGGTCGGCGAGTTCGTCATCGATCTCGGTCTCGGCGAAAAGACCAAGGATCACGTCAAGGTCGGTGACATGGTGACCATGGACGAGCCGCTGATCGAGATCGGCGACAAGATCGTCTCCAAGGCGCTCGACAACCGGGTTGCCTGCTGGCTGGGGATCGAGGCGATCCGCGCGCTGGGCAAGGCCAAACATGGCTGCGAGATCCATGTGGCCTTCACCTGCCAGGAAGAAGTCGGCCTGCGCGGGGCGCGCACGGCGTCCTTTGCAGTCAAACCGGATATCGGCATCGGCATCGACACAACGCTTTCCTGCGACACGCCGGGCGTTCCGGAACAGGACCGCACGACCGAACAGGGCAAGGGCTTCGGCCTGCATGTCAAGGATTCGAGCTTCATTGCCGACCGCGATCTCGTCAACGAGGTCGAGGCCATCGCCGTCAAGCAGGACATCCCCTATCAACGCACCATGTTGCGCGCCGGCGGCCAGGACGGCGCAGCCGCCCAGCAGGCGGCGGCGGGCGCCCGCGCGGTCGGCATCGTCGTCGGAACGCGCTATATCCATACGGTGACCGAGATGATCCACCGCGCCGACCTGGAAGCCGCGCGCGATATTCTGGCGGCCTATCTAAAGCAAGCCTAGAGCACGGTTTTTCGCACTGCAGGAGGCGCAAACCGGATTTTTCAGGTCGCGTCCAAAAGCGCATATCGGGCGATTTTCGGCAACGTTCTCTCCATTGACGGGCGACGGAACGGAGCTGATCCATGAGTGTCTTTTCGGTGTCGAATCAGAAGATCGATCCCTCCCGCCGGCGTGCGGCCGGATCGAAGCTGGACGGCACGCCCGACGACAATGACCGGGTCGAAATCGGGCCGACCGCGCTTGCCTTTTCCGAATGGCAGGCCGCCGGCCTGACGCCTCCGAACCTTGAGCGCATGCGTCGGTTCCGGCTCGACCGGCTGGTCGCCGAAATCCGAAAGCACGATTATGCGGGGCTTCTGTGCTTCGACCCGCTGAACATCCGCTACGCCACCGACACCACCAACATGCAGCTCTGGACGGCGCACAATTTCGCCCGCGCCTGTTTCGTCTCGGCCGACGGCTATATCGTGCTTTGGGATTTCCACAATTGCGATCATCTTTCGGCGCACACGCCGCTCGTGCGCGAGGTGCGCCACGGCGCCAGCTTCTTCTATTTCGAGAGCGGCGACCGGGTGGAGGAACATGCGGCAAAATTCGCCGCTGAGCTCGACGATCTTTTGCGCCTGCATGGCGGGACGAACCGGCGGCTCGCAGTCGACAAGATCGAGACCGCCGGCTACGAGGCGCTGCAAAAGCTGGGCGTCGAGATCTTCGAAGGCCAGGCGGTCACGGAAATCGCGCGTGTCGTGAAAGGGCCGGACGAGATCCTCGCCATGCGTTGCGCCATGCATTCCTGCGAGGCGGCCGTTGCCGAGATGCAGGCGCGCATGGAGCCGGGCATTACCGAGAACGATGTCTGGGCCGAGCTGCATGCCGGCAATATCCGCCGCGGCGGCGAGTGGATCGAGACCCGGCTTCTGGCCTCCGGCCCGCGCTGCAATCCGTGGTTCCAGGAATGCGGACCGCGGATCATCCAGCAGGGGGAGCTGCTCGCCTTCGATACCGATCTCATCGGCACTTACGGCATGTGCGTCGACTTCTCGCGCACCTGGATGGTCGGCGATTTCGTGCCGACCAACGAGCAGAAGGACCACTACCGGGTCGCCCATGAGCACATCAGCGCCAATATGGAACTGATGCAGCCCGGCATGACCTTCGAGGAGATGACCCACAAGGCCCACCGGCTGCCGGAACGCTTCCGCAACCAGCGCTATAGCTGCCTGGCGCACGGCGTTGGCCTGTGCGACGAATATCCGGCGATCCGCTATCCGGAGGACTATGAGGCTTCAGGCTATGAGGGCGCGCTGGAACCCGGCATGATCATGACGGTCGAAGCCTATATCGGCGCCGACGGCGGCAATGTCGGCGTCAAGTTGGAAGACCAGTTGCTGATCACCGAAACGGGCCACGAGAACCTGACGACCTATCCGTTCGAGGAACGGTTGCTAGAGCAATTCTGAGTTAGCTTGGAACATTTGATGGCGGAAAATCGGTCCACTCGGCTAGGCGCGTCGCGCAGCGCGATGCTGGGCATCGGGCAAGCGGCGCAACGACGTCCGATGGGTCGATTTTCCCCACCCTTGAAAGGACGATCTTATTGAAACTCAAAGATGAATGGGCCGGGCGATTTTGCTCCCTGGCGTCGTTGGCTCGCGCTTGTGGTGGGTTGGCACCACGGCGCGCAATCCGCCTAGCCAGAGACCAAAATCGCCGCGGTCAAATGATCCAAGCTAACTCAGAATTGCTCTAGGGTAGAATTCTTTTGTCTTCACGCTGTTATTTGCGCTCACGGCCGCACCGCCGCTGCGCGGCTGGCCTGCGCGGGCGCGCCGCATGGGCGGCGACGGCCAGTCGGCCTTTCGAAGCGCTGTGCGCTTCGAGTTCATTTATTCATGATAGGTTTTGCGTGTGGCACCCAACGCGCACGACCGTGCGCCGCTGATCGTTCGGCGCCCCGTCCGGAGGTTAGCCCAGCCTGTATCCATCTGGATACAGGCTGGGCGCTCAACCGTGAGGACATATTAGCTACGGCCGTGCGCCGTGAGCGAAATAAATCAACCGCCCCAGGTCTTTTCCAATACACGCAGCCAGTTGCCGTGGCACAGCTTTGCCAGCAGTGCGTCGTCGTAGCCGTGGCCGCGCATGGCCTCGATGAGGTTCGGCAGGCCGGACGCGTCCTTGATCGCCCTCGGCACCACCGCGCCGTCGAAATCGGAGCCGAAACCGACCCGGTCCTCGCCGAGGTGCCCGATCAGGTGATCGAAGTGGCGCAGCATCTGTTCGAGCGGAACGTCGGAAAGCATCCTGCCATCCTCGCGCAGGAACGACGCGGCAAAATTGACGCCGACCATGCCGTCGCTCTCGGCGATCGCGGCAAGCTGTTTGTCGGTGAGGTTGCGCACATGCGGGCACAGCGCATGGGCATTGGAGTGGGTGGCGACGAGCGGCGCATCGCTCAATCGCGCAACATCCCAGAAACCCTTTTCGGTGATGTGCGAAAGATCGATCATGATGCGCAGCGCATTGCAGCGGCGCACCAGTTTCGCACCGTGCTCGGTCAGACCGGGACCGGTGTCGGGCGAACCTGGAAAACGGAATGGAACGCCCGCCCCAAAGATGGTCGGCCGGCTCCACACGGGGCCGAGTGAGCGCAGGCCGGCGCGATAGAAGACCTCCAGCGCGTGTAGCTCCGCGTCGATCGCCTCGGCACCCTCCATATGCATGATCGCGGCCATGGTTCCGCTTTCCAGGCAGGCGGCGATATCGGCGGCGGCGAGACAGATCTTCAAAGCGCCCATCTCCTCGAGCCGAACGAGGATCGCCGCTTCCTCCATCGCGATCTGGACCGCATTCTTGACGCCGACCGGCTGGGGAAGGCCGATATCGTATTTCTCCGCCTTCATGGCCTCGAAATCATCGTCGAGCGTGTTCTCGGTCGGAATCCATATGGCGAAGAAGCCGCCGCCAAAGCCGCCGGCGCGCGCCTTCGGCACGTCGATATGGCCCTTGCCGCCGGTGAGGAACGCTTTCGCGGCGTCGACACCGCCGGAATTGAGGATGCGCGTCAGCACATCATTGTGACCGTCAAAAATGAGCGTCAAAGGTATCACCGCGTCTGTCCCGATTGTTCCTACTCCTTTGCCTGGATGAGCGATCTGGCGAAATCAAGCTCGCCCTGCTCGGCCTCGCGCATCTGCGGCAGACCGACGATGGCCGTGAATTCGTCGAATGTGACCATGCGGTCCCGCGCATTGGCGCTGGTCCCGTCAGCCTTGATCGTGGCGTAGAGGTCGATCAGCGCCCTGGTCATGGTGAAAATGGAACTGAGGCCCCAAAGCCCGCACGCATAACCGATCTCCTGCAGTTCAGCCGAATCGTGATCCGGCGACATGCCGAAATCGATCATGTTTGCGAGGTGAAGCCCCCCGAGATCGGCGATGATCCGGCGCATCTGTTCAACGCTTGTCGGCGCCTCGATGAACAGCATGTCGGCGCCGGCCTCACGGTAGAGCCCGGCCCGTTCGATGGCGGCATTGAGCCCCTCGACCGCAAGCGCATCCGTGCGGGCCACCAGCACGAGATCGCCGTCGGTCCGCGCATCCGCCGCCGCCTTCACCTTGGCGATCATGTCTTCCACCGGCACGACCGCCTTGCCCGGCGTGTGGCCGCAACGCTTCGGAAAGACCTGATCCTCGATGAAGAACCCGGCGACACCGGCGCGTTCCAGTTCGCGTGTTGTGCGGCGCACGTTGGATGCGTTGCCGAAACCCGTGTCGGCATCGACGAAGAGCGGGATGTCCACCGCGCCGGTCACGCGTCTGTAATGCTCCGCCAATTCGCTAAGCCCCAGTTGCGAACTGTCCGGGGCGGCCAGCAAGGAGCCGGTGACTGGAAAGCCGCCCATGACGATCGCATCGAAACCGGCACGCTCGGCGAGCTTTGCAGAAAGCGCGTCATGGGCGCCCGGCATGACAAGGAATTCCGGCGCATTCAGAAGCGCCCGCAGGCGCGTTGTCGGTCTCATGAAACGGGTCCTTTCAAGCAGGCTCCAGCCCTTTCGCAGCAACATCCACATTCGTGCGGTTTTGCGCAAGGGCAAGCACCGGCTGAGAAGGAAATCAGTCTCGGGCCTTCATGGACTGAAAGGCGGTCAGGGCGCGCTCGCGCGAGGTCTTGAGGTCGACAATGGGCGCCGGATAGTCTTTGCCCAGGCGGATGCCGGCCTCATGGAGAACCGGTTGCGGCGCTTCCCACGGGCTGAAAAGGAATTTGTCGGGAAGCGCTGCGAGTTCGGGCACGAAGCGGCGCGTATAGGCGCCGCCGGGATCGAATTTCTGTCCCTGCGTCACCGGATTGAAAATACGGAAATAGGGCGCTGCGTCCGCGCCGCAACCGGCGATCCACTGCCATCCGGCGCTGTTGTTGGCAAGATCGGCATCGACCAGACAGTCATAGAACCAGCGCTCGCCGCTATGCCAATGCTGCAGAAGGTTCTTGACCAGGAACGAGCCGACGATCATGCGCACCCGGTTGTGCATGTAGCCCGTCTCCCACAATTCGCGCATGCCGGCATCGACGATGGGAATGCCGGTCACACCGCGTTGCCAGGCCTTCAACGCATCGATGTCTTCAATCCAGGGAAAGGCGGAAAAGGAAGGTTGCAGATTGGTGTCCGGCAGGTCCGGGAAATGATAGAGCAGCGAATAGGAGAACTCCCGCCAGCCGAGTTCCGAGCGGAAATGGTCGCGGTCGGGATTGTCCGGGCCGGCTGACGCCGAATGCCACACTTGATTTGGCGAAATCTCGCCGAAATGCAGATATGGCGACAGGCGCGAGACATTCGACCGTGCCGGAAAATCGCGACCTTCCTTGTAGCCGTCCAACCCTTCATCGAGAAACCGCCGAAGCCGCTCCCGCGCGCCCTCTTCACCCGCTGCCCAATGCGGGCTGAGTTTGCGGTCCCAGCGGATTTGCGGGAGCAGGTCCAGGCCCTCGAGCGTCAGCGAATGCGCATCCGCCACGGTTTCGAACGCTGGAGGCGCTCCAAGCGGGCGGCGTGGCGGCGCGGCTTGCAGGCAGCCCTTGCGAAAGAAGGGCGTGAAAACGCGGTACGGCGTGCCATCGCCCTTCAGAACCTGCCAGGGCTCCCACAGCAGCGAGCCGTTTTCGCTGTGGACCGGGACGCCCTTTTCCGTCAGCACTTTCTTGATCGCGCTGTCCCGCTGGATCCGCCAGGGCTCGTAGCAGCGGTTCCAGTAAACGCCGCTGACCGCATGACGCTCCACGAGGCGGTCAATGACTTCATCCGCCGGACCGCGAAAGAACTGCAGGCCACCGCCCAGTGCTTTATCGAGGCTCGCGAGCGAATGATGCAGCCACCAGCGGGAAGCGCCGCCCATTCGGTGCGGACCCGCGGTTTCATCATCGAGGATGTAGACGGGCAGGATACGGCCGGTCTCAGCGGCCCGGATCAAAGCGGGATTGTCGTTGAGGCGCAGATCCTGGCGAAACCAGACGATGGCAATGTCGGACGCCTTATCCATCAGGCCGGAATCCTCTTTCCATCCCAGGCAAAACAATGGCCGGTATCGTCAGGTGTCAGTCCCGCGACCACGTCGAGCAGTTTTCCGGCCGCATGATCGGCGGAAAACAAATTGCCGGGCTTTACGCCCGCCTGAAACGGCTTTGAAAGCCTGCTATCGACGGTGCCGGGGTGCAGCCCGACGACAATCGACCGCGGATTGCGGCGCGTCAGCTCGATGCCTGCGTTCCTGATGATCATGTTGAGACCTGCCTTGGCCGCGCGGTAGCCATACCAGCCGCCGAGGCGGTTATCGCCGATGCTGCCGACACGTGCCGAGAGCGCGGCGAAGACCGCACGGCCATCGCGCCGCAGAAGCGGTGCGAAATGCTTGAGCGCCAATGCCGGGACGACTGCATTGGCAAAATAGAGCCTTTCAAGCCCAGCCGCGGAGATATCGCGCAGAGACTTTTCCGGCCGAAGCTGATCGTCATGCAGCAAGCCCGTGGCCACAAGGATCAGGTCGACCGGCCCGTCGGCCGCGATGCGCCCGGATATCGCCTGAAGCGACGCCTCATCATCGAAGTCGGCCAAATGGCCTGCGGACCGACCATCGGCGGCGGCAACACCGTTGCGCGACACGAGTTGCAAATGCAGATTCGGGTCACCGTTGCGCAGGGCCCGCGCAAAGGCCGAACCGATCGCGCCGCCGGCTCCGATCACAACGGCATGTCTGGGCACATTTTCCTGTGGCACGTGTTCCTCACCGCTCAGCAAACCGGCATTGTGTTACGCTGCAAGCGGGAATTAGCGCCACTGGCGAGGCAATCAAGGCATCACCTGAATGCGAGGCATGCCGAGACGGCCTATGCCGGGCAGCTTCAGCGCCGGCCGCAGGATATCGAGGCCGAGCGTCTGGCCGAATGCATGCAGCTCCAGCCCCTCGACCGTTGCAACGCCCGCACCGCCATAGCCGGCAAGGGAAAGCTGCCAGCCGGTTCCGGACGGCATCTTCATGAGCGAAAACCAGTGGGGTGCGTAGTCCTTCCCGATCGCAAGCGACGGAAGCGACACTTCGAGCTCCGGCACCTGCCGCGCGATGGTGGCGATGAAGGTGTTGGAATTCGGGCCTGGCCAAAGCACATAGCTGCCATGTTCCGCATGGGGGTAGTTCGCAACGGCCTCCTTGATATGCGGGATCATGGTAGCGGCGCCTGGACCGCGCGCCTCGAAGAGGATTTGCGGCGTGTTGCCGGCCCAGCGGCCGTCGGGCGGGCCGATACTCTCGCGCAATGCCCTGCCCCAGCCCATGACGTCATAGCGGACATAGTTCGCTGCGCCTTCTTCCTTGAAGGCAATCCATGAATGGACGCCGAAAATACCGCGCCATCGATAAGCGCGCGCCGCGTAAACCTGAACGATGGCCGCGGAGACTTCGGATGGGTCCGGCGCCAGCCCGGCACTGGACCAGTCCGCCTGACGCCAGTGCACATGCCCGTCCTGCACCGCATACAGCGCGGCCTGCGCTGCGAGCGGCAGGACGAATGCCAGAATGAGCACAATCATCGCCTTGATCATGCCGGCAGATTAAGCAACGAGGGAGCCCCGTTCAACACATGCCGGGCCGGCATTTGATCTTTTGCCGGATTGTGGACTAGAGCAATTCTGAGTTAGATTGGGACATTTGATGGCGGAAAATCGGTTCACTCGGCCAGGCGCGTCGCGCAGCGCGATGTGGGGCATCGGGCGAGTGGCGCAACGACGCCGATGGGCCGATTTTCCCCACCCTAGAGAGGATTATTGTATTGAAACTCAAAAATGAATGGGCCGGGCGATTTTGGCCCCTGGCGTTGTTGACTCGCGCTTGTGGTGGGTTGGCACCACGGCGCGCAACCTGCCTAGCCAGAGACCAAAATCGCCACGGTCAAATGATCCAATTTAACTCAGAATTGCTCTAATAGAGCCGGACTGGAGGGAGGGATCATGGCGCAGCCGCTGCAGCCCCGGCAGATCGACATTCTGGACATTGCCCGCAAGGAAGGCCGGGTCGAGGTGGACAGCCTTGCCGCGCATTTCGCGGTCACGCCTCAGACAATCCGCAAGGATCTCAACGAGCTCTGCGACCTGGAAAAACTCCAGCGGGTGCATGGCGGCGCGGTGTATCCTTCGAACACCGCCAATCTTGCCTATCAGGCGCGCCGGGACATGGCCTCGGAGGGCAAGGCGCGTATTGCCGAGGCGGCCGCAGCCGTCGTTCCCGACAATTCATCACTCATCCTCAATATCGGCACGACGACCGAACAGGTCGCCCACGCGCTCAGCCGCCACAGCGGCCTGATGGTGATCACCAACAATCTGAATGTCGCCTTCATCCTGTCAGATACCGAGGATGCGGAGGTGGTGATCACCGGCGGCATGGTCCGCAAGAGCGATCGCGGCATCATCGGCGCGGCCGCGGTCGACCTCATAAGGCAATTCAAGGTGGACTTCGCCATCATCGGTGCCTCGGCGATCGACGAGGACGGCGAGTTGCTCGATTTCGACTACCGCGAAGTGCGTGTTGCGCAGGCGATCATCGAACAGGCGCGCCGGAAAATCCTCGTCGCCGACCACATGAAGTTCCAGCGCCGGGCGCCGGTGCAGATCGGCAGCCTCAGGGATATCGACTACTTCGTCACAGATGCCCCGCCACCCAAGCCCATTGCGCAGCTTTGCCAGGAGGCACGGGTGGAGCTGATTGTCGCGGAGTGAGACCCGTTCCAGACTAAACAATCAATTCGTCAGTCCTACCTTCGTCATACCCGAAGGCTATGAAATGCCAGGCAGCAGCCTCTGTGTTGTCGCCGAACGCCGCCTGCAGATCTGAATAGTTTGCAAGATATTGCTCTGCGTCGAAGGTGATGGATCTACCCTCGTCGAATCCGCTTTCAAGAAAATGGTTTACGCCAGCGGCGGCATTCTCGCCAAAGGCGCTGATAAGGTCGTCATATGACGCGATGTATTTGAAACCGTTAAAGGCATCCCGGTCGCGGCCTTCCGCAAAGCCAGTCGTAATAAAGTGATTCGTTGCGGCCTCGAGATCGGAACCGTAAATCGACCGCAAATCATCATATGCCCCCAGATACAGTCGGGCATCAAAAGGATCCGTCGACCGGCCCTCGCCCATGCCGTTGACAATGAAATGGTGTGCACCTGCCTCGGAATTGGCGCCGAATGCCTGGATCAGGTCATCATAGCTGGCGATGTAGTCCAGGCCGTCAAACAGTACCGAACGCCCCTGATCAAATCCGGTTTCAAGAAAATGGGTAACGCCTGCTGCAGCATCCTCGCCAATGCCGACGATAAGGTCACTGTATGAAGCGATATATTCGTAACCGTTGAAGGCATCACGGCTGCGGCCTTCCGCGAAGCCGGTCGTTATAAAGTGCGTCGTTGCGGCCTCGAGATCGGAGCCATAAATCGATCGCAAATCATCATATGCCCCCAGATACAATCTGGCGTCAAAAGGATCCGTCGACCGGCCTTCGCCCATGCCGTTGACAATGAAATGGTGTGCACCTGCCTCGGAGTTGGCACCGAAAGCCTGGATCAGATCATCATAGCCGGCGATGTAGTCCAGGCCGTCAAACGATATCGAGCGCCCCTCATCAAAGCCGTTTTCCATAAAATGGTTTATACCAGCAGCGGCATTCTCACCAAAAGCGGCAATAAGATCACCGTATGAAGCGATATATTCGTAACCGTTGAAGGCATCCCGGCTGCGGCCTTCCGCGAAGCCGGTCGTTATAAAGTGCGTCGTTGCGGCCTCGAGATCGGAACCATAAATCGACCGCAAATCGTCATATGCCCCCAGATACAGGCGGGCGTCGAAAAGATCGACCGTACGACCCTCGCCATATCCGTTGCTCAGATAGTGCTCAAAGCCAGTCTGCGCATCCGCACCGAACGCCGCTATCAGGTCCCCATAGGACGCTATATATGCGAGTCCGTCGAATTTCGCTGCCGATTCGGTTCCGACTGTCTGATCTGCGAACTGGATTTGCTCGAAATCAAGGAGCTGGTCAATGCCGTCACCGTTCCCGGTCAAAACAGCAACGATGCCGCCAAACTCCACAAGCGTATATTCGGTCAGAGCACCACTAAACACCGCCGTGTCAGTACCGCCATTGCCGTCGAGAATATTGTTCAGGTTATTGCCCCGAATCGTATCATTCCCGCTTCCGCCGATGGCGTTTTCGATCCAGGTGTTGTGGGCGATGCCGAGATTGTTGGTCATGGTATTCGACACACCGCCGACAGACGAGTAGCTGCCGGGCGTCAGGTCGATGATGGCGCGCTGGGAAAAGCCGGAAAGATCGAGCGTGTCGATGCCGCCGGTGTCGTAGATCGTCAGGACCGGGGCGCTGTTTTGCGAAAAGTCGAATATCTCCTTGCCGGCATTCGAGTTGAAGCCGTAGGTGGTATCGCCGGTGCGTGTGGTCGTGTCGGCGCCATAGATCGACTGGATCGTCAATATGTCATGCACCATCGGTGTCTGAGCATATTTCCACCCCGTTCCGCCATTGTTGTCCGCGCCGGTATGCGAGGCGCTGAAATAGGACATGACGGACCACTGGCGGGTGTCCTGCGCATATTCCGCATCATTCGCGTAACTGGGCGCGCCGCCATTATAGGCGCCCGGATGGCTGAGGCCCAACGCGTGGCCCACCTCGTGGATGATGGTGAGCCAGTAGTAGTCTCCGTAATCGGGAGCATAGAGGCCTGAATAGGTCGGCGCGTTCAGCCAGACCGATCCGCCAATATCGTAATATTCGTTGGGATAGTAGGCATGCGCATAGGAGATATTGGTGTTCGTATTGCCGAAATTGACATCGGCGCTGGCTGGATTTGATCCGGTCTCGACAAGGTCGACCGCAATCAGTTCGTCCCACAGCTCCATGATCTCTCGGGTGGCGGCCTTCTGCTGGGCATTGAAGGCGACAAAGCCGGTCTGCTCGCCATTGGCCCATGACGGGCCGCTATTCAGGAAACCGTAGGAAATCTGACTCCCGGACCATTTGTATCCGGAGTCGATCTGGTTGATGACTTGAGCATCCGTGAAAGTCGGCGCAGATTGCGGGTCCAGGCTGCCGGCCGTCTCCGTCACGTCGACGGCCTCGAACTCAAAATCTCCCGAGCACATGGGACATGCACAATGTCCGATCAGCTGGTGTTGTAGGCTCATCCGGATGCTCTCCCATCAAGCGCAAGGCAATCAAAACCACTCCCGCGCCGGTAACCGGCACGGCTTCATACTTCCCTCTCACGAAAACGAATCCCCGCGCTCATACTAGCGCATTGCGCCTGAAACAGTCGTTAACCAGTTTCTCAAAAAGGGGCCGACCGAATTAACAGATTGTTATCCGTGAGCCTGTCGCCAGGAAACGGATCAGATTAACATATCGATCAATAACCTGCTGTTATTGTGGCATAAATTGGAACGGAACCGGAAACCATCCCGTGTTCATCTTCTCCATTTAAGCCAACTCACGTTTCGCGAAAGGCCTTCATGATGGAGGTGGAGAACGGCTTCAGCAGATAGTCGAGCGGCGTGCGCTCTCCGGTGCTTATGAACGCTTCCGCCGGCATGCCGGGAAGAAGAACGAGATCGGCGTCCAGTTTGGCAAGTTCCGTATCCGGAATCTCCAGCGCTACGGAAAAATAGGGCACGTTGGTCGCCTGATCCACAAGCTGCGCTGCGGACATGTGCACGACATGCGCGCTCAGGACCGGCGTCGTCCGCGCATCAAACGCCGAAAGATTGACGGTCGCGCTTTGACCGACATAAACGAGATCGATATCGGTCGTCCTTACCCGCGCCTCGACGATCAGGCGATCCTTGTCCGGTATGATCTGCATTATCGGTGCTGCCGGAGAAACCACGCCTCCGACGGTATGGACCGACGTGTCGTGAATGCGACCCGAAACAGGTGCAACGACAAGGGTCCGGACCAGTTGGTCTTCCAGTGCCGATCTTTGCTCCCTCAGCTCGGCGATCTTGTTCGTGACCTCACGCAGTTCCGACTGTACTTCCTCGCGGAAATCGACATCGATCTGAAGAACTTGAAGTTCGGTTTCGTTGATCTGGCTTCGCACGCGCGCAATCGTATTCTGCAACTGACCGTGCTCACCCGCCAGGTCGGCGTGCCGTCCGTAGAGCTGATCCATCGTGTCCTGCGAGACGATGCCCGATTCCGCAGCCGGTTCCTTGCGCGTGATGTTTGCCGACAGAATATCGATCTGCCTGGTATTTGAAGCAACCTGTGCTTCCAGCCCGCGGATCTGTTTCTCCAGCTGCAGTATCTTCTCGCGCATCACCTTTTTCTGGCCTTCGCGGGTGGCCCGACGCGAATTGAACAAACCTGCCTTGCTTTCGATGATGCGGCTGACAAAGAGCGGATTGTTTGCCCGGTGCAATTCGTCGGGGAACAAGATTATGTCAGCGCCATACTGCTCCGCTTCCAGCCTTGCCTTGCGCGCGATCAGTTCGAAAAGGCTGTTGTTGACAATGTTCAGGCTCGCTTCTACCGCCGTCTCGTCTATGCGCAGCAGCGGTGCACCGGCGCTGACCACATCACCGTCGCGGACATAGATCTCGCTGACGATCCCGCCGTCGAGATGCTGAACGGTCTTGACCTTCGTCTCCACGCCAATCGAACCGGAGGCGATAACCGCGCCCGAAATCCTGGCGAACGTCGCCCAGGCACCGCCGGCACCGAATACGCCGGCAATGACCAGCATCCCGAACAATATCCAGGGTCTGATGCTAAGGTTGTTCCTGCCGTTCGTCCTAGTCATTCGGGACCAGCCTTTCCCTTCTTTCGGAACCGGCACCGGAAGATGCGTTGTCTGTCGCATACTGGCCGCCCGCGGTAATGCGGACACCGGAACCGCTGGTTCCCCATTGGCTCGGCATCATCCGACCTTGCGGTTGTGCGCCCTGACGCCTTCTGAGTCCCGACAGAACCTCTTCGCGTCCGCCAAATGCAACCTGGGACCCGTCGTTCAGCACAAGAAGATCATCGGCCAGGTTGAGCGTCTTGGTGCGGTGGGCGATCGTGATAACGGTCTGACCGCGGTCCCTCATCCCGACGATGGCGGAATACAGCGCTTCTTCGCCCTCCTCGTCGAGATTGGAATTGGGTTCGTCCAGGATGACCAGGGGAGGCTCTCCGAAGAGGGCACGCGCCAGGGCAACGCGCTGGCGCTGGCCGGCTGAAAGGTTGCACCCACCAGGACCGATCCGCGTCTCATATCCGCCGACGCGCTTGATCATCTCGTGCGCACCGGCCTGCATGGCCGCCTTGACCACGTCCTCAGAGGAAGGCTTCGTCTGCAGACGGGCAATGTTTTCCGCAATCGTCCCGTCGAACAATTCGATGTCCTGAGGAAGATAGCCGATAAAGCGGCCAAGCCGCGTGCTGTCCCACTGATCGAACGTCGCACCGTCCAGGCGGATATCTCCGGAAGCCGGTTTCCAGACACCGGTCAGGACCCGGGCCAGTGTGGTCTTGCCGGACGCGCTGGGACCGATGATGCTCAGCGTTCTTCCCGGCATGACCCTGAAATTGATATTCTTCAGGATACGAACGCGTCCGCTCGGGTCCGTGGCATGCAACTGCCTGACTTCCAATTGCCCCTTCGGTCTCGGCAGCCTGGTTTTCGGCGCCTGAACCGGGGTGTTCTCCAGCAGCACCGACAGGTTCTTCTTCGCCTCGCGATAGCGCACCAGTCCGCGCCAGTGAACGATCGACTGCTCGATCGGCTGCAGCGCCCTGCCGAGAATGATCGATGCGGCAATCATCACGCCCGGCGTAATCTGGCCCTGAATAACCAGCACCGCGCCCGCTGCCAAGATTGCGGACTGAACGAACAACCGGAACGCTTTGGAAAAGGCAGACAATGTGCCGGCGCGATCGCGCGCCTCGGATTGCCAGTCCAGTGCCTCCAGGTTCTTCTCGGACCATTTGCGCCGCAATGGTTCCAGCATGCCCATGGCCGCCAGGACCTCGCCGTTCCGCTGTCCGGCGCCGGCCAGTTCAAATGCCTCGCTTGCGGCCTGGCCGGACTGTTTCGCAGGTGCGCGCGCACGCCAGTCATTAAGGAGCGCGACAATGAACAGGACGCTGGCAGCGCCGAGGGCAAGCCATCCAAGCGTCGGGCTGAAAAGAAAGATCACCAGCAGGTAGACAGGCACCCAGGGCGCATCGAACAGGACGACAAATCCCGGCCCGGACAAATACTGCACGATGGTGTCGAGTTCGCGAAGGGGCGCGATCGACTTTCTGTCTCCGCTTGATCGCAATCCAAGAAACATGACCGCATCGAACAACCGCTCCTGGATCCGCTGCGCAATATGGGCGCTGATCCGCACAAGCACCCTCGATCGGACAAGTTCCAGCAAACCCATTACAAGAAACAGAAACGCGACAAGCCCGAACAGGGCCATCAGCGTGGGCATGGACCGGCTGGAAAGGACCCGGTCGTAGATCTGCAGCATGAAAAGCGGGCCACTCAGCATCAGAAGATTGATAAAGAAACTGAATACCGCAATGCCGACAAACGCCGGACGACTGGCGCCGATGGCCTGCTCAACGGTCAGGCACTTCGTATTGCTGCTGCCTTCCGACAAATTCAATGCTCTCACCGTCCGGTTCGATGGTCTGTATCCGGGCCAGAGGCCCCATTTGGTTCACGCAGAAACAAGCCGTGGATCAAACGCCGCCGCATTACCGCTACCGGTAGCCCGATGCACCGTCGGCTCCCGGAACCCGCCGGGTTACCGACCGCTGGTCTACACCAATTGGGGCTCCTTACGGATGACTTATTGTTTCAACCGTCACGACCTCTTTCGAGTTGGTTATGCGGGACAAAGCCGCTACCGGGTTTCATGAAACACGTTGACGTTTAATGATTGCTAAAGCGCCCATGCCGGCAGGGTTCGCAGCCGTCCGATTGGTATATATTTGGTTACTTCAATCTCGACATTCGTAGCGAACTGGCAGATTAGCCGGATTCGGGCACGTGGGTGCGGGCTTTCGGCATGTGATGGAGGTCCGTCGCATGTCACCGTTACACGATCGGGAAACAAGGTGATTCAGAAAAGCAAAAGGGGCCCGCAGACGGGCCCCTTGCGCTGTTCAGGTCGGCTCGATCAGAGTTCGTTCAGATTGATCCCGATCGTGATGGCGCCGATCGGCGCGCCCGAGGCGTCGGCAATCGTCATCGAAACCTGGGACTGCAGCATCTGGGTCGATTCGTCCTTTTCAGCTTCATCGACAAAGATCGCGGCGGCATCGCCGGAACCGTAGGTCTTCTTCCATTTGCCCTCGTCGCCCTGCCAGTAGTCGGAGGTCACTTCGCTCTGGCCGACATTGAGGCCCTTGGAATCCATCACGAAGATTTCCGTGATGACACCGTTGGAAGCCATCTGCTTGTCGCGCAGGAAGTCCGACAGGGAATTGCCGAGAACCGCATCGATCAGCGTCGTGTCCCCGCCGTCGACGCCGGCCCGCCACTTCTGGTCGAGCGCATCGATTTCGGCCTGTGTCAGAGCGGAATTGGCCTTGTTCTGTGCCGCGATCGCAGCGACAACGGCGCCATCGGATATCCACGGCATGATGTTGGCGCTGGCATAATCCTTAACCGCCGGTACGTGTTCTCCGGCAGCCAGGGATCCTTGAACGCCAAGGGCCATAACGGTTGCCGCAAGTGCGAATTTAATGCTTCGGGTATACATGCTCTCTCCTCGTTGCTGGTTGCATGATCCTTTCGGATTCGGTGATCAGAATTCCTCCCAGTCTTCCGGCTCGGCTGCCAGCGCTGTGTTTCCGGCAACCGCGGGCACCGGCCTTGCCTGTTGCCTGTCGGCGCCGCTTGCCTCCGGCGCCCGGGCCGGCGATGCGCCGCCGATGTCGAACCGGGTGATGATCTCGCGGAGGCCGGCGCCCTGCGTGCGCAGTTCCTGGCAGGCTGCGTTGGTTTCCTCGACCATCGCTGCATTCTGCTGCGTGGCCTGATCCATATTGACGACGGCCGTGTTGATCTCATCCAGCCCGGAAGACTGTTCGCGGTAGCCGCCGATAATTTTTTCGATGCGGGCTGTGATCTCGTTGATCTGCGCCTCGATCGCCAGCAGTGCCTCGGCGGTCTGATTGACCAGTTGCACACCGCCCTCGACCTCGCGCCCGGATTCGCTGATGAGCTGCGATATCTCCTTGGCCGCCTGGCCGGAACGCTGAGCAAGCTCGCGCACTTCATGGGCGACCACGGCAAAACCCTGCCCGGCCTCACCAGCCCTGGCCGCTTCAACACCCGCATTCAGAGCCAGAAGATTTGTCTGGAACGCGATTTCGTCGATGACGGAATTGATCTGTCCGATCTCCGAAGACGATTTCTGGATGCGGTCCATGGCGCTGATCGCCTCTCGCACCAGAGCTGCGGAGCTGGCGGCGTCCCCTTTGGTTTTGGTGACCAGCGATCCTGCTTCCGTAGCCCGCTCGGAGGATTCCTTCACCGTCGACGTCATCTCACGCAGGGCCGCAGCGGTCTCTTCAAGCGAAGCAGCGGTCTGTTCCGTGCGCCGCGCCAGCGTGTCGGCTGAGTTCGCCAGTTCGGCGGCGCCGGTATCAACGGTGACGGATGCGCCCTGCACCTGACCCAGGGTCGCGTTCATTGAATCGACCATGCGGTTGAAATCATTGACGAGCTTCTCGAAATCCGGCCCAAGATCCTCAAGACGGCAGGTGAAATTTCCCGCAGCGAGTTTTTCAAGCGCCGCCGCAATGCGATCCACGGCGAATGCCTGAGCCTGCGCTGCTTCAACGCTGCGCTTGGCGTTTTCGGACCGCTCTTCCTCGAAGCTGCGCCGCTGCTCCTCGGCGAGGCGGCTTTCCTCCTGCCTGGCGATGAACTCGCAGCGAAATGTCTCGAGCGCCCGCGCCACGACCCCGATCTCGTCTCCCTTTTGCTGGAAGGGAACTTCCGTATCGAAGTCACCATCCTGCATGCGGCCGATGCTTTCGCTCATCTCGGCAAGCGGCCGCGCAATCAGGCTGCGCATGACCACGAGCAGCAGTCCGAACGCCGCAATGACGAGAACCGTCTGGATGGCGAACAGGATCATCGCGTTCCAGTGGGCCGCCGCATAGATCGGTGCGGTTGTCCAGACCGTTACGACCTGGCCGCCGATTTTTCCGGCCGCATTCCTTGGAAGCGCCAGGACGATCGATGCCAGCCCGTCCTCCAGACCATTAACGGCGCCCTCGACCTCGGCATTGGCCTGTGCGAGGGTTCGAACATCTTCTTCCGACAGCTTGCTTCCCGGGTTTTCTCTAACCCAGCTATCGACAATCTCTCCATCGCGGTTGAAGGCAAAGAACTGCACCATGTTCAGCGACGGGTCTTCGCGGAACAGACCGTATGCATCCCGCACGACCTCGGGCTTGTTCCATTTGATGCCGCCCGCCGCGAGGGTGGCGAACTGCTCTGTGTCGAGCGTCCATTTGCTGACGGCGTTCGCAATCGACGTGCGCGTCTCCGTCGTCCACGTATAGCCTGCCAGCACGGCGATGCCGCCCAGGTTTACGGCGATCATGAAAGCAGCGATTTTCGCGGTTATCGACAAATTGCTGATTTTTTTAAACATAAACCGGGGTTCCCCACACGCAGCCGCTCACCGCGAAAAGGGAGAATCGCGGATCGACCAGTCAATTTGTTCTGGAACAGACATGCGCTCGACATGGGCAGCAATCATGCCGTGTCTTGGTTTGGAGCGCGTGCAACCAGAAAATCCCGAAAGATTTAAATTATCGTAAAATCAAAATCCGGACTTTCGCAAACAATTCCGAATTCGCTGCCGCGATGGTTGCAAAAATACACGTTCGAATATCGGCTATTCGAATTGATACTTTATCTCCTAAACCTTTGATCCATTTCACAAAGTTTATTTTCTGATATTTTTATCTTCAAAAAATTTTCTTTTATTTCATTCAACGGGCAATACTCGCATAAGTTAAAGCCTTCAGGCGATCGACATGAATTTGTTTTAGCCGACATCTTTTCTATTTTATCTATCTTATTTCTGCCTCGCAGAGGAGATGCGGTACCGCCCGACATCTTTTTTGGGGCTGGTCCGTTGGATCGAGCAACCCGGCAGCCTTCCGGACAATGGCCTGGCAGCGTAATGAGCAAATTCAGGCACGCTGTCCGCCCGGGCCGGGCGTTCGCGGTCCGCGGCGCGTGGGGCACAGAGAGCAGAATAATTCGTCGGTGAACGTATCGTAGCCCAAGAAAAACGCACGTTTAGAAGAAATCATACAATTATAGATGGCATTTCAGCCGAATGTCCGCAAAGATCGTAGAGCGAGATACAAGCGCACAGGGGAGCAAGATGCCTGTGCCGTACCGGAATGATTTTCGGAGAAACCGGAAGTATTGGGGGTCGGTGCATGTCTACATCGGAGAAATCTTCGAACACCGAGTTCGTTGTCGGGCTTACGATGGCGGGAGCCGTTTCGGCCGGCGCCTATAATGCCGGTGTATTCGATTTTCTGATCCAGGCGCTCGAAGAGTGGGAGCGGGCCCGGCGGGAGGATCAGGCGCGTCCATCGGATCAACGCTCCGTGCCGGACCATCGAATCCTCATCCCGGTCATTTCCGGAGCCTCCGCGGGCGGCGCCACCGCTGCGTTGGGCGCCTTTTCCCTGTCAGAACCCACCCGGCTGCCTTCGGTTCAGGATGCCGCCAACACAAAATATGTCCTTCCCGCTCTTTACAGGATCTGGGTAGAAAGTATCTCCTTCTTTAAACCCGACGAATCCCAACGCTCCGACTCTGGCGAAAACGCCAATTCCAGAGATTTGGGCACTTTGCTGGATACTTCCGATCTCGGCGAAGGACAAAGACCCGTCTCGATCATGAACGGCACGGTCCTTGAAAGGGCCGCCAATGACGCCGTTGCAAGAACAATAACCGGTGCAAAGCCACGGCCATATCTGACCGAGGGATTGCATCTGTTCTTGACCATCACGAATTTGCGCGGCGTTCCCTACGGAATCCGCTTTACGGCCGGCGGAGGCTCCGATGCGCATGTCATGTCCATGCATGCGGACCGGGTTCATTATTGCATGACCGGGCTTGGCGCTGGTGATTTTGAAAGCAACTGGTTGAAGGCATATGGGGACCTTGGAACGCCAATTTCGACTGACGACATCGTAGCAGCGGCATCCAAGGCAAATCATTCGGAACGAAATGATCATGCCCGGCGCTTTATCAAAAGTGCATTGGCGACCGGCGCCTTTCCCATCGGCCTGCCGGCGCAGAAAATTGAGGTTCACACAAGCGACTACACCAAACGTGCGTGGCCGTATGCCAACCCAAAGCAACTTGGCTCCATCGAGCCGCTCTGGCCGCCCAATGACGCAGGAGAGCACAGTTACCAGGTGGACTATGCGGGGTCCGATGGCGGCCTCATCAACAATGAACCCTTCGAGATTGCCCGCTGGACAATCATGGAAACCCCCGGGCAACGCAATAAGCCGGGCTCGGTGGAGTCGGATCGGGCTGTGCTGCTGGTGGATCCGTTTCCCGAACCGACTGGGTTTGATCCCAACCTTTCCGACAAGCCCTTTACACAGACCTTCCTGCGCGAAGTGATCGCCGCCTTGTTTCCGACCCTGAAGAACCAGGCGCGCGTCAAAGCGATCGACCTGGCAAGGTCGGGAAACAACAAGGAGGTGTTCAGCCGTTTCCTGATCGCACCGTCACGGAAATTCTTCGTCGGCGATGAAGAATTCGAAGCGGCCGAACCGCTGGCGACCGGTGTGTTCAATGCGTTTGGCGGATTTCTGACCAGCAAATTTCCCGAGCATGACTATCAACTGGGCCGCCGAAACTGCCAGAAGTTCCTGCGCGAACATTTCCGGGTTTCGGCTGAAAATGAGGTTGTGAAGTCGTGGCCGGAGGGCTGTGAAGACCGGCACACGATCAGCGGGGAAGACGGTAAAAGATATCGTGTGCTTATCCCGTTGTTCGGATCGGCGAATGTGCCCATACCGGCGCCGGTTTGGCCCCACGTGACCTGTGAAGATGTCGACAATTTCATGGAAGCGGTCCGAAAGCGGGGAAACGCACTTGTCAGGACGATCGCGAAGACGGAACTCGGAGGTTTGTACGGGCTGGGGCTAAAAATTTTCTGGCGCATCCGAAGGAAACATACACTCGGGCAGATAAGAACGACCCTGGTGGCCGACCTCATACGACGAAACCAGCTGGCTCTGGAGACAGAGCTGACAAGCGATCTGGAACGAAGCGTTCTGGCCTGCCTGGTCGAACTGAAGACGGTCCAATGTTCACCGGAGCATATTGCCGAAACAGTCAATCGCCGCGCAAACATAAACCCCAAGGCTCCCCGAACGACGGCAGTTGAAGTCAGGGACGTACTCGACAATAATCTCGCCGCATATCTGTCGCCGCAAGGAAGCCCGGCCGGGTTTTACCTGCTCAAGAAGAAGATTTGTCCGTAAAAGCCCTGATGTCGGCCATGCGGCTGATCTGGCGGAACGACAGCGCTCAAAAACTTCTGCATATCCATACTGAATTCCAAGACCAGTTTGTGTCTCGATTGTCTGCGCAACTCACTATCGGCTTGTATTCGGCAAGTCGGCTTGGGGACGACAATAGTCACCTAGTGTTACAGTTCGAAATTCCTACACCGGTTCGAGGCTGCAAAAGGTCTATACATGTAAATTTTCTTCCGGCCTTGCAGTTTCAAGGAAAAACGATCCAGACTAGAGCGGAAAACTCGCACAGGGCAAAAAACTGTTGCCAATGACATCTCCCAACCACAACATAGAATTCACTTCTACTTTTGGGTGTGCAACAATTGGCAAACTGTTTGCAGATTGTCCCGCTTGCGCTGGCATTACAAATTGGTCGAGCAATCTGGAGTGATTGGGGCATAGCATGAGAGTATTTTGGATCAGATCGCCGCTCGGGCTCTTGGCAGTTTTGTTGGTGCTGGCATCCTGTACAAGCCTGCCAAGCGCTCAACTCTCAACCTATCTCTCCGTCTCCAAGGAGGCCGAGGAAGCAGGCAAGGCAATTTACGGCGCGCTCAACAAGGCTGTCGAATTCAACAAAAAAAGAGCAAGCGGTACTCAGACGGTTCAATGCGCGGCAAACACCTCCAATCCAAGCTGTTTCAACCCGGTGGATTTCCTACCCACTCCGCCCGTTACCGATCCTGACATTCTGGCACGCATTCTCGCCCTTGAGACGATCGCGGCCTACAACGACACGCTGGTCGCCTTGAACTCAGGCCAGACGGGGGCAGCGTTGAGCAAGAAGATTGACGCCTACGGCTCGGTCGCTGCGCGTTTTGCGTCTGTTGCGGGCGTTGCATCAGGTGGTATTGCGCTCCTTCTAACCGATACGACGATCGCATCCGTCGGCACAATTGCAGGGCGATTGCAAACTGCGCAGGCGCAATTTGCTGTACGCCGGTCGCTCGCCGCGCAGCACAGTGTCATCAATGCGTTGATCACCGCTTTGATCGAGGACACACCGCAGGTCTATCAGCTTTATCGGACCTCACAGTTGATTTTTGCCCGAACCCGGCCCGGAGGTCCACGCGGTGCAGAAGGCCAGCGAGAATTCGCCAAGATAAAGGCCATGTATGACAGCCTCGGCGCTTATGTCGTGCTGCTGTCCAACATGGCAGAAAGTCTCGACACGCTCGTTGAAGCCACTGAGGCGGGTGTCACAGACCCTGAAACGTTGAACCTCGCCCTCGATCACGCCCTTGAGGTTAAGGCGGCGGCACAGGTTCTGGAGAAAACCATACGGCAGTTATCGGATTGAAATTTTAAACCAAGGTCGATTGGGGCCATGACCATGTCACCAGATGAAATTCGAGAAACCCATGCTCGGCTCGGCAACCTGATTTTTGATTTGAATACGCCAGAGGACGAAGCCAGGATTGCGGAAAAAACGTTCGACGAGTTGTCCCCCGCCGCATTTCAGGCTGCTCTGGCAAATTTCCGTGAAGGAACACCGAAGCTGGCGCGCCTGACCGGAGATTTGTTCAACGGTATTCAAGCACTTGGTCGGCCGCCCACACCTGAACTGGCGGCGATTGCGGCCAAGCTTTCGAAGGGGCTCGCGACTCTCCATGGCCCGGAAGGCATGCGTACCACCTTCGAAAACCCCGAAGAATTCGAGGAAGTGGCTGAAGATGAGGCCGATGTACCATCGACAGGCGAAACGACCGGATTGCCGTCTCCGTCACAGGGCCTTACGCGGCTTACTTCTTTCGAGCCCACGAATTCCCGGAAGTTCGTGGATCTGGCCGACGAATATGCACAATTTTTCGGGTCTATGGAGTACAAGTCCGGTTCCGCGAAAGCCACCGTGATGAAGTACGCCAGAATCGCGATGAGCAACAAACACCGCTACGAAGCGGTCGGCGGCCCGCTGGGGATTCCATGGTGGTTTATTGCAGGCGTGCACCTGCTCGAATCATCTTACAATTTCGGCACTCACCTTCACAACGGCGACTCTCTGAACGCGCGCACCCATCGTGTGCCCGCCGGCCGTCCCGCCGCCACCCCGGCCAGCGGATCGTTGCCCTACACGTGGGAAGAAAGCGCGCGCGACGCGCTTACTGGCGAAAAGCTCAATGGTCTCACCGACTGGACTCTCTCCAGAGCGCTCTACAGGTGGGAAGCCTATAATGGTTTCGGCTATCGATCTCGAAAGATTCCGACGCCCTATCTTTGGTCTTTCTCGAACATCTACTCAAGCGGGAAGTTTGTGGGAGACGGTGTCTTCAGCGCTACTGCGGTCTCGAAACAAATCGGTGCGGCCACGTTGTTGAAAGCGCTGATCGAACTGGATGCAGCAGAGAACGTACAAACAGAACGTGTAGTCGAAGGCGAAGGCGATGCCGCTGACTCTGATGCAGCCGATATTGCAGATGTTGCAGCGGGGACATCGCCGAATATCGACGGCCAAGTATCGAGCAATATCAACTTCAAGAGCTATTTCGAAACGCATGCCCCGGATGTAACCCATTTCGAGTGGCACGAGTTTCTGGTCAAGGGCGGGGCGCATAGTATAGCGCATGATCCCGCTTTTGGCCTGAACACGGATCCGCCGGAGATCAAGTGGGCCAACGTCCTGCCCTTGGCTCGCGTGCTGCAGAAGGTTCGTGAGCGAATAGGTCATCCGGTCGTGTTGACAAGCGTTTATCGTAGCCCCGCATACAACGCTGCCATCCCTGGTTCGGCTACCAACAGTCAGCATGTCCAATTCAAGGCCGCTGACTTCAAAGTCTCAGGCTGGGGCACACCGGTCGATTGGCACGGTGTGGTTCGAGAGCTGCGTGACCAAGGCCTGTTCTCAGGCGGTATCGGTCGATACAACACTTTCGTTCACGTCGACGTACGGGGCCAAAACGCGGATTGGTAGTCGGGGCAGCTCAAGCATCTTCAAGACAATTGAGACAATGGGGCGTGTTTGCAGCATCGTCACAAACGAAAAGCCATTGCAACCCGCCTCAGCCGATCTCAATTACGCAACTTTTTCAGAATGTTTGAATATGCCATCTTTTGGCACTAGGCTGGAAGCACGAAATCAGGCCACAGGTCGACATCCACAACACTACAAAGTGGCACAACGGATTCCCAATTTGTGGCTTGCTCTGTTGGTTTTAGTAGTATGACCTCCGACATCTTGTCGTCCAAATACTGATGGAGTTCTTCTTTTGATTGTTCGGCAGCTATCAATACGGATGCACCATCCTGGTTGGACTGCACAACAAACACGTTTTCAGCTTGCCTTTCTATAATGAGGTCTTCTCGACCTACGAAGAACTCAACAAAATCTTTCTCTCTGGGCATATCGTCCACTATGCGGCCAGACACTGCCGCATCATGCAGCCCCTTGATATCGTCTTCGTTTATATCGGCTGGTTGCAATACGTTGGAAGCTAGTTCCAATTTGTCAGTCATCAAACGGTGCAAGAGGCAATCGAAAGAGGCCCTTCCAAGCTTGGGGTGCACGGCAAGTGGCAGATGCACAGTTACTGGTCGCTGTTGGCCGATACGATGCGTTCGGTCATTGCACTGTTCCTCGACAGCAGGGTTCCACCATCTGGTTAAGTGAATGACGTGATTTGCTGCTGTCAGCGTCAATCCGGTTCCTGCCGCGCGCGGGCCAAGCACCAGAACGTCAAAACCCTCATCATTAGAAAGGTGCCTCTGAAAGCGGTCTGTAATATCTTTTCGATCATCTATTGGTGTATCGCCATTTATCAACATTACCTCTGGCAGATCGAATTCTATTTTAAGAACCTCGATGAACCATGCCTGTATGTCACGATTCTCAATGAATATGAGGACACGCTCATTCCTGGATTTAATAAGTGCCAGTATATCCAACACTGCCTTGGTCCGCGCTGATGCAGCTGCAAAATCACTCCCCAACTCACCCTCTATCAAACCAGGATGAGCTGACGCGCGCCTTATGTGCTGCAGAACTTGCAAAATCCCCCCGGTTTTCGCCCGTGCTTCATCATACCGAATCGCTTGTGTCTCAGGCATTTCGCGGGGATACAGCAGTCTAGTTTTTGGTGGAATTGAAGGATCGGCCTCTGCTTTGGTTCGTCGCATACAAAGTGGGGGGCGGTCACCTTTGGAATCGAACAGCGCGTTACGAAGTTGTGCCAACCTTGCATGGGAGGGTCTGTCGAACAGTCGGCGAAATCCAGACAGAGCCCCGAGTGCTCCAGGGCAAATAACATCCATTATTGCCCAGATATCACGTGTAGCGTTCTCTATTGGTGTACCGGTCAACCCAATTGTAAATTCGGCATTCATCGCTTTCGCTGCACGCGAACGCTGTGTTCGAGGATTTTTTACGAACTGCATCTCATCGAAGACCGCCACAGAAAATGGAAGCTGTGCCAAACTGACAGCATAGTTTGCAAGAGTCTGATACGTTGTGATCACAGTTCCGCGAGCACCGCGCAGAGGCTCTAAATCCAAGTGTTCTCGACCATCACCAATATCGCGACCTTTGATGGATTTGATCTTCCATCTTGACAGCTCAGGACCGTAAAATTTGTATATCGGTCCGAGTGCACCATTAGAGAGGTGCGTTTCGATCTCAGCCTCCCAATTACGCAATAATGATGTCGGCGCAACAATCAGCGTCGGTTTTGGTGCGACTTCTTCCGCCTCCATCTGAATATTCAGCCATGCAAGGAAAGAGAGTGTTTGAAGCGTTTTTCCTAGACCCTGCTCATCAGCATTTAACAATCCAGGAAGACCGCTCGCCCAGGCTTTTAACTGCCACTGAAACGATTGGCTCTGATAGTATCGCAGTGGGGTCTTTACACTGGAGGGTAGCTTAGTATCTATGTCCACCCTTCGAGGGGTAGCGCCTGCGACGTACTCAACATCCCAGAAGTTATCGTGTGTCAAAGGCAAGAATGCATCAGCAGCTTCCAGAGGCGGTTCTGCTTGCCTTTCAGGAAGCATGGCCAATCGACGTTCTAGAGCTTCTGCAACTTGTCCATTCGCCGGAATGTCTCCGACATCAAGCGACACGAAATCAACCCCATCAATTATCGCCGTCCTAACCGCCTGCAGAGCATTTGCCACATCTTCATCCAAAATGGCCCCAAGAACTTCCCCAATGGAAACGTTCATGGTGGCAGGCAACCAAGGAAGGCCTGTACCAGCGTTGATTTCCGAAGGTGTCGGGGGTACTACACCAACCCCTGTTACTCTGTCTGACCAACTGTTCGTCTCAGTCCAACCGTTTCCAACAGTTTGTTCGATGAGCTCCACTACGCCTTCGGGACTGGTCTCCTCGTTGATGCGTCCGGTTTCGCGCAACTGTTCTTCAATTGCTTCCGCAATTATCCGTGGTGCGTTCTCAATAAAGTATCGTCGCTCATTCGCATCGCCCTGCATGGCTTCGGCGATCACCCGAAGCACAGGTGCCGCCGACCTATCAACAACTGTAAACGTGCCGTCCGAAAGCCTATAAGCTGGTTGAGCACCGCGCCGTATCACAGCATCCTGAAAGCTCTCCAATTGCGAACCAAACAAGGCCGGCCAGTCCACACCCTGTTCATTATTTTCATTTACAGAAAATGGTACTGGTGCAAATTCATCTTCTCTTTCCGAATTCACTTCAATTCCGACACGACTTATCGTGACGATTCTAAGGTCGTTCAAGAATTGGTCTAGCGCCACACTCTCACCGTCATCACCAAGGAGAGTTTTAAAACGAGCGAGAGTTTGCCAGTGCTTTTCCAACGGAGCAGTAGGATCGAAAGTGGCGGATATTGTTATAGCCTCAAATATCGCCTCGGGCAGTCGCATGCTGTATTCAGGCGAGTCTGGATGTAAAATGGAACCGCTGCGAGCAACGGCTTCACGCCTTCCGTTGTTTTCCCACCACCACTTGAACTCTGCGTCTTCGCTGCCCAAATCGCCCTGAAGTTTAGCGCAGAAAACAAGATCGTGGACTAACGCGGGAAGCCCAAGTGTGTTGGCGAATGGCTCGTCCAGCCGGGACACGAGCCTGTGTGATAACGCAATTGAGTCTCGTCGGATAACACTGTCTTTGGCTTCAGGATCTAGCGAATGAACCCTAGCTAGCGCATAGGCCAGTTCTCGTTCCGCTTTCGGCAACGCAGTTAGATCAATATCGAGATCTCGTTTCCAACGCCGCAGAATACCAGGGGACGTCTTTTCGGGACGAAGAATTACCGCATCGTTCTTCACGTCTAAGGTGAATTTGATCAACTTTGAAGTCTCCTACGTACCCAATTCCTCCAGTGTCCTGGTGGGTCATGCCAGTTCGTATTTCGCTTGTCTTCCCTCGGTAAAGTGATGTCTTGATCAAGGTAAATGGGTTCATAAAGCTTTGGCCGTGCTGGAAATCCTTTGTCAAATATGTGGACCCTGTAGTTGTGAGATCCCTCAACGATCACTCTTTCCCCAGAACGCATTATCAGCAGTGAAGTGTCCGTTCTTGAGCCCGATTGTTTTGCGAAAGAACGATAGGACACGTCGCCCGTTACTTGTGCCCTCTTGAGGGCGACGGCCTCTGCAGCGGGGTGCAAAGCGACCCAAGCTTCTTCAACAATTCCGTCCTCGAAAAGTGACGTCCAAAATGTGCGTCGAACTTTCCAAGTTTCTCGATTTTCTACATCTGAAATAACGTCCATGAATGCACGTATGCTATCGCCTGCAAGCCAGCGCATTAACACAGCTGTGTGAGTTTCAGCCATTCTGTTCCAGACTTCTGGAGCTTCGATACGTGGATCGCCGAAGTGATCAATCATCCAATCGACCAAAAGCCTCTTGATGTCGTCGGACGGATCCCTTCTTAGCCATGGATCTAGAAGCAATCTCAGACCTTCTAGCAGGGCATCGCCTTGCAACTTTCTACCGTTGTTTGGAGTGATCCATCGCATTAGAGTGGTAATATGTTCACGTGTCTCGGCGAGCGGCAGAAGCCTAAAGTAGGCTGATTGAGACTTGGCACAAAAACCGGTTCCATGGGGATTGGGTAACCCTTGTGAAACGCACCAAGCGTATGCATCTTGCTGCTGTTTCATACGTTCAGCAAATCTTCCTGCACCGCGTATTGCGTCTCCAATCTCAGGGCACGACATAAACAAATTCAAAAACTGCTCAGGCAAATCCTCTAATCGTTTGGCGATTATTTCAGCAGCTAAAATCGTGTTTCGACTTTCAGCAATCCAGCTTTCAAGATAACCCTCACACAGCGCGGCCAATAATTGCCCGCGCGATGTTACGGCAGCTTCGGAAAACAAAAACTCCACGAGACTTGGATGCTGTTTCAAACGATCTGAAACCGCCGCTCGAATTAGAGTTGAGATGTCGCCTTCTGTTGCGCCGTCCCAATCATTCGTCTCTAACCGTCTACTGTATGCTCTAGCAATTGCAGAAAGATCTTCGTCGCTTCGGTGGACAAAGTCTGGCACCTTCATCTTGATGGCATTATAGATGCGATCAAGCCGAACCGGTTTAGATATGCGCTTCGGGCGAGGGTTTCCAAATGCTACCAGTGTTTCAAGTGTACTCATTCACTGCCACCCACCAGTAGTCTTTCTCTAATCCTGGCAATATCGTCGACAACAGCCGGTTGAACCATGATAAAGCGGAGGTCAATCCGTCTGTTTGCTGCTCGTCCTTCCTCGGATCTGTTGTCAGCGATCGGCCGATCTTTTCCGTATCCGGCAACAGAAAGTACTGGTTGTCCTGAGAGATTCACGTGATCCGTTAGCCGACTTAAATACTGGTTCATCGCTACATAGGTCGCGGCTGCCCGCCGCGAACTCAGCTCAACGTTGAGAGATGCGGAGCCTGTACTATCGGTATGCCCTTCAATCTGTAAGGCTTCAACTACAGCAAATGCTTCGTTGCAGTCAGAGCTGTAGGACGATCGAACTCCCAGAGTGTAACAAGGCAGAACTCCATCAATAATTTCTGCAATCCGTTCTACTTTTTTCCGCCTGTCTGTTGATAGTTCGGCACTACTAGACTCAAAAAGTCCCTCACCCTGAAACTGAAGTGCGTCGTTCGTTTTACTTAAACGGACACCTAGTTCAGGATATTCTGCGTTTATTAGATCACGAAGACGAAGAAGTAGACGAGTGCGCTCGGCACTTACATCAGCATTGTATGTTTCCAGGCGATTGATTTCTCGCTCTGATAGCAAACGATAAAGACGGTTTAGTTCGTCTCGCAATCTTTCATCGTCTTTAGCTGCTTCAGCTAGTTGTTCATTCGATTTCTGCCGTATTGCAAGCTCTTCACGAAGTGCTGTGTTCTCCGCCAGCAACTCAGAGATGTTCAGTTCCTCGGGTATCCCTGACAAACGAGACAAGAGTGTTTCCATTCGACGAATTGTCTGTTGTAGTTGCTCGTCACGTTCGGCAAGGCGGTTGGCCACTCGGTCGTATTCATCCTGCGAAACAACCGCTTCTGGGCGCAGCTGACTGGCAAAAAACGCCAGCAAAATTAGTACAATAAATAGGATACTCACCGCCATGTCTGTCATGGAGATAAAAACTGACTCGTCTTCATCTTCTGAATGCCGATGGTACCGTCGCAAGGTTCTCATTGAACTTGTCGCTCCGAAGCTCCGGTGGTTTCGGGCTCATAACTTTTGGCACCATCAATTAGGCTCTGTAGTCGTTGAAGTGCATCTGCATATCGATCGTGCACGGAGCTTGAAAACTTCTCTACTTCACCAACCGCGCTGTCCAAATTGTCTTTATAGCTACGCAGCGCTCTATCCATTTCTCCATCATACGCTTTTGCACGCTGCTCAAACGCGTCGACTTGTTCGCGAATTGCGGTAGCTGTACTCAACAGAACCGTCGATTGCTCACTCAAAGAGGCTTGCGCGGCATTCACCATGTTGATGCTCGCTTTTGCAATAGAGCGTGCTGTGTCGGAAGTTTCCGCTATCGATTCGGCTAGTGGTGTCGCGCCCCGTTCCAGCTTTTCGCCAGCCGCAGCGAGTTTACCATTAACCATTTCAAGCCGACGAGAAACCGCGTCAAGCCCAGCTGTAGTCTTTTCCATTTCGCCAACAAAACCATTCGTAACATCAGCCAATTGAGATGTTAAATCCGCCATCTTTTCAGAAGCCAATTCCATTTGTTCTCCCGCATGGGTGATAGAACCCGAGAGAGTATCGGCCACCTGCCCAGCAACTGCGCGAAGTGCCTGGCCCGCCGCATCTGATCCTTGGTCAACGGCCTGTTGGAGTGGTTTTGTTAGTGCTTCAATCAGTTCAGTGTTGAGGCGCTGCATGTGGCTCCTCATTGAACGAGCTTCCTCGAGTTGATCTTGAGAAAGCGCCTCGAGGCTTACGAACTGAACCCTACGTTCTACTTGGTGAGAAAGATCAGCCACTGCATTTTCGATTTTGCGTGAGCGCCACCGGATAAACAAACTCAAGATAATTGATGCGAACAGCCCTGAAAGGGACATGATGAACTTTGCTGATGCAACGGACAGCAAGTCATTGAGAGAAGCTGTTAACAAGGTCTGGTCTGCTCCAGATCCTGCACTTCTCAGTGTTTCACCAGTTTGTACCAGTGCAGCGACTAGCCCCAGAAAGGTTAGGAATAAGCCAACAGAAACAAAGACTCCTGGCCAAAACCGCCAGCCCGCCAAGCCAAAACCCAAGTTAGAGATATTAAAGAACTCATTCGGACGTGCCGAATTCCTGATTACCGCGTTGCCGCCATCAATCGGCTCAATCAACGTTTCACGGAATTCGGCCCAAGCGTCTGAGAGCTTCCTTTTGTTGTTGTTAGATCTCCAATCCAATATCTGCTTTGAAATGGTACTGTATTGCTGCGTAAACTCCGTCTCGTTTGCAGTTTTCTGCACAAGTTTGCTGAGGGAGATGACCGCTCTATGTTCACGTGCCGTTACAACCCAAATTAGGAAACCTATGAACCCCGCCGCAACCATGATTGCCAATGATACAATCCCCGGAACCGAAGGATTGGTGAGCAACTCTGCTACGTCCAGGATGTGGTCGCGAGTCCAAAGACCAAATACTTCCAACATACAAGTTCCAATCAAAATATTGCGACGACAACTCCAACCGAAACTGAGATTATGCCGTGGCTACGCAATCGTTCTTGGTCTCACATTCTGAAACACATGATCTCAAATTGGAAACTCGCTCAATCTAGGTACAAAACTGGGTACCCATAGACCTGACCTTTTGACATCGGTAGCGGCAACGATCCCCATCAATGGAAGATTGCCCAATCTATTAAGCTAGATTTCGCTCGTCAAAAAAAATGCAACATCCGCGAGAGTTCGGATTCAATTTCAATTTCTTGCACTCCCACCTACTCATTTAGATCTCGCAAGCGCAATAATCTGTTCCCTAAATTTCGCAGGGTACGAATTCTGAGTTCTCAGCATGATAAGCACATTCCTTCAGAAACGGAAAAGTGCAGATCAAACCGAGGGCACACCATACAACCACTTAGCCTGTTTGCTATCCTGATGGTTTACTCACCGATTCGATGTCGGAGTTGACAATGGTAGATGATTTCCAGACCGAGTTCGACAGAATGGTACAGGAGATACCGCGTGAATTCCTAAAACGGATGATTGAATGCAAGCTGAAAGAAGCTGGTATTGAACCCTCTCCTGAAAGAGTCGCGCGCGTTGCCGACGCAATCCTAGCAGGGGAAGAACAGTTCATATTGGATGACGAGGGACCAGAATTGAATGTCGCTCTAGCGTTCGACGATGAAGACATTGCTGATCTTGAGGATTCGATAGAAGAATTTTGTAATCACCAACTGCCGGATATTATTTCCACTACAGCTGGCGAAGCTGCTCATGATGTTTTCAAGGGTCTAAAGAAGCAATGGCCTGAACAAAAAGCATGGCAGGATGGTCAAATCGCGCAATTTGCGATTAGGCTCGGATTGAGGTGGGGAGAAGCGTTCGAATCTTATAGGATGCTCCTAACAGCCGCGCGTGAACTGGGCAAGACCTACCATACAAAACTTCAGAAATCGCGCGCGAAGCGAAACATTCATAAGCGGTCCGCAATTAATCGCTTGCATGCACGAGCCTGCTGCGTGTCCGAAGAAATTCTGGTGCTACTTCAAGAGGGTTTTGCCGACGGGGCGATGGCACGATGGCGAACCTTACATGAGATAGCGACTGTATTCACTTTAATTGTCGAACACGATGACGAACTTGCCGAACGCTACCTCTTGCACGAGGTTGTGGAGGCAAAGCGCGCACTCGAAACATATGAGAAAACGCACCTTACACTGGGCTACAAACCGTCCTCCAAACGAGAGGCTGCCCGCACTCGAAAGGCTTATGAAGAGTTACGCAAGCGTTTCGGTAAGGAGTACTGCGCTCCGTATGGGTGGGCCGCTTATCATCTTGGAACTGACGGGAAGCGTTTTTCCGACTTAGAAGAAGCTGCAAAGCGAGCCCAGATGCGCCTTCACTTCAAGATGGCTAGTTACAATGTGCACGCTAGTGCGAAAGGAATCACCGGCCAGTTGGGATTGCTGGACAATTGCCCTGCTTTATTGGCTGGTCGCAGCAATGCGGGCCTTGAGGAGCCTGGCCAGAACGCTGCAATTTCTCTCGTTCAAATAACAGTTTTGCTGCTTGGCCCAACTTGGAAGTTTGATGACATTGTCATGGCGAATGTCCTTATCAAACTGCGTGACAAGACGGTAGACGCGTTTATCAAGGCTGGCAGACGGCTCAAACGAGACGACAAAGCGCTACGTCGTGGTTTGCCTAAAATTGAATCATAGCGGACCAATACATCAACAAGGCCAGATGTCTGCTCTCCGACTGTTTGAGAATTCGGAAACAACAATCGGGCGCAACCCGCCCCCAGCTTGTTCCAAATATCCGCAAAGCTTCTAACAGTTCAGTTGTGCGGGGAGTGGACGGGCTTTCGATTGCCTTACGCGCCTATCTTTTCAGCGATCATCCAATTTCGGTACCGTTAGTGTTTTTGAAATAGAAGCAACGTGACTGAAATTGTTGTGGATTGAAATCGCACTGAATTGGACGCCATTTGGACGCCATTTCGTAGTGACCGCAATGCGATATTGCTAAGTAATTGATTTAATGGCGCGCTCGGGAAGATTCGAACTCCCGACCCCCAGATTCGTAGTCTGGTGCTCTATCCAGCTGAGCTACGAGCGCGCGGGCGGTGGCGTTGCCTGTCCGCGAGGCGTGTAACTAATCCTTTCGCCGCAGGAATGCAAGCGCCGTGCGACGATTTTTTGGCACGACGCCGCCCTATTCGCCGACTTCCTTGATCGGCATTGGCGCTGTCCGTTCTCGGCAGAGCGCCTGGTCCGGCTGGTTCGGCAGGGTGATGCGGAAACGGGTTCCGGGGCCTGGCTTGTCGGCAAGCATGATCGCGCCGCCATGGGCGCGCACCAGTTCGCTGGCAATGGCAAGGCCGAGGCCGGTTCCGCCGGAGCGGGCCGAGCCGCGAAAAGCTGTGAAAAGGTTTTCACGCGCCTTGGCCGGCATGCCGGGGCCGGTGTCGTCGATATCGATGGTCGCGGTGCCGTTCTCCACCGACGCGGACACGGTGACACGGCGCACGATGGCAAGATCATCCATGCCATCCGCCGTCAGGGCCTGAATGGCGTTGCGGCACAGATTGTGGATAACGCGAAAGAGCTGCTCGCTGTCCGCCTCGATCTCCAGACCCTCGGGAACGTCGATGATGAAGTCGACGGGCGACGCATCGGGCGCCGGCTCGCCGTCCGGCCGCAGATCGGCATCGACGATCAGCATGTCGCGCACATCGGCGACGAGCGCGGCGAAATCGACCAGCCGCCGGTTCGGTTCCGCCTCGTTGGCGCGGCCATAGTCCAGCACCTCGCGCGTATAGTCGACCGCACGGTCCATGGTGCGGATAAGCTTCGGCGCGAAGCGCTTGACGACCGGATCGTCAACCATGGAAAGGCGGTCGGACATCAGCTGCGCTGACGCCAGAATGTTGCGCATATCATGGTTGATCTTGGAGACGGCAAGACCGAGATTGGCCAGGTGCTGCTGCTTTTTCAGCGTTGCCTGCAGCTCCTGCTGCATCGACTGCAGGTGCCGCTCGGCTATGCCGATCTCGTCATTGACCTCGCGCGGCGCGATCACCCGCGCCGGATCGTCCGGTTCGCGGGAAAAGGCCTGCATGCTGGTCGTCATGCGGCGGATGGGACGGATCATCATGGCGTTGATGGCGACAAAGACCAGGCCGGCGGTGAACAGCGATATCAGCACTGAAAGGAAGAAGACGTTGCGCCCATAGACAAGCATCGCATTGCGCAGCGGGTCCTCTTCCATGACGACGTCGATCATCATGCCGCTGCCCTCGACCGGGCCGTAAACACGGATAATGCGGTCGTCTGAAAACAGGGTCACGAAGGCGTCCCGGATGGCAGCGAAGGCCGAGACGGAGGAAAGGTCGTATTGCCGGTCAACCTGGGGCGGCATGTCGGAGGCGGCAATCAGCCGGCTCATGTCGCCGCTCTTGAGCGCGATCGACTTGGTGCCGGTGGCCATCAGCGCGTCGTTCTGGATCGGACGCGGCAGTTCCATGTCCTCCCAGCCCTCGACGACAAGGCTCGCGGCGGCGGCCGTGCGCAGCCGGTCTTCCAGCCAGCGCATGCGCATATTGGCGACGGAGGGAACGAAGATCAGCACCTCGGCCGCCATCACGAACAGCACCGTCAGCAAAAGCAGCTTGCCGGACAGGCTGTGCCACGGCTTCTGCTTGCCGTTGGTGGCGAGCGTTTCGCGTCTATCCGCGCCGTTTCCCGAATCCATCACAAATCCCGGATCAACCATAACCGGCAGGACCCGCCGCACGCCCGTGCAACGCCCTCAACCGCCGTTGTCTCGTCGGGCATTGCTACACCAAAGGACGGCGCCTGCCTATCCAAATCGACGCATGAACCCGATGATACGGCGCACGAACGGTTTGCGTGTCATGGGGCTATAATAGGTAATTGCCGCGCGCTTTCCAATCTCGGCCATGGTCGGATAGGGCGGAACATAGCCGCGCACGTTGGAAAGCCGCATCTTGTTGGCGATCGCCAGGGCCCACATATTGATCATCTCGCCGGCACCGGCGCCGGCTATGGAAACGCCGACCACCCTGCCCTTCTTGTCCGTGATCAGCTTGATCAGACCGTCGGTCTTGCGCTCGGCCAGCGCGCGGTCGTTCTCCGCGTAGGGCCAGCGCAGGACCTGGATCTCTCCATGCTTTTTGCGCGCTTCTTCCTCGCCCAGTCCCACATGGGCGAGCTCCGGGTCCGTATAGGTGGCCCAGGGAATAATGCCGGTGTTCTGTTTCGCCGGCGCGCGGAACAGGATCTGCTGCACGACAAGGCCGGCATGATATCCGGCGACATGGGTGAATTGCAGCCCGCCGGCCACGTCGCCAATGGCAAAGACGCGGCGGTTGGTCGTTTTCAGGTTTGGCTGAACCTTGATGCCCTTGCGGTCATATTCAATGCCGGCCTCGGTCAGGCCAATGCCCTCGACATTGACGGCGCGGCCCGTGGCGACGAGGATGTGCGAGCCGTCGACGGTGCTCTCGCCGTCTTCCGATTCGACCGTGACACGCACACCGGCCCGGCCGAACTTCTTCACCGCCGTGACCGATGTCCCTTCCATGATCGTCACGCCCTCGGCGCGGATCCGGTCGAGCACGACGGCGGCAAGTTCCGGATCGTCCTTGCCGAGCGCCTTGAGGCCCTCGATGACGGTAACTTCGGAACCGAGCCGGCGATGGGCCTGTGCCATCTCCATGCCGATGGGTCCGCCGCCGATGACGATCAGATGACGGGCTCTTTGCGTGCGGTCGAACAGGGTTTCGTTGGTCAGATAATCGACCGTATCGAGACCCGGGATCGGCGGGACAAAGGGCGTGGAGCCGGTCGCCACGACGTAGCGCCTTGCCTTGATCTCGTAATCGCCGGCGACCACCGTGTCCGGGTCGGTGAAGGCGGCGGCGGCCTCGATCACCTTGACGCCGAGTGCCGTGAACCGTTCGACCGAATCGTTCGGTGCGATCGCGCCGATGACCGAGTGGATGTGTTCGTGCACCTTCTTGTAGTCGATCTTGACCTCGCCGGCATTGACGCCGAAATGCGGCGCCTCGGCGATCGCGTGGGCGTGCTTGCCGGCGGCGATGATCGCCTTTGAGGGCACGCAGCCATAGTTGAGGCAGTCGCCGCCCATCTTGCCCTTTTCGATCAGCACCACATCGACGCCGAAGGAGGCGGCGGCGGCGGCAACGGTAAGCCCGCCGGATCCGGCGCCGATTACGCAAATGTCGGGGCGAAGCGTGGTGGTCATGAAATTCCCTCCGGGGACAGTATCGTTTGTGCGCGCCCGGCCTTGCGGAACAGAAAATCAGCGGGGCGGCGGCAGAATAATCAGAATTCGCGGCCGGCGCGGAATTTTTTGATGATGAACGGGATGGCCGCCACGACGGCGAGCGCGGCAAAGGCAATGGTGAGCTCAGCGGTCACGAGATCGGTCAGCGATACATCCCGGCCGGCTGCCTTGGCGGATTCAATAACGCTGTCCAGACCCTGGCCCAGATAGGTGTAGGCATAGGTGCCGGGAAGAATGCCGAGGAAGGTCGCGGCGACATAGATGCGCAGCGGCACGTTGAACAGGGCCGGTGCGATGTTGATGACGAAGAACGGAAAGACCGGCGCCAGACGCAGCACGAGAAGGAAACCAAAGGCATTTTCCTCGAAACTATGCGCCAGTTTGGCAACCGAGGGACCCGCCATTTTCTCCAGAAAATCGCCAAGGGCGGTCCGTGCCGCGAGAAAGATGATCGAAGCGCCGATCGTCGCGGCAAATGCGGTGAGCGTGCCGGCCAGGAACCAGCCGAAGACGAAACCGCCCAGAATGGTCAAAAGCGAGGCGGCGGGAAAGGAAAACGCGACGGCCAGGACATAAATGGCAAAGTAGACGGCGCTCGCCATCACGATGTTCTCCATGACATGGGCCTTGAGCGTGTCGCGATGTTCGATGAGCGATTCGAGCGTCAGATATTCGTGCAGGCCGAACAGGTATCCGACGACCAGGCCGCAAGCAATGACGACGATCGGGGCAAAGCGTTTCAGCTTTGCGCCGGCGCCCGCCTTCCCGCCTGCATCCTTTTCGCCCATGGCCGACTGCCGGTCCAGTTCCTGTGCCGTCTCCCGATCAACGGGTTTGCTGTCACTGGTCATGGCGCGCTCCTGGTTCGTTCGCTCTGTGCCGATGCGCCAGACGCGCATTGCGGTGCTGCGAACCTAAGCATCACGCGCACAACCTTCCAATGAATTCCACTCCCATTTTCGAAAGTGTATGTGACCTTGGACCCGCCGGCGCTCACGATGCCGTGAACCGGACAGTTCCGAATCAGCTGCCAGCATTCACGTCGTTCAGCGACCAGTCATAGACGAACCGGCCGAGCGACGCAGCCCCGATCGCAGCCTTGTGCTGCGGTTCGGCAAAGGCGCTCCAGTGTTGCTTGAGGCGGGACTTGCCGCCGAAGTCGCCGGCATACCAGGAGTAGATCTTTGACGCCGTGATACGGCCTGATTTCACCGAAACGCCGCGATCATGGTTCACATAGTCGCGCGCGTTTCGCACCAGCAGGCTGTCGACATTGCGGCCCGTATAGGCCTCAACGACGAGATTGGGGCAGGAATAGGAAGCGCAGTTCAACCCGTAATGGGACATCGGATCGGCAAAGATCGGCCGAACGATCCGGTGCTCGATGTCGTCAAGCGACAATTGCGTTCCTTCCACGGTCAGAACCTTCTTCGACCAGGGCCCCGAACCGAAAAGACCGCCGCCGCCGAGATTGATCTTCTTGATCGAGTTGACGGGATAATAGTCTGTGACCACATCCAGCGTCGCCGCGTTGTAGAGATTGATCCAGTAGGCATGCGCCTCGGCCACGGAAAGCGTCGTCGGGCGCACCTGTTGCAGGGTCACGATATAGGATTTCAGCGCCCGATGGCCGCCGGATTTCAGACGCCGGTAGTCGATCCTGTTATAGGCCTGCGCATCGGCCACAACATGGGTCTTGAGCAAGGCGTCGAAGGCCGAATGATCCACCGCTCCGCTGCCACGGGGCTTCAGCGCCGTGATCGGGCTCTTGGCGAGCGCCGGATTGACATTCGCCACGGCGGCGACGCCCATTGCAGTCGCACCGGTCAGCAGGGCACGGCGGGTCATTGCGGTCATAGATCATCTCCCAACAAAAACGCGGGACCGGATGATTCCCGCAAGAAGCCAATGCGCACAAAATTGCGTGCGGTGCTCGCGCAGGCAATGGAGCGGCGGCCGATCTCACCGCCATGTGATGGAAGGTGATCGTTCACACACGCCGCCGAACGAAGTCCGGCATGCCCGCAGAGCAATCACGTTCGGTGCCGCGCGATTGACTTGCGGCGGCCTTTCTGCGTATAAGCCGCGCACGTTCGGGTCCGGCTGTCCGGCGCGGGTTAATCTGTGCTTTCGCCACCCTGACGGTAATCGCAACGCTACTGTTTTTCAGACAGTCCGAAGAAGGGCCGCACACCGCGGTGTTTAAATAAATGACCAAGCGTACCTATCAACCGTCCAAACTCGTGCGCAAGCGCCGGCACGGCTTCCGCGCACGCACGGCAACCAAGGGTGGCCGCAGAGTTATCGCAGCGCGCCGCGCGCGCGGGCGCAAGCGTCTCTCGGCTTAAGTCCGGACCTCTCAAACGAAGCAGGGCCCATGCCGCCTATCAGGCAATCGCCGCTTATCGGAAGGCTGAAGAAACGCTCCGATTTTCTGGCCGTTCGCAAGGGTGAACGGCGGAAGGGCCCGTATTTCGTGCTCGAAGTGCTGAACCGCGGCGGTGCCGAAGAGACACCGCGGGTCGGCTACACGGTTACCAAGCGACAGGGCAATGCGGTCGAACGCAACCGGATCAGGCGCCGGCTGAGAGAGGCCGTGCGGCTAAAGGCCGGGTTTGATATGAAACCGGGCCATGACTATGTGGTGGTTGCACGGCGCGACGCGCTCAATGCGCCGTTCGCAGACCTGTCTGAATCGCTTGCGCGGCGCATCGGCCGGCCGGCGGCCCCGCAACAGGGCCGGCAGGGCGGCACGGAGCCGAACAACAGGACCGAATGATGGAACAGAACAAAAACTATTTCATTGCCATTGGCTTGTCGGTGTTGATCCTACTCGTCTGGCAGTTTCTGTACGTCAATCCGAAAATCGAACGCGAGCGCGCCGCCCAGGAGGCGTTTCAACAGGAGCAGGCCGCGCAGCAGACGCCGCTGACCGGTCAAAACGGCGAACCGGCCGCAAACACGCCGACCACTGCATCCGAACTGCCGCAGGCCGGCACGACGACGACCGGCCTTCCCGGATCGGCGGCGGGCGGCGCGACGAGCGTCAGCCGCGAAGCCTCGCTCGGACAGTCGCAGCGCATCACCATCGACACACCGGCGCTGACCGGATCGATCAACCTGGAAGGGTCGCGCTTCGACGACCTGAAACTCAAGAACTACCACGAGACGGTGGACCCCACGAGCCCGATCATCGAGCTCTTGTCGCCGGCCTCCATGCAGGAAGGCTATTTCGCCGAGTTCGGTTTCGTCGGCAACGACATCAGCGGCAATGTTCCCGGCCCCACCACCGTCTGGGCGACCGAGGGCACACCTACGCTGACGCCGTCTACGCCCGTCGTCCTTTCATGGACGAATGACAAGGGCCTGACCTTCCAGCGCACCATCAGTGTCGACGAGCACTTCATGTTCGAAGTCGCCGACGCCGTCACGAACAACACCGAAAGCGCCGTCTCGATCTCACCCTATGGCCGCATCACCCGTCTCTACAAGCCGCAACTGACCGGCATCTTCGTCCTTCATGAGGGTCTGCTCGGCGTGTTCGGCGACGACGGCCTTCAGGAAATCGATTATGACGATATCGAGGACGACCGGCAGATTTCACCCGCAAAAGCCACCAATGGCTGGATGGGCATCACCGACAAATACTGGGCGACCGCACTGATTCCGGCTCCGGACCAGCCCTTCCAGGCACGGTTTTCCTATTTCGACGATGGCCGTTCGCGCTATCAGACCGATTTCCTGAGCGATGCGATCACCGTGCAGCCCGGGCAGTCGCAAACGCTGGAAACGCATCTGTTCGCGGGCGCCAAGCAGGTGCCGATCATCAACAGCTATGAAGAGGCCTACAGCATCGACCGGTTCGATCGCATGATCGACTGGGGGTGGTTCTATTTCATCACCAAGCCGATGTTCTACGTGCTCGATTATTTCTACCGCATCTTCGGCAATTTCGGTCTCGCGATCCTGGCGACGACGGTGCTTCTGAAGCTGTTCTTCTTCCCGCTGGCCAACAAGTCCTACAAGTCGATGGCCAATATGAAGAAGGTCCAGCCGAAGATGGAGGAGATCAAGCAGAAACACGGCGAGGACCGTCAGGCCATGCAGAAGGCCATGATGGAGCTCTACAAGAAGGAAAAGGTCAATCCGGTTGCCGGCTGCTGGCCGGTCCTGTTGCAGATCCCCGTCTTCTTCGCCCTCTACAAGGTCCTCTACGTGACCATCGAGATGCGGCATGCGCCGTTCTTCGGCTGGGTCCAGGACCTTTCCGCACCGGATCCGACGACCATCTTCAACCTGTTCGGACTGATCCCCTTTGATCCGCCGGCATTCCTGATGATCGGCGTGTGGCCGCTGCTCATGGGCATCACCATGTTCCTGCAGATGCGCATGAACCCGACGCCGCCCGACCCGACACAGGCGATGATCTTCAACTGGATGCCGGTGATCTTCACCTTCATGCTGGCGACCTTCCCGGCCGGCCTCGTCATCTACTGGGCGTGGAACAACTTCCTGTCGATCCTCCAGCAGGGCGTCATCATGAAGCGCCAGGGCGTCAAGATCGAGCTGTGGGACAATCTGATCAACTTGATCAAGAAGAAGCCGAAGGCGGCCGAATAGCCGCCTTCTGAGTGCCATGACGCCGGAACAGCGCCCATTTCCCGACGCAAAGACGCTTTTTGCGCGCCCCTGGGTGTTCATTCGCGGCGTGCCGGCAATGAAGTTCCTGCCGCCGGAAGGCCCGCCGGAAGTTGCCTTCGCAGGGCGCTCCAATGTCGGGAAATCGTCTCTCATCAATGCGCTGGTGGGGCAAAAGGGCCTTGCCCGCACCTCCAACACGCCGGGACGCACACAGGAACTCAACTATTTCGTCCCGGACGGCTACTCCGGGGAAAAAGGCAACCTGCCGCCGCTCGCACTTGTCGACATGCCGGGATACGGCTTCGCCAAGGCGCCCAAGGCGCAGGTCGATCAGTGGACGAAGCTGGTTTTCGATTATCTGCGCGGCCGGGCGACGCTGAAACGCGTATATGTGCTGATCGACGCGCGTCACGGCATCAAGGCCAATGACGAGGATGTGCTGAAGCTTCTCGACGTCGCCGCCGTCTCCTACCAGATCGTCCTGACAAAGATCGACAAGGTCAAGGCGGCGGGCGTGGCGCCCCTTCTCGAGCGTGTCGATCAACAGATACGCCGACATCCGGCGGCCTTTCCCCAGATCATCGCAACATCGTCCGAGAAAGGGTCGGGGCTGGACGAGTTGCGGCAGGCCATCATTGACGCGGTGACCGCATAAGGCACGATTTCTTTTACCGTTTCTATGCTATGGTCGCATCAGCGTTGCGTAAGGGAAAGCGATGAATGGGCGACAAACCTGAACGTCAGCAGGTGGCCATGGCGTGGGCGGTGCACGCTTTCACGGCATCGGGCATCGTGCTCGGCTTCCTTGCTTTCGTCGCCATCTTGGAGAACGACAAGACGGCCGTGTTCATGTGGCTGGGCCTGGCGCTTTTCGTCGACGCCATCGACGGAACCCTTGCCCGCAAGATTCGCGTCACCGAGGTGACGCCCAATCTTGACGGAACCACGCTCGACAACGTTATCGACTATTTCAACTATGTCGCGGTTCCGGCGATGATGGTCTACTGGTTCGGCCTCGTCCCGGAAGGCTGGGAAACGGTCACCGCGGCCACCATCATGGCCGTTTCCTGCTACACCTTCGCCAATACGGGCATGAAGACGTCGGACTATTATTTTTCCGGCTTCCCGGCCCTTTGGAACGTGGTCGTTCTTTACTTCCACATCCTGCAGACAAACCCGTGGACCAATCTGGTGGTGATCGCCATCTGCGCGGTGCTGACCTTCATTCCGCTCAAATATGTGCACCCGTTCCGGGTGACGGACTGGCGCGGCGTGACGATCCCGATGACGGTTCTGTGGGCGGCAACGACCCTGCGGCTGGTGCTGATTCCGCCGGAGGTGACCACGGAGCAGAAGGCCTCTTCGCTGATCTTCTGGCTCTGGGTGCTGGCGACGCTCTACTTCGCGGGCCTTTCGCTGTGGCGTTCGTTCCGGCCGGAGCCGGATCAGGCGGACTGAGGCTCGAAAACCAGCGCAATGCCATTGATGCAATGACGCAGACCGGTCGGAGGCGGTCCGTCGCTGAAGACATGGCCGAGATGGCCGCCGCAGCGCCGGCAATGGACTTCCGTGCGCGGCACGATCAACTTGAAATCGCGCTTGGTGCCGACGGCATCCGGCAGGGCATCGTAAAAGCTCGGCCAACCGGTGCCGCTGTCATATTTCGTTTCCGACGCATAGAGCGGCAGGTTGCAACCCGCGCAATTGAAGGTCCCCTTGCGTTTTTCATGAAGCAGCGAGCTGGTGTACGGACGCTCCGTCGCTTCCTCGCGCAAGACCGCATACTGGTCGGGCGTCAGCATGCTGCGCCATTCGGCCTCACTGTAGGTGATCTCGAAATCGCCCTCCCCGGCAACGGCCGGCGACGAGGACGGTTTGAGCGCGTAAATACCGCCTAGGGCGGCGACAGCGGCTCCGGACAGCATAAAGGTGCGGCGTTTCATGGCGTTCTTCCTTGAATTTGCGAGCATAATATAGCGTTTGCAGCGTTGAACTGCCCATGAACTTTTCGCGAGCAGCGCAACGGCGGGATCTCGCGAAACGGCAATTGCCCTTGCCGGCCTTTGCGGATAGAACGTCTGCGATTTCAAAGAGGCAGCCATGGCCGACACCGATCACAACGAAGACAGCCAGCAACAGGCAAAACTGCTCTCCCAGGCGCTGCCCTACATGCAGCGCTACGAGGACTGCACCATCGTCGTCAAATATGGCGGCAACGCCATGGGCGACCCTGAACTCGGACAGGCTTTCGCGCGCGATATCGCGTTGCTGAAACAGTCGGGCGTCAACCCTATCGTCGTGCATGGCGGCGGCCCGCAGATCGGCCGCATGCTCACCGAGATCGGCATCGAGTCGAAATTCGAGGGCGGCCTGCGCGTCACCGACGAGCGCACCGTCGAGATCGTCGAGATGGTGCTCGCCGGCTCGATCAACAAGGAAATCGTGGCCATGATCAATGCCGAGGGCGAATGGGCCATCGGATTGTGCGGCAAGGACGGAAACATGGTCTTCGCCGAAAAGGCGCACAAGACCGTGGTCGATCCCGATTCCAATATCGAGCGCATTCTCGATCTCGGCTTTGTCGGCGATATTGTCGAGGTGGACCGGACACTGCTCGATCTTCTCGCCAAATCGGAGATGATCCCGGTCATCGCACCGGTGGCGCCTGGCCGCGACGGTCACACCTACAATATCAATGCCGATACCTTCGCCGGGGCCATCGCCGGTGCGCTTTCCGCGACGCGCCTGCTTTTCCTCACCGACGTTCCGGGCGTTCTCGACGCGGACGGCAATCTGATCAAGCAGTTGTCGGTTGCCGAGGCAAAGGCGATGATCGCGGACGGCACGATTTCCGGCGGCATGATCCCCAAGGTCGAGACCTGCATCCACGCCATCGAGGCGGGCGTCGAAGGCGTCGTTATCCTCAACGGCAAGACCGCCCATGCCGTGCTCCTTGAGATTTTCACCAAGCACGGCGCGGGTACGCTCATCGTTCGCTGAAGCCCGGTCTACGCCGCCCCTTCATCGGCGTTCTGCGTCTTGAACGACCTCATGAAGTCCTGCTTCATCATGTATGACTTCATCGCCGGTAAACGCAGCGCGCCGACAATCAGAATGCCGACCTGGATCAGCACTGCCGATGCCAGCGCATCGAGGAACCAGCCGACAAACGGCATTGCCGGGCCCCAATAGGCGGGAAGCTCGGCGAGAGCCGATATCGTCCAGAAACCGGTCATGCCATGCAGCACCAATGCGATCCAGAATCCGGCGCAATAGGGACAACGCCACTGCTCGTAGAGTGTCTGCAGCGGCTGCGGCAGTCTTGCCAGAAGGGCGTTGAACCAGGTGCCCCATTCGGGCAGCTTTTCCCAGATCAGCAGGTGCACGGAGACACCGATCAATGCGAGTTCAAAAGACATGGTCATTCCATATAGTTTGTTAGCGTGACTAACTATTTTGAGCCAAGGAAAATTACCGGCTGGAGCCGTCCACTTCCAGGACGGCTGCCAGCATTGAAAAACCCTGACTGCCGGTTTGCGAACGAAGCGTTTTTACAGCCGCCTCATAGATTTTCTCTCCCGAACCCAGCGCCTCACGTCCCTTTTCGGTCAGCAATATGTGCTGTGCCCGCGCGTCATGGCGGCAGGGAATGCGGTCAACCAAACCGCGTTTTTCGAGTTTGGCGATCATGGCGCTGGCCGAAGCCTTCCTGATGCCCATTGCCGTCACCACATCCTGCAGGTGCTGTCCGTGTTCGTCCTGGCAGACCCTGTCGGATTCATGCGCCTTGATTGCCCGCAAATATTCGAATTCGCTGTGGCTGATGCCAAGTCGAGCACCGTCCTTGGCCCATTGGCGGTTGATCAGGCGATGCAGGTCCTCAAGCGTCTTTGCCAGTGTCATGATTCACTCAATATAGTTAGTCTTCCTTACTAATTACAATTGTCCGCCGAGTCAACCACGACCTCGATCATTGGAACATGCGGTCAGGTCAAAAGGACCAGGACAACGACCCCGGCGACGATCAGGAGCGTGCCGACGATCTCCAGCCGCTTGATCGTCTCGCGGAAGATGAAGACGGAAGAGGCAATGGTGAAGATGATCTCCACCTGCGCCAGCACCTTCACATAGGCGGCCTGCTGCAGGGTCATGGCCATGAACCAGCCGAAAGAGGCCGACGCGCCGGCAAGACCGACCACCAGCGAGGGTTTCCACGCGGCCGCCACCCGCCGCAGTTCGGCGGGTTCGCGCAGCACCATCCACACCAGCATGAGAACTGTCTGCAGAACGATGACGAAGGCCAGTGTGACAGCCGCCTGCATCATAAAATTCGGACCGCCCAGCGACAGGGACGCCGCGCGATAGGCTACGGCGGCGATGCCGAAGCCGGTGCCCGAGGCAAGGCCGATCAGGGCGGTGCGGCTGAGAACGGATGTGAAGAGGTTCTTCCAGGTCACCGCGCTGTGGGCCACCGACAACAGCATCACGCCGACGACCGAAATGGCGATGGCAAACAGGCTGCCGATGCTGACCGTCTCGCCGAGAAAGACAAGGCCGAACAGCGCCGCCTGCGCCGGCTCGGTGCGCGAATAGGCCGTGCCGACGGTGAAATTGCGGAAGGAAAACAGGTAGACAAGCAACTGCGTTCCGGCGATCTGCGCGATGCCGCCGATAACCGCCCAGATCAGGAAGGTTCCGTGCCAGGCAGGCAACGCCATGCCGAAACCGAAATGCAGCACGGCGACGAACAGCAGCGCGAACGGGAAGCCGAAGCCGAACCGCACGAATGTCGCCCCGGTCGTGCCCATGACACCCTTGAGGTGCTTTTGCATGGCGGAACGCACATTTTGGAGGAAGGCGGCGGCAATGGTGATGGGAATCCACAATTCCATGGCCGGGCTTTATCACGCTGCCGGCTAAAGGCCAACGTGTTTACAGGTGCGTTGCGCAAGCAAACATGCCATAAGGCGGCCATGCGAAAAAATCTGCCCATCGCCGAGGAATTCGACCATGTGAACGAATGGGTCTTCGACCTCGACAACACGCTCTATCCGCGCCACACGGATCTGTTCTCGCAGATCGACAAGAACATGACCTCCTATGTGGCAAAGCTCCTGAGCCTGCCGCGCGAGGAGGCGCGCAAGGTCCAGAAAGCGTACTACCGCGACTACGGCACGACCCTGAACGGGCTGATGAACCGGCACGGGATCGACGCGAACGACTTTCTGGAGAAGGTCCACGACATCGACTATTCCTGGGTCGAGCCGCATCCGGAGCTTGGCGAGGCGATCCGCGCCCTGCCCGGCCGCAAATATATCTTCACCAATGGCGATGTCGGCCATGCGGAGCGCACCGCGACGGCACTCGGCATCCTCGATCATTTCGACGAGATCTTCGATATCCTGGCTGCCGACCTGACACCGAAACCCGCGGCCGAGACCTATGACCTGTTTCTTTCGCGCCACAAGGTCGATGGCGGCCGGGCGGTCATGTTCGAGGACCTGCCGCGGAATCTGACGGTGCCGAAATCGCTCGGCATGCGCACCGTGCTGATCGTTCCGCACAATTTCGACGAGGCGATGGGCGAGACATGGGAGCGCGACGGGCATGACGGCGCGCATATCGACTATGTGACGGACGATCTGGCCGCCTTCCTGCGGCACTATCTCGACACGCGGCCGTAAGCGCCGGCGGCAGAAACCGCCGGCTGCATTGTCCCGTGGGATCAGTTGGTCTTGTCGCCGTGGTCCATCTTTCCATGGTCCATATGGCCGTGATCCATACCCTTGGTTCCGGCCGGCATGACAGCAAGCATGAGCTCCACATCTCCGGCCCTTTCAAAGGACAGAACAACGGGGACCATGTCCCCTTCCTTGAAGGATTCCGCGACATCCATGAACATCAGGTGATAGCCGCCCGGTTTCAGCTCCACCGTCGTTCCGGCAGGAATGACGAGACCGTCGGGCAGTGGGCGCATGCGCATGACTTCGTCGACAACGGCCATTTCATGCACTTCCGTGCGGTCCGTGACCGGCGACGATACCGACAGGAGCGTGTCGTCGGCCGCGCCGTTGTTCTTGATGATCAGGAAGCCGCCGCCGACCTTCTGGCCGGGCAGCATGGCGCGGGTCCAGGGCCCGGAAATATGAAGATCGCCGGCCATCACCATGGCCGGCTTCATCTCGTGTTTGCCGTGGCTGTCTGCGGCGGCGAACTGCGTGGAAAGGGCGGCTGCGCCGATTATGGCGGCCGCGACAAGGATTTTCTTCAGTAGCATTGGATTTCCAAATGGTCAGATCATGGGATGCGCTGCCGGGGCGGCGCGCTCTTTTCAGGATCAGACCAGGGCCGGCGGTGCCCGTATGGCGTGACTGCCAAGCGGCGGATTGCGGCCTTGAGTCGTGTGCCCTTCGGCAATGCGCCACCCATATGCGGCGTTGTCAGAGGCAACGCTGGAACTCGCGGATTCGACCGCTTTGAACTGGCCGCAGGCCGCACCGGCAAAACAGGAGACGATGCAGGGACAGGATGCCGGCATGCCGGCCGGCGTGCCGGAACGGCTTTCCCCGACCGCGCCGGCCTGCGTGCAGATAACCGGTCGGGGTTCGCCCGCCAGAACATGCGCCACCGGCAAGACCAGCGGCACGGCAAGGACCATCAGGCACAGAACGGCGAATGTCGCCAGTTCCGCGCGCAGTGCTTCAATCAGGACAAAGCGGCGCGATCCCGTCATACAACCGGTATAGCGGCCCCAACGGCACTTGCCAAAGGACAAATTGCAGCAGCCGCGCGCAGGCGCAACCCGGCTGGACCTAACTAAATCCCGTAGTGGCCGGCGATGATGTCCCAGGCCTCGCCGGCCGTTTCGACGAAATTGAACAGTTCGAGATCGGCCGGCGATATGGTGCCGAAATCGGCCAGTTCCTGGAAATCGATCACCTTGTGCCAGAAATCGGCACCGAAGAGGATAAAGGGCAGCGGCTCCATGCGCCCGGTCTGGATGAGCGTCAGCGCCTCGAACATCTCGTCCAGCGTGCCGAAGCCGCCCGGGAAGACGGAAATCGCCTTGGCCCGCATCAGGAAATGCATCTTGCGCACGGCGAAATAATGGAAGTTGAAGCACAGTTCCGGCGTCACATGCTCGTTCGGCGCCTGCTCATGCGGCAAAATGATGTTGAGGCCGATCGAGGGCGCCGATTCCTGCGAGGCGCCGAGATTGCCGGCCTCCATGACACCCGGCCCGCCGCCGGTCACGATAACGAATTCCCGGTTGCCGGTCTCGGCGGAGTGCCGCGAGCAGATCCGGGCGAATTTGCGCGCCTCTTCGTAATATTTCGACGCCGAGGTCAGATTGCGCCGTTGCGTTTCGTTCTTCGCCGCCCAGGCGTCCGTTCCGGGCGCAGGGATGCGGGCGCCGCCGAACATGACCACCGTCGAGCGGATACCGCGTTCGCTGAGCAGGATTTCCGGCTTCAGGAGTTCGAGCTGAAGCCTGACGGGACGCAGTTCCTCGCGGCACAGAAAATCGTCGTCGGCAAAGGCCAGGCGATAGGCCGGCGCCTCCGTCTGCGGCGTGCGTGGAACCTCGGCGGCCCGCTGACGGTCCGTGCGGTTGTCGAACAGGGGATCCCAGACTTCGTCGCTGCGTTTTGCGCCCATCGTTTCACTTTCACAGGTTTGGCGGGACCGATTGACGGCCCGCCCTTACTCGCTTAGAGCATGTCCGGAAATTCGGATGGCTTATCCGGACCGCTGACACGCCGTAAAGACGGCGCAGTACTACAGAATATGCCATTGCCGGGGGTCAACAATGGTCGCCCCCAACAATAATGCGTGACCGTTAAGGAATAACTCCAAGGAACAACCCATGAGCACGACCGACCTTGTCGCCCTGGAATCCACCATCGACGCGGCATTTGACGACCGCGACAATGTCAGCACAGGAACGCGCGGCGAAATCCGCGACGCCGTGGATGAGGCGCTCAATCTTCTCGATCACGGCGCCGTCAGGGTGGCCGAAAAGGGCGAAGACGGCAATTGGAAGGTAAATCAATGGTTAAAGAAGGCCGTCCTGCTTTCGTTCCGGCTCAACCCGATGGATGTCATCAAGGGCGGCCCGGGCGATGCGAGCTGGTGGGACAAGGTGCCTTCGAAATTCGACGGCTGGAGCACCCATGAGTTCGAAAAGGCCGGTTTTCGCGCCGTGCCGAACTGTACCGTGCGCCGCTCCGCCTTCATCGCGCCGAATGTCGTGCTGATGCCGTCCTTCGTCAATCTTGGCGCCTATGTGGACGAAGGCACGATGGTTGACACCTGGGCGACCGTCGGCTCCTGCGCGCAAATCGGCAAGAATGTCCACCTGTCCGGCGGCGTCGGCATTGGCGGCGTGCTCGAGCCGTTGCAGGCCGGCCCCGTCGTGATCGAGGACAATTGCTTCATCGGCGCACGCTCGGAAGTGGTCGAAGGCTGCATCGTGCGCGAGGGCTCGGTCCTCGGTATGGGTGTCTTCATCGGCCAGTCCACGAAGATCGTCGACCGCGAGACGGGCGATGTATTCTATGGCGAAGTTCCGCCCTATTCGGTCGTCGTGGCAGGCTCCATACCGGGCAGCAAGACCACGGCCGGCGGCAATGCCGCTCCGCATTTGTACTGCGCCGTGATCGTCAAGCGCGTCGATGAGAAAACGCGCGCGAAAACCGGCATCAACGAGCTGCTGCGCGACTGAACATGACCAGCAGCGCTCCGGCACCGCCAGGCAGGCCCGCGCCGACGATGCGCTGGTTCTTCCTCGGCCTGTCGGGGCGGATCAGCCGCCTGCCCTATCTGTTGGGTATTTTGTTCCTGATGGCGGTCAGCGGCTTCATCATCGGCCGGCTTGCCTCGGTGCCCGAGCAGAGCGGCGCGGCGGCGTTCTGGGCGCTCGTCGCCCTGTCGTTCGGTCTCTTGTCGATCTGGGCGATGGTGGCGATTTCGGTCAAGCGCCTTCACGACATGAATGTGCCCGGCGCCCTTGCGATCTGCCTGTTCGTTCCGGCGGTCTCCTTCATCACGGTCATCGTGCTGTGCCTGTGGCCGGGAAACGGCGGCCCCAACCGCTTCGGCAAGGACGAGAACCGGCCGGCGCAGTAAATTGGGTGACATTCGCGGCGCGGAATTTGAGTCATCAACCGCTTCCATCCAATGCCATCATGTTCTAAGCCTCGGACATGACCGACAATCCCGTTGAAAATCTCGCCGCCCTGATCCGTTGCGCATCCGTGACACCACGTGACGCGGGCGCGCTCGATTCGCTCACCGCGATGCTGGAGCCGCTCGGATTTGCCGTCGAGCGGATCGCCTTCGCAGAAGACGGAACCGAAACGGTCGACAATCTCTATGCGCGGCTCGGCAAGAGCGGACCGCATCTGATGTTCGCCGGCCATACCGATGTGGTGCCTGCCGGCAATGAGGCCGACTGGTCGCATCCGCCTTTCGCGGCGCAGATCGACAGCGGCATGCTCTTCGGCCGCGGGGCGGTCGATATGAAGGGCGGGATCGCCTGTTTCGTCGCGGCCGTTGCCCGCCATCTCAAATCAAACGGTGCGCCCGCCGGATCGATTTCGCTCCTCATCACCGGCGACGAGGAGGGACCCGCGATCAACGGCACGCGCAAGCTGGTCGAATGGGCATCGCAGAAGGGCGAGCAATGGGACGGCTGCATCGTCGGCGAGCCGACCAATCCGAACGTGCTCGGCGACATGATCAAGATCGGGCGGCGCGGATCGATGAGCGGAACGCTGACGGTCAACGGCACGCAGGGACACGCCGCCTATCCGCATCTTGCCGACAATCCCGTGCGCGCACTTATTCCGATGCTGGAAAGCCTGATCGACCCGGAACTCGACAGCGGCACGAACCGCTTCCCGCCGACAAACCTGGAAATCACCACCGTCGATGTCGGCAATCCGGCGCTCAACGTCATTCCAGCCAAGGCAAGCGCCAGTTTCAATGTGCGCTTCAACGACACATGGACCGCCGAAAGCCTGCGGGCGGAGATCGAACGCCGGCTAGCGGAGGCAGGAAGAGACGACCGTTTGCGGCCCGGCCGCGACGCGGCGGACTACACGCTCGTGTGGCGCGACCGCCCCTCGCCGGTTTTCCTGACACGCGACGAGACGCTCATCGAAACACTTGCCGGCGCGGTCGAGGCCCGAACCGGCCGGCGTCCGGAACTGTCCACCACGGGCGGCACATCGGATGCGCGATTCATCAAGGATTATTGCCCGGTCGTCGAGTTCGGCCTCGTCGGACAGACCATGCACATGGTGGACGAACGTGTTGCTCTGACGGATCTGGAGGAACTGACCGGCATCTACGAGACGTTCCTGCAACGCTGGTTCGCGGTGTGACGCCCCCCAGCGCAAACGAAGTCGCCGCCTATCTCACCGGGATCGTCCGGATGGTCCGCGACGAGCCGGAAGGCCTGCATTATCTCGACCTGTCCGCAAGCGGCTTCTGGCGCTCCTTCTGGGCCTTTGCCTATTGCCTGCCCGCCTTCCTGGTCTTCTGGACGACAGACCATTTCGCGCGGCTTGTGGACGATCCTGAGGCGAAAATCGGCCTCACCTTCTTTGTCCGGTCCGCCGTCACCGATGCCGCCGGCATTGTGCTGGCGTTGCTCGCGGTCGCGCTGATCGCGCGCCCGATGGGGATTTCAGACCGGTTCGTGCAATGGGTCGTTGCCGGCAACTGGCTGGCGCTGCCGCTGGCCTATCTGATGGCGGTGGTGCAGCTGTTGTCGTTCGGCCTGTTCGGCCAGGGCGGCTCGATACTGTTGCTGGCCGCCGTCATTGCGGCCCTCATCATCAGCTGGCGGGTCGCGCGCGTCGCGCTCGGCGGTGACGGGCTGCTGGCTTTCGGGCTTCTGGTTCTCACAGAGCTCGTCTTCATCCTTACATCGGTGCTGCTTGGGTAAGACACACCTCAGCCATCTCGCATCGCGCACCAGGCCGTGAAGACGGCTTTCAGCTCGCCGGCCTTTTCATCAAGGTCTTCGAGGTCCATGACCTTGAACGTGCGGGCCTCTTTTCCGTCTCCGGAAAGATTGGAAAAATCGCCGGGGATCTCAGCGCCCTTGTGGAACATCAGGCTGGCATGTTTCTTGGCTTTCGGGAAGAAACTGGCGATATTGCCCTTGTAGATGAAGGTCGGCGCCTGCCACTTGATCGCCTCGTCGATGCGCGCGTCATGGGCAAGCACAAGTTCGCGAATGGCCGCCACGACCGGCTTCATGGGATTGTCATAGGCCTCCAGCCAGCGGTCCACGTCCGGATTTCTGCTCATGGTTCACTCCCCGGGAACGGTTACCGGATTTATAGCGCAACCGGGCACAAAGGGGCCACACCGGTGCGGGCAATCCTCGCGACAATAATTCCCATGCGCAAGCCGGCATTTCCTGTGCTATGTAACCAGCAGGCTTGGGCGGATCTTGCACTGTCCCGGCCGGACCATCCGCAGCGGGAAACGTTATGGCCCAAAGTCCCTTGCTCGACGTTCTGATCATCGGCGCGGGTTTTTCCGGCGTGTGCGCCGGCATCAAGCTCAAGCAGGCGGGCATCGAGCGCTTCCGCATCTACGACAAGGCGGACGGCATCGGCGGGACCTGGTGGCACAATGCCTATCCGGGCGCGGCCTGCGATATCCCCTCGCATCTTTACTGCTATTCGTTCGAACCCAACCCGCACTGGTCGCGGCTCTATTCGCCGCAGGACGAGATCCAGGCCTATATCGAGGGCTGCGTCGACAAATACGGTCTGCGGCCGCACTTAAACCTCGGGCGCGAGATTCGCGCCCTGCGCTTCGATGAGGCAACGGCCACCTGGGAAGCGGAGTTCACCGACGGCGAGCGGGTGCGGGCGCGCTTTGTCATCAACGGATCGGGCGGGCTGCACAAGCCGGCGACACCGTATTTCAAGGGCGCCGAGCACTTTGCCGGCCTTGCCATGCACACGGCCGAATGGGACCGCGATTTCGATCCGGCGGACAAGAACATCGCCATTATCGGCAGCGCGGCAAGCGCTATCCAGGTTCTGCCGGCAATCGCCGGGAAGGCCAAGTCCATCAGTCTTTACCAGCGGACGCCGAACTATATCCTGCCGCGCAAGGATTTTGCCTATTCCGACCGCTGGAAGACCCTGTTCAGGCGCATACCGCTGCTCAACCGCCTGCACCGGCTGATGATCTTCTACTACCTGGAAACACGGGTCTATCCGATCATCACCAGGGACGACTACCGGGCCAAGCGCATGGAGGAGGCCAAGCGCTATATCAAGGTGATGACGCGCGGCCGCAAAGTCCGCGAAGCGATGGTCCCGGATTACGAGATGGGCTGCAAACGCATGCTGATCTCGGACAATTTCTTCGACGCGCTCAATTCGGACAATGTCGAACTCGTGCCGCAACCAATCAAGGAGATTACGAGAAGCGGAATCGTTTCCGCCGACGGCAAGGAGCGTTCCTTCGACGCGATCGTCTATGCCACCGGTTTCGACATGGAGGGCCATCTCTTCAGCATCGACATAACGGGCGAAAACGGCGTTACGCTCAAACAGGCCTGGAAGGATGGGGCCAATGCCTATCACGGCGTCATGGTGCCGGGCTTTCCCAATTATTTCATGGCGACCGGTCCCAATACCGGCGTCGGAACATCGTCCGTCGTCTACATGATCGAGCAGGGCATGGGCTGGATCATGAAATGCATCCGCAAGGCAGGCACGGACAAGGTGGTCTCCGTGACGCCGGAGGCGACGACGGCCTATAATGATAAGCTCCAGTCAGCCTTTCCGGACACGGTGTGGACGTCCGGCTGCGAGAGCTGGTACCAAAGGGCCGACGGGCGCATCGACATCCTCTATCCGCATGACGCACGGACATACCGGCGGCAGATGAAACGCATCAATCCGCGCCACGTTCGTTTCACGCCGGTTTCAAAAGCAAGCCAGACCCTTCAGGCCGCCAAATGAACGTTTCGATAACGCTGCAAGGCTCCGCTCGGATCGAAGGCATCTGCGAACCGGGCTTCGAGCCGGTACTGGCAGCCTTCGCGGAGAATTTCGAGCATCGCGATGAAGTCGGCGCCAGCGTGTGCGTTCACGCCGGGAGCCAAATGGTCGTCGATCTTTGGGGCGGCTTTCGCGACCAGGAACGCCGGCAGGCTTGGGACCGGGACACCGTCAGCGTCGTCTATTCCTGCACCAAGGCGGCGACGGCGCTTTGCGCCCAGATCCTGATCGACCGCGGCCAGCTCGATCTGGGCGAGAAAATCTCGCATTACTGGCCGGAATTCGCCGCGAACGGCAAGGAGGACGCGACCGTCCTCATGGCGCTGAACCATACGCTCGGATTGCCGGCCCTGCGCGCGCCCGTGGTAAGAGGTGGCTTCAATGACTGGGACTATGTGACCGGTCGTCTTGCGGCGGAAGAGCCGTTCTGGAAGCCGGGCGCGAGGACCGGCTATCACATGTTTTCCTTCGGATGGACCGTCGGCGAACTGGTGCGTCGGGTATCGGGGAAATCGCTCGGCGCCTTCTTCCGCGACGAGATCGCCGGCCCGCTCGGCCTTGATTTCTGGATCGGGCTGCCGGCGGACACGACGCCGCCGATTGCGCCGGTAATCCCCTATAAACCCGAGCCGGGCACTGAGCTGACCGATTTCGTCAGGACCCTCATTTCAGACAGGGAATCCACGCCCCATCTCGCCTACCTCAACAATGGCCGCCACGACGCCAACAGCGCGCAGGCCCATGCGGCGGAGATCGGCGGTGCTGGCGGCATCGCCAATGCGCGGGCGCTGGCGGCGATGTACCGGCCGCTCGCCGGACGCGGCAGCGCCGACGGGCGAACACTGCTTTCAAAGGAACGCACGGCCGGCATGGCGCGGTTGTCAAGCGAAACGGAACGCGACGAGACATTGCTCATCCCGACGCGGTTCGGCCAGGGCTTCATGCTTTCCATGGACAATCGGGGCCTGCCCTCCGGCAATTCGGTGGTCATCGGCCCGGGCGCCTTCGGCCATGTCGGCATGGGCGGCAGCATCGGCTTCGCCGATCCCGAGGCCGGGCTTGCCTTCGGCTATACGATGAACCGCCTGGGCGGCGGCATATTGCTCAATGAGCGCGGCCAGTCGCTGGTCGATGCGGCCTACGGGTGCCTGAACTGACACGGGGCTTATGAACATCAAAGCCCCTCAACCTGGCAACGAACCGGAAACGGCAAAAATCATGGATGACACGATCCGCATTATCGGGGCTTCGTCCCACCCGGCACTGACAGAAAAGATATGCGACTATATCGGCGTCAGGCCCACAAAAACCCAGGTGCTGCGTTTCTCGAACGAAAACCTGATGGTCAAGATCGAGGAGAATGTGCGGGAAACCGACGCATTTGTCGTTCAAACGGCAAATACGCCCGTATCGGAGGGCATCATCGAGTTGCTGATAACGATCGATGCGCTCAAGCACGCATCGGCCAAGCGCATAACGGCGGTCATCCCGTATTTTCCCTATGCCCGGTCCGACAAGAAGGACCAGCCGCGTATTTCGATCACGGCGAGGCTGATGGCCGATCTGCTCGAGACAGCCGGCGCGGACCGCATTCTCAGCATGGATTTCCACTCGCCGCAGGTGCAGGGTTTCTTCCGCATACCGGCCGACCAGCTCAAGGCCGCGCCGCTGCTCTGCGATTATCTGCGGCAGAACCGGGACCTTGCCAACCATGTGCTGGTCGCCGGCGATGTGGGAGAGGCGAAGGAAATCGGCGCCTATGCGAACCGGTTGGGCCTGCCGATCGCAATCGTCGACAAACGCCGCGACGGAAATGACGAGAAGGCGCGCGCGGTTTCGATCATCGGCGAGGTCGCCGGCAAACATGCGCTGATCGTCGATGACGAGGTGGCCAGCGGCGGCACGCTCATGGAGGCCGCCGATTTCGTGATGCGCCAGGGCGCGCTCTCCGTCGAAGCCGTTGCCGTGCACGGCGTTCTTTCCGGCCACTCGGTCCAGAGGATAAGCGACTCGGTGCTGAAATCGCTGGTCATATCCGACACGATCCCGCTTTCGGAGGAAAAGCGGATCGACAAGATCGAGGTCTGTTCCGTCGCCAGGCTCTTCGCCGACGCCATCATGGCCATTCACAGCGGCCGCAGCGTATCTTCGCTGTTCCTGTGAGGTTGTGCTAGTCGTCCTCGCCATAAAGGGTCGAGCGGGCGCGGTTGCGCCGTGAGCGCCGCGCCAGCATGTTGAGCAGCTCGATCAGCGCCGAAAAGCCCATCGCCGCATAGATATAGCCGCGCGGGATATGGACGCCGAAACCGTCGGCGATCAGCGCCGTGCCGATCAGCAGCAGGAAACCGAGCGCCAGCATGATGACGGTCGGATTCTTCTGCACGAAATCCGACAAGGGATCGGCGGCCAGCAGCATCGCGCCGACGGCAACGACGACGGCGATCATCATGATCGGTATGTGCGGCGTCATGCCGACAGCCGTGATGATGCTGTCGATCGAGAACACAAGGTCCAGGGCGAGGATCTGCACGATCGCGGCGGCAAAACCCATGACGACCGCGCCATAGAGGCTCGGCGCGGGATTGGGATCGACGAGATGGTGGATCTCGCGGGTCGCCTTCCAGACCAGGAACAGGCCGCCCGAAATCAGGATGATGTCGCGCCAGGACAGTTCGTTGCCGGCGATCTCGAAGACCGGCTGCGTCAGGCGCATGATCGAGGCGATCATCGTCAGAAGCACAAGCCGGAAGACCAGTGCCAGACCGATGCCGGCCCGGCGGGCGAGCGGCCTTTGCCGCTTCGGCAGCCTGTTGGTGAGGATCGCGACGAAGACCAGGTTGTCGATGCCGAGCACGACTTCCATGACAATCAGCGTCGCCAGTGCGGCCCAGGATACGGGATCCTGGAAAAGAGTAATGAATTCTTCCATTGCAGTTGCTGTCAAAACACATGCACCCGGACTGGAGCCGGGCACGCGCGCCCATGTGGGGAGCGTCAGACATCGTTGCAATGGGGTCGAAGAATACCCGTCTTCACATCCCCGTGACCGTTCTTACGGGCAGAACAGTGGATTCCCGCCGATCAGCGCCCCTTGACGACCTCGCCGTCTTCCTTGGTAAAGGTACCGATATCGGCATCACCGAGCAGGTCCAGCACCGTCTCCGAGGGGCGGCATAGCGCCGTGCCCAGATCGGTCACGACCACCGGACGGTTCATCAGGATCGGGTGTTTGACCATGAAATCGATCAGCTCGTCGTCGGACCACTTCGCGTCGTCCAGGCCAAGCGCGTCATAGGGCGTGCCCTTGCGGCGCAGCAGGTCGCGCACCGGTATATCCATGGCGGCGATCAGCGCGACCAGCTTCTGCCGGCCCGGCGGCGTCTGGAGATATTCGATGACTTCGGGCTCGATTCCGGCCTCGCGGATCATCGCCAGCGCGTTGCGCGAGGTGCCGCATTTCGGATTGTGGTAGATGGTGACCTGCATTTCAGCCTTCCTCTTCCTCGTAATCGACCTTCATGAAATAGAGCCCTTCAGGGCCGGCGACCGGGCCGCAGGCGGCGCGGTCCCGCGCCTCGAGCGCGGCCGTCACATCATCGGCGCTCCAGTCGCCCTCGCCGACGAGGCGCAGCGTGCCGGCAAAGGAACGGATCTGGTTGTGCAGGAAGGATTTCGCCGTCGCGAATATCTCGACCAGTTCGCCGCTGCGCTGCACATCGAGCCGGTCGAGCGTGCGCACGGGGTTCTTCGCCTGGCAATGGACGGAGCGGAAGGTGGTGAAATCATGCCGGCCGACAAGACGCTGCGCGGCCGCGTGCATGGCATCGGCGTCGAGCGGCTTTTGAACCCAAAGCGCCCGGTTCTTTTCCAGCGCCAGCGGAACGCGGCGATTGACGATGCGGTAGCGATAGTGGCGCCGGACTGCCGAAAAGCGTGCATCGAACGCTTCATCCACGGCTTCCGCGCTCAGGATGACGACGCGCTCGCCCGCCTGCCCGAGATAGGAATTGATTGCATTGCGCACCGTTTCTGCGGGCCAGTCCCGTTCGAAATCGGCATGGGCCACCTGCCCGAACGCATGAACGCCTGCATCGGTGCGCCCGGCGCCGCGTACGCTCAGCTCATGACCGCAGAACTTCTTTCCGGCCGCCTCGATGGCGCCCTGCACGGAGGGGCCGTTGTTCTGGCGCTGCCAGCCGACATAGGGCGTGCCGTCATATTCGATGGTCAGCTTGTAGCGCATGTCAGGAAAGCGCCGTTCCGACCGCCAGTGCGTGGCCGCGCAGGAACTCGTCGGCGTTGAGCGCCTTGCCGCCCGCCTTCTGCAGTCTCAGCAAACGGACCGCACCGCTTCCGCAGGCGACGGTCAGGCCATCGTCGAGCAGGGTCCCAGTGGCGCCCTCGCCCGCAGTCAGGGTGGACCGCAGTATCTTCACGCGCTCGGCCCTGCCGCCGAGCGGCATCTCGCACCAGGCGCCGGGAAAGGGCGACAGGCCGCGGATATGATTGTGGACCGCTGCGGCGTCAGCGGAAAAATCGATACGGGTTTCACCCTTGCTGATCTTGGCCGCATAGGTGACGCTCTCTTCCGGCTGCGGCGACAGCGTCAGCGAATCGCGTTCCAGCGCCGCCATCGCCCGCTGCATCAGATCGCCGCCGATGATCATCAGCTTGTCGTGCAGCTCGCCGGCGGTCATGTCCTGTGCGATAGCGACCCGTTCCTCCATGGCGACGGGCCCGGTGTCGAGCCCCTCATCCATCTTCATGACCATGACGCCGGTCTCATTGTCGCCGGCCATGATGGCACGCTGGATCGGCGCGGCGCCGCGCCAGCGCGGCAGGAGCGAGGCGTGGCCGTTGTAGCAGCCGAGGCGCGTGCCCTCCAGGATCGCCGGCGGCAGCAACTGGCCGTAGGCGACGACGACGGCGACATCGGCATCGAGATCGCGGAACTGTTGCTGCTCGCCCTCGTCCTTCAGGCTCTCGGGCGTATGGACCGGAAAGCCCAGGATTTCCGACTGCTGGTGGACGGGCGATTTGACCACTTCCAGGCCGCGCCGTCCGGCGGGACGCGGTGGCTGGGTATAGACCGCGGCGATCTCATGGCCGTATCCGGCGAGCGCCGCCAGCGTCGGCACGGCAAATTCCGGCGTTCCCATGAAGATGATGCGCAAGGCCTTCCTCCCGCGTGTTGTCCCGGAATGCGGCGCTCAGAGCCGGGTGCCGCCGCGGCTCTTCGCCAGCTTGGTGAACTTCTTGATCACCATGTCCCGCTTCAGCTTGGAGATATGGTCGATGAAAAGAACGCCGTTCAGATGGTCGATCTCGTGCTGCAGGCAGGTCGCAAGGAGACCGTCGGCCTCGATCCGCTGCTTCTTGCCCTCCCGGTCGACATATTCCACGGTCACCTGTGCCGGCCGTTCGACCTCGGCATAGTAGTCGGGGATCGACAGGCAGCCTTCCTCATAGGTCGAGCGTTCGTCGGAGCTTGCGACGATTTCGGGATTGATCACGACAATCGGGTTCTTCTCCTCGTCCTCCTTGGAACAATCGACCACCAGAAGACGGCGCGGAATGCCCACCTGGATGGCCGCCAGCCCGATCCCGGGGGCGTCATACATGGTTTCAAGCATGTCGTCGGCGAGCGTCTGAACGTCTTCGCCGACGTCTTCGATCGGCTCGGATTTGGCCCGCAGGACCGGATCGGGAAGAAGGACAAGCGATTTTATGGTCATGGCATGCATCTACGCATTCGGCGGCGACAGGTCAATTCGGCACTTTGTCCATGTTCCTGTTTTGATCTGGCATAAATCCGAGAATCAGATAAGCTTGGCGCATGGATGCGGTTCAACTTTCCTTTGACACGCCGGTCGTGCAGATCGGCGGCACGGTGATTAGCCTGGGCGGCGTCGCGATCGGCCTTGTCGTGCTGCTGGGCCTTGTCGTCATCGCCGTCGTGCTTGGCCTGCGCCGTTCCGCGGGGCTGCGCGAAGAAGCGCGGATCGCGGCGGAAGCGGCGGCCGGCGAGCGTGCACGGGAGATGGAATCCCGTTTCGCCGAGATCATGGGCGCGCAGGCCGAGATGCAGGGCCGCATGGCGACGATCGCCGAGGTCTTCGGATCGCGCCAGAGCGAGATCAACAAATCGATCAATGAGCGGCTGGACGGCATGAGCCAGCGGCTCGGCAACACGATCAGCGAGCAGACCAAGGCGACGCACGAGAATCTGAGCCGCCTTCAGGAGCGGCTCGCGGTGATCGACACGGCGCAGAACAATATCCAGGCGCTCGCCAAGGACGTCGTCGGCCTGCAGGCGATCCTGTCGGACAAGCAGACGCGCGGCGCCTTCGGGCAGGCGCGCATGGAGACGATCATTGCCGATGCGCTGCCCTCGAACGGCTATGCCTTCCAGCCGACGCTCTCCAACGGCGTGCGGCCCGACTGTATCGTCCACATGCCGAACGACGCGCCGGGTCTGGTGATCGACGCCAAGTTTCCGCTGGAAGCGTGGAACGCCATCCGCGAGGCGGGCGAACCCGAGGCGCAGAAACAGGCGACGCAGCGTTTCCGCCGCGATGTCGAGGTCCATATCCGCGATATCGCCGACAAATATCTGCTGAAGGGCGAAACGCAGGACACGGCCTTCATGTTCGTACCGTCGGAATCGATCTTCGCCGAGATCCACGAGAATTTCGAGGCGCTGGTGCAAAAGGCGCACCGGGCGCGCGTCGTCATCGTTTCGCCGTCGCTGCTGATGCTGTCGCTGCAGGTCGTCCAGGCGGTGCTGAAGGATGCGAGGATGCGCGAACAGGCGCATCTGATCCAGGGCGAGGTGGTGCGGCTGATGGACGATGTGGTGCGGCTTGATGAGCGGGTGCGCAAGCTGCAGACCCATTTCGGCCAGGCGCAGCGCGACATCGACCAGATCCTGACCTCGGCCGACAAGGTCACCAAGCGCGGCGCCAAGATCGAGGCGCTGGAGATCGAGGCGGAGGGCAGTGAGCCGCCGGCAGCAAATGCCGGAACGGAGAATGTCGCGCCCATGCCGGAGCGCGCGGGACGCCTGAAGCTCCATGTCAACGACTAGAATGCCGTGAGCTAGGATCCGCGCTCACGGTTCCAGGCGCGCAGGCGCACGACCAACGGCACGATAGCCACGACCAGCAAGGCGGCGACAAGGAACGGCGCGCCGGGAAAATAGATCCACTCGCCGCTGACAAATTGCTCAAAAACGCCGGTCAGGGCGAGCGGCGCGACAACCGCCGCGATGGATGACAGCGAGGCGATCACGCCCTGAACCAGGCCCTGCTGATCCTCGCCCACCCGGTTTGCGGCAAAGGCCGTCATCAGCGGCGGCGCCATGTCCGACAGCGCCGAGATCGGCAGGAAGACGATCACCGCCCAAACAGCGCCGGCAAAACCGAACCCCACCATGCCGATGACACCGGCCACGATTGCAATCAGCAGGGTGCGGTAGTCGCCCAGCCGTTTGCTGAGCCGGGGCAATATGCCGGCCTGGACACCGGCGATCGCAAGGCCGTAAGCCGACAAGGTCAGCCCGATCGTGAATCCGTCCCAGCCGAAAACTTCGCGGCCCCAAAAGGCCCAGAGCGTCGGATAGACCATGTTGGCAAATTCAAACACGAAGATACAGATAAGCGGGATTGCGAGGCCCGGCACCACAAACGCCCGCATGATGGTGCCAAAAGGATTGAGATCCCGTTTGCCGAAGGCGCGGCGGTTTTCCGGTTTGAGCGATTCCGGCAGGACAAGGAGGCCGAACGCCACGTTGAGAGCCGACAGCGCTGCTGCAAGCCAGAAGGGTGCCGTGATGTGCCAGTCCGAGGCGAGACCGCCAATGGCAGGCCCCAGAACAAAGCCGATGCCGAACGCGGCGCCGACCATGCCGAAGGCGGCGCCGCGCTCCTCCGGCCTGGCGATGTCGGCGATATAGGCGGTCGCCGTGATGTATGTGGCCCCGGCCATGCCCGCGAGAACACGGCCGACAAGCAGGACCCAGTAGGTTTCGGCCATCGCCATGATCACATAGTCGATTGTCAGCATGGCCAGCGCGCAGATGAGGACCGGCCTTCGGCCATAGGCATCCGAAAGACTGCCGACGATCGGACCGAACAGAAACATGGCGGCCGCATAGGACGACATCATGATCCCGCCCCAGAACGCCCCCTCGGCCGTACTGCCTGCGCCGACGCGGTCCATCAGGTCCGGCATGATCGGGAACACGATCCCGACGCCGATGGCGTCGATCATCAATGTGGCCAGAATGAAGAAGAAGGGACCGGTAAGTTTCATGCCGCCACAAGAAACGGAAATCCAACAACGGACAAGTGGCATGTTCATCTTTCTTTCGAAAGCATTGCCGGGCGTCGCAAACCACATTAGAAGGCGCTCAAAAGATGGCTTCCAAGCCCGCCACCACAAAGTCCGCCCTCACTTCGTTTTTAAAGCCGAGGATACTCATGCCCGACTTCGCCATCTATCCGAGCCTGAAAGGCAAAACCGTCATCATCTCGGGCGGCGCACAGGGGATCGGCGCGGAAATCGTCAAGGCTTTTGCGCAGCAAGGCGCATGTGTCGGTTTTCTCGATCTCGATGAAGCCGTCAGCGCGGCATTGGCCGGCACGATTGATGATGTCGCCCATGAAATCTGCGATCTTCGCGACATCGCCGCGATGCAGGCCGCGCTTGCGAAACTGACGGACCGTCTCGGCCCCGCGCATGTGCTTGTCAACAATGCCGCGCGCGACGACCGTCACGACTGGAAGGATGTCACGCCGGAATACTGGGACGACCGCCAGAACACCAATCTGCGGCACATGTTTTTCGCCATCCAGGCCATTGCGCCGGGCATGATCGAAAACGGCGGCGGGTCGATCATCAATATGGGTTCAAATTCCTGGTGGGAGGCTGGCGGCGGCTTCCCGGCCTACACGACGGCCAAGGCCGCCGTCCACGGCCTGACCCGTACCATGGCCCGCGACCTCGGCGACCATCGCATCCGGGTCAACACGGTCGTGCCCGGCTGGGTCATGACCGAGCGCCAGAAGGCGCTTTGGGTCACGCCGGAAGCCATTGAGGCGCATCGCGCGCGGCAATGCCTGCCGGACCTGATCGACCCGGTCTATGTCGCACGCATGGTCGTCTTCCTTGGCTCAGACGACGCGGCGATGTGTACAGCGAACAATTATATGGTGGAGGCCGGCTCGATCTGACGCGGCCGGTCCGGTCAGGCCGTTTTGCGGCGCAGGCGCACGACCACGTCGATATGGGCGATTTCCATGCCTTCCGGCACCTCGGGCAAGCCGTCAATCGAGATTGAACCTGTGGGAATATCCATCACCTCGTTTTCACCCTCGATAAAGTAGTGCTGGTGATCGGAGGTGTTGGTGTCGAAATAGGTTTTCGATGATTCCACCGCCAGTACGCGCAGCATGCCGGCGTCGGTGAACTGATGCAGCGTGTTGTAGACCGTCGCCAGCGAAACGGGAACGCCGGCGCCGACGGCTTCCTCATGCAGCTCCTCGGCCGTCAGATGGCGGTCGCCCTTGGCGAACAGAAGCCCGGCAAGCGCAATCCTCTGGCGCGTCGGACGAAGACCGACTGACCGGAGGCGATCACCGGCCATGCGTGTGGGACAAGATGTGTGTTCCTGATTGCTGTGCATCGCTCTATCTTGACTGGAACCCGCTTATAGGCAATTGGACGTTATATAACTTTAGACGGGGCATCTTTCAATAGTGGAGTTTGACTGTCCAATTTTGCGATTTGCGCTTTGCGGCGCGATCGGAAAAGGGCGCGATTGCGGTTGCAAGTCGGGGCCGATCCCCATAATTGAATTGCGATGCTTTTCGCCAGCAAACAAGCTGTGTTAGGGTCACGGGGCATTGGCGTCCGGGGGCGTCTGGTATTCGGGAGTATGGAATCTACATGAACGATCGGCCGTCAAGCTTCAGCTATGATGACATTCTGACCTGCGCGCACGGCGCCATGTTCGGGCCCGGCAATGCGCAGCTCCCGCTGCCGCCCATGCTGATGTTCCACCGGATCACGGAGATCTCGGAGACCGGCGGGGAATACGGCAAGGGATATATGCGCGCCGAGTTCGACGTGACGCCCGATCTGTGGTTCTTTGCCTGTCATTTCGAGGGCGATCCGGTGATGCCGGGTTGCCTCGGGCTGGACGCGCTGTGGCAGATGACCGGTTTTTACCTCGGCTGGCTGGGCGAACCCGGCAAGGGCCGCGCAATATCCGTCGGCGAAGTCAAGCTGACCGGGATGGTGACACCAGAGACCAAGCTCGTGGAGTTCGGCGTGGATTTCAAGCGCGTCATGCGCGGCCGGCTGGTGCTCGGCATCGGCGACGGCTGGGCCAAGGCGGACGGTGAGCCGTCCTACAAGGCGACCGACCTTCGGGTGGGGCTGTTTCAGGAAAAATAGCATAGCATCCGACGCATTCGGCGCCCTGCCGCCGCACCTGTCTCAAAACCGCAGTTTCTGTGGAAAGGAAACCGTATGAAACGTGTTGTAGTCACCGGGTTGGGGATCGTGTCCTCCATCGGCAACAACGCGCAGGAAGTCACCGATTCCCTACGCGAGGCCAGGTCCGGCATCACATTCTCCGAGGATTTCGCAGAACACGGCTTTCGCTGCCAGGTCTGGGGGGCGCCGACGCTCGATCCGACCGATCTGGTCGACCGGCGCGCCATGCGCTTCCTGAGCAAGGGCGGCGCCTGGAACCACGTGGCCATGCAGCAGGCGATCGCCGATTCGGGTCTTGAGGAAAGCGACATTTCGAATGAGCGCACCGGCATCGTCATGGGTTCGGGCGGCCCGTCCACCCGCACCATCGTCGATGCGGCGGACACCACCCGCGAACGCGGCAGTCCGAAACGCATCGGACCGTTCGCGGTGCCGAAAGCGATGTCGTCAACGGCATCGGCGACACTTGCCACCTGGTTCAAGATCCACGGCATCAACTACTCGATCTCGTCGGCCTGCTCAACATCCGCCCACTGCATCGGCAACGCCTATGAGCTGATCCAGATGGGCAAGCAGTCGATCGTCTTCGCCGGCGGCCACGAAGACCTCGATTGGACCATGTCGAACCTGTTCGACGCGATGGGTGCCATGTCCTCCAAATACAATGACAACGGACCCGATACGGCCTCGCGTGCCTATGACGCGGACCGGGACGGTTTCGTGATCGCCGGCGGCGCCGGTGTCCTGGTGCTTGAGGAACTCGAACACGCCAAGGCCAGGGGCGCCAGGATCTACGGCGAAATCATCGGTTACGGCGCGACATCGGACGGTTACGACATGGTGCAGCCATCCGGCGAGGGCGCCATCCGCTGCATGAAGCTGGCGCTTTCGACGATCGACGGCAGCGTCGACTATATCAACACGCATGGCACGTCGACACCGATCGGCGACAGCCGCGAGATCGGCGCCATCCGGGAAGTGTTCGGCGACAATATTCCGCATATCGCCTCGACGAAATCGCTGACCGGACACTCGCTCGGCGCCACGGGCGTTCAGGAATCGATCTATTCGCTCCTGATGATGAAGGAGGGCTTCATCGGCGAGAGCGCGCATATCCACACACTCGATCCGGAGTTCGAGGGCGTGCCGATCGTTCGCGAGCGGATCGACAATGCGAAAATCGATACGGTCCTGTCCAATTCCTTCGGGTTTGGCGGGACCAACGCAACACTGATATTCAGGCGCCACGAGGGGTAGGTTGTACAGATGGGTGAACTGATGAAGGGGAAGCGCGGCCTTATCATGGGGGTCGCCAACGATCACTCGATTGCCTGGGGCATCGCCCAGGCGCTGCATGCCGAGGGCGCGGAACTCGCATTCACATATCAGGGCGAGGCTTTCGGACGGCGCCTCGAACCGCTGGCCAAATCGGTCGGCTCGGACTTTATCATGCCCTGCGACGTCGAGGACATCGAGACCGTGGATGCTGCCTTCGGGGAACTCGCCGACCGGTGGGGAAGCATCGATTTCGTCGTCCACGCCATCGGATTTTCCGACCGCAACGAGTTGCGGGGGCTCTATGCCGACACGACGCGCAAGAATTTCACGCACACGATGGTCATATCGTGTTTCTCATTCACCGAGGTCGCCAAACGCGCCGCCGCGCTGATGCCCGATGGCGGCGCAATGATCACGCTGACCTATGGCGGCTCGACGCGCGTCATGCCCAACTACAATGTCATGGGCGTTGCCAAGGCGGGACTGGAAGCGAGCGTGCGCTATCTCGCCGCCGATTACGGCCCACGCAACATCCGCATCAACGCGATCTCCGCCGGCCCGGTCCGCACGCTGGCCGGCGCGGGCATCTCCGGCGCGCGCGAGATGTACAACTACCAGCAGCGCAACTCGCCGATGCGCCGCAACGTGACCATCGACGATGTCGGGGGCTCTGCCGTCTATCTGCTGTCGCATCTTTCGAAGGGCGTGACCGGCGAAATCCATTTCGTCGATTCGGGCTATCACATCACCTCGATGCCGGTGCTCGACGAACTCAAGGCGCAGTGGTCGAACGGCAAATAGCCGTCGCAGAAGCCTGAAAACAAAAAAACCCGCCGCGTCGCCGCAGCGGGTTTTTTCATGTCTGTATCCGAGGATCAGTCAGCAGGCTCGCGCGGGATTTCCTCGCCCGTTTCCTGGTTGACGACCTTCATGGACAGGCGGACCTTGCCGCGGTCGTCGAAGCCGAGAAGCTTGACGAAGACCTTGTCGCCTTCCTTGACGACGTCGGACGTCTTGCCGACGCGCTCCTTGGCGAGCTGCGAAATATGCACGAGGCCATCGCGCGGTCCGAAGAAGTTCACGAATGCGCCGAAGTCGGCCACCTTGACGACCGTGCCTTCATAGATCACGCCGACTTCCGGCTCGGCGACGATCGAGTTGACCCATTTCTTGGCCGCCTCGATCTCCTTGGCGGAGGACGAAGCGAACTTGATGGTGCCGTCGTCGTCGATATTGATCTTGGCGCCGGTCTTTTCGACGATCTCGCGGATCACCTTGCCGCCGGAGCCGATGACGTCGCGGATCTTGTCGACCGGGATATTCATCACCTCGATGCGCGGCGCAAACTCGCCGAGTTCCTCGCGGCTCTCATTGATGGCCTTGCCCATCTCGCCGAGAATGTGCATGCGGCCGCCCTTGGCCTGATCGAGAGCGATCTGCATGATTTCCTCGGTGATGCCGGTGATCTTGATGTCCATCTGAAGCGACGTGATGCCGTCCTCGGTGCCGGCGACCTTGAAGTCCATGTCGCCGAGATGGTCCTCGTCGCCCAGGATGTCGGAAAGGACCGCGAAGCGCTCCTCTTCCTTGATCAGGCCCATGGCAATGCCGGCAACCGGCTTGGCCAGCGGCACACCCGCATCCATCAGCGCCAGGGAGGTGCCGCAGACGGTCGCCATGGAGGACGAGCCGTTGGATTCGGTGATCTCGGAGACGACACGCAGCGTGTAGGGGAACTGCTCGCCGGTGGGCAGCATCGGGTGGATGGCGCGCCAGGCGAGCTTGCCGTGGCCGATCTCGCGACGGCCGGGCGAGCCGATGCGGCCCGTCTCGCCGACCGAGAAGGGCGGGAAGTTGTAGTGCAGCATGAAGTTTTCTTTGTACATGCCGGTCAGGCTGTCGACATACTGCTCGTCCTCACCGGTGCCCAGCGTCGCCACCACGATGGCCTGGGTTTCGCCGCGGGTGAACACGGAAGAGCCGTGGGTGCGCGGCAGGACGCCGACCTCGGCCGAAATCGCGCGGACGGTATCCAGCTCGCGTCCGTCGATGCGGCTCTTGGTGTCGAGGATGTTCCAGCGGACGATCTTTGCCTGCAGCGACTTGAAGACCGAGCCGATCTGCTCCGGCGTGTATTCTGGCTCTTCAACCTCTTCGGGGAGGAAATGCGCCATGACCTTGGCCTTGACGGCATCGACGGCATCGTAACGCTCAGCCTTGTCGATGATCTTGTAGGCGTCGCGAAGTTCGGTCTCAGCCACCTTGAGCATGGCTTCCTCGAGCGCGGACAGGTCTTCCGGCTCGAATTCGCGCGGCTCCTTTGCAGCGACTTCGGCCAGCTTGATGATCGCATCGATCACCGGCTGGAAGCCCTTGTGGCCGAACATCACGGCGCCCAGCATCACGTCCTCGGGCAGCTCGCCGGCTTCGGATTCAACCATCAGGACCGCGTCCTGGGTGCCGGCAACAACCAGATCGAGGCTGGATTCGTCCATCTCGTCCACATGCGGGTTGAGGATGTATTCGCCATTGATGTAGCCGACGCGGGCGCCGCCGATGGGGCCCATGAAGGGCACACCCGACAGGGTGAGCGCCGCGGAGGTGGCAATCATGGACAAGACGTCCGGATTGTTCTCCAGATCGTGCTGCATCACGGTGATGATGATCTGCGTGTCGTTCTTGTATCCGTTCGGAAACAGCGGGCGGATCGGCCGGTCGATGAGCCGGCACACGAGCGTTTCGTTCTCGCTCGGGCGGCCTTCACGCTTGAAGTATCCGCCGGGGATCTTGCCGGCGGCATAGGTTTTTTCCTGGTAATTGACCGTCAGCGGGAAAAAGTCCCGCCCCGGTGTCGGTTGTTTGTCGGAGACGACCGTCGCAAGAACCACGGTCTCGCCATAGGTCGCCATGACGGCACCGTCTGCCTGGCGGGCAATCTTGCCGGTTTCGAGTATGAGCGGACGTCCGCCCCATTCGATTTCTACCTTGTGGGTATTGAACATATCTTGTCCTTCGTGTGCGGGCTGCGCGATCGGATATCGCGGCACCCCGTCTGATAACGTACATGGCCCGAACACCGGGCCGATTGGTCGGTATCGTCACGGGCAAGACAACGGGTGGCTTGTACTCGGAGGGCGTCAAGCAACCAGCAATCCTGCCCCGTGACCGTTCCATCGAACGCGGCAAGCGTCCGGAAACGAAACCGGCGGGCGCACGAGGCTCCCGCCGGAAAAACCTAACGGCGAATACCGAGACTCGCGATAAGCTTTTTGTACCGCTCTTCGTCCTTCCTCTTCAGATAATCGAGGAGCGAACGGCGGCTAGAAACCATCTTCAGCAGGCCACGGCGGGAATGGTTGTCCTTTTTGTGGCCCTTGAAATGTTCCGTGAGATTGTTGATACGCTCGGTCAGAATGGCCACCTGGACCTCGGGAGATCCCGTGTCGCCTTTCTTCGTCGCGTATTCGGTCATCAGTTCTGCTTTGCGTTCAGCAGTAATCGACATCGTGCCTTCCTTTCACTTTTGGAGGGGTGAGACGCCCATGGCCGGGATGTCGTCCAGCCTGGGCCGCGTTCTACCGTGCCTTCTGCACCGTATTGCGCTGCATATAAGCGAGAAACGGGTAAATTGCCAGTTTTATTTCAACCGCCGAAAACCCGGCGCGGGCGGAACTCCCCCCCGGCAATCTCGCCGATGGCGATCAGCTTTCCGTTCTGCGTCGCGCAGGCCTCATCCGCCGGCAGCGGGGCGTCGCGGCCGCGCAGCAGGACCGGGTTTCCGCAACGCAGGCGCTGCGCCTGCTGGTCGTTGACCGCGAGTTGCGGAAGCAGCGTCAGCGCCTCACCGGTATCGACAAGAAACGAATCGAGCGCCGCGAGACGCTCATCGTCATTCTCGACAGCCTCCAGAGCCGTCAGTTCTTCGAGCGGCACCATTTCATCCTCGTCAAAGGGAGCGACATAGGTGCGGCGCAGCGTGTCGATATGTCCGAAACAGCCAAGATCGCGGCCCATGTCACGCGCCAGCGCCCGCACATAGGTGCCCTTGCCGCATTCGACCTCGAACACCGCGGTGTCCGCATCCGGACAGGCCACCAGATCAAGCCGGTGGATTTCGACTTCGCGCGACGGAATTTCGACCGCCTCGCCCTCGCGCGCCAGATCATAGGCGCGGTTGCCGTCGATCCTGACGGCCGAGAATTGCGGCGGCGTCTGTTCGATAATGCCGGTGTAGCGCGGCAGAAGAGCGCGAATTTCGCTCTCCGCCGGCCGCCCGTCGCCGGTGCGGGTCACGGTTCCTTCCAGATCATCCGTCGTGCGTTCCTCGCCCCAACGCACCGTGAACCGGTAGATCTTGCGCCCGTCCATCACATAGGGGACCGTCTTGGTCGCCTCGCCCAAAGCGATCGGCAGCATGCCGGAGGCCAGCGGGTCGAGCGTTCCGGCATGTCCGGCCTTCTGCGCCTTGAAAAGCCAGCGGATCTTCGAGACGGCCTCGGTGGAGCCGAAATCGACGGGCTTGTCCAGGACAAGCCAGCCGGAGACCGCCCTGCCCTTCTTCTTGCGATTCCGCGCCATCAGTTCGAATCCTCGTCGCCGTGATCGAGATCGCGCATGACTTCGGGCGAGCGCAGGAGATCGTCGATCTTCTGGTAGTTCTCGAAGCTGGTATCGTCGCGGAACCTTATATCCGGCATGTATTTCATCTGCCTGAGCGCCGGCGTCACACGCTTGCGGATGAAGCGGGCATTGCGGTTGAGCGCTTCGACGACCGGCTCATGATCGGTCTCGCCGAGCGGCGTGATATAGGCGGTCGCGATCTTCAGATCGGGCGACATGCGCACCTCGGAGATGGCGATTACCGTGTTTTCGATCAGCGGGTCGCGCACCTCGCCGCGCTGAAGCACTGTCGTGATCGCTGCACGGACCTGTTCACCGACACGCAGCTGGCGCTGCGAGGGTCCGGAGGACGAAAAGCGTGACATTTTTTTAAACCTTTTCAAACATTTGCGACGGGATTGGACCGAACGCGAATGAATAAACCTGAAGGGCGCCGTTACCGGCGCCCATCCACTGCCAGATCAGCATGTGATCTTTAGAGCGAGCGCGAGACGTGCTCGACGCGGAAACACTCGATAACGTCGCCGGCGCGGATATCCTCATAGTTCTCGAAGGCCATGCCGCATTCCTGGCCGGCATTGACTTCCGAGACCTCGTCCTTGAAGCGCTTGAGCGTCTTCAGGCTGCCTTCGTGGATGACCACGCTGTCGCGGATCAGGCGCACGCCGACCCCGCGCTCCACCTTGCCTTCGGTGATGCGGCAACCGGCAACCTTGCCGACCTTGGTGATGTTGAACACTTCGAGGATCTCGGCATTGCCGAGGAAGGTCTCGCGGCGCTCCGGCGACAGCATACCCGACATCGCCGCTTTCACATCATCCACCAGATCGTAGATGATGTTGTAATAGCGGATTTCGATACCGGCGGCGGCGGCCGCATCGCGGGCCTGGCTGTTGGCACGGACGTTGAAGCCGATGATGGCGGCTTCCGAAGCCTCGGCCAGCGAGATATCCGATTCGGTGATCCCGCCGGCGCCCGAGTGAACGATGCGGGCACGCACCTCGTCGGTGCCGAGTTTTTCAAGGGCACCGGCAATCGCCTCGATGGAGCCCTGCACGTCGCCCTTGATGACCAGCGGGAATTCCTTCATGCCGCTGTCCTGAAGCTGCGTCATCATCTGCTCGAGCGAACCACGGGTGCCGGCCTGCCTTGCGACGGCCTTTTCCCGGGCGATGCGCTGGCGGTATTCCGAAATCTCGCGGGCGCGGGCCTCGTTCTCGACAACGGCGAAGCGGTCGCCGGCCTGTGGCGTGCCCTGAAGGCCGAGAACCTCGACCGGCGTCGCGGGACCTGCTTCCTTGACCTGCTTTCCGTGATCATCGACCAGCGCGCGCACGCGGCCCCACTCATTGCCGGCAACGACGATGTCGCCCGTGTGCAGCGTTCCGGCCTCGACCAGGACTGTTGCAACGGAACCGCGTCCACGGTCGAGCTGTGCCTCGATCACCGCACCTTCGGCGGTCCGGTCCGGGTTGGCCTTGAGATCGAGAATCTCGGCCTGCAGCAGGATCGCCTCGAGCAGCTTGTCGAGATTGGTGCCCTTGATGGCGGATACCTCGACATCGAGCACTTCACCACCCATGGATTCGACGAAGACCTCGTGCTGAAGCAGTTCGGTGCGCACCTTGTTGGCGTCGGCTTCCGGCTTGTCGATCTTGTTGATGGCAACGATGATCGGCACTCCGGCCGCCTTGGCGTGGTTGATGGACTCGATGGTCTGCGGCATGACGCTGTCGTCAGCCGCGACGACCAGGATGGCGATATCGGTGGCCTGCGCACCGCGGGCGCGCATCGCGGTGAACGCTGCGTGGCCGGGGGTGTCGATGAAGGTGATCTTCTGGCCGTTCTGCTCAACCTGATAGGCGCCGATATGCTGCGTGATACCACCGGCCTCGCCGGCAACCACATTGGCGTTGCGAATGGCGTCCAGCAGCGAGGTCTTGCCGTGATCGACATGGCCCATGATGGTGACCACGGGCGGGCGCGGCTTCAGTGTGCTGTCCTCGTCCTTGATGTCGAAGATGCCTTCCTCGATATCGGATTCGGCGACACGCTTGACCGTGTGCCCGAACTCACCGGCGATCAGCTCGGCAAGGTCAGCGTCGATCACGTCGCCGGGCTTCATCATCTGCCCTTCCTTCATCAGATATTTGATGACGTCGACAGACCGTTCGGCCATGCGCTGGGACAGTTCCTGGATGGTAATCGTCTCGGGCAGCGTCACTTCGCGGGCAATTTTCTCGCGTGGCTCCTGCACCATCGCGCGCTTCATCTTCTCCTGGCGGCGACGCATCGCCGACAGGGAACGGCCGCGCTGGTTGCCGTCCTCATTGAGCGCGGCATTGAGCGTGAGCTTGCCGCGACGGCGCGAATCATCGCCACGCGGTCGTGACGGCCGCGGCGTTTCAGGACGCGCCGGCTTGCCGCGCTGCTGCGCAGGCTTGGCGCGGGAATCGTCGGCGGATTCTTCGTGCCGTGCCGCACGCGACGGGCGGTCGACGACCGGCGGTTCCGCAGGCACTGCAGGATCGGCTTCCGCCGTGGCAGGCTGCTCGGCGGGCTGCTGCTCGGCCTTGGCCCGTTCTTCCTCTTCCGCCTTGAGGCGCGCCTCTTCCTCGATCTTGCGCTGCGCTTCTTGCTCGGCGCGGAGCTTGGCGTCCTCTTCGGCCTGCTTGCGCTCCTCGGCATCGCGGATCTTGGCATTTTCCAGCGCGCGCTTGCGGGCGTCCATTTCGCTCGCGGAAAGCTCCTTCAGCACCGTCGATTTCGCAGCCTCACGCGCCGGCTCGGCCTTGGGCTTTGCCTTGGCTCTTTCGGCGGCTGCCGGTTTTGGCTTGATGCCGCCGGCAATCGATCCGGATTTGTCGTCTTCCGGGCGCGAGATCCGCCGCTTGCGCGTTTCGACAACCACAGCCTTGGTCCGGCCGCGACCCATGTCCTGGCGCACCGTTCCCTGCTCCACTCCGGAGCGCTTGAGTGTCAGAGTCTTCTTGCCCGACACGCTGATGGTCTTGTCGTCCTTGGTTTCGCTCATTCCGTTTCCGTTTCCTGTGCGGGAATTCCCGCCATGTGACCGTTTTCCGCTCCATTGCGGTACCGGTCAAGCATCTTTGCGCGTTTCACTACACCCTCACCGGCCTGCCCTGCAAGCACCGCGAGGTGTATTATGTTGCCGTCGGTCATCACAATCGACATTTCGTCCGCCGAAAGCAGGCGAAAGGAAGCGATCGCGGGACTTCCGGAGGCCGCCGCCGCACGGCGCGCCTGATCCATCTTTCTGACACCGTCGGGCGCGGCGTCGGCCGCGTGCATGACGGCAATCGCCTGCCCTGACCGTATCGCCGCCTCGACCTTGCCGGCGCCGGTGACCAGCTGCCCGGCCTTGCGCGCCAAGGCCATCATTCCGGTCAATGACGAGACAAGCAGCGAATCGACCGTCTCGTCCAGCGAACCGGGCACCGTCACGCCGGTCTTCAGCGCGCGGGCGAAAAGGTTCTTTTCCATCGCCGCGCGTATGTGGCGTCGCTCCGCGGTCACCCAGCATCCGCGGCCCGGCAGCCGGGCCTTGAGATCGGGCATCACCACGCCTTCGGGGTCGGCCACGAAACGGATCATCCGATCCGCCGGCCCGCTCTGCCGGGTGACGATGCAAGTCCGGTCATTCATGCCCGCGCCCAACTCCATTGCGAGAGCGCCGGACCGGTCAGGCCTGCGCCACCTCGTTAGCGGCTTCCGTTTCCTCGGCCTCGCCTTCCTCGCCTTCCCCTTCTTCCTCGGCTGCCTGCGCCGCCAGATCTTCCTCGGTTATCCAGCCGGCGGCAAGCCGCGCGGCGACAACCATCTCTTCGGCATCGGCGCGCGACACATCGAGATTGGAGAACAGTCCCTCATATTTGACGGTCTCGCCATCCTTGCGCTCCGTCCAGCCGACCAGATCGTCGGCTGCGCAGCCGGCGAAGTCTTCCATGGTCTTGATGCCGTCCTCGCCCAGCGCCACCATCATGGCCGTGGTCATGCCCGGCACTTCGCGAAGCTCGTCGGTGACGCCCAGCTCAATACGTTTTTCCTCGAGCTCGGCCTCGATCGCTTCCAGATATTCGCGAGCGCGGCTCTGGATTTCCTCGGCAGTCTCATCGTCGAAACCCTCGATGGCGGCAATCTCGTCGAGGTCCACATAGGCGACTTCCTCGACCTGGGAGAAGCCCTCGGATGCAAGAACCTGGCCGACCATCTCATCGACATTGAGCGCGTTCATGAACAGCTCGGTCCGCTCGTTGAATTCTTTCTGGCGGCGCTCGGATTCTTCCTGCTCGGTCAGGATGTCGATGTCCCAACCGGTCAGTTGCGAGGCAAGCCGGACATTCTGACCGCGGCGGCCGATGGCCAGCGAAAGCTGATCGTCGGGAACGACAACCTCGATGCGCTCGGCGTCTTCGTCGAGAACCACCTTGGCCACTTCGGCCGGCTGCAGTGCGTTGACGATGAAGGATGCCGGATCCATGGACCAGGGGATGATGTCGATCTTCTCGCCCTGCAGCTCGCCGACAACCGCCTGAACACGGCTGCCGCGCATGCCGACGCAGGCGCCGACAGGATCGATGGAGCTGTCATTGGAGATGACCGCGATCTTGGCGCGCGAACCGGGGTCGCGCGCGACCGAGCGGATCTCGATGATGCCGTCGTAGATTTCCGGCACTTCCATGGTGAAGAGCTTGACCATGAACTGCGGATGCGTGCGCGACAGGAAGATCTGCGGTCCGCGCTGCTCGCGGCGCACGTCGTAGACGAATGCGCGCACGCGGTCGCCATAGCGGAAATTCTCGCGCGGGATCAGCTCGTCGCGGCGGATGATCGCCTCGCCGCGCCCGAGATCGACGATGACATTTCCGTACTCGACGCGTTTGACGGTGCCGTTGACGATCTCGCCGACACGATCCTTGAATTCCTCGTATTGGCGGTCACGCTCGGCCTCGCGAACCTTCTGGACGATGACCTGTTTGGCGGACTGCGCGGCGATGCGGCCGAAATCCATGGGCGGCAGCGGCTCGGCGATGAAATCTCCGAGCTGGGCTTCCGGGTTGCGGTCGCGGGCCAGTTCGAGCGCGATCTGGGTGGAATAGTCCTCGACCGCCTCGACAACTTCCAGAAGACGCTGGAGCTTGATTTCACCGGTCTTCGGATTGATGTCCGCGCGGATATTCGATTCCGAACCGTAGCGGGAACGGGCCGCCTTCTGGATGGCATCCGCCATCGCGTCTATGACGATTTCGCGGTCGATCGCCTTCTCGCGGGCGACAGCGTCCGCGATCTGAAGAAGTTCGAGCCTGTTTGCACTCACTGCCATTTTGCTCTCCATAAGATGGCACAAGCGGCCTTTGCCGCAATTATCATTTCTGGTTGCCGTTGGCCGCCTTGACCTGTCGTTCGCGGGCAGCCTTGGCCGCCTTGTCGGCTTCCAGGGCATCCCGGATGAGTTCATCCGTCAAGATCAGCTTCGCCTCGCTCAGCGCCTCGAAGGGGATGTGCACCGTCGGATCGTCGCCATAGCTCGCCTGATCCCGGTTGAGCACGAATCCGTCATCATCGACATTGCCGATCGTTCCGCGGAAACGCTTGCGGCCGGCGACCGGCACGGATGTCTCGCATTTGAGCAGGTGTCCGGACCAGCGTCCGAAATCCGAGCGCCGCACCATGGGACGATCGATGCCCGGGGACGAGATCTCCAGATGATACGCACGGTCAATCGGGTCCTCGACATCAAGCACCGGCGACAGGGCACGCGACAGGGATTCACAATCCTCAACCGTCATCGTGCCGTCATTGCGCTCGGCCATGACCTGAAGCGTCATGCCGTTCTGGCCGGACAGGCGCACGCGGACCAGCCTGAAATCCATCGAATCCAAGATCGGTTCGATGATCGCTGCGATGCGGGCATCAAGTCCTGTTTCGGTGATCAGCCGGCTCTCGGTGCTGTCCTGCGATAACGCGTTGTGCGACAAATTCCGCCTCTCACACGCGGGCTTTCATGGGCCCAACTAACAAAAAAGAGCGGGTCCGGGCGGCCCACTCTTGCTCAGAATGATCAAGATTTCGGCCTGATATACTCCTCGGAACGAGCGATTGCAAGGTCTGAAGCGCGTTGTGACGGGAATGGGCCGTCTATCTCAGTAATCTCGGTTTCCGGTCATGCCACTCCCCGGCGCTACCCGCGCAGAAAAGTCAGATAGGCGGGCACGCGCCCCTCGCGCAGCGCCTTTGCTTCATAACGGGTGCCGGGCCAATCGTCGAATGGCCGCTGCCAGTCCACGGCGCGCCCCGCGCTCCAGTCGAATGCCGGATGCCGCCGGCAGTGGAGAAGCGTCCAGTTAACGTAGCTATCGATATCCGAGGCGAAACAAAACCGACCGCCGGGCTTCAGAACCCGGGCGATCCGGTCAAGGTTCACATTCGATACGAAACGGCGCTTCCAGTGCCGCTTCTTGGGCCAGGGGTCGGGATAAAGCAGGTCCACATGATCGAGCGAGGCCGCCGGCAACCAGTCGAGCAGCCGGGTCGCGTCATCGTCATAAAGGCGGATATTGGCAAGCGGTTCGGCCTTGAGCGAAGCGAGGCACTTGGCCAGTCCGTTGACAAAGGGCTCAACGCCGATGAAGCCGGTTCGCGGATTTTCACGGGCCCTGAAGAGCAGATGCTCGCCGCCGCCGAAGCCGATTTCCAGACGGTAGCTTGCATAGGCATCGCCAAAGGCCCGGGATATGTCGGTCAGCTGCGGGCCGTCGGGATCGAGACGCAGCGCAGGCAGCACGGTCTCCAGCGCCTCCGCCTGCCGGGGGCGCAGTGCCTTACCGCGACGGCGTCCGAAAAATGCTTCCGCCGCCCGTGTCGGATGCTCACGCGACATAGCCGATCATCCTGCGAGGCGTGTCTTGCCTGGTGCCCGTCGTCTAGGCCACGGCAGCGGCCGCGCGGGCGCCATTCGCCGATTTGGCCCTGACCGCCTGTTTCAGTTCCTTGACCAGGTCGGTCTTCTCCCAGGAGAAGGAGCCGTCACGGGCGCTTTTGCGTCCGAAATGGCCGTAAGCCGATGTTTTGGCGTAAATCGGCCTGTTCAGATCGAGATGACGGCGGATGCCGGTCGGCGAAAGATCGACCAGGTGGGGCAGTATGTCTTCGACGAGTTCTTCGGAGACCTTTCCCGTGCCGTGGAAGTTGAGATAGATGGAAAGGGGCTGTGCCACGCCGATGGCATAGGAAAGCTGAATCGTGCAGCGGTCCGCCAGTTTTGCAGCGACGATGTTCTTGGCGAGGTAACGGGCCATATAGGCAGCCGAACGGTCGACCTTGGTGGTATCCTTTCCGGAGAAGGCGCCGCCGCCATGGGGCGCGGCGCCGCCATAGGTGTCGACGATGATCTTGCGGCCTGTCAGGCCGGCATCGCCATCGGGACCGCCGATGACAAACTTCCCGGTGGGGTTGATGTACCAGTTGCAATCCTCGGCAATCGGCAGGTCACCGAGCGCCTGGCGAATATAGGGCTCGACCACCTGGCGGACCTTGGCTGAATCCCAGTCATCCTTCAGATGTTGTGTGGAAAGCACGATCTGCGTGACTTCATGCGGCTCGCCGTCGACATAGCGAACCGTCACCTGGCTCTTGCTGTCGGGTCCGAGAAAGGCAGCGTCGCCCTCGCCCTTCTTGCGTGCTTCCGACAGCAAACGCAGGATCTGGTGCGAGTAGTAGATTGGCGCCGGCATGAGATCGGGGGTTTCGTTGCAGGCGTAGCCGAACATGATACCCTGATCGCCTGCACCTTCATCACCCTGTTGATCGGCAGCATTGTCGACACCTTGCGCGATATCGGCGGACTGGGAGTGCAGCAGCACGTCGACACGCGCCTTTTTCCAGTGGAAACCGTCCTGTTCGTAACCGATATCGCGGATCGCGCGCCGGGCAGCAGACCGGAAACGGGACGGGTTGATGACATCGTTTCCGTGCTTGTCCTTCTTCATGAGCGTGTGCGGAACGCGGACCTCGCCGGCAATCACCACGCGGTTCGTGGTCGCCAGCGTCTCGGCCGCCACGCGGACGCTCCAGGGATCCGTGCCCGTCTTGCGCGCTTCCTTGTAAATCAGATCGACGATCTCATCCGAGATACGGTCGCACACCTTGTCCGGGTGTCCTTCCGAAACCGATTCACTTGTAAAGAGATAATTGCCTCGCGCCATGCCCGCCTCTCAGAACTGCTGCGTAATCCCGACTTGTTATGCAAAACAGACGGCAAATACAAGCGCAGAACGATATAAATATATCTTGATATGACCCGATTCGGGCCGGCAGGCAGGAGACTATAAGGGCATCGATGCGGGTTTGTGTCGGGGTACGCGAGTGAGCCGCACGGTGTCGGGAAAGGCGCGGGCCAAACGAAGTCTGGCCGTTTCCCGAACCAGGGCGCTATTCGGAATCGGCCGCCAGTGCCTTGACAAGATCGACGATCTTGCGACGAACCTTCGGGTCTTCGATCTTCACGAATGCACGGTTAAGCTGAAGCCCTTCCGACGACGAAAGGAAATCGACGACGTAGTTCGAACTCGATGATTCGGATGCGCCCGGCTGTCCGGTTGACGGATCGCCCGGTGCGTCTTCAAAGAAGAAGGAGACCGGAACATTCAAAATGGAAGAAATGTTCTGCAGCCGGCTCGCGCCGACTCGGTTGGTGCCCTTTTCATATTTCTGAATCTGCTGGAATGTAATACCCAGGCTCTCGCCGAGTTTTTCCTGGCTCATGCCGAGCATGGTGCGACGCAGCCTGATGCGGCTGCCGACATGTATGTCGATGGGATTTGGCTTCTTTTTATTTACAATTGTTGTCATGGTCATTTTTTCCTGCAGTTGATACTACAACTGCCTCGTGTTTGATGACACTGGCGCTCTTTAAGTATTGACCTCCGCCACCCCCGTTGGAAGACTGTACTACGCTGCAACACCAGCGGTTCTATTTTTACAAATACTATATATGCAATTTTACCCGATTAAGGTCAATTGCTTGTTCTTGCAAAATTATAGCGGGAAACAAGAGCGACCAGCAAAAGCAATGCGGTTATCAACCAGAAGGCTATTTCCGGAGTCCAACTACCCCTATTTGCGTGTAATTTCGCCGGTAGCTCAATATCAACAGAGCCAATCACGTTTTGTGACATTCCGTCCAATACACGCCCTTTTGCATCGGTCACGGCGGAGATACCGTTGTTGGCGGCGCGCACCAGCGGAAGACCGGTCTCAACGGCCCGGAGCTGGGCCTGTCGAAAATGCTGGTAGGGCCCGGGCGTGCGGCCATACCAGGCATCGTTCGTCACATTAAGTATAAAATCCGCCGGCGGGCCTTCGAGCTTCAGTTCACCGGGAAATATCACTTCATAGCAAATAAGCGGCAGAAAGCGACGACCTCCGGGAACCGGCACTGACTGACGGCGGCTGCCGGCGGAAAACTGCCCTGGCGCGTGGGCGATCGTTTCAAGACCTATACTTTGCAACAGGCCGGCAAACGGAAGGTATTCACCGAAGGGAACCAGGTGAATCTTGTCGGCGGCGGAGGTTATCTGTCCCTTGTCGTCGATGACATAGATCGAATTGTAATAGCGTCTCGCCTCGCCGCTCTCATTGCGCTCCTCCCGCACCGCACCGGTGATCAGCGTCTGTCCGTCATCCAGCGCTTCACCGATCATCGCCAAGGCCGCCGGATTGCTGGTCAGCACAAATGGAACAGATGTTTCGGGCCACACGATATGGGTCGGTTTAGCGCCCGATTGGCTCTCGCCCCTGGTCAAAGACAGCAGCGTGTCGAATATCGCGCGGCGCTCATCGTCGTCCCATTTCTTCGATTGATCAACCGACGGCTGCACGATCCGCACCACGATCTCGCCACTGCCCTCGGGCTCCGGCTGGGCAAGCCGCCAGAAGCCGTATCCGAACTGGAGGGCGAGCAGCGCGACGCCGATGACAAGGGCCGGCACCAGCCCACGGCGCGTTGCAAAGAGAGCGGGCACCGAAAAGACAAGAACCGCCAGCGCCGACATGCCGAAAATACCGATCAGCGCCGATGCCTGCATCATCACAGGGGCCGGCATCAACCCGTAACCGATGGCGTTCCAGGGAAATCCCGTCAGCGCGAAGCTTCGCAGCCATTCGGCGAGGCCGAAACCGCAGGCCAACGCGCACAACCGGCCGAAACCGTCCGACCATAACAGCCGCGCAAATGCGGTCGCCAGGCCATAGAAGATCGCAAGCAGGGCCGGCAGGCCGAGGACGGCCAATGGCAACGCCCAGGCGAACTGCTCGGCCTCGACCAAAAGCGCGTTTCCGAGCCACCACAGGCCGGCGACGAAATAGCCGAAACCGAACCACCAGCCGGTCCAGAAGGCCGGCATGAGGCGGCCGAGCGGCCCCGCCTCGGCATCGCCGCTGGCGCCATCCAGCAGCCAGACGAGGACCGGAAAGGAAATGAAAAGAGCGGCGAAGAAATCAAAGGGCGGCAGAGACAGGACGCCAACCGCGCCGGCACAAAAGGAGACAATCCACCGCCTTGCCCCCCAAAGCAGCATGATCTTCCCGGCCAGACGCTCCATATCCCCTCCCTGGACGACGGCGCGGAGACGGGAGTGGCTTTCCCGATCCCGTTCGCCGGCGGGCCGGTCCGATCCCGCGAATCAGTCGTCTGCGGTTTTATAGCAAAGGACGTGGAGATTGGCGCGTTCTATGGCAATGCGGCGGCGGCGATCAGGGCGCATCGCCCCCGGCGGGTTCCGGCGACTTGGCCGCTTCCTTTTCCGGGGCGGGCTGCTCCGGCTCGGACCTTGACGGTCGGCGCCTGCGCTCGACCATCCGGCGGCGGACGATGCGCACCCGCTTGATACGGCGGGGATCGGCATCGAGCACATGGAACTCAAATTGCGGAATGGCCCGGACCACCTCGCCCCGCGCCGGGATTCGGCCGATGGCGGAGAAGATGAGCCCGCCAAGCGTGTCGACATCCTCGGCCTTGTCTCCGACATCGAAATCGCCGCCAATCATGTCGACAATATCCTCAAGCTCGACACGGGCATCGGCGACAAACACGTCCTCCGACACCTGGGAGATCATGTCGGCTTCGTCATCGTGCTCATCCTCGATATCGCCGACAACCATCTCGACGATATCCTCAAGCGAAACGAGGCCGTCTGTTCCGCCATATTCGTCGATCACGAGCGCCATCTGCGTGCGCATGGCCTGCATGCGCTGCATCAGGTCGGTGGCAAGCATGGACGGCGGCACGAACAGCACGTCGCGGATAATACCCGCCTCGTCGACGGTTTTGGAAAGATCGACGCGCGTCAGGTCGAACTGCACAGGCTTGGCGGGCTTTTCCTTCTTGGCCACGCCATTGCCGTTTGCGGACTTCGCCGCCGCGCCATTGCGGCTGGACCGTCTCTTGTTGCGGGCCTGCCTTGTGATATGGGCGACGAGGTCGCGGATATGCACCATGCCACGGGGATCGTCGAGCGTATCGCCGTAGACAGGCATGCGCGAGTGGCCGGATTCCTCGAAAAGCGCCATCAGCTCGTCCAGTGCGATGCCGCAATCGACGGCCCTTATGTCAGCGCGCGGCACCATGACATCCTCGACCCGCACCTCGCGAAGCCTGAGAATATTGTGCAGCATCGCCCGCTCTTCCGGCGTAAAGGCGGCACCGAAGACGCCGTCGGCCGAAAGCGCGTCGGTCAGATCCTCGCGCAGGCTGTGCTCGTCCGAATTCCTGAAGAGCCGCAGGAGACGCGACCACCAGCTATGGCCGTTGCGCTCAGTTTGCTTGACGACGACCGGAAGCTGTCTACTTCCGGGGTCTTCGCCGCCGTCCGAATCCTGCGTACCGGTCGAGCCGTCGACCGGCGCAGCGTTACTGGATTGCTCGCTCATCATTCCTCAGGCTGGAGATGTGTTTTCATAGGGGTCAGATAGGTCGAGTGCCGCCAAAATGCGAGTCTCGAGGCTTTCCATTGCCTCGGCATCGTCATCGTCAATGTGATCATAGCCTAACAGATGCAAAAATCCATGCACCAGCAAATGGATCAGATGGTTATCGAATGGGATATCCATCGCCTGCGCTTCGCGCGCAACAGTTTCATGGGCGAACAGAACATCACCGAGCATTCGGCCCGGCATTTGTCCGGGTTCAACGGGCGCCGCCGGAAAGGACAGGACATTGGTGGGCTTGTCCTGGCTGCGCCAGCGACTGTTGATCGCGCGAACCGCCGGGTCGTCGGCAAAAAGCAGCGACAGCTCGCAACCCGATGCGGGAAAGGGCTGCTTCTCATACCGCTCCAGATAGGAAGCCGCGGCGGCGATCACCCTGTCGCACAGCGCTTCAAGCACATCCGGCTCTGGCCAGCCCGCCGCTTCAATGGAGATCTGAATTTCAATCGAACTGCCGTTCGGCATGGTCGGGTTCAATCGGTGTCGGACTTGCCGCTGTCGGCAATCATGGCATTTTCGGCGTCATAGGCGGCGACAATCCGCGCGACAAGCGGGTGACGCACGACATCCGTGTCGCGGAAGCGCACGGTAATCACGCCCTCAACGCCGCGCAGGATGTGCAGCGCCTCGACCAGGCCGGATTTGACGCCGCGCGGCAGATCGATCTGGCTCGGATCGCCGGTGACGATCATGCGGGCGTTTTCGCCCAGCCGCGTCAGAAACATCTTCATCTGCATGGATGTAGTGTTCTGCGCCTCGTCGAGGATGACGGCGGCATTGGACAGTGTGCGGCCGCGCATGAAGGCAAGTGGGGCGATCTCGATGACGCCGGCGGTGATGGCGCGCTCGACCTTGTCGCCGGGCATCATGTCGTAAAGGGCGTCATAAAGCGGACGCAGATAGGGATCGACCTTTTCCTTCATGTCGCCGGGCAGGTATCCGAGCCGTTCACCGGCCTCGACCGCCGGGCGCGACAGGATGATCTTCTCGATGAGGCCGCGTTCGAGCAACTGAGCCGCATGGGCGACCGCGAGATAGGTCTTGCCGGTTCCCGCCGGCCCGATGCCGAACAGCAGCTCGGCGCGGTCCATGGCGCGGATATAGGCGTCCTGGTTGGGTGTGCGTGCGGTAATGGTCTTCTTGCGTGTCGCGACCTGGGCAAAAGCCATCTTGCCCTTCTTTTCCATCGTCGGCAGGGTCAGCTGGTCGTCCGCCGCGACCGACATGCGCAGGGCGCCCTCGACGTCGGAGGTCTGCACCTCCTCGCCTTCCTGCAGGCGGTCATAGAGATAATCAAGCGCGCGGCGCGCCTGGTTGATCGCCGTTTCATCACCCTGGATCGATACCTGATTGCCCCGGGCGCGCGCGTCCACGCCGAGCTTCTGCTCGATCAGCGCCAGGTTCTGGTCAAACTGGCCGAACAGTTCGCTTGCGAGACGATTGTTCTCGAAGGTCAGGACAATATGCGTCGTATCGGACGCTCCGGACTTCCTGGCACCGGTCTTCTTCTTGATCGTCGCGGTTTTGCTCAAATGGTCGAACTCCCGGACTCGCCCTGCACTTTCTCGGCAAAAAGCGAATTGGTTCCTGCTTGCGTGATTCTCACCGGTATAATTTCACCGATTTGCGACGGATTTGCATCAACAATCACCGGCTGAAGCCAGGGCGAGCGTCCGATCAGCTGTCCCGGAAGGCGCCCGGGCTTTTCCAGCAACAGGTCGATCTGTCTGCCGACGCAGCTTTCGGCGAATTCCGACTGGTGTTTGCGCAGCAGCGCCTGCAAACGCTCAAGCCGTTGCGATTTCACGTCTTCGGGCACCTGTTCGCCCAGATCCGCACCCGGCGTGCCGGGCCTCGGTGAATATTTGAAGGAAAAGGCCTGTGCATAGCGAACTTTATCCACAAGCTGCAGCGTCGCCTCGAAATCCGCATCGCTCTCGCCCGGAAAGCCGACGATGAAATCGCCCGACAGGGCGATGTCCGGTCGCGCGGCGCGGATGCGGTCGACAAGTCGCAGATAATCGTCAGCCGTGTGCCGGCGGTTCATGGCTTTCAGCACGGAATCCGACCCGGCCTGGACGGGCAGGTGCAGATAGGGCATCAGCTTTGCAAGATCGCGATGGGCCTCGATCAGCGCCTCATCCATGTCGCGCGGGTGGCTGGTCGTATAGCGCAGGCGTGCAAGGCCATCGATTTCGGACAGGCGCCGCAGCAACGCGCCCAGGCCCCATTCGCGCCCGTCAGACCCCTCGCCGTGCCAGGCGTTGACATTCTGGCCGAGCAGCGTGATCTCGCGAACGCCGGCTGAGACGAGATTTTCCGCCTCGCGGACGATCTGTTCCACCGGGCGAGAGACCTCCGAACCGCGCGTATAGGGCACCACGCAGAATGTGCAGAACTTGTCGCATCCCTCCTGGACGGTCAGGAACGCGGTCACACCGCGTGAAGCGATGACTTTCTTCTCCGGTTCCGGCAGATGCTCGAACTTGTCCTCGATCGCATATTCTGTCTCGACCACCTTTTCGCCGCCGCGCACCCGGGCCAGCGCCTCGGGCAGGCGGTGATAGGTCTGCGGGCCGATGACCAGATCGACGACAGGCGCGCGACGAATGATCTCCTGCCCTTCGGCCTGCGCCACGCAACCGGCAACGCCGACCATGAGGTCGCCGCCATTTGCCGTACGGGATTCCTTGAGTTGGCGGATACGGCCCAGTTCGGAATAGACCTTCTCGGCCGCCTTTTCCCGGATATGACAGGTGTTGAGGAGCAGAAGGTCGGCTTCCTCGGGATTGTCGGTCACGCGATAACCGTCGCTGGCGAGCGCATCGGCCATGCGTTCCGAATCGTAGACATTCATCTGACAGCCATAGGTCTTGACGAAGACCTTGCGGGTATTCTTTCCCGTATCCTTAACGGAAACGTCCGATGTGTCCGTCTGTGCCTGTGTATGCATATTCAACCCGTTCGAAGCCATTGGCCTGCGGTTCGCCGCAACCCGACAGTGCTTTTCCATCCGGCCAGCAGCCAAAATATGGTGTTGCCGACACGCAATCGCGGCTGTTTGGCGCGGAGTCAAGCCAAAACCCGTTTATATGGCGCCTGAAACAGCTACGGGCAGCGTCCGTGAAAGCCGGGAACGCTGTTATTTCGCGGCCGCACCGGCCCCGTAAAGATGTTCCTGGTGCATCTTGCGAACCTGCTGTTCGATCTCGCGCGTGACCTTTTTCCGGTTGCTGTTGCTGTCGTACCTTACCGGCTCGCCGAAACACACGTGAACATCGAAGGCGCCCTCCTTCAGGACGCCGAGAAGATGTGGCGACAATTCCGTGTCTCCCGGCCAGGCGGCGAGCGGCCGGCCATAGCGGCCGAGCGGCACGCCATTGGCGTGCGTATAGGCAATCGCGACCGGCTGGATCGAGACACTTCCGGTCGGCGAGGCATCGAGCGCCGAGGCTGCCGCGCCGAAAAGGGAACTCTTGAAATCCAGGATCCGGTTGCCGTCGGACGTCGTTCCCTCGGCAAACAGGACCACGATCTCGCCGTCTGCAAGGCGTTTGGCGACTTCGGTCACCTGCTCTCCGGTCTGGCGCCGCCTTTCGCGCTCGATGAAGACGGTGCGCTGCCAGCGGGCCAGCCAGCCGAAGATCGGCCAGTCACGAACTTCCGACTTGGCGATAAAAACCACATCAGCGACTGAAGACAGCACGACAACGTCTTTCCAACTGCTGTGATTGGCGGCGATCAGCAGCGGACGGTGGGTATCGAGTTCACCATGGGTGATGACACGCAGGCCCAGCAGCCGCGCGGCAACGCGGTGCCACCAGCGCGGCAGGTACCAGGAGAGCTTCCAGTTGAAACGGTTGGAGGTCAGTTGCACAGGCAGGAGCAGAAGCGTCCACAGGACAACAAGCACCAGCACAATGACGATGCGGATCCACGCGATCATCGGCGATGGCTGCCCTCCCGGCGTCCAAAATGGCGGCTGATCGTCATCATTCAGTCTTTCGTCTTGTCGAGCGGAATTCCGTACAGCTCGAGGCGGTGATCGACCAGCCGGAAACCGTGTTTGCGGGCGATCTTCTCCTGCAGTGCCTCGATTTCCTCGGACTGGAACTCGATGACCCTGCCACTTTTCAGATCGATCAGGTGATCGTGGTGCTCGTCGGGAACGGTTTCGTAGCGGGAGCGGCCGTCGCGAAAATCATGACGCTCGATGATGCCGGTATCCTCGAACAGCTTCACCGTCCGGTAGACGGTGGAAATGGAGATATTCGGGTCTACTTCGGCGGAGCGCCTGTAGAGTTCCTCGACATCCGGATGATCGGCAGAACTTTCGAGCACCCGGGCAATGACGCGCCTTTGCTCCGTCATGCGCATGCCGCGCTCGACGCACAGCTGCTCAAGGGTCTTTAATTCATCCGCCACGCGCTACCTCAAAACCGTCCGTTCGCGATTTCACGGACTGGCCTACCCAAGATCGAGCCGCATGACAAGCGCCGTGGTCTTTGCTCCACCGCCGTTGTCGTAATAGGCGGCGCGCTCGGAGACTTTTGAAAATCCGATTTTCCTGTAGAGCGCGAGGGCGGCGTCGTTGCCATCGTCAACCTCGAGGAACAGACTCGCCGCGCCTTCGGCACGCAGATGCCGCAAGACCGCTCCCATGAGCCGCCAGCCGATCCCCGCGCGCTGGTGCCTCGGATGAACCGCGATCGTCAGGATTTCCGCCTCGCCCTCCACCAGACGCGCCAGCACGAAGCCGCCCGGCTGGGCCCGCCTTCCGGACTGTCTTGCCATGAATCCGAAGACCGGTTCCTGCGCCAGGAGCGCCTGTATCTCGCCATCGGTCCAGGCGCGTGCAAAGCCCGCTCCGTGCAGGGCCGAGGCCTCGGCACAGTCCGAAGCGCGCATCGGCACAATCTCGAACTCGACATTGCGGCGGAACAGGGATGGCGCGGTCATGATGCCGGAACCTGGCGCGGCAGTGCGAAGCCCGTTTGCGGCTTGGCATCCGCGCCCCTGAGATAAAGCGGCTTCGGTGCATCTTCGGAAGGTTGTTTTTCGGCCGCACACCGGGCGATACGAACGATGTCCGCTTTGGCATCGTGGTCGGCAACCTCCAGCGCCGCGCCTTCCCCGGCCTTTGCGACGAGCCGTGCGCCGGACCCGAGAAGAAACGCGCCGTGCTTGCGCGCAAGGTCTGCGGCCGCTTCGCAAGGCATCGCTGCCGGCGCGGACACCGCCGCGCCCTTGCCGTCGAAGAGCTGTGCATAGACTTCGCCGCGCCTGGCATCCTGTACGATCAGGACGGGACGGCCGCGCGGGACGTCCGGAATCTGCGCCTCGAAAACCGAAATGCCGACAACCGGCCGGGACAAGGCAAGCGCCAGCCCGCGCATTGCCGAAACACCCACCCGCACACCGGTGAAGGAACCGGGGCCGATGCAAACGCCGAGCCGCCCGATATCATCATAGGCCGTGGAAGCCGCGCCCAGCGCCTGGTCAATGACCGGAAACAGGCGCTCCGCATGGCCGCGGCCGATATCCTCGATCGCCTGACCCAACACAGCCTCGTGTGCGGCATCGTAGACGCAAGCCGCGCAAAGACGCGCAGAGGTATCGATTGCCAAGGTGATCATGGGCCTTATCGATTGCAGGATCGTCCATGCCGGAAATCATTGCGGGCCGGCGCGCCATGGACCGTCAGACCGCCTCCACTTCCTGCACTTCCGGAATGAAATGACGCAACAGGTTCTGGATGCCGTGCTTGAGGGTTGCCGTCGACGACGGGCAACCCGCGCAGGCCCCCTTCATGTGAAGGAATACGCGGCCTTCCCGGTACCCCTTGAAGGTGATGTCGCCTCCGTCCTGGGCGACGGCGGGACGCACGCGGGTGTCAAGGAGTTCCTTAATGGTGGCGACGATGGATTCGTCAGCCTCATCGTAGAACTCGCCTTCGTCACCGAAATCCGACTCGGAAGCGGCGCTGTTCATGACCGGCGCGCCGGACATGAAATGCTCCATGATGGTTCCCAGGATCGCCGGCTTGAGATGCTGCCATTCCGCACCGTCCTTGGTGACGGTGATGAAATCATAGCCGAAGAAAACGCCGGTCACGCCGGGAACGGCGAACAGCCTTTCCGCCAGGGGCGAGGCTTCGGCAGCACTTTCGGCATCGCGAAAATCGGCGGATCCGCCCTCAAATACCACTTTTCCCGGCAGGAACTTCAAGGTCGCCGGATTGGGTGTGGCCTCGGTCTGAATAAACATCGGATGTGCTCCTTGGCGGCGGCGCGAGCGCAGCTGCGAACCGCCTGAAATCTGGGTGGAAAATAAGGCACAAGACCGGCGACTTCAAGCATTGACGCGGCAACCGCGAAGAAGGCGGCGGCGCGCGTCAGCTCAGAGCTTCTATATCCTCGTCGCTCAGGGCGTCCGGAATCACCGTGACAGGAATCGGAAAAGCTGCGCCGCGTCCCGCAATCGAAGACACAAGCGGTCCCGGCCCTTCCTTCGCGGAGCCCGAGGCCAGCACCAGGATGGCAATGTCCTGGTCTTCCTCGATAAGGGCGTGGATCTCGTCGGTGGTCTTGCCGGAGCGAATGATCAGCTCGGGCTCGATGCCCACGCTCTCGCGCACCTGAGCGGCAAAGCGCTCGAGAGCCGCATCGGCTTCCTCGCGCGCCTCGGCCTTCATGATTTCCTCGACACCGAGCCAGTGCTGGAAGTCTCCGGGTTCGATCACAAAGATCAGCACAAGCACACCATTGGTGCGCTTGGCGCGGGCGGCGGCGTAGTGAACCGCGCGCTCGCATTCGGGCGTATCGTCGATCACAGCCAGGAACTTCCGGCGGTGTCCTTCTTCCCTGGATAGTCGCTTCGATACCATGGCGCGGAGTTTGCCATTCGCCTCACGGGTGGGCAAGCGTTAGTTTGCAATGCTCCCCAGCCGCCATACTCGGCGGCTCAACCCAGCAGGCCGATGATTTCCTTGACTTCTTTCATGGTCCTGTCGGCGATTGCACCAGCCCGCTCGCCGCCATCCTCCAGCACGGCGTCGATATGGGCCGGATCATCCATGAGCCTGCGCATCTCCGCATTGATCGGTGACATGACGCTGATGGCAAGCTCGGCGAGCGCCGGCTTGAAGGCCGAGAATTGCTGGCCGCCAAATTCGGAAATGACCGCCTCGCGAGTGGTATCGGACAGGGCCGCGTAGATGCCGACGAGGTTCTCGGCTTCCGGGCGTCCCTCAAGCCCATCGACATCGCCGGGCAATGGTTGCGGATCGGTCTTGGCCTTGCGGATCTTCTTGGCGATGGTGTCGGCATCATCCGTCAGATTGATGCGCGACAGGTCGGAAACGTCCGATTTCGACATCTTCTTCGTGCCGTCCCGCAGGCTCATGACGCGGGGCGCCGGGCCTTCGATCAGCGGTTCGGTCAGCGGGAAATAGCCGTTGACGCGCTCCTCGCCGACCAGCATGTCGACGCCGAGGCCGGCCTCGGCGATGCGCTGCGAAAAATCGATGTTGAACTTCTGGGCAATGTCGCGGGTCAGTTCCAGATGCTGCTTCTGGTCGTCACCGACCGGCACATGGGTGGCGCGGTAGAGCAGGATGTCGGCGGCCATCAGGCTCGGATAGGCAAGCAGACCGAGCGACGCATTCTCGCGGTCCTTGCCGGCCTTGTCCTTGAACTGGGTCATGCGGTTCATCCAGCCGATGCGGGCGACGCAGTTGAAGATCCAGGCAAGCTCGGCATGACCGGGAACACGGCTCTGGTTGAAGACGATATGCGCCTTCGGATCGATTCCCGATGCCAGGAAGGCGGCGGTGATGGCGCGCGTCTGGCCGGCCAGATCGTCATGGACAAGCTGTGCCGTCAGGGCGTGCAGGTCGACAACGCAATAGATGCAGTTGTGGCTTTCCTGCAGCGCGACAAATTTGCGGATGGCGCCCAGATAGTTGCCGAGATGGAGATTGCCTGTCGGCTGCACCCCGGAAAAGACGAGCGGCTTGAACTCGGACATGGATAAACCTGAAAATTGTTCGAAGTCTGGATGACGCGGCGGGTTATGCACCGCCACCGTCCGGTTATCAAGGAAATTCAGGCGGCGGGCTGCAGCAGGTCCCATTTGTTGCCGAACGGATCCATGAACACGGCAACCGTGCCGTAGCTCTCCGTCCGCGGCGCTTCCAGGAACACGACCCCCTGTTCGCTCATGCTTTCGTGGTCGCGGGCAAAGTCATCGGTGAACAGGAAAAAGCCGACCCGGCCGCCGGTCTGATCGCCGATACGCGCGGCCTGCCGCTCATTCCCCGGTTCGGCAAGGAGCAGCGCGGTCCCGTTGCCGCCCTTCGGACGGACCAGGACCCAACGCACGCCGCCGCCCAGATCGGTGTCCGTTACCAGTTCGAAGCCGAGTTTTCCGACATAAAAGGTGATCCCCTCGTCATAGCTCGGAACAAGCAGGGACACATTTGCGATTGTCGGCATGTCAGCCTCCCGTTTTCTGTCTGCGTGAAACCAGCGAAAGAAGCTGTCGGCGGTCCATCGCGCCGGTCAGGAGCACGAATGCGAAATAGATGAACGCGCCGGCAATGACGACTGCGAGCATCAGCGCGATGCGCAGCAAAAGACCCCCGTCCATGAGCGCCGTCCCGATGCTCGTCATGATCAGATACAGCACGAGACCCATGACGGCGCTGCCGGCAATGATAAGCCCGATGCGCCGGCTGGTGAGCGCCGTCGGGCGGAATTGCCCGTTCCGGTAAAGCGCGCCGCCAAGCAGCGCCACATTCACCCAGCCGGCCAGCGACGTGGCGACGGCAACGCCCATGACACCGATCAGCGGAAACAGGATCAGACTGCCGGCGACATTGATCGCGGCATTGGCGCCGGCGAACCACATCGGCGCACGCATATTTTCGCGCGCGTAGAAGGAGGGCGTGAAGATCTTGTTGAGGACGAAGGCCGGCAGCCCCGCCGCAAAGGCGGCCAGCACGCCGGCGGTGATCATTGTCGTCTCGCGCACGAACTCGCCGCGCTCGAAAAGCAGCGCGACGATGGGCGCCGGAATGATCGCGAAGGCGACCGCTGCCGGGACCGTCAGGCCAAGACCGAATTCAAGGCTGCTGTTTTGCAGGTCCTGGACCGCTTGCGTGTCGTCGTCCTTGAGCGCCCGGGACAGTTCCGGCAAGAGCACGACACCGACGGCAATACCGATGACGCCGAGCGGCAGCTGGATGATCCTGTCGGCATAATTGACGATTGAGATGGCGCCATTGTCGCCGGATATGATGATCTGCCCGATCAGAAGGTTGAGCTGTGTTATTCCGCCGGTAATGGCGGCCGGCAGGGCCAGCCATAAAAGGCGCCGGACCGGCGCCGTAAGGCGCGGACGGCTGATGCGGATATGAAAGCCCGTGTTGCGCACGCCATAAACGAGAAGCGCGAACTGCAGGACGCCGGAAACCATGACGCCGATCGCCATGGTAATGCCGATCGTCCGCGGCTCGACACCGCGGCCGACCGCGAAGAGCAGCACCGCGACAAGCACGACGTTGAGCAGAACCGGGCTGATCGCCGCGAGGAAGTATTTCCGGTAGGAATTTAGAATACCGGACAGCATCGCCACGAGCGACATCGCGGCAAGGTACGGGAACATGATGCGCGTGAAAATCACCGTGAGATCGAACTTCTCCGGGATCTCGACGAATTTCGGCGCGATCACGGTCGCCACCAGCGCCGGCATGAAAATCATCGCGAAGGCCGAAAGGGTGATCAGGATAAACAGCAGCACCGACAGGACCTGGCGGGCGAAGGCCTCCGCCGCCGCCGTTCCGCCGCCTTCAAGCTCCTTGGCGAATAGCGGGATGAAGGCCGAATTGAAGGCCCCTTCCGCGAACAGCCTGCGGAACAGGTTTGGAAAGCGGAAGGCGGCGTAGAACGCATCGGACACCGGCCCGGCGCCAAGCGTATAGGCGATGAGCGCCTCGCGCACAAAACCGAGCACGCGGCTCGCCATGGTCGCAGAGCCGACACTGGCGAATTTCCGGAACAGGCTCATTTCTGGCTGACCCGCCTGCGTTTTTCCGTCGGCGGCGCGATGATTCCCTGCGGCATCTTGTGACGCACATCCTCCTCGATGCCGGCGAGAACGGCCTTGAGCCGGGCAACAATATTGGCGTGCCTGTTTTCATTGGTGATTTTGTGGCCGAACAAATCCGTCACATAGAAGGTATCGATCACCTTCTCGCCGAAGGTCGTGATGTGCGCGGAGGCGATGTCGAGCGACAGATCGGACAGGACCTCGGTGATTTCCGACAGGAGGCCGGTGCGGTCGAGGCCCTCGAGTTCGATGACGGTGAAGAAGTTCGACAGATTGTTGTTGATGCTGACCTTCGGGGTAACGGTGAAGGGCCGGGATTTGCGGCGGCTCTTCGTGCGATGGGCAATGACCTCGGGAAGATGCTTCCGGCCGGCGAGCACTGCTTCGATCATGGCGCCGATCCGTTCGGCGCGGCGCAATTCGTCCTCGTCCTGGTCGAAGGCGCGATTGATCAGGATGGTGTCGAGCGCCCGTCCGTCGGCGGTGGTGAAGACCTGCGCATCGGCAATGTTCGCGCCGGCCGCGGCACAGGCGCCGGTGACGATCGAAAGCAGCCGCGGATGGTCCGGCGCGAAGACGGTGATCTCGGTGATGGCGTGGAACGAATGCGTGCGCACCATGGTGGCGAGCGGCTTGCCGGCCTTGATCGTGCTCCTGATGAACTCCGCGTGACGGATCTGGTCGTTCAATTCGACGGTCAGGAGATAGGGAATGTAGTGCAGCTTGAGATAGTCCTCACGCTCGTCATCCGGCCAGTCGGAGAGCGCTTCGCCGAGCAGGATACGCGCCTCCTCGGCCCGCTCCCTGCCCGATACGGCCGAGAACCCGCCCGAGAGCATCAATTCGGTTTCGCCGTAAAGCGTGCGCAGGAGCTGGCCCTTCCAGCCGTTCCAGACCCCGGGGCCGACAGCGCGAATGTCGCAGACCGTGAGCACCAGAAGCAGGCGCAGCCGGTCGAGCGACTGCACCGTCTCGGCGAAGTCCTCGATGGTCTTGCGGTCGTGGAGATCGCGCGACTGGGCGATCATCGACATCGACAAATGCTCGCGGACCAGCCAGGCGACCGTGTCGGTCTGCTCCGGGCTGAAGCCGAAGCGCGGGCACAGTTTGCGCGCCACCTTGGCACCGGCGACAGAGTGGTCCTCCGGCCGGCCCTTGGCGATGTCATGCAACAGGAGCGCCATATAGAGGACCTCGCGGTCCTCGATATCGGGAAGGATGCTGACCGCCAGCGGGTGCGCCTCCTGCTCCAGCCCCTGCTCGATGCGCGACAGCACCTCGACGGCGCGCAGAAGATGCTCATCGACGGTGTAGTGGTGATACATGCTGAACTGCATCATCGACACGATGCGCCCGAATTCCGGAATGAACCGGCCGAGCACGCCCGCCTCGTTCATCCGGCGCAGGATCAGCGCCGGCCGTCGGCGCGAGGTCAGGATCGACAGGAACAGCCGGTTCGCCTCCTCGTTGTCGCGCAATTTTGCGTCGATCAGCGACAGGGAGCGGGTAGCGAGTTTGAGCGCGTCCGGATGGAATTCCAGGTCGTGGATATCGGCGAGGTGAAACAGCCGGATGATGTTGACCGGATCGCGCCGGAACACGTCCTGATCGATCACGGTGATGCGGCCATGATCCTGCATGAATTCCAGCGTGCCCGGCACCTTGCGCGGGCGGTTGGCAAGACGCCGGAAGACGCGGGAGAAACCCGGCGCCTCCTTGGCCTGCTCGTCCTCCAGCGCCGCGCACAGGATGCGGGTCAGATCGCCAACATCCTTGGCGACGAGGAAATAGTGCTTCATGAAGCGTTCGACGGCGGAAAGGCCCGGATGATCGTGGTAGCCGAGATCGGCGGCAATTTCGCGCTGGATGTCGAATGAGAGCCGCTCCTCGGATTTTCCGGTCAGGAAATGCATGTGACAGCGAACGGCCCAGAGAAAGTCCTCCGATTTCTCGAAACGGTTGGCCTCCCGCCGAGACAGGACGCCGAGTTTCACCAGGTCGCGCAAGGACTGGACCCGGTAGTAATATTTGACCAGCCAGAACAGGGTCTGAAGGTCGCGCAGGCCACCCTTGCCTTCCTTCACATTCGGCTCGACCAGATAGCGCGTGTCGCCGGCCTTCTGGTGGCGCACATCGCGTTCGGCCAGCTTGGCCGCGATGAAAGCGCGGGCGCTGTTGCGCACGACTTCCTCGTCGAAGCGTCTTTCCATGCCGTCATAAAGCTGTTCGGCGCCGCACAGGAAACGTGCATCGAGCATGGCGGTTCGGATCGTCATGTCGCTCTGCGACAGGCGGATGCACTCGTCTATATTGCGGGTTGCGTGACCGACCTTGAACCCCATGTCCCACAGCATGTAGAGCACATATTCGACCACCTGTTCGGTCCAGGGCGTCTGCTTGTAGGGCAGGATGATCAGGAGATCGATGTCGGACCCCGGCGCAAGCGTGCCACGCCCGTAGCCGCCGACGGCCGCCAGGGCCAGATGCTCCGAGGTCGACGGATTGAGGACCGGATAGGCGTGCGTGGTGGCGAAGGAGAACAGCGCCCGGATGATTTCGTCCTGCAGCAGCGACAGCCGGCGGGCGCAATCAAGACCGCTGCCGTCCTCGCGCAGCAATTCGGCGATGGTGCGCCGTCCTTCCGTCACCGTCTCCTTCAGCAGCGCGAAAAGGGTGTTGCGTGCGTCCAGCGACGACGCATCCTTGCTCATCGCGGCAATCGAATCGCACCGGTCGCGCAAGGCGGCGACGTTGAGGATCTTCTCGAATTGCAGATCTCTGGAGGTCATGCCCGTCCGGGGTTCGTGGGTCCTGCGAATGTCAACGGCCTTGCTGTAGCGCTTTTTCCGTGAAAGAACCACAGCAAATCAGTCGCGAAGCGCCACGGGGAAATGCCTTCATGATCACAGTGCTCGGCTCGATCAACATGGATCTGATTGGCACCGTCCAGCGCCTGCCGACGCCCGGAGAAACGGTAACGGGAAACACCTTCGCAACCGCCGCGGGCGGCAAGGGCGCCAACCAGGCGCTGGCGGCCGGCCGCGCTGGCGGTGCGGTGCGGATGGTCGGCGCGGTCGGCAATGATCACTTCGCCGAACCGGCACTGGCGCATCTTGCCGCCGAGGGTGTCGACCTTTCGGCGATCCGGCGGGTCGACGGGGCAACCGGCACGGCCGTGATCCTTGTCGAAAGCAGCGGCGAGAATGTCATCGCCGTCATCCCCGGCGCCAATGGCGAAATCAGCGATAACGAGGCGGCCGATGCGGTCGGCGCCATGTCGCCCGACGACCATCTTGTGCTGCAATTGGAGATCCCTGCTCCCGCCATCAGAACCGCGCTGAAGGCGGCGCGCGAACGCGGTGTAATCTCGGTGCTGAACATCGCCCCGCTGACGGATGAGGCGGTGGAACTTGCCGCCGGCGCCGATATTGTCATCGCCAACGAGACAGAGTTCGAGCGCCTTGCCGGCGTCCCGGGCATGGATCCCGACGCCCGGCAGAAAATCCTCATGGAGCTGCACGGCAGATCGGGCCAGATGATTATCGTGACGCTGGGGGCGGAGGGCGTGATCGCAGCCCGCGACGGGTCGCTGCGGCACGCGGCAAGCCTGCCCATCGATCCGGTCGACACGGTTGGCGCGGGCGATACGTTCTGCGGCTATCTCGCCGCCGGTCTCGACCGGGGCGAGCCGTTCGAGACCGCGCTGCGGCGCGCCGCAGCGGCCGGCAGCCTCGCCTGCCTCAAATCGGGCGCGCAACCGGCCATTCCGCATCGCGCGGATGTGGAGGCGGCGAGCGGCTGAAGCGTATTCGGCTCAGAGCTTCCTGATGTGCTCGAACAGCAGGTCGAAAAAGCCTTCGGCATTGACCTCGTGAATGACCAGCGCATTGTGGGGACGGTCGGTCACCTGCCACCAGTCGGTCACCGTCATTCCCTCGGTCAGCGGCGATTCCGTCTCGATCTCGACATTGCAGTACCGGCCGGAAAACAGCTCCGGCCTGAGCAGCCATGCGATGACCGTCGGATCGTGCAGGGGCCCGCCGTCGGTTCCGTATTTGTGCTCGTCATAGCGTTCGAAAAACTCAAGCAGTTCCACGACGGCCCGTGCCACGGGCGTGCCGATGGTGGCGATACGATCGAGGCGCGCGCGCGTCGTCAGAACCTTGTGGGTCACGTCCAGCGGCATCATGACAATGGGAATGCCCGAGGCGAAGACCAGGCGTGCAGCCTCCGGATCCACATAGATATTGAATTCCGCGGCGGGCGTAACGTTGCCGCCCTCGAAGAAGCCGCCACCCATCATGACGATCTGCTTGATCCTGTCGGCGATCTGCGGCGCCTGCTGCAGCGCCAGCCCGATATTGGTCAGCGGCCCCAGGGTGCAAAGGGTGATCTCGCCGGCCGGCTCACGAAGCAGCGTTTCGACGATAAAATCGACACCGTGAAGCGGCTGCAGCGGCATGTCCGGCTCCGGCAGGCTCGGGCCGTCGAGACCGGTCTTGCCGTGCACATATTCCGCGGTGACCAGCGGCCGCTGCATCGGCGACTTGGCGCCGGCATAAACACGGGTGCCCGGCTTCCGGGCCAGTTCACAGATCTTGCGGGCGTTCTTTTCGGTCAGATCCAGCGGAACATTGCCGGCAACCGCCGTGATACCGAGCACCTCCAGCCGCTCGCTGGCGAGCGCCAGCAATATGGCGACCGCATCGTCCTGCCCGGGATCGGTATCGATGATAATTTTGATGGGATCTTCGCTGTCACTGTCCATTTTCTTATCCTTTTCAAAACTATGCGCCGAGCGCGCGGCGATCGCAATATGGTTGCGAAATCAATTTCAGACCCCATATAACAGCGGTGACGGGTGCCGGAACCGGGCCTGTCCGGATGTCGCTTGAAAACAAGGACAGGATGGAAAAATGTCGCGTATGACTCCCTTTTCGAGCCCGCTTCTGCTCGGCTTCGATACGATGGAAAAGACCCTTGAGCGCATTGCCAAGGGCAGTGACGGCTATCCACCTTACAATATCGAACGCATTGCAGCGCATGATTCGAAGGCGGAGACGCTGCGCATCACCTTGGCCGTTGCGGGTTTCTCGCAGGCCGATCTCGAGGTGACGGTTCAGGACAACCAGTTGATCATCCGCGGCCGCCAGGTCGACAATGAGGACCGCGAATACCTGCACCGGGGTATCGCGGCGCGCCAGTTCCAGCGCACCTTCATGCTCGCCGACGGAATGCGCGTGCTCAATGCCGATCTGAAGAACGGCCTTCTGGCCATCGATCTCGTCAAGCCGGAGCCCGAGCGGGCGGCCAAGCGGATCAACATCTCGGTCAGCGAATAACGGAGCCGCCGGCATATCCGTTTCGCAGAATCCACATGTCCGCGGCAGCTTGATGCGCGGGCGCGATCTTCCGAAAGGGCATTTGATCATGACTTTTGAAAGCAAAATCCAAATCAGCAAGGACGAACTGGCGCATCTGGGCGCCGGACAGGTCGGCTATATCCGCAAGATGACGTCGGACGAAGTCCAGGAACAGTTTCCGGGTGTGCCGAAGATGGAATCCGGCATCGACCTGTGGGCACTTTTCAACGCCGACGGCACCCCGCTCTTCCTGAGCGACGATCCGTCGACCGCCTATGTGAAGGCCGCCGAAGACGAAATCAGCCCGGTCAGCGTTCACTGACCGGGGCCGCATCGGGCAAAGCCAAGGGAAAAATGTGCCTGGGGAACAGACGCCCGGCCTGTCAGGCAGCGTTCGAGGTCGGCGAATCGGTCAGGAAGGCATAAATTGCCGCCGCCGATTCGGTCTCGCGCAGCTTGGTGACCATGTCGCCATCACGCAGGACGCGCGCAATCCGCGACAACGCCTTGAGATGATCGGCACCGGCGCCCTCCGGCGCCAGAAGCAGGAATACAAGGTCGACGGGCTGGTCGTCCAGCGCCTCGAAATCCACCGGCTCCGTCAGGCGCGCAAACACGCCGACGATGTTGTTGATCGAAGTGAGCTTGCCGTGCGGGATCGCGATACCATTGCCGACGCCGGTCGAACCCAGGCGCTCGCGCTGAAGGATAACGTCGAAAACCTCGCGTTCGGAAAGGCCGGTCACCTGTGCCGCTTTGGCCGACAGTTCCTGTAGAAGCTGCTTTTTCGAATTGACTTTGAGCGCGGGAAGAACTGCGTCCTGTACAATCAAATCCGCAAGTGACATCGCCTGTTCCTCGAGTGTCGAATTATCGTTACCGCGGGCGGCGTAACGAGCCGCCCGGAATTGTGTAATTTAGCTAAGACTTGATATCGGCAGTATCGATCCAGCCGATATTGCCGTCGTTACGACGATAAACAACGTTCACTTCGTTGTTGCCGGCATTGCGAAAAACCAGAACCGGATTGTCCGTCATATCCAGTGCCATGACAGCGCCTGCTACCGTCATGGTCTTAACGACCTTGGAGGACTCGGCAACAATGGCCGGTGCGTAGTCCTCGGGAAGTTCCTCTTCGTCGGCCGGGCCCGCATCCATCACACGATAGGCCACCTCCGCGCTGTTGGCGTGGTTGCCGGCGTGATGATCCTTCAGCCGCCGCTTGTAGCGCCGCAGCCGCTTTTCGACCCGTTCCGCGGCCGCATCGAAGCTCGCCTGCGGTTCCTGGGCCTGGCCGGTCGCCTGAAGCGAGGCGCCGGTATCGAGATGCACGAGACAGTCGGTAGAAAAGCGTGAACCGGACTTTTCGACGGTCACCTGGCTGGAAAAGCCGCCGTCGAAATATTTGGACACCGCATCGCCGATACGGTCTTCAATGCGCGTACGGAACGTCTCTCCGATTTCCATGTGCTTGCCCGATACGCGTACGCTCATTCTACAACCCTTCTTTTTCTGTTTTTTCTATCTGTTGCTGTCAGTTTATGCGAGTCTGCCACGCCATCCAAGGCGAACGGCGTTCAATTTGACGCTTGTGGGACGTGGCTGTGCAAAACGTCCGGTACCACTCGAGGCCCGTGAGTCTTCTGGCCTGCGGACGCGGCGGCTTTAAGGCCAGCGGATGGAAATGTCAATGCATCGCGACCAAGGAAATGTGCAATCGAACCGGCCAAAATCGGCCCTGTCGCACGATCAGCGCGGAGCTCAGGCGATGCGGCGCCATCGCCGGCCAACGGCCTATCCGCCGGCGCGCGCCAATGCCCTTTTTTCCCGCCGCCGTTGCACCGAGGACGCGATATTCATGGCTTCGCGGTATTTCGCCACCGTGCGGCGCGCGATATCGACGCCATCATCCTTGAGGAGGCCGACGATGGCGTCGTCCGACAGGACCTTCTGTGGCGTCTCGGCTTCGATCAATTGGCGAATTCGATGGCGGACGGCCTCGGAAGAATGGTCTTCGCCATCCGAAGAGGAGGCGATCGATGCGGTAAAAAAGAATTTCAGCTCGAAAATTCCGCGCGGCGTGGCCATGTATTTGTTGGACGTCACGCGGCTGACCGTCGATTCGTGCATGCCGATCGCATCGGCCACCGACTTGAGGGTCAATGGGCGCAGAAACTCCACGCCATGGGCAAGAAACTCGTTCTGGCGCAGCACGATCTCACCGGCGACTTTCAGGATGGTCTTGGCCCGCTGATCGAGGCTCCTCGACAGCCAGTTGGCGTTTTTCATGCACTCGTTGAGATAGTCGCGGTCGACAGTGCTGTTGCCGGCTCCGGCCGAGATCCTGGCAAAATAGGTCCGGTCGATCAGGACGCGCGGCAGCGTCTCGGGATTGAGCTCGACGGACCAGTCGCCGGCGGCAGGCCTGACGATCACATCCGCGACAATGGTCTGGACCTGCGCCGAATCGAAGCGGTTGCCGGGCTTCGGATCGAGCACCCTGATTTCGGCGAGCATGTCGACAAGATCCGCCTCGTCAACGCCGCAGAGCGGCTTCAGCGTCTTGAAATCGCGGCGCGCCAGCAGGTCCAGATTGTCGACCAGCGCACGCATCGCCGGATCGTACCGGTCCCGGCGGCGCAGCTGAATGGCAAGACATTCGGACAGCGAACGTGCAAACAGGCCCGCCGGCTCGAACTCCTGCAGCGCATGCAGCACTTTCTCGATCGCAGCGATATCCACGTCGAGACGCTCGGCAACGGCGGCGGGATCGAAACTTACATAGCCTGCGGGGTCGAGGTGATCGGCAATGTCCGCGGCAATCAACCTGTCCGCAACACTCTGAAACGAATAGATAATCTGCTCATTGACATGTTCACGCAATGTCGGCGGACGAGCGGAATAACCGTCGAGGTCATGATAGCCGTCGGCACCGTTCGAGCCCGCCCCCGGCATGGATTTCCATTGCGATGCAAGCTCTGGCGCATCCGGGACGGCGGCGCCGCTGTCCTCGGGAAAGACGTCCTCGGGCGAGGCATCCAGCCGGTCGGAAATTTCACGGCCATTTTCGCTGAGCTCAGGACGGAACCAGTCCGCATCCTCCGCATCGGGCGCGGCTTCGCCTTCCTGGCGATCGGACCCTGCCGAGCCGTCCGCGCCTGCCCGCTCCAGAAGCGGATTTTTCTCCACTTCCTGTTCGATGTATTGCAGAAGTTCCGTATGGGTCAGCTGCAGCAGCCGGATCGACTGCATGAGCTGTGGTGTCATCACAAGCGATTGATTTTGCCGCGTTTGCAGCGTTGCGGATAACGCCATCTACCCCGGAATACCCTTGACCCTTACACCCAAAACGACCGTATTTCTGACCGCAGCTCAAAAAACTGGCCCAAAAATTGCTTATTGCGCAAAAAAGTCAAGGTGAATCTGATATGGCCGCTCTCACGGGGCCTGAGAGGATCAGAGGCTGAACTCTTCCCCGAGGTAAAGACGGCGCACATCGGTGTTCTCGATGATTTCGTTCGGCCGCCCGTGGGTGAGCACCTTTCCGGTATGGATGATATAGGCGCGATCGATGAGCTTCAGTGTTTCGCGCACATTGTGATCGGTGATCAGAACGCCGATGCCGCGCTGCGTGAGGTGGCGCACCAGGGCCTGAATATCGGAAACGGCAATCGGATCGACGCCGGCAAAGGGTTCGTCAAGCAGCATGAAGGTCGGATCGGACGCAAGGGCGCGCGCGATCTCGAGGCGCCGTCGCTCGCCGCCCGACAATGAAATGGACGGCGCCTTGCGCAGATGTTCGATGCCGAATTCACCCAGCAACTCGTCGAGCTTTCTCTCACGCTCATCCCTTTTGGGCTCCACGACCTCAAGCACGGCGCGAATATTTCCCTCGACGCTCAGGCCGCGAAAGATAGAGGCTTCCTGCGGCAGATATCCGACGCCAAGGCGGGCCCGGCGATACATCGGCATATGCGTCACATCATTGCCGTCGATGCGGATGGTGCCCTCGTCGACCGGCACGAGGCCGGTGATCATGTAGAAACAGGTCGTCTTGCCGGCGCCGTTCGGCCCCAGAAGCCCGACAGCTTCGCCGCGGCGCACACCCAGGGACACGCCGTTGACGACGCGGCGCGCCTTGTAGGTCTTGGTGAGATTGCGCGCGATCAAAGTGCCTTCGAAGCGGTCGCCGTCAGCCTGGCCTTCCGCCTGCCGGTCCCGCTTAGCAACCGCGGCCTTTGTCTCCGCTTCGTCGGTCTTGGCTCTGAACATCGCCGAAATTTGTGCCAATAGCTGTTGCCTTAACTCACAAAATGCCGGACGCGGTTCCACGGAACGCAATCACGGACGGCAGTCCGTTTACCACCGGTTTTCCGGGCTGAAAACCCAGGCAGTCTTCCGCGCACGACACGCGTGTGCCTCATTGGTCCCGCTGTCTCGATTTCGGGTCCAGTTGAATCCGCACACGGTTTCCGCAGCTTTCCAGCTTGGCCTCACCCGTTTTCATGAAAACCGTCAGCTTGCAACCGACGAAAACATTATTGCCCTCGGACAATATGACGCGATCGCCGGTCAGTTCGACGACCTCGGTCTTCATGTCGAAGACCCCGCGATCGGCCGTGGCTTCCTGGTTCTCGGAACGGATATAGATCTTGCCGCCGACATCGATGCGGTCGATACGGGAGGTTCCGGTTGCGGGCGAGCCGCCGTCCTTGGCATAGTAGACTGTCATGCGGCCGGACTGCATCATGGTCTTGCCCTGAACCACCTTGACATTGCCGGTGAACGTGGCCGTTCCCTTCTCGTCCTCGACTTTCAGCTGATCGCTTTCGATCTGAATCGGCTGATCGCCCGACAGCGCCAGGCCTTCAAGACGGCTGCCCGCCGTGTCCTGCGCCTGAGCGGATGAAGCCGTGACGGCCAGTACGGCTGCAAGGACAAAGCGGCGTAATCCGGATCGGACTGTAGGAGACATGCGCGATACCATCGTCAATCGCGGTTATCAGCCGCCGCTCGCATCGGCGGCGGACTGGACCGCACCGGGTTTGATCGTCATCTGGACACCATTGCCAAAGATGACAGTTGCCCCCTTATCGGTCATTGTCAGCGACTGCGCAATGAGCGTGGCCTTCTCCGTTTCGATTTTGACCTGTTTGTCGGACTTCAGACTGTCCGCCTTGATATCGATGTTCGCGGAGTTGAGCTCGGCCTTGACACCGGATTCGGTCGTCACGGAAAAAGGCTGGTCGAAGGTCAGCAACTCCTCATCGCGGTTGTAGATGCCGCTCAATGCGCTGAGCACGGCGACTTCCGTTTCGCCAAGCGGAAAATCGGCCACAATGTCCTCCAGCCGGATGACGGAAGGTGCGGACACGTCCTGCACGGCGCGGCTGGCGGCGACCGAATAGCTCTGGTCGTCGCCGACCTGGCCGGTCATGACCGGGTTGCTCATAATAATCTTGCCGCCTGAAAAGGCTGCCTTGTCGATGGATGCGCCCTCGGGCAGGGCGCGCGAGATCATGGTCGATCCGACAAAAGCCGCCACGGCCAGAAGCGTCACGGCAGGGAACGCCACTTTCAGCAGTCTTACGCGCCGCGAGTGCCGAATCGCTGCAGCATAGTTGCTAGCGGCCCGATCACGCCGATCCGGATTTACCTTCACATTGCCCATAAAAGCCCGTAATCCCCCGGCCGGATTCCCGGCCAACGCTTACACAACATTGTCCAAATCAGCGTCGGACAAAACTTATCACAAGGTTCCGTGCGCATATAGACCCAATGTGGTCTTATTGTGCAGCCGAATCGTTAAAATTACGATTTTTTTCAAATTGCAATTTGTTGTTACGTCGACCGGCATCAATCTGCTATCTCAATGGTCCAATATCAAGACGCTGTTACACGAAATCGGGAAGTACAATGGACCAAAACGGGATTGCTGACCGCAGGCGGCTCAGACGCAAGCTGACCTTCTGGCGCGTCATCGCCTTTGTCGTCGTCATCGCCGGCATCGCCGGGCTGGTCTTGAGCGGCAGCCCGTCCGACCCCATCGGCGGAAAATCCGCCGACCATGTCGCGCGGGTAACCATTTCAGGCGTCATCACCGACAATACGGAAATGGTCGAGCGCCTTGACAACATCCGCAAGAGTGAGCGGGTGAAGGCGCTGATCGTGCGGCTGGAATCGCCCGGCGGGACCTCCTATGGAGGCGAAACGCTCTACAAGGCGGTGCGTGCCGTGGCCGCCGACAAGCCGGTGGTCGCCGAAGTGCGGACCCTGGCGGCATCGGCAGCCTACATGGTTGCCTGCGGGGGCGATTATATCGTTGCCGGGGACACATCGATCGTCGGCTCGATCGGGGTGATCTTCCAGTACGCCCAGGTCGCGGACCTGCTGGAAAAGGTGGGCGTATCCGTACAGGAGATCAAATCCGCACCGCTCAAGGCCGAGCCGTCGCCGTTCCACCAGGCCAGCCCGCAGGCGAGAGCGATGATCCGCTCGATGGTCAATGATTCCTACAACTGGTTCGTCGACATCGTGGCCGAATGCCGCGGCCTGTCACGGACCGATACGCTGAAACTCGCGGACGGAAGCATCTTCACCGGAAGGCAGGCGGCCGATAACGGCCTGGTCGACATCATTGGAGGCGACACGGAAATACGTACCTATCTGAGCGACAAGGGCGTGGCGGATTCGTTGAAAATCGTCGAATGGGAACGGCCGAAATCGCGCGGCGAACTGCTCTTCGGCAATGCCATCATCCGCCTGCTGAGCGCCTGGCGGGGCGACGCCATTCCTTTTGCCGATCAGTTTCAGCAACTGATCGATCGCAAGTTGTTCCTTGACGGCCTTGTTTCCGTTTGGCAATTTGGCTCGACAGAAAATTAGCACGGATGAGGGGAACAACCGTGATCAAGTCGGAGTTAGTGCATATCATTGCCGCCCGAAATCCGCACCTTTACCATCGCGACGTGGAAAACATCGTCAATGCCATCCTTGACGAGATCACCGATGCGCTCGCCGACGGCAACCGGGTGGAGCTCAGAGGCTTCGGCGCCTTTTCCGTCAAGAACCGTCCGTCGCGGTCTGGCCGTAATCCGCGAACCGGCGAAGCCGTGTTCGTTGAAGAAAAATGGGTTCCTTTCTTCAAGACCGGCAAGGAGCTGCGTGAGCGGCTCAACCCGGAGAATTGATCCGCAGCCCCGTCTGGCCTACAGCCGATTGCAGTGTTATTCGTGACCGGATACCGGTGGGTCCGATTGTTGACATCGACCTTGACCGACCCCAACTCCGTATTGGCTGACAAACAGGTTCGCACGCCATGGCCAGAAAACTGATCAATATCGTCATCCTTGTACCGGTCGCGATCATCCTGATCGTTCTTTCGGTCGCCAATCGGGGAACCGCCACCCTGGCGCTCAACCCGTTCGATCCGGGCGACACGGTGCTTTCCGTAAGCGCGCCGTTCTTCGTGTTCCTGTTCCTTGCCGTGATGATCGGCATGGTGATCGGGTCGCTGGCGACATGGTTCAGACAGGGCAAATACCGCAAGAAGGCGCGCCAGGAAGCCAAGGAAGCGGTTCGCTGGCACACCGAGGCCGACCGCCAGCGCGAGCGCGCCGAGGCGGTTTCGGGCGGCGGCAACTCCCTGACATCGGCCTGACAGACGGCGGATTGATCCGGTGAAAATCATCTCGGCACAAGAGGTCGACGACCTGCTGGACTTTCCTGCCCTGATCCGGGCGCTGCGGGACGCATTCACCGGCGGGGTGCGGGCTCCGGTCCGCCACCACCACACGATCGAGCGCAAGGAAGGCAGCGACAGCACAATGCTGCTGATGCCCGCCTGGAGCGATTTTGCCTCCGGTCAGATCGAGGGAAACGGCTTCACCGGCGTGAAAATCGTCTCGGTCAGTCCGGACAACAACGCCGTCGGCCTGCCGGCCGTGATGGGCGTCTACCTGCTTTCGGACGGCACGACCTGCGCGCCGCTGGCGCTTATCGACGGCCAGAAACTGACCCTGTGGCGCACCGCCGCCGCTTCTGCGCTCGCCGCCGGGTTCCTGGCGCGCGAGGACGCGGAGAAGCTGGTGATGATCGGCGCCGGAAAACTGGCGCCCTATCTCATCCGTGCCCACGCATCGATTCGGCCGATCAAGGCCGTGACCCTGTGGAACCGCAACCGGGCCAATGCCGAACGGCTTGCCGACGAACTGGCCGGCGAGGATTTCGACATCGCGGTGACGGACGACCGGGCCGCTGCGATCGGCGAGGCCGATATCGTCTCGGCCGCGACGATTACCGCCGAGCCGCTCATCGAAGGCGCGTGGCTTTCTCCGGGCGCCCATCTCGATCTTGTCGGCGCCTTCACGCCGGCCTTGCGTGAAAGCGATGACGAAGCCGTGCGCCGTTCCAGCCTCTTCGTCGACACGTTCGACGGGGCACTCAAGGAAGGCGGCGATCTCGTCCAACCGCTGGAATCGGGCCTCATTCACCGCTCCGACGTTGTGGCGGAGCTGGCGATGCTGTGCCGCGGCGAGCATACCGGGCGGATCGGACCCGACGAGATCACGCTGTTCAAGTCAACCGGCGCGTCCCTGGAGGATTTTGCCGCCGGCTGCCTCGTTTGGCAGCGGTTTCAGCAGGGGGCGGGTCAGGAGGACTGACCCCCGACGATCTCCCCGAAACTTGCGAAGAACTGGCCGGCGAGCTTCTTCGATGTCGAATCGATCAGCCGCGAGCCGAGTTGCGCCAGCTTGCCGCCGACCTGCGCCTTGACGTCATAGGTCAAAACCGTTTCGGCACCGTCCTCGCGCAGTGCCACATCGGCTCCGCCCTTGGCAAAGCCGGCAATGCCGCCCTTGCCCTCGCCGGTGATCGTATAGCCCTCCGGCGGGCGAATGTTTTCGAGCGTCACGGAGCCCTTGAAGGTCGCGGACACCGGCCCGACCTTCAGCTTCACCGCGGCGGACATTTCATTCTCGCCGGTCATTTCCAGCGACTGGCATCCCGGAATGCACTGTTTGAGGATTTCCGGATCGTTGAGCGCCGCCCAGACCGCTTCCCTTGAAGCCGCGATGCGTTCTTCGCCTTGCATTTCCATTTTTTGTCCCTTCCTCCCGGTGGCCGGGCCTCAATCATTCTGCCTCGTTTAAACTATGCGTCACAAAACGCCTTTGCCAAGGGGAACTCAAGTGCTATTTGCAGTCATCGGCAAGAGCCGGCCAGGAAAACGGATCGGACGGATTTCTTGAAGGAAAAACAACGCGGAAACACGCGGCAAAAGCGGCACCGAACGGCCGGGAAACGATCCTCGACCGGTTCCCGCCCGCCCGTTCGGCAGGCAGGCGGGCGCGCCAACCAGCCCGCGAAATCGGCAGCCCGGGACCCGCAACCGATAACCGCGCCACTGCAGGAGCGGCCACGGCGCAATGGCCAGAGGCCGGCCGAAAACGTTCCGGTCATCCTGGAGACGCCCGCAACCGACGGCTACAGCCTTATCGACACCGGCCATGGCGCGAAGCTCGAGCAATACGGACCCTACCGGATCATCCGCCCGGAATCACAGGCGCTGTGGCCGAGGGCCATGGAAAAGGAGACATGGCAATCGGCGGACGCCGTCTTCACCGGGGACACGGACGAGGATGGCATGGGCCGCTGGCGCTTTCCGGCGGCTGCGCTCGGCGAAACCTGGCCGATGCGGCTCATGGATGTCGACTTCCACGGGCGTTTCACATCGTTCCGCCATGTCGGCGTTTTTCCCGAGCAGATCGCCCACTGGCGCTGGATGCGCGAGACCATCGCGGCGGCCGGACGGCCGATCAAGGTTCTCAATCTCTTCGGCTATACCGGGGTCGCCTCGCTGATCGCCGCCGCGGCCGGCGCCGAAGTCACCCATGTCGACGCGTCGAAGAAGGCGATCGGGTGGGCCCGGGAGAATCAGGTGCTGGCGGGGCTGGAGGACAGACCGATCCGGTGGATCTGCGACGATGCGATGAAATTCATCGCCCGGGAGGAGCGGCGCGGCAAGGGCTATGACATCATCCTGACCGATCCGCCGAAATTCGGCCGCGGGCCGAATGGCGAAGTCTGGCAGCTGTTCGATCACCTGCCGGCCATGCTCGACATATGCCGTTCGATCCTCGCCGACCGCCCGGTCGCGCTGGTGCTGACCGCCTATTCCATCCGCGCCTCGTTCTATTCGATCCACGAGCTGATGTGCGAGACCATGCGCGGGGCCGGCGGCACGGTCGAATCGGGCGAGTTGATCCTGCGCGAGCAGTCGGCCGGGCGCGCGCTCTCGACCTCTCTCTTCAGCCGCTGGGTGGCGTCATGAACCGCACCCCGCTCGGCCGCGTCGGACAGGTCAAGCAAATCACCAGCCTGAGCAATCCGGTCATCAAGGAGATCCGGGCGCTCGGCCTCAAGAAGAACCGCGACCGGTCATCGAGCTTCATGACCGAGGGGCTGAAACTGGTGATCGACGCGCTCGACCAGGGCTGGCAGATCCGGACGCTGGTCTATGCAAAGGACGCCAAGAGCAACGCGAATGTGGAAAATGTGGCGGCGCGGACGGTTGCCGCCGGCGGGCTGGTCCTCGAGGTGCCGCAGAAAGTGCTCGGCGCCATCACGCGACGCGACAATCCGCAAATGGTCTGCGGCGTCTTCGAGCAGCGCTACACGGCGCTCAAGGACATGCACCCGAAACCAGGCGAGACGTATATTGCGCTGGACCGGGTTCGCGACCCGGGCAATCTCGGAACGATCATCCGGACAGCAGATGCGGCCGGCGCCAGCGGGTTGGTTCTCGTCGGGGATTCGACGGATCCTTTCTCGCTGGAGACGATCCGGGCAACCATGGGCTCGATCTTTTCCGTGCCGGTGGCCCGGTCCGACATTGACGGCTTCCTGAAATGGCGCGATGCACGGGATGCGCTGCTCGTCGGCACGCATCTGGACGGAGCGATCGACTATCGGACAATTGACTATGCCGCCGCACCCACCATCCTGCTGATGGGCAACGAGCAGGCCGGCCTGCCCGCCGGCCTTGTCGAGCGTTGCGACCGGCTGGCGCGTATTCCGCAGAGCGGGCGGGCCGATTCGCTGAACCTTGCGGTGGCAACTGCTGTTATGCTGTTTGAAGCCCGCCGACACCTGCTGGAGGTCTGACCATGAAAGCCGTACGGTCTCTTTTTTCCCGCCCGCGTTTCGCGATGGGACTTGTCGCGGTGCTTGTGGCAATCGACCAGACCGTCAAATGGGCCGTGGAAAAATACCTGCCGCTGCGGGAGATGGTGGATGTGCTACCCGTGCTGGCGCTGTATCACACGCAGAATGAGGGCATCGCCTTTTCCATGCTGACATTTGTCGGCGAGAAGTGGCTGATCGCGCTGATGCTGCTGGTGATCGCCTTTGTCGCCGTGCTTTGGGCGAAGAGCAGCCCGAAGCGGTGGATGAGCCAGACCGGCTTCGCCTTCATCGTCGCGGGTGCCATAGGCAACCTAATAGACCGGTCGGTGCATGGCTATGTCATTGATTATATTCTGGTTCACACCCAAAGCTGGTATTTTGCCGTGTTCAACCTGGCCGACTCGTTCATCACCGTCGGCGCCGCGGCGATTATCATCGACGAGTTGTTCGGAAAGTGGATTTACCGGAGCGATCCGGCGGAATCGGAAAATTCTTGAAACCTGCGCGGCTTAAAGCCCGCAACCGGAGGAACAAACATGCAGGAACCGTTCAAGGCCATCCTTATCACGCGCGATGACGACAAGGTGCAGAGCGTAGAGACTCGCGAGATTGGCCTTGCCGAGCTGATGGACGGCGATGTCGTCGTCGAGGTCGAAGCGACAACGGTCAACTACAAGGACGGGCTTGCAATCACCGGCAAGGCGCCGGTGGTTCGCAGATGGCCGATGGTGCCCGGGATCGACTGCGCCGGCACCGTCGTGCAGTCGGACCACGAAGGATACAAGGAAGGCGACCAGGTCATTCTCAATGGCTGGGGCGTCGGCGAGACCCATACGGGCGCCTATGCGCGCTATGCACGGCTGAGCGGCGACTGGCTTATCCATAGACCGTCGGGCCTGAGCGCTCTTGACGCGATGGCCATCGGCACCGCCGGATACACCTCGATGCTGTGTGTCATGGCCCTGGAGCGCTATGGCATCACACCCGCTTCCGGGCCGATCCTTGTCACCGGCGCCAATGGCGGGGTCGGTTCCGTCGCCATCTCGATCCTTTCGAAACTCGGCTACGAAGTCGTCGCCTCGACGGGCCGGCCCGACGAGGCGGAGTTTCTCAGGTCGCTCGGCGCTTCCGAGATCATCGACCGTGCCGAACTTTCAGAGCCGGGCCGGCCGCTGGGCAAGGAACGCTGGGCGGGCGGCATCGATTCCGTCGGCAGCCACACGCTTGCCAATGCGCTGTCGATGACCCGCTATGGCGGCGCGGTGGCCGCCTGCGGCCTGGCGCAGGGCGCGGATCTGCCGGCGACCGTCATGCCTTTCATCCTGCGCGGCGTCGCGCTTCTCGGGGTCGATTCCGTCATGGCACCGAAGCAGCGTCGCGAAGAGGCCTGGAGCCGGCTGACACAGGACCTCGACCTTTCCAAGCTGCATGCTCTATCGAAAACGATCGGCTTTGATGATATTATCGATACCGCGAAGGCGCTGATCGACGGAAAGGTCAGGGGCCGGGTCGTTGTCGATATGAAAAAGTGATTGCTTAACGAGGGTGAACAAAAAAGGCGCGGACAACTTATCGTGGCAGGGCCGTGGCGCTATGTCACCGCTTTGTCGCATTGTTCTGCTTAATGGGCGTCAAGACATTACCACAGGATTGAACAGCCATGACACTGAACTTGCGCCAAACACCGCCGGCCAAGGGCGCCGCGTCGAATCCGGCGCTTGAAGTGATGGGCGGGGAAACCGCGATTCTCGGCCGAATCGGCGACCTGGAGACGCGCCTTGCCTGCACGCAGGCGGAAATCGATGCCGCGCAGGCCGTTCGCTTCGAGGTTTTCGCAAAGGAAATGGGAGCCGTCCTGCCGCCCGAATCGATGCGCAAAGGCCGCGACATGGACGCATTCGATGCTGTCTGTGACCATCTCCTGGTCATTGACCGGTCGATCGTCGGCAGCTCGGAAGAGCAGATCGTCGGCACCTACCGCCTTTTGCGGCAGGAGGTTGCGCGCGCCAATGACGGCTTTTATTCGACCTCCGAATTCGCCATCGCCGATATGCTGGCCCGGCACCCGGAAAAAAGGTTCCTGGAGCTTGGGCGCTCATGCGTTCTGCCGAAGTACCGCACCCGCCGGACGGTCGAACTGCTGTGGCAGGGCAATTGGGCCTACTCGCTTGAGCACGGTATCGACGCCATGTTCGGCTGCGCCTCCATGCCGGGCGTGCAGCCCGAGGCGCATGCCCTGCCGCTCTCGTTCCTGTATCACAATTGCCTGGCGACCGGCTCCTGGGCGGTCAGCGCGCGGCCGGAACTCTACAACAATATGGACCTGATGCCGAAGGAAGCCGTCGATACGCGCAGCGCGATCTCGGCCATGCCGCCGCTGCTGAAAGGCTATCTGCGCCTTGGCGCGATGGTCGGCGACGGCGCGGTCATCGACCGGGCATTCGGCACCACCGACGTCATGGTCGTGCTGCCGATTTCCAAGATCAGCGATCGCTATCTCAACTATTACGGCGCCGACGCCAGCCGCTTCGCTTCCTGAGGAACACACGCGGTAAATGATCGAATGCAAGATGGGGCGGGTCTGATGATGACCCGCCCTTTTCTTTAGCTGCCGACATTGTAGGCCGCGATGGCCGCCATATTGGCGATATCGGAATCGCGGGCGCCCATGGAAACGATCTGGATCGACTTGTCGAGCCCGACAAGCAGCGGACCGATGACCGTCGAACCGCCCAGTTCCTGCAACATCTTGGTCGAGATCGACGCCGAGTGGAACGCCGGCATGACCAGCACATTGGCGGTCCCGGACAGGCGGCAGAATGGATATTGCCGCATGACGTCGAGGTTCAGCGCCACATCGGCCGCCATCTCGCCGTCATACTCGAAATCGACCCGCCGCTTGTCGAGAATATTGACCGCCTCGCGGACCCGTTCGGCACGCTCGCCGGGAGGATGGCCGAAGGTCGAATAGGCGAGCATCGCAACGCGCGGCTCATATCCAAGGCGGCGGGCGACGCCGGCCGCTTCCTCCGCGATGTCGGCAAGCTCTTCGGAATCGGGCATGTCGATCACCGCCGTATCGGCAACGAGAACCGTGCGGCCGCGGCACAGCGCCAGCGACACGCCGATCACACGGTGGCCGGGTTTGACATCGACGCAGCGGCGCACGTCCTCAAGCGCGGTCGAATAGTTTCGGGTCGTGCCCGTCACCATGGCGTCGGCATCGCCGAGGGCCACCATGCAGGAGCCGAAATGGTTGCGGTCCGTGTTGATCAGCCGCTGGCAGTCACGGTAAAGATATCCGCTGCGTTGCAGGCGCGCATAGAGATACTCCGTGTAGGCTTCGACACGTCGCGAGACACGCGCATTGACGAGTTCGATACCGGGTATTTCCAGGTCGATGCCGGCCTGATTTGCCATCTCCTCCATCTGCTCGATACGGCCAAGCAGGATGGCGGTGCCAAGCTGCTGGTTGGCATAGGAAACGGCGGCGCGCATGACGTGCTCCTCCTCGCCCTCGGCAAAGACCACCCGGCGGGGCTGGCGGCGCACGCGCTGGTAGATCCGCTGCAGCGTGGAGGCGATCGGATCGCGCCGCGCCGAAAGCTCGCGGCCATAGGCTTCCAGATCGACGATCGGCCGCTGCGCCACGCCCGAATCCATGGCGGCGCGGGCAACGGCCCGAGGCACGTCCGACAGGAGGCGCGGATCGAAAGGCACGGGAATGATATAGTGCGGCCCGAAACGCGGACGATTGCCACGATAGGCGGCGGCCACCTCGTCCGGCACGTTCTCGCGCGCGAGATTCGCAAGCGCCTCGGCGGCGGCGATCTTCATGGCATCATTGATCGTCGAGGCGCGCACATCCAGCGCGCCGCGGAAGATATAGGGAAAGCCAAGGACGTTGTTGACCTGGTTCGGATAATCGGAGCGGCCCGTGGCCATGATCGCATCGTCGCGGATACGGGCGACCTCTTCCGGCGTTATTTCGGGATCCGGATTGGCCATGGCGAAAATGATCGGGTTGCCGGCCATGGAGCGAACCATGTCCTCGGTGAGCGCGCCCTTCACGGAAAGGCCGAAAAAGACATCCGCGCCCTCAACGGCCTCGGCCAGCGTGCGGTCGGAGGTTTTGACGGCATGAGCCGACTTCCACTGGTTCATGCCCTCTTCGCGGCCCTGGTAGATGACGCCCTTGGTGTCGCAAAGGGTGATGTTCTCGGACGTGAAGCCCATCGACTTGATCAGTTCGATGCAGGCGATGGCCGCGGCGCCGGCGCCGTTGCACACCAGCTTCGTGGTCTTCATGTCACGGCCGGTCAGGTGCAGCGCGTTGATCAGACCGGCGACAGCGATGATGGCGGTGCCGTGCTGGTCGTCATGAAACACCGGAATGTCCATCACCTCGCGCAGGCGCTGCTCGATAATGAAACAGTCCGGCGCCTTGATGTCCTCCAGATTGATGCCGCCGAAGGACGGCCCGAGGTGCTTTACGCAGTTGACGAATTCATCGATGTCTTCGGTGCCGACCTCCAGATCGATGGAATCGACATCGGCGAAGCGCTTGAACAGGACCGCCTTGCCCTCCATGACCGGCTTGGACGCGAGCGCGCCGAGATTGCCGAGACCGAGGATCGCGGTTCCGTTGGAGATGACACCGACGAGGTTGCCGCGCGCGGTGTAATCGAAGGCGCGCGAAGGCTCCTCGGCAATGGCTTTGACCGGAACGGCCACACCCGGCGAGTAGGCGAGCGACAGGTCGCGCTGGGTCGCCATCGGTTTGGTGGCGTTGATTTCAAGCTTGCCCGGCCGTCCGCGCGCGTGGAACTCAAGGGCTTCCTGCTCGGTGACGGTCGACATGGACCGGGACTCATTTACGGACTCGGGCATATTTCCTAACCTGTTGTGGGCGAAGCGCATTCAAGCCGCCTGCCCTGTTGTTTTTGCTGCGCAGGCACCGTTAGGGTGCCACTGGCCGCCTGTAAAGTTCGCCGACGATGATGCAGCTTAGCGAAATGGTTGAAAGTGCCAACCGCCTTTCGCCACAAATGCGCACATCGCCCGCGATGCGATCGGCGGCCAGACAGGGAGACAATAGGTCGTGAAGCGGCGACAATCTGGCCGCAACGACTGCCGGGAATGAACAAGATGCTCACCACCGCCATGCTTGCCACGACGGAAAGCCGGGCAGCAGCCACTCCGATGATGGAGCAGTTCATCGAGATCAAGGCCGCGCATCCCGATGCGCTGCTGTTTTATCGCATGGGCGATTTCTACGAACTGTTCTTCGGCGACGCGGTGGAAGCCGCGAAGGCGCTGGGCATCACGCTGACCAAGCGCGGCCAGCATCTGGGCCAGGACATTCCGATGTGCGGCGTGCCCGTCCATGCCGCCGACGACTATCTGCAGAAGCTGATCGCCAAAGGCTACCGCGTCGCCGTGTGCGAGCAGACGGAAGATCCGGCGGAGGCCAAGAAACGCGGTTCGAAAGCCGTGGTCCGCCGCGAGGTCATCCGCCTGGTCACGCCCGGCACGCTGACGGAAGAAAAGCTGCTCTCGCCGTCCGAATCCAACTACCTGATGGCGCTTGCCCGGGTCAAAGGCGCCGGCCAGGGCGGCTTTGCGCTCGCCTGGGTCGACATCTCGACCGGCACCTTCCGGCTCAGCGAAACCACGGCGGGACGCCTTGCCGCAGACGTGATGCGGATCGACCCGAAGGAACTGATCGTCTCCGACCGGGTCTTTCATGACGAGGAACTGCGTCCGGTCTTCGATCTCATCGGTGCCATCGTCTCGCCGCAGCCTTCGGTTCTGTTCGACAGTTCCAGCGCCGAGGGCCGCATCAAGCGCTTCTTCGACGTCGCGACGCTCGACGGCTTCGGCAGTTACTCCCGGCCGGAACTGGCGGCCGCCGCCGCGGCCATTGCCTATGTGGAGAAGACGCAGCTTTCGGAGCGGCCTCCCCTGCAGCGCCCGCAACGCGAGGCGGACGGTGCCAATCTGTTCATCGATCCAGCAACCCGCACCAACCTGGAACTGCTGCGAACCTTGTCGGGCGACCGCAAGGGCGGCCTGCTCGCCGCCATCGACCGGACCGTGACCGGCGGCGGGGCGCGGCTGCTTGCCGAGCGGCTGATGTCGCCGCTGACCGATCCGGGCGCCATCGGCACCCGCCTTGATGCCGTTTCCTGGTTCCTGGCGCAGGACCGCACCGGCCATGACATGCGCGAGGCCCTGAAAGCGGTGCCCGACATGCCGCGGGCGCTGTCGCGGCTGGCGCTCAACCGGGGCGGGCCACGGGATCTCGGGGCCATCCGGCAGGGTCTTGAAACGGCGCGCCGGATCGCGGTTTTTTTTGAAGATGCGGAACCGGCGGACGAGATTGCCGAATCCGTTGACCGATTGCGCAGCCTGCCCGGCGCATTGTCCGAACTGCTCGATGCGGCACTCGCAGACGAACTGCCGTTGCTGCGCCGCGACGGCGGCTTCGTGCGTGCCGGATACAATGGCGAGCTCGACGAGATGCGGGCCTTGCGCGACCAGTCGCGCAAGGTGATCGCCGGCCTGCAGGCGCAATATGCCGACGAGACCGGCGTCAGGTCGCTGAAGATCAAGCACAACAATGTGCTGGGCTATTTCATCGAGGTAACGGCGAACAACTCCGCGGCGCTGACCGAGGGCGATGACGCCAAGGCCCGGTTCATCCACCGGCAGACGATGGCCAATGCGATGCGGTTCACGACGACGGAACTCGCCGATCTGGAAAGCCGCATCGCCAATGCCGCCGACCGCGCGCTGACCATCGAGTTCGACATCTATGACCGGCTGACCGCCGCCGTCGTGGAGGCGGCGGAGGCGATTTCAGGGGCGGCAGAGGCGCTGTCCGTGCTCGACGTGTCGGCCGCGCTGGCGGCGCTTGCCGGGGAACAGGGCTATTGCCGCCCGACCATCGACCATTCAACCATGTTTCACGTGGTGGCGGGCCGCCATCCGGTGGTCGAACAGGCTCTGCGGCGCCAGGCGGAGGGACCGTTCGTCGCCAATGATTGCGATCTGTCTCCAAATGAGGGCGCGGAGGACGGCGCCATCTGGCTGCTGACCGGCCCGAATATGGGCGGCAAATCCACCTTCCTGCGGCAGAACGCGCTGATCGCGGTGATGGCGCAGATGGGCTCCTTCGTTCCGGCCGGCAGCGCCCATATCGGTGTCGTCGACCGGCTGTTCAGCCGAGTCGGCGCCTCGGACGATCTGGCGCGCGGCCGTTCGACCTTCATGGTCGAGATGGTGGAGACGGCGGCGATCCTCAACCAGGCGAGCGAGCGCTCGCTGGTGATTCTTGACGAGATCGGGCGCGGCACTGCAACCTTCGACGGGCTTTCCATCGCATGGGCGGCGGTCGAGCACCTGCACGAAGTCAATCGCTGCCGGGCGCTCTTTGCCACCCATTTCCACGAGCTGACGGCACTGTCGGAAAAGCTGGACCGGCTCGCCAACGCAACGATGCGGGTGAAAGAATGGGAGGGTGACGTCATCTTTCTGCACGAAGTCGGCCCCGGTGCCGCCGACCGCTCCTACGGCATTCAGGTGGCGCGGCTGGCGGGGCTTCCCGAATCCGTTGTCGCCCGCGCCCGCGATGTGCTCAGCCAGCTCGAAGAAGGCGAGCGCAAGAGCCCGGCGCATCAGTTGATTGACGATTTGCCGCTGTTCTCGGCCGAGGTCAGACGCGAGCCGGCGCCGTCAAAAGGCCCGTCCGAGGTCGAAACCGCGCTCTTCGAGCTCAATCCCGACGAGATGACGCCGCGCGAAGCGCTGGAAGCGCTTTACGGGCTGAAGGGAAAGCTGAAAAGTGAAGATTAGCCGACACATCATTGTTCGACTGCGCTAGCTGCACTTTTCCAGGATCGCGTCGACGACAAGCTCAATCGGCCGGCTGGCGTCGATTGTGACAACGCCCTTCGGGACGTCCTCCTTCGTCGCGTGCAGTCGCCTGATTATCCGGCGCTCGGCGGGCCGGCCGCCCCACTCGCCTGGCGGTCTGGCGGCAAGCCGGCGGTTCAATGTGGCCAGATCGACCTCAAGAACGAAGACCCGGTCGAACAGGTCGATGAAGCTGGAGTGATTGCGGGAGCCGCCGCAGAAGAATGTCGCTGCATGGCTGCGGTCCGCCACGAGCGCCCTGACCTTCCCGACATTCCAGATATGGTGCTCATGGGCAAACCCATCGACCGGTTTTCCGGTCTTCGGATCGCCCTGATAGGCGAGCTCCGTATCACCGTTGATGGAATGATAACCGCGCCGCCGCAATGCGAGGGCGACCGACGTCTTGCCGGTGCCGGAAACGCCTTCGATCAAGTAGTTTTTGATGCCCATACTGCAGCTTTCATCGGTCGGCCGGTGGAACCATGAGCTCAGCCATGCTCCGCTCGCTCGCCCACCAGGAAGTGGGTTGCCATGCGGCCCCTTCCCTTGATCTCGATCGTACCGCGCGGCTCGAGCACAAATGCGTCGCCAAGCCGTTCGGCTGTGTCGGCGCTGATCTGTATGCGCCCGGCTTCGCCGTGGCTTTCCATGCACGCGGTAATGTTGACGGTGTCGCCCCATAAATCATAGGTAAATTTTTCCGACCGATGACACCGGCCACAACCGGCCCGGAGTGCACGCCGAAACGCCCTGCAGAGCGATCAGGACGCTGTAGCCGATCTTGGCTCCGCTGAAGATGCGGGCCTCGCCGGCCGGCAAATCCGGCGGCACATAAGCGTACCAATCGCGAAGCCGTTTCAGTCCGTCCAAGATCATTTCCCTGCCGACGCGGGTTTTCCCGACAGCAATCCGGCACCCGGCGCCGGCCTTCAACCGATGGCAGCAAAATCCGGCCGGCGCGTCCACCCCGACCAAAAAGTTGAACAATTCGCGCGCGGTTAACCGCTCTGTCATCAGACCCTGTTATGGGTTCCAATCGACGGTCACAACCGGTAGCCTGAAAATACAGCGTGCGGAGTTTTGTCATGATGGGTTCGTTGAGGTTCTGGCGAACGGGCGTTTCGGCCTGCGCGATGGTTGTGGTCAGCGGTACCGCCGGCGCACAGGAAAAGTCGCAGGTTCCGCCACAGGCCCTCTACCAGACGATGCTCGACGCAAGCCGCCAGTCGGGTTGGGTGCAGTTCCGGGATTTCGACGGCGCGCAATGGATATATTTCACCGCGCTGCAGACCTTGCATTGCCGGCTAATGGAAATCCGGTATTCGATCAATTCCAAGGCGCTGGACAAGCGTTTCGAGCTAGTTGAATGCAATCCGCAGAACCCGATGGCGCTGCCGCCGGGCGCGGGGCCGGAAACCATAGCGCTCAAGCTCCCCGCCGCCACTGCGCAGACCATCGCCGTCCAGGTTGTCTGGGAAGACGGAAGCGAAAGCGCGGTTGCCGTTTATGAGCCGTGCATGGATGTCGGCGAACAGAGTTGCGCCTGGCCTGTCGAGTAAACGCGGTTTGCCGCATAGCTCGGGCGGAAGGCCGGCCTTCGACTGAATTGTCTTAACTAAACAGGATCATTGCGACGTGCAGTTGTTTTATTTTCTGGAAAATTTACTCGATTCGCTATAGGGAATATGCGAATTTTTGTTGGTTGACATAAAAAACTGTAATAGTTGAAGCCCTTATTGACGGCGCGCGGGTCGGAACTACACGGCCATTTTTGCGTCACTCGATGTTCATCTTGGTGGAATGCGTAGTGTGGGGTGGTGGTTATGGCACCGAGTAAAATAGTTGTGTGCGGTGCGGGCGGCTTTATTGGCTCTCATCTGGTCAAGCGCCTGAAACAGGAGGGTCACTGGGTTCGCGGTGTGGATCTCAAACACCCGGAGTTCAGCAAATCGGCGGCCGATGACTTTCGGATCGCCGACCTCAGCCGGCAAGATGAATGCGCCCAGGTCTTTGACCAATCATTCGACGCGATCTATCAGCTTGCAGCCGATATGGGCGGTGCCGGTTATATATTCACCGGTGAAAACGACGCCAGCGTCATGCACAACTCGATGTCAATCAATCTGAATGTGCTGGAAGCGGCGCGGCGCTGTGGTGTCGAAAAGACGTTCTATTCATCATCGGCATGCGTCTATCCCGAGCACAATCAGCTCGATCCCGACAATCCGGTCACCAGCGAAGACAGTGCGTATCCGGCCGATCCCGACAGTGAATACGGATGGGAAAAACTGTTCAGCGAACGTCTCTATTTTGCATTCAACCGCAATGCGGGAATGAAGAACTGTGTTGCCCGTTATCACAACATCTTCGGCCCGGAAGGCACCTGGCGGGGCGGGCGCGAGAAGGTTCCGGCGGCTCTTTGCCGCAAGATCGCGGAAGCATCCGATGGCGGATCGATCGAAATCTGGGGTGACGGCAAGCAGACGCGCTCGTTTCTCTACGTCGATGAATGCGTCGAAGGATCGATACGCCTGATGGAGTCCGAATTTGACGGGCCGGTCAATATCGGCTCTGAGGAGATGGTGTCCATCAACCAGCTGGCTGAACTGATCATGGACGTAGCCGGCAAAAAACTGACGATCCAGCATGTACCGGGCCCCCTTGGCGTCAGAGGGCGCAATTCCGACAACCGGCTGATCCGTGAGAAGCTGGGTTGGGAGCCGGAATACGGTCTCGTCAAGGGATTGGAAGCCACTTACCGGTGGATCCATGATCAGGTTCACGGCAACAAGCTGCAACGGAACAAGCCACTATCGGGCAACTCCAAATCCGTGGCCGCCGCCTTTTGAAACACGCCGGCAAAGTTGCGATTGTCGATCCTGAGTACCAGAGCCTTGGCGGCCATCATCTGACCAGCCTTGAGCTTCTGGAACGGGCTTTGCACCCGCTTTGTCCGGCCTGCCACGTCAACAGCAGATCACCGCAAGAGATCGCCAACGTCCTGAAACGGGTCCACCTCGACTTCGTCACCGATCCAGCGCAGCCCGCGCGGCGGCGACGCATCCGCAATTCAAATCCCGCCCGCTGGTACCTGATGCAGGCCGTCCGCAGGCTGAAGGGTCTGCCGGCGGACACAATTGACGGAACAGACTACGCCGACGAAATGTTTGCCGTTTTGAGCCGATACGGCCCCGGCGATCATCTGATCTTTCCGACGACCAAGGTCGATACACACGCCTCGCTCCTGGCCGCAATTGCGCGCATACAGCCGGACAACATGCCCCACCTGCACCTGCGGTTTCTCGAATATGCGCCAAAACATGACCGCAGCCTGGCGACGCAATGCTTCGGCCGACTGGCGACGCTGAGCCGCATGACCAACCGTATCCACATCTATACCGAAACGGAAACGCTTCGCCGCAATCTCATCGACCGCTTCGGGTTCGAAAAGATCGGCAGGGTAATCCTGCAACCCTCGAGGATAACTTCCCCCGCCTGCGAAAAACGCCCGTCGGACAACCAGAAGATCAGGATCGGTTATGTCGGCGGCAACCTTCGCAAGGACAAGGGCTATGAAAGACTGCCGGCGATCCTGAGCCTGGCGTCGCGGAAAATGGCGGGAGCGCCATACGCGGACACCGTCAGGTTCGTCATACAAATTGCCGACAGCCGGCGTGGGCAAAGACTGAAACGCCGCCTGCGGGGCAGCGGGGCGATCCCGTCCGGTCAACTCGATTTCGTTTCCGGCCCGCTCGATCTCACCGAATTTTCGGCGCTGCTGGCGAGTTGCGACCTACTCCTGTTCCCATACACACGAGACAAGTCCGAACAGATGATCAGCTCGGGAATCCTGATTGATTCCGTGATCAACGGTGTTCCAGCGATCTGCCCGCCGGTCCCGACGCTGACCGAATTCATCAGCACCGAGACAGGTGCCGTTGCGGACAGTGATGAAGAGTTTGCCGAGGCCATCATGCGATTGATTTCGAATATCGGCGCCTACAAGGCACAAGCCGAGTTGGCCTCGGAAAAATATGCTGATGCCTGGCGCAGCAACGATCTGGTGGATCTTATTCGTGATGACTTGCAGACCGTTCAAACCAGCATCTAAGTCATGGTCAATCCGATAGCTCTGCTGTTGGGCCGACTACTTACGAACCAGGTTTCAAATCGCGGGCAGGATCTTGTTCAGCTTCCGGTTCAGATAGCGGCGAATTTGCAAGACCGGCGAAGCTTTGGTTCTCGAGCCGATACAATAATATCGACCAACATCGAAACCATATGTAATTTGCCGGTTCTCATGGCCTTTCGCCATCTGGACCGGCAAGGAATTCATAAAAGAGCCCTTTGCAAAGTAGGTGACATCACAACAACCGAGCAGATACATGTCGATCCATGCATTTGCGGCGTTGACAACTTCACCGTCGGGACACTCGCTTCCCTTCACAAGACTTGCGCCAGAGTCAGCGGGAGGGCGCCATTGCTTACGCGCCACATACTTAAGGGAATTGCGTTGAAACCCATCGAGTACAGCAGGTGAATCCGTGGCCAAAAACAGTGTATAGTTATCCTTGAGATACCGGTACAGCTTGGTTTTAATGTCTTGGATCAAATGGTCCAGATCAGAAATAGAGCGACCCGCATTTTGAAAGTGCCCGCTTTCTCCATTGCCGTGCCGCACATGCACGCCGACAACACGCCTTCCGGAAAAATTCTGTTCCAGAAAGTCCGCGATCTGATGTTCAAAATGCGGCTTCATTACCAGGCCGCGTATGAAGCCGTCGAAGCCGTCCTCATACAGAAACCGGCGGTACAACCGCGGGGAAATTCCTGCCCTTATCTCGACTACAGGGAATGGAAGATCACGGTCATAATATAGCGCCCTGTCAACATACTCGAAATTCTCCTTGTCTGTAACAAGTCTGGGACCCGGCAGTTCCAGTCGATCCAACGAATTGGTAAGGATGCGCACACCGCCTATGGACTCCGCCGGTTCGAACAGTTGGGCAAAAAGGTTGACGTTTCGGTTGCTGTGGTAAGTCGTGTCCCGCCAATCTACGATCAGTGTTCTGCCGGTGACTTTAGCGTATCGCCAAGCGATTGAATTGGCTTGTACCATCCAGCCAAGGCCCGGCCTTGGTTCATAGTTGTAGCAATCCGTTGCGATCAGGTAGCGCGTCACCCTGCGTTGCCGCCATTGTCCTCAACCTGTACGTAATCGTATCCGATCAACAGGTTGCCGATATCCGGGCGGGTCAGCAGAACAGCGTTCGTCAGGCTGCCAAAATTGTGAATCATGAAATCGCACCGGCACAAGCCGGCATAGTCCAAAATTGCTCCCCTGAGCGCATTCTTTCGATCAATCCTTACGAAGGCGGGCATGCTCCAGCCAGTCTTTCCGTCTGATTTGGCCGTCTCATCATCACCTACATGCCGAATTGCATCAAAATGGCCAACATTTTCGAACTTCCCGGACAGAAAGGAAACAAATTCCGACTCATCGCTTGCCACAAATATGAACACCCGGCGATGGATATCCACGCTTAAGCCATCAATATAGTGCTTTATCGCATCAACATAGTCCTCGTATGCCGGAATCTTACGTCGGCTATCCTTGCGAGCATCCGTTCCACGAAACTGAACGCCAATGATGTGGTAACCGCTGTATTTGTCGAACAGCTCGGCTAAGGACTGCTGAATCTCAGGCTTCAGATTCACATAGTTGCCGATCACTTTCGAAGCTCGGCGGCGTTCAGATAAGCTAGGAATAGTCTTGTGAGAGACGAGCAGGTCAGTTTTGATTTCGCTCGACACATTACCAGCCTTGCGCTGACGGCCACCTGAATTACTTTTCCGGATTCTGTCGATTGAGCGAACAAACTTCAAATATGGTTTCAGTGGCAGCCGGCTTAGTACGCGGTTCAAGCGAAGGTTGGGATAGTATGATCCGCTCCAGTTTAGATTTGGTCTTGGTGAATAGACCACACCTAGCGGATCCCAGTATTTCATCTCAGGGAAATGAAGCCGGAAATTCCTTTGTACCCTCCGCAGCAGAGGTGCAACCGCCGACCTGCTCAGGAAAACCAGCGGCTCGAAGAAGTCTTCCCATGTTTCGGACCCAGTAAAATATTCCTGCTTGTCGGTGAACTGGACAACGGGAACGGCGTCGGGTTCGTGCTCGCGCAGATATAGCAGCGTATTCACGATCTGCAGGAACAGCGAGAAGAAGCCAACATCGCGTTCCTTGATCACGAAGAGCGATGTACCCCTGGATTCCGCAAGATTTGGATAGAAGAGGGGTTTGCCGAAGGTTGTACCCGCCAGATCCAGATACTCGGTGTGCCGCTTGTGATGGCCGACCGCCTTAAGGAAGGCAAGGTTTGAGAAGGCGGATTCAAACGAACCGATAAAGGCTTCACAACGGGACGCGTTATCCAGATCGACGAGCGCTGTATGCATCGAGAAAGATATCAGGTCGGGATTGTCCAGACACTGGTACTCTATGAAATTCGCCCGCTCATGTTTCTTGCCATGCAGGTTGGGGAATTTTGCCCGGTCAACAATCTGCCAGGATATGCGACATCTGCCGCCAAAATGCGCCTCGATCCTGTCAATCTCCTGTTGCGATTCAGTCAGGATATAGAAGTGATCGAAGCCTTTGCGGCTGTATTCCTCCATCGCCTCGATATAGCGCTCCAGCGGAAAGGTCTGCCGGTTCGGATCTGCGTTCTCCATCGTCTCGTCACTGGCATCACCTCTGCGGATATGAACCGCGACCGCGCCCTTCTCCGGCGTCATCCGATGCGGTTCGATCCGGGCCAGGGTGTCTGTATTCAGCCGGCTGACATAGTCGGTGCATATACCGATTTCGATCAGGTGAGGTTCTGTTACCCGGGGGCGAAGCGCTGCCATTCGGGTTTCGAGTTCATCGAGGCGCGTCTGATAATCAGGACATTCCCGGTCATTGTCACAAAGATCGCGAAACCATATTGTCCAGGGATTCGGGTCATCGTGATGGTCGTCAAACCGTTGCAGTACCCATGGCAAAACGGAGTGTTTCGTACCCTGCTCCCGATTGAAATCGGCGATGTACTTTCTGTCAAATTCGTACGCGCCCTCGACAATTACGGTCCGCCTTCGCAAGCGGACATTGATGCTGATCTCACTGGCAAGCATCAGCATATTTGTACCGATCGGCGCAAAACACGGATGCACGGGATTCGTGCGTTCCGCGTATTTCTGCACCAGGCAGACGAACTCGTAAAACAGTAACCCGTATTGTCCTTGCGCGTCCGCAGGATCGCTAGCCGGCATTGAACCCCCAATCAACGTTCGGTCCACCATTTTCGATGTCGCGCCGGTTCACGTGCGCGCAATCAATCCCGATATTCAGCTGAAAACCGTACATTAAATAACTGTATGAATTCTTTTATTGATTTCCCGCCCAAAAACCACAACAATATTTTGGAGAAAGTAGATAATGTCTTTCCACGTGCATATTCCGGATCAGCGTCAATAGAAGACGGGCGTTTGTTAGCTTGTCTGGGCCTTCAAGGTCGAGGTCATATGCGGGTCAACTCACGTCACTCACAATCGTGCAACCAGCGCTCTACTTGAGCACGCGCAGACGTGCTCTACTTCCGTTTCCGCCAATTTCGTACTCCCGTACGGCGCGTCATTGTGATTTCTACGGCTTCTGTGCCATGATCACCCTGCGCGTTAATGGGGGAGATTTTCATGGCTCCAGGCGACGGCGGAAGAAGGCTTTTCGGGCCGGGCATGCTCGAAGATCCGTTTCCGGTCTATGCACGGCTGCGCGAAACCGAACCCGTCCATTTCGACAAATCGGTCAATGCGTGGATCCTGACCCGCTATGCGGATGTCAGCGCGGTGATGAAGGACCGGCGCTTTTCTTCCGACCGGGTCACCAAGGCGCGCCTCCGTTACAGCGACAAATATGAACCCGTCTTCGATCTGCTGTCGCGCGTCATGCTGCAAACCGATGATCCGATGCACAAGCGGCTGCGCGATCTTGTGCACGGCGCCTTCACGCGCACAGTGGTGGAAACCTATGACGGCAAGATACGCGCACTCTGCGATACGCTGCTTGCGCCAGGGCTTGAGCGCGGTGAAATGGAGTTCGTCTCCGAATTCGCCGCACCCTTGCCGATCCTGGTGATTTCGGAAATTGTCGGCATTCCGGCCGAGGAACGCGAGCAGATCAAGATTTGGTGCGATGCTTTTTCAACGGTCGCGCTCAATTTCTATACACACCTTTCCGATGAACAGCTTGATCATTGCAGCGTGCTGATCGCGGAATTTACCGATTATCTCAAAGACAAGATGGCGGCCGCGCGAAGGAAGCCGGGTCCGGACCTGATAAGCTCGCTGGTCGTCGCCGCTGACCGGGAACACGCGTTGGACGACGGGGAGCTGATCGCAAACTGCATGTTTCTGCTGAATGCGGGCAACGAGACGACAACGTGCCTCCTTGCCAATGGTCTCGGGCTGCTTCTGGGAGCGCCCGACCAGATGGCGGCCCTGCGCGCCGACCCGTCACTGATCCCCAACGCCGTCGAAGAGTTCCTGCGCCTGCAAGGGCCGGTGCAGTTTATCGGCCGCATTGCGACGCAGGACGTGACGCTCGGCGAACAGCGCGTCAAGGAAGGCGAAATGGTGCTTCCGGTGCTTGCGGCCGCCAACCGGGACCCGGCCGTCTTCGAGCGGCCTGACATGCTGGATGTGGCGCGCGATCACATCCATCAGCTCAGCTTCGGTACCGGTCCGCATCTGTGCGCCGGAATCCAGCTGGCACGTTTCGAGGCGAAAATCGCCTTTGAAAGGCTGTTCGAGTGCACCGGACATATCGAACTGAAAGGTCACGGCCTGGAACATACCTCCAATTTCAACATGCGCTGCCTGAAGGAACTGCATGTGGGCATTCGCTAAAACCGTTGAAACCGGCAGTCCGGACTGGCCGGTTGCATGGCATGCTGTGATATGCTGATAAACGGATCAGAGACTGACCCGAACGGACCCATGTCATGATGACGGCGATCAACGAACAAAAGCGCAATGCGGCGACAACCCGCAAGGCCATTCTGGATGCCGCCCGGCGCGCCTTCAAGGAGAAGGGTTTCGACGCCGCCGGCTTGCGCGAGATCACCGCGGCGGCGGGCGTCAACGCGGCGCTGGTCAACCGCTATTTCGGTTCGAAAGAAAACCTCTTCGAGGAAGCCATCGTTCCCGAGCTCAATATCGATACGCTGCTGGATGGCGATCGTTCGACATTCGGTGAACGCGCCGCCGCGCATTTCGCCGAGTTCGCCCATGAGGGCGAGGAGATGGGACCAACCCTTCTGGCTTTCGTGCGCTCTGCGGGCAGCCTGGATGTCCGCGACCTGGTAAGCCGGGCGATCCACAGGCAGGTCGTGCTTCCGCTGGCTGTGTGGCTTGGCGGCAAGGACGCCGAGCAGCGCGCCGCGTTGATTGTCGCGCACATGACCGGCTTCGACACGCTGCGCCGCGTGGTCGGCATCGATTCGCTTTCCCAGGAGCACGAGGAGGCCATCGTCGATCGCTTCGCCAGGGTGCTGCAGGGCTATGTGGACGACGAATTGTAATCAGGCAAACGGCAGACAGATCACGGCAGGCTCAGACGCGCCATGCGACCGCCATCGACGGTGTAGACCTGACCGGTGATAAAACCGCTCTCCTCGGCGGCCAGGAACGCCACCAGTGCGGCGACCTCCTGCGGCTGGCCGGTTCGTCCGACGGGATGGATCTTCCCGATATCGCGGCGGAAGGCGGCCGGATCGTCCGTATCCTCGATGAATTGGTTGTTCAATTCGGTGTCGATCCAGCCGGGCGCTACCGCGTTGCAGCGTATCCCCTCCGCGCCGTGATCGACCGCAACGGCCCGCGTCAGCCCGTGAAGGCCGGCCTTTGAGGCGCAATAGGCAGCCTGGCGCGGATTGGAGCCGATGCCCTCGATGGATCCGATATTGACGATGGATCCGCGCGCGGCGCGCAGATGCGGCAAGGCCGCCCTGATCATCAGAAACGGCGCGGTCAGGTTGATCTGCAGTGTCCGGTTCCAGTCCTCGAGCGCGAGTTCCTCGACCCGTGCCTGGCGCATCAGGCCGGCATTGTTGACAAGGATATCAAGCTGCCCTGCACGGCCGGCAACTTCCGACACGATCCGTTCGGGGCTTTCCGGATCGGCAAGGTCGGCCACCACGTGTTCAAAGGCCGTATCCTCGCTGCGTTGCGCCGTGAAGACCCGCGCGCCCTCCCCGGCCAAACGCTCTGCCACAGCGCGGCCGATACCGCTTGCCCCACCGGTAATCAGCGCGACTTTATCCTCGAAACGTCTCATGAAACCGGCTTTCCGCCATTGACCTCGACCAGCGCGCCGCACATGTAGCGTGCCTTCTCCGAGGCAAGGAAAAGGACCACGTCGGCAATATCGCCCGGTTCCGCCAGCCGGCCGAGCGGCACGGTCTTGCCAAGCTCGGCGACCGCCGATTGCGCATCGAAGCCGCGCAGTTCGAAGCCGGAGCGCAGCATCGGCGTATCCACCTCGTTCGGACAGACGGCGTTGACCCGAATTCCGTCGCGGGCGTGATCCAGTCCCATGCACTGGGTCAGGGAGGCGAGCGCGGCCTTCGTCATGCAATAGACGGCGTGATCGGGACCGGGGCGCACGCCCCAGCAGGATGCGACATTGACAATCGCGCCGCCGCCGGCTTGCGCCATCAATGGAATGGCCGCACGGCAGATGCGGAACGGCGCCTCCACGTTGACGGCGATCGAGGCGGCAAAGTCGTCATCGCTGCTGGCTGTCACCGGTCCGCGACGCGCAATGCCGGCATTGTTGACGATGATATGCAGCCCGCCAAGCGCATCCCGCGCCGCCGCCGCCAGCGTGTCGGCATAGGCAGCTTCCGTCAGATCGCCCGGCAGGTGTGCGTCCGCCTCAATTCCCGAAAGGTCGCGATCGGCCGCCGCGACACGCGCGCCTGCTGTGCGCAGCTGCGCCGCCACTGCCTGACCGATGCCGCCGGCGGCACCGGTCACAAGCGCACATTTCCCTTCAAATTCAGCCATTTCGGCACCTCTCGCGACCGCGGCTCAGCGCCGCTTAGGCTCTGGATTATTGCAGCATAAATTTTTATTGAATTCAATATGAATTTTTTTATAATGCCCGCTCGGACGATCGGACCAGCGCAGCGGCGCAACCATTCAGGGAAAGCGGAATGAAGGACGAAGCAAGGGCACGCAAAGCGCGCTGCTACGCGGATATGAAGCGGAAGATCCTGACCATGGCGATGGAGCCGGGCAGCGATATCGACGAGGCCGCGCTCAGCCAGGCTTACGAGATCTCCCGGCCGCCCTTCCGCGAAGTGCTGCGCCAGCTTGCAGGCGAAGGCTATGTGACGCTTGTCGAGAATCGCGGCGCCAAGGTCTCGGCGATGAACCACAAGACACTGCGCGACTTTTTCGTCGCCGCGCCGATGATTTATTCGGCGGTCTCGCAACTGGCGGCGCAGAACGCCACCGATTTGCAGATCCAGAAGCTGAAGGAAACGCAAAGACAGTTCCGCGCCGCCATCGCCAGCGGCGATGTTGCCGCGCGGGCCCTGAACAATGAACGGTTCCACGCAATCATCGGCGAGATGGCCGACAACATCTATCTGCAGCCGAGCCTGACGAGACTGCTGATCGACCACGCCCGTATCGGCATGACCTTCTACCAGCCGCGCTCGGCCCATATGGCCGAGAACCTGAACACCGCCGCCGAGCAGCACGACCGCTTCATTGCCCTGATCGAGGCGGGTGATGCGGAAGCCGTCGCCCGGCTGGCGGTCGATCACTGGGAACTTTCCCGCAACCAGATCGAGATCTATGTCACGCCCGCCGGGCTCGATATTCCACTCGATGTGGCGCGGGCACGGTGAGGCGATCATGAAGTTCGAAGGTATCTACACACCCGTCGTCACGCCATACGATGCCGATCATGCCATCGATGAGGCGGCCTTCGCGGCCGTTATCGAGCATCTGATCACGGCCGGCGTGCACGGGCTGATCATTGCCGGAACGACCGGTGAATATTATGCGCAGACCGGCGAAGAGCGCGTGCGGCTGATGAATCTCGCAGCCGAGATCATCAAGGGCCGGCTGCCGATGGTTGTCGGTACGGGCGCCATCCGCACCGAAGATTCAATCTTCTTCGCGCGGGAAGCCAGGAAGGCGGGTGCGGACGCGCTGCTGGTCGCGACGCCCCCTTACGCCTATCCGACGGGCCGGGAGATCGCGCTGCACGCCCTTGCCATCGACCGCGAAGCGAACCTTCCGGTCATGTTGTACAACTATCCGGGCCGCATGAGCGTCAATATGGACGAGGAAACCCTCGACCGGCTCGGTCGCAGCCCCAATTTCTGCGCCATCAAGGAATCGTCCGGCGATCCGAACCGGCTGCACATGCTGGCGCGCGATTATCCGCATATCCAGCTGTCCTGCGGCATGGACGACCAGGCGCTGGAGTTCTTCGCCTGGGGCGCACGGTCATGGGTGTGCGCCGGCTCGAATTTCGCGCCGCAGGCCCATATCGCGCTTTACCGCGCCTGCGCCATCGACGGCGATTTCACAAGGGGGCGGCGCATCATGTCGGCCATGCTGCCACTGATGCGGGTGCTCGAACAGGGCGGCAAGTTCGTCCAGTGCATCAAGCATGGCGTCACACTGCGCGGTATCGATTGCGGCCCGCCGCGCCGGCCGCTGCAACCGCTCAACAAGGACGACAAGCGGGCGCTGGCGGAAGTCATCCGCACCATGGACCGCGCCATTGCGCAAATCGAGGAGGAAAGCAAATGAGCGAATTGCTGACCCGCGACGAATACGCGGCGATCGCCAAAGGACTCGACTTTCCGCGTTCGCCCTTCATCGACGGACGGTTCCACACCGCCGGCGGCGGCGAATTCGAGACCGTCAACCCGGCAACCGGCGAGACCATCTGCAAGATCGGCGCCTGCAGCGGCGAGGATGTCGATCTCGCCGTTGCACGGGCGCGCGAGGCGTTCGAGGAGGGCCGATGGTCGAAACTGCACCCGGCCGAACGCAAGGACGTGCTGATCCGGCTATGCAAACTGATCACACGCAACGCGCGCGAACTGGCGGTCATGGAGAGCCTCGATTCCGGCAAGCCGATCCGCGACTGCGTGACGATCGACATTCCCGAGACGATCCACACCATCAAATGGCACGCGGAAGCCGCCGACAAGATCTACGACCAGACAGCGCCAGCCGGCGAGGATGCGGTGGCGATGATCGTGCGCGAGCCGATCGGCGTCGTGGCGGCGGTCCTGCCGTGGAACTTTCCGTCGCTGATGCTCGCCTGGAAAATCGGGCCGGCGCTGGCAGCCGGAAACTCAGTCATCGTCAAGCCCGCGGAGCAGACATCGCTGACCGCGCTGCGGATTGCCGAACTCGCCATGGAGGCAGGCATTCCGCGCGGCGTGCTGCAGGTCCTGACCGGCGACGGGCCGGGCGTTGGCGAACCGCTTGGAATGCATATGGACATCGACATGGTGAGCTTTACCGGCTCGACCGAGACGGGACGGCGTTTCCTGCGCTATGCGGCAGATTCAAACCTGAAGAAGGTGGTCCTGGAATGCGGCGGCAAGAACCCGGCCATCGTTCTGGCCGACGCAGAAAATCTCGATCTCGTCGCGGGCCATGTGGTCAATGCCGCCTTCTGGAACATGGGCGAGAACTGCTCGGCCAATTCACGGCTCATCGTGCAGGCGGGGATCAAGGATGCCTTGATGGAACGCATACAGGCGCGGCTGCGCGACTGGAAGACGGGCGATCCGCTCGATCCCCAGAACCATCTCGGCGCGCTGATCGACGCCGACCATTGCAGGAAGGTCGCCTCCTATCTGGACGGCATCGAGGCGCTTGCAGGCGGTGCCCTCGCCGGCGCTTATCTCGAGCCGACGCTTGTGGAGACCGACCGCGACCACCGGCTGGCGCGCGAGGAGGTGTTCGGACCGATCCTGTCGGTCATCACGGTCGCGAGCGCCGACGAGGCGCTCGAGATCGCCAACGATACGCAATACGGGCTTGCGGCCAGTATTTTCACGGCGAACGGACGCAAGGCGCTGTCGGCGGCACGGGCCATTCGTGCCGGCACGGTCACCGTCAACTGTTATGGCGAGGGCGATATCACGACGCCTTTCGGCGGCTACAAGCAATCGGGCTTCGGCGGGCGCGACAACGGCTTGCATGCCCATGACCAGTACACGGAAACCAAGACGATCTGGATCGATCTTTCCGATCCGGCTGCACAGGACGACGTCGGATGAACGCTATCGAGGAAGCACCAAGAACAAGACGGGGCGGGCGCGGCGCACGGCGCGAAATCCGCACGGCCATCGACACGAAGATGCTGCCGGCGCTGAAGCGCAGGCTGCCCTTGGTCGAACCGATGGACGGCGATCAGATCGCCCGGATCGACGATGCCTCCATGGCCATTCTGGAAGATGTCGGCGTCGTCTTCCGCGACCCGCAGGCGATCGCCGACTGGCGCGCCGCCGGCGCCGATATCCGCGACGACGACCGGGTGCATCTTGACCGCAACCTTGTCCGCGAACTGATTGCGTCCATACCGGAGAGCTTTACCTATCACGCTCGTAATTCGGCTAATAACCTGCCCTTCGGCAAGGACCATTCGATCTTCGTGCCGATGACCGGTGCGCCCTATCTGCGTGACCTCGACGACAAGCGCCGGGGACCGACGCTGGACGACCTTGCCAATTTCCACAAGCTCGCGCATATGCTGCCGGCGCTTCATTCGTCGGCTCACCATATTGTCGAGCCGATGGACCATGTGGTCGCGCATCGCCATCTGCGCATTACCTATTCCTCGATGAAGCACTCGGACAAGACCTTCATGGGCATGACGACGAGCCCGAAGAACGCCGAGGACGTGATGGAGATGTGCGCCATCCTGTTCGGCGCCGACTTCATGGAAGACCATCCGGTCGTCACCGGCAACTGCAACGGCAATTCACCGCTCGTCTGGGACGAGGTGATGCTGGGCGCCATGCGCGCCTTCTGCCGCAGGAACCAGCCGGTGCTGTGCTCGCCCTTCGTGCTCGGCGGCGCCAATACGCCAGCCTCGACCGCCGCCGCGGTCGCGCAGCTCAACGCGGAAGCGCTGTCCGCGCTCGCCTATACGCAGGTGGTGCGCAAGGGCTGCCCGGCGATTTACGGCCACTATCTTTCGACGGTGTCCATGAAGTCGGGCGCGCCGATGGCCGGAACGCCCGAGATCAGCCTGATGAATTTCATGATCGGGCAAATGGCCCGGTACTACCGCATTCCCTGGCGCACATCGAACACGCTGGGCGGCGCCAAGACCTTCGACGCGCAGGCCGGCTATGAAAGCGCATCAACCATGATGGCGACCCTGATGGCCGGGGCAAACTATATCTGGCACTCGGCCGGCTGGAACGAGGCCGGCATGCATTGTTCCATGGCCAAGTTCGTCGTCGATGCCGAGCAATGCGCCATGGGCTACCGTATGGCGGAAGGCGTGAAATGGGACGATTTCGACGAGGCGCTCGCGGCCGTGCGCGATATCGGCCCGGGCGGGCACTATCTCGGCCACCCGCATACGCAGGCGCGGTTCCAGGAGGCTTTCTTCATGCCGGAACTGTTCGACAACAATTCGATCGAACAATGGATGGCCGAAGGCAGCCATGAGATCACCGAACGGGCGCTCAACCATGCCCGCAATCTGCTGAAAAATTACGAGGAACCCCGGCTGGACGAAGGCGTCGACGAAGCGCTGCGCGACTATATTGCGCGGCGGGAGCGGGAGATCCCGGCGGTCGATGCGCTGAACGACGAATACTGACAGCCATGACCGCGGTGACCAAACAGCCTTTCGATCCGGGACCGGCGGCATGGAACGAGATCCTGCCGGCGGCGACGGCCTTCGACAGTCTCGCATCTGATTTCCAGGCGGACGTCCTGGTCATCGGTGGCGGCTTCGCCGGACTGTCGGCGGCCCGGCGCCTGAAACAGCTGCAGCCGGACGCCACCGTTGCGGTCGTCGATGCACGCCGCATCGCCGAGGGGCCCGCGGGGCGCAATTCCGGCTTCATGATCGATCTGCCGCACAATCTCGCATCAAGGGACTATGCGGGCGATGCGGACCGGGACCGCTCGCAAACCGCGCTGAACCGGGAAGCGATCGCCTTTGCGGCCGATGCGGCGCAGGAATACGGCATGTCCGAGGAGGCTTTCAGCCCGAGCGGCAAGATCAACGCCGCGGCCACCGGGCGCGGCGTTGCCCACAATAACGACTATGCGGCGCATCTGCAGGCAATGGGCGAGGCGCATGAACTGCTCGACGCAAAGGCCATGCAGGATATCTGCGGCTCCGGCTATTATCTGGGCGGCCTCTACACGCCCGGAACCGCCATGCTGCAGCCGGCGCTTTACGTTCGCGGTCTTGCCGCAGGCCTGGCCGGTTCGGGCGTCCTGCTTTTCGAGAACACGCCGGTCGTGGCCCTGGCGCGGGAAGGCCGATCCTGGCGTGCTGAAACGCCATCGGGCACGATTTCGGCCGGAACGGTGGTGCTGTGCGTCAACGGCCATGCGGAGAGTTTCGGCTATTTCAAACGCCGGCTCATGCATATCTATCTCTACGCTTCGATGACCCGTTCGCTGTCTTCCGAAGAGTGTGCAGCGCTCGGCGGCCAGGAACGGTGGGGCTTTACGCCGGCCGACCCGCTCGGCACCACCGTGCGGCGGATTTCCGGAACGGGGGGCGACCGCATCGTCGTGCGCAACCGATTTACATGGGCGCCGGGCCGCAGTGTCGCGGCACAAAGGCCGCAATCGGTCGCGCATGTCCATGACCGCTCGTTTTCGGCCCGGTTTCCGAAGCTTGCAGGCATCGATATGGAATACAGATGGGGCGGGCTGCTTTGCCTCAGCCTGAACACGGCGCCCGCCTTCGGGGAACTGGAGCCCGGCCTTTACAGTGCCTGCTGTCAGAACGGTCTAGGAACAGCCGCCGGGACGCTCTCCGGAAAGCTGATCGCCGAACAGATCTGCGGCCATGAATCAGCGTCGCTCCTGGCCATGCAATCGCTTCCGGCTCCCAAGCGCCTGCCGCCGGAACCGTTCGCATCCATCGGCGCCAATGCGACCATGCGCTGGGGCGAGATGCGGGCGGGCAAGGAGCTTTGAGCCTACGCCGGAATTTCGTTACTTGAAGGCTTCTCCGGGATAGGCACCCCAGATTTCGTCCTGGGCCACCCAGCCCTTGGTGCCCTGCACTTCGCCACGACACCATTTGCCATTGCATTCGTCGATCCGAACGACAACGCCCGGCTCGAGCTTGGCGACCAGGTCGGCGCCCTTCTGCGGCTTTGCCCGCAGCAGCACATAGACCCGCGCATCGCCGCGCTTCCATGGCGCGATGATCGCCGTGCGATCGCCGGTAAGCAGCGATTTGTGGATCCAGCCCTCGGTTCCATCCGGGTCGCGCACCCTGCGCCAGTGGTCATATTCCTGGATGATTTCCATCGGAATGCCCGAACGGGTGTACAGCCATTCGACCGCGTAGTCGCGGCTGGGTCCGATGCGAAGATTGACGCGCCGTGCCTTGAGGCTGACAAAGCGGGGCAGCGGCAGGCCGCTCGCGCCCTTTGCCGCGCTCTGCGCGAGTGCCGGCGGGCTGAATGTCGGTGCCGTCAACAGCAGCATCGCCGCGGCGATAGCTGCACTTGTGATACGCGTGACGGTCGCGGCATTCATTGCACTCTCCATCGATGATCTCCACCGGCTGTCATTGCCACTTGTGCAGCGCCCGGCGCAATCGAAAATTTTCATTCCGGTGCGGAACGAGATCGCTTTGTCTTCCCGCATTCGTCTGATAAAAACGACCCGTGTGACCGGACATTACCGGGACTATCACACCATGGTTAAAGAGCTCTCAACAAGGGGCCGATCGAGGAAATGCCGAATAAAAAGCGACCGAAGGTGTTCATCACCCGCAAGCTGCCCGAATCTGTGGAAACCCGCATGTGCGAGCTGTTTGACGCGGAGCTGAACATCGAGGATACGGCCCGGTCCCAGCATGAGCTGGTCGAGGCGATGAAATCCTTCGACGTGCTGGTACCGACCGTCACGGACCGTATCGACGCGGCGATGATCGAGCAGGCGGGGGACAATCTCAAGCTGATCGCCAATTTCGGAAATGGCGTCGACAACATCGACATCGACGCGGCCGCCCGCAAGGGAATCACCGTCACCAACACACCTAATGTGCTGAACGAAGACACCGCCGACATGACCATGGCGCTGATCCTGGCGGTTCCGCGCCGCCTCGCCGAAGGCGCCAATGTCCTGATGGGCGACGGGGTCTGGAACGGCTGGTCGCCAACCTGGATGCTCGGCCACCGGATCTGGGGCAAGCGGCTCGGCATTGTCGGCATGGGGCGCATCGGAACCGCGGTGGCGCGCCGGGCCAAGGCCTTCGGCCTGTCCATCCACTATCACAACCGCAACCGGGTTGATCCGATTACCGAAGAGGATCTCGAGGCCACCTACTGGGAAAGCCTCGACCAGATGCTGGCACGGGTGGATATCGTTTCGGTCAATTGCCCGTCGACGCCGGGAACTTTCCATCTGCTCTCGGCGCGCCGGCTCGATCTGCTGCGTCCGGAAGCCTATATCGTCAACACGGCGCGCGGCGGCATTATCGACGAAGGCGCGCTGATCAAGAACCTGCAGGAAGGCAAGATCGCCGGGGCAGGCCTCGACGTCTTCGAGCACGAACCGGCCGTCAATCCGAAGCTGGTCAAGCTGGCGCAGGCCGGCCGGGTGGTCATCCTGCCGCATATGGGTTCGGCCACTATCGAGGGGCGGATCGACATGGGCGACAAGGTGATCATCAATATCCGTACATTGTTCGACGGGCACAGGCCGCCGGACCGGGTGCTGCCCGGGCAGCTATAGGCCGCCGGACCCGATGGACCGACCGGTCTGGTCAGGCTGAGCGATAAGTGATCGTGTCAAAGCGGGCGGCCAGTGCATCGTAGAGCAACAGCCGGCCGATAAGCGGTTCGCCAATGCCGGTGATGAGCTTGATGACCTCCATGGCCTGGAGCGTGCCGACAACACCGGTGAGCGCGCCGACAATGCCGGCCTCCGCGCAGCTCGGCAAAAGGCCGTCGGGCGGCGGAGCGGGAAACAGGTCCCGATAGGTCGGGTTCGGCCGGCCCTCGCCATCTTTCAGGAACGGGACAAGCACCGTCACCGATCCGTCGAAACGGCCAACGGCGGCGGTGACAAGCGGCCGCTCCAGCGCGGCGCACTGATCGGCGACCAGATAGCGGGTGGCGAAATTGTCCGATCCGTCGGCGATGACGTCATAGCGCGCGATGAGTTCGGCCGCATTGGCCGCGTCGATACGCACGGGATGCGCCTCGACAACGACATGCGGATTGATTCGCCGCAGCGCCTTTGCAGCGCTGCCCGTTTTGGCAGACCCGACCGCCTCGGTGTCATGAAGAACCTGGCGCTGCAAGTTGGACAGAGAAACGGCGTCGTCATCGACGATGCCCAGCGTCCCGACTCCGGCAGCGGCCAGATACTGCAACAGGGGCGAGCCGAGACCGCCTGCGCCGATCACGAGCACACGGGCCTTCTTGAGCTTCTGCTGTCCCGGGCCGCCGATCTCGGACAGAACGATATGGCGGGCATAGCGTTCCAGCTCGGACGGCGTCAGTGCGTTTTCGGTCATTGGCTTTTCACCGGCATTTCCTGTGCATCGGCTGTTGCACGCGCGACCGTGCCTGAATCCACCGCCAGAAACTCGGCGCGCGAACCGAGCGCCTTGAACATAGCGCTGTCGGTCCCGGTCATGAAGGCCTGGCCGCCCAGAGCGTCGACCAGATCGAAAAGCGCGGCGCGGCGGCCCTCGTCCAGATGGGCGGCGATTTCATCGAGCAGAAGGACGGGTGCATGGCCGCAGATTTCGCCGGTGAGCCGGGCATGGGCCAGCACCAGCCCAACCAGCAGCGCCTTCTGCTCGCCGGTCGAGCAGCGGGCCGCGTCCATATCCTTGCCGCGATGCCGCACCATCAGATCCGAGCGATGCGGGCCGGTCAGTGTCCGCCCGGCGGCGGCGTCCCGGTCGCGGGACGCAGCAAGCTGCACGGCCAATGCTTCTTCCTGCTCCGCCGCGTTTTCGCCCGGAATGCCGGACAGGAAATCTTCCAATTGCAGGCCGGCCCGGGGGAACGGCCCGTCGTCCTGGCGGTCATCGATCAGCCCGGTCAGCATGGCGATCAGTTCGCGGCGGGCAAGCGCGATGGCAATCCCGAATTCGGCCATCTGGACTTCGATACCGCTCAACCAGGAAGGGTCCAGCCGCCCCTCGGAAAGCAGCCGGTTGCGGCTGCGCATGGCGCGCTCATAGTCGAGCACCCGTTTTCCGTGGCCCGGATCGATAGCCAGGACCTGACGGTCGAGGAAGCGCCGCCGGTCCGAAGCCGGTCCGGTGAACAGGCCGTCCATTGCCGGTGTCAGCCAGACGATGCGCAGATGCTCCAGCAGTTCGTCATTGCTGCGGGCGTTGGTGCCGTTGATCCGCAAACGGCGGCCCGAGCCGCCATTCTCCGGATCGCCGCCGGCGCTGGTGCCGATCTCCACCGGCCCCTGCATGCCGTCCAGCGCGGCGAAGACGGTAAATCCGGCGCCGGCGCCCTCGCGGCACATGTCGGGATAGGCCGCGCGGCGCAGGCCACGGCCGGGTGTCAGCAGAGAAACGGCTTCCATGAGGTTGGTCTTGCCGGCGCCGTTTTCGCCGGTCAGCACCACGTGGCGCCTGTCGAGATCGAGGTCGAGCTGCCGGTAGTTGCGAAAATCCGTCAGTTTGAGACGGGTCAGGCAGGCAGCGTTCACAATATAGCCTGCCTCACACGCGCATCGGCATCAGCACATAGAGCGCGCTTTCCTCGGCGACGTCGCGCACAAGGGTGGGCGAGCCGGGATCGGCGAACAGGAAGACGGCCTCCGTCCCGCTGAACTGGCCGGTGATATCGAGCAGATATTTGGCGTTGAAGCCGATCTCCAGCGCTTCGTTCTTGTAGCCGACCGCCAGCTCTTCCGTGGCGCTGCCGGAATCGGGATTGTTGACGGTGAGCGTCAACAGGCCCTCGGTCAGTGCCAGCTTGACGGCGCGGCCGCGTTCGGAGGAGATCGTCGAGACGCGGTCAACGGCCGATGCGAAGGGCGCGCAATCGACCGTGAGTTCCTTGTCGTTGCCCGTGGGAATGACCCGCTGATAGTCCGGAAAGGTTCCGTCGATCAGTTTGGAGGTGAGCAGCACGCCGCCGATGGTGAAACGGATCTTCGCCTCAGACACCTCGACCGTCACCGCGACATCGGGGTCGTCGACCAGCTTCTGCAGTTCGCCCACGGTCTTGCGCGGAACGATGATGCCGGGCATGCCTTCCGAGCCGGACGGCGCCTCGATGTCGGCGCGCGCCAGGCGGTGACCGTCGGTGGCGACGGCACGCAGTTTCAGCGACCCCTCTTCCTCGATGGTGTGCATGAAGATGCCGTTGAGATAATAGCGGGTCTCCTCCGTCGAAATGGCGAACTGGGTGCGGTCGATGAGCATCTTGAGTTCGGTCGACTGGAGCCGGAAGGTGTGGCTGAATTCGCCGGCCGTCAGATCCGGAAAATCGGATTCCGGCAGGCACTGCAGCGAGAATTTCGAGCGGCCCGAGGCGACGGTCATGCTGGCGCCCTCCGGATCGACGGCAAGCAGCACCTCGGCACCGTCCGGCAGTTTGCGGACAATGTCGTAGAGCAGATGCGCCGGAACCGTCGTGGAGCCGGATTGTTCGACATTTGCGGCGGTCGCCTCGGTGACTTCCAGATCGAGATCGGTCGCCTTGAGGTCGAGCGTCGCGCCGTCCGCCTTCAGCAGCACGTTGGACAGGATCGGGATCGTATTGCGCCGCTCAACCACGCGATGGACGTGGTTCAGTGATTTCAGGAGGTTGGAACGCTCGATTGTCACACGCATGGGTCTTTACACCAAATCCTGTTGTTCTTGTCGCGATCACCGGTGTGCCCGCCAGCCATCCGAACCGGCTTCCGGGACAACACGCCGCAAGGTCTGCCCGGCCATAGAGGGACTTTATGTTCGGGACAAGCAAAATGACAGATATACCGCCCCTAGCGCAAGCTTATGACACCAATGGCGGTCGCGCGGGACAGGCTTTCTGGGGATAAAGTGAATATGAGCGACCCATGCGTTTCAGGCTCCGCCAGAGCGGAGCCCGATCCGATAATCCGGTGTCGGTCAGCGTTGGCCGATCACTCGCTGATGAGGCGCCGCAGGAGCTCGATCTCGTGGGAGAGCTTGGTGTCCTGCTCCAAAAGGTTCTCGATCTTGCGAACCGCGTGCAGCACCGTTGTGTGATCGCGGCCGCCGAAGCGCCGACCGATTTCCGGGAAGGAACGCGGCGTCATGGTCTTCGACAGGAACATGGCGATCTGGCGCGGTTTGACGATGGTGCGGGTGCGCCGGTTGGAGATCATCTCCTGACGCGAGACATTATAGTGGCGCGAGACGATGCGCTGGATATCCTCGATGCGAACCCGCTTCGGCTCGCCGGCATTGACGAGATGGCCGAGAAGCTCGTCGACCCGGTCAATGGACAAAGACGGCTCGAACGAACGGCGGAACAGCAACTGGTTGAAGGCGCCTTCCAGTTCCCGGCCGCTCGACGTGACGTGCCGCGCAACATGGGCGAGAATCTCGGTCGGAATGTCCAGCGAATAGTCTTCCTGCTGGGCGGCGGCAAGGCGGCGCTTGAGGATTTCAAGGCGCATCTCGTAGTCGGGCGCCTCGATCTCGATGGCAACGCCGCCCTGCAACCGGGAGCGGACCCGCGCATCGAGCGATTCCAGCTCCCAGGGTGCCCGGTCCGCCGCAACAACAACCTGACGGGCTGAATCCAGCAGCATATTGAGAAGATGACAGAATTCGTGCTGTATCGACTTGCCCTGCAGGAACTGCATGTCGTCGATAACGAGCAGGTCGATATTGCGCAGCGATTCCTTGAAGGAAAGCGCGTCATTGTCCCGGATGGCCGTGGCAAAGCGCCACATGAAATATTCTGCCGTCAGATAGACGACGCGCGGCTTGCGCTCGCTCTCATTGGCCGCCAGGGCAATCGCCTGCAGCAGGTGGGTCTTGCCGAGGCCCACGCTGGAATGGATGAACAGGGGATTGAAGCGCACGGCGCTGCTGCCGGCCTCCGCGATCGTCTTCGCCGCAGCCAGGGCAACACGGTTCGAAGCGCCCTCGACGAAGGAACTGAAGGAGTAACGCCCGTCGAGCGGCGAGCCGGAGACCGAGCCGGTTTCGACCGGACGCATCTGCGCCTTCTTCGACTTGGATCCCGGGTGCGGCACGGCGGCAGGCCGCGCCGATTGCGATCCGGGGCCCGTCGATTGCTGCACATCGGAGATTTCGGAGGACTGGATCAGCCGGTTGCCCCGCGTCGCGGAGCGCACAACGATTTCAACCTTGTTGATGTCGCTGTTTTCCTCAGCGAAGAGCTGCGTCAGAAGATCCAGATAGCGATTGTTGATCCACGACCGCAGGAATGTCGTGGGTACTGAAAGACGAACAATGCTCTTTGATATGGATTCCAGTTTGAGCCGGCCGAACCAGCTTGAAAATACGTCGGGACCGACCTGTGCCTTCAGCCGGGTCTGAACCCGCCCGAAGAGTACGTCATTCGCCATTCCTGATTTCCCCATCTCCGTCGGTGGATCGGCCTCGCCGGCAGGAGGTGGTGCATTGTCTCGCGATCGCCGCAAATCTGTGCGCACCTGTGCTCCTGATTGTCCCTGCATCTGGCCTTCTCCTGTATCGTTTTTATTTGCGCCGGCCGAACGGCCGAACTTACTGTTCTACGTACAAACCCCAAACCCTACTGGAAGTGCTTCCCCTTTCCGTTTCCGTCCGTCGGACCGACAGAACACGCATGGCGCTACGGATCGCCTTGCGTATCCTCCTCCCGGCAATATGCGCTGCCTCCAGAGCGTGCGCACAGATGTCCCCATGCCCGGGCTGGCGCCCGAACCACAACCGGGAAATTTTGATGAATCGTGCCGCAGAATGCGAACACTGCATTGAAGATGAAAACATCAAAACCGCCAAAGGATTTCGGCGGTCTCACTATTCAAAACTAGCTGCTTGCGACCTCCATGCAGGCTCATTAAGGCAACGTTAACCGTCGAAGGTCAAGGCGCGTTCGGGAGGGAAATCGGCCGGATCGGTCCGCAGGTGCGATACGGCTCAAACGTGCATCCTGTGCGCCTTCCCGTAACGCATTTGGAATCAACAGCTTTTTGAGAAGGGACCGGAGAGTGTTGCCGATTTGCAAAAAAATAAAAAAATTGATCTTGACTCGGAATTCGTCGAACCAGTTTTCCAATGGTCTACCAAAGAATTTTAATCCTCTCATAACCCATTGTTATTTATAATAATTACTTGTCCCGCATTTACTAGACGACCGGTCTATTATTACAAAGATATTACAGTCCGGAATTGAATCGCAAAAGCCCGACCAACGGCCAGGCTCAACACGCATTCGCTAAATATCTGCAATTAGGCGCTGATTGCCTTTACGCGCTTGGCCAGACGCGAAACTTTCCGCGAGGCCGTGTTGCGGTGAATAACACCTTTGGTTGCCGCGCGCATCAATTCCGGCTGTGCCTGCTTGAATGCCTCGGCCGCCGCATCCTTGTCACCGGATGCAATCGCTTCCTCGACCTTGCGGATGAATCCGCGCATCCGCGAGCGGCGTGCCTTGTTTACTTCCGTTCGCCGGGCGATCTTGCGGGTCGCCTTTTTCGCCGACACTGTGTTGGCCATCTACTTCTCTCTTTGCGTTCGTACTCGCCCCATATCCTCGTGCCAGGTTTGCCAACCCGCAAATGAAACGACAGGAGCAGAAAAAATTACGGTGGCCGCCGGGGCCACCAAATCCGTGCCGGGCATATAGCCGGAAAGTGTGGTGCCGTCAACGGTTCTTGAACTGCGCCTGGCGTTTCTCCGCGAAGGCGGCCATGCCTTCCTTCTGATCTTCGGTCGCGAACAGCGAATGGAAGAGGCGCCGTTCGAAACGGATCCCTTCCGCCAACGTGAGCTCGTAAGACCGATTGACGCTTTCCTTGGCCATGATCACCGATGGCTGGGAGAAACCCGCGATCTTCTCGGCGGCCTTGATCGCCGTTTCGATCAGCTCGGTCGCGGGCACGACGCGGGCGACAAGCCCGGACCGTTCCGCCTCGTCCGCATCCATCATGCGCCCGGTCAGACACAGATCCATGGCCTTGGCCTTTCCGACGGCGCGGGTCAGGCGCTGCGTGCCGCCCATGCCCGGGATTGTGCCCAGGGTAATTTCCGGCTGGCCGAATTTTGCCGTGTCGGCCGCGATGATGAAGTCGCACATCATGGCGAGTTCGCAGCCACCGCCGAGCGCATAGCCCGCAACGGCGGCAATCATCGGCTTGCGCACGGTGCCGACCTTGTCCCAGCCGCCAATGAAATCGCCCATATAGGCTTCGACGAAATCGAGACTCTGCATTTCCTTGATATCGGCGCCCGCTGCGAACGCCTTTTCCGATCCGGTGATGACGATGGCGCCGATCTTGGCATCCGCGTCGAAGGCCCGCGCCGCTTCGAGCAGTTCGGCCATCAATTTCGCGTTGAGCGCGTTCAGCGCCTTCGGCCTGTCCAGCGTGACGAGGCCGACGCCGCCGCGGGTTTCCACCTTGATGCACTCATATGCCATGTTCGATTTCCTTCCGTTGGTATTTCGCTTTCAGCCACTCAGCGCTGGCAGGCCGGGCAATGAAATGTCGAACGGCCGCTTTGCATAATGCGGCGGATCGTTCCACCGCATCCTTCCCGCCGGCAGGCTTCTCCTTCGCGATCATACGCGTTGAACGTATGCTGGAAATAGCCGAGCGTGCCGTCCGCCTGCCGGTGATCGCGCAAGGACGAGCCGCCTGCCTCGATGGCCGCCGCGATCACGCTGCGAACCGCGGTTGTCAGGTCCTCAAGCCGAGCGACTGGGGCGCCCGAGCGGGCCACAAGCGAGCCGGCGGTGCGCCGCGGTGAAAGATGCGCCAGCCAAAGCGCCTCGCAGACATAGATATTGCCGAGGCCGGCAATGATCCGCTGGTCCAGCAGAGCTGCCTTCAGCGGCGCCTTCCTGCCTGCAAATCTGCGCGCCAGGTAATCGGCGTTGAGCGCGTTGCCATGCGGCTCGACACCGAGATCGCGGATCAGCGGATGATTGTCCAGCTCGCCATCGCCGGCAAGCAGCATGAAGCCGAAACGGCGGGGATCATTATAAATGACACGCGCCTTGCCGTTCGGCCCGTCCACATGAAAGACGATATGATCGTGCTTTTCATCCTTGCTGCGGTCGTGGTGAAACTGTCCCGGCCGGTCCTTCAGATCATCGCGGTCAATATAATAGGAGCCGGACATGCCGAGATGCGAGATCAGCACGGCACCATCATCAAGACAGATGAGCAGATATTTCGCCCGGCGCCGCAGCGACACAATCCGGCGGCCCTCCATACGCGCCGCGAAGCGGTCGGGAAACGGAAAACGCAGATCGGCCCGGCGCTGCTCCAGCCGGTGCAGGGTGGCACCTTCCATTGCCGGCAGCAGGCCGCGACGAACGGTTTCGACTTCAGGCAGTTCGGGCATGGGCCTCGGGCGCGTTGGCTTTTGTTTCGACTTGACCTATAAGCGGCGCGACTTTGCCGCACCGCGATACAGGTGAGCCTGATAGCGCATCTTGGCGCGTTAGGCTATTGTTCCCGCCGAATTGAGTACCGGAGTTCTCTTGATGTCTCAGACGCGCACATCCGCAGCCGGCGGCATGGAAACCTCCTACGGTTTCAGGCAAGTCGACGAAGGCGAAAAGCAGGGCATGGTCAACGACGTTTTCCATGGCGTCGCGCGCCGCTACGACATCATGAACGACGTGATGTCGCTGGGCATGCACCGGGCCTGGAAGGACGCCATGGTCAGCGCCCTCAATCCGGGCAAGAGCAGCGCATACCGGGTACTCGACGTCGCCGGCGGCACCGGCGACATCGCGTTCCGCATCATCGAGGAATCGCGGCGGCTGGCCCATGCGACCATTCTCGACATCAACGGCTCGATGCTCGAGGTCGGCCGCCAGCGGGCTCAAAAGCGCAGGCTCGAGGACAATCTGACCTTTGTCGAAGCCAATGCCGAGGATCTGCCGTTCGACGACGACAGTTTCGACGCCTATACGATCGCCTTTGGCATCCGCAACGTGCCGCGCATCGATCTGGCGCTCAGGGAAGCGGCACGGGTGCTCAGGCGCGGCGGGCGTTTCCTGTGCCTGGAGTTTTCCGACGTGGACCTTCCACTTTTGGAAAAAATCTACGACGCCTGGTCGTTCAAAGCGATCCCGCAATTCGGCCGGGCGATTACCGGCGACAGCGAACCCTACCGCTATCTGGTCGAATCGATCCGCAAGTTCCCCAACCAGCAGGATTTTGCCGCCATGATCGAAGCGGCCGACCTGTCGCGGGTCAAATGGACCAACTATACCGGCGGCGTCGCCGCGCTTCATTCCGCCTGGAAACTCTAGAGCAAGACGGGCGGCGGGCCGATCATGAACAGTTTCTTCGCCTATCTTCGACTGATGCGTGCCGGCTGGGTGATGGCCCGCGAGGGCGTCATTGCCTCGCTTCCGGCCGACGGGCTGCAAGGGCCGGCACTGGCGGCCCACAGGCTGGCAACCGCGCTGGCGCGGCGCAAGTCGCAGCAGGCCGACCGGGCGGAACGGCTGGCACGCGCCGTCGAGCGGCTCGGCCCGTCCTATGTCAAGCTCGGCCAGTTCCTCGCAACGCGTCCGGATGTCGTCGGCCGCTCACTGGCGCGGGATCTTTCCCTGCTGCAGGACCGCATGGACACCTTCTCCATGGATGCCGCCAGGGCGCGCATCGTCGAATCCGTCGGCCGCCCGGTGGAAGAGCTCTACAGCACGTTCGATGCACCGATTGCGGCCGCCTCGATCGCCCAGGTTCACCCGGCCGAGGTCAGCGACGATGCCGGAACACGTAAGGTCGCGGTCAAGGTCGTGCGTCCCGGCATCCGCAAGCGGTTCTATCGCGATCTCGACTCCTTCTATCTCGTGGCCCACATGGCCGAGCGACTTTCGCCGGCCTCGCGGCGGCTAAGACCTGTCGATGTCGCACGCACGCTGGAACAGACTACCAAGATCGAGATGGATTTCCGTCTCGAGGCGGCGGCGCTTTCGGAGCTTGCGGAAAACACGCGCGACGATCCCGGTTTCCGCGTGCCGGCAGTGGACTGGGAGCGCACCGGGCGCGACATCGTCACCATGGAGTGGATCGACGGCATCAAGATCGCCGATCTCGAAGCGCTCAAGGCCGCCGGGCACGATCTCGACCATCTCGCGGAGATCCTGATCCAGTCGTTCCTGCGGCATACGCTGCGAGACGGCTTCTTCCACGCCGACATGCATCAGGGCAATCTGTTCGTCGATGCTTCCGGCACCATCGTCGCGGTCGACATGGGTATCGTCGGACGGCTCGGAAAGAAGGAGCGTCGCTTCCTGGCGGAGATTCTCTACGGCTTCATCCGGCGTGACTATCGCCGCGTTGCCGAGGTGCATTTCGAAGCCGGCTATGTTCCGGCCCATCACGATGTCGCCAGTTTCGCCCAGGCAATCCGTGCGATCGGCGAGCCGATCCACGGCCAGTCGGCGGAAACCATCTCGATGGCGAAGCTCCTGACGCTGCTCTTCGAAGTGACCGAGCTCTTCGACATGCAGACGCGACCGGAGCTGATCATGCTGCAAAAGACCATGGTCGTCGTGGAAGGCGTGGCGCGGCTGCTCAATCCGCACTTCAATATGTGGAAGGCGTCGGAACCGGTTGTCGGCGACTGGATCGCCCGCAATCTCGGTCCTGCCCGCGTCGTCACGGATATCAAGGACGGGCTGGGCGCCGCAGTGCGGCTGGCCGAGCAGGCGCCGGTGCTGGCGGTGCGGGCGGAACGCCTGTCGCAGGAACTCGATGAAATGGCGCGCGAAGGTCTGCGCTTCGATCCGGGCACTGCCGAGGCCATCGGCAAGGCCGAGGCACGCCATTCACGGTCCGGCCGGATTGCTCTTTGGGTGATTGCATTGACTGCAATCTACATTGCGTTTCAGTTGTAATTTGATTTCATTGCTATCAATCTGCTAGGCTGCATGGCAAGGAGACCGCCATGGCCAGCATCACCATACGCAATCTCGACGAGGCCACGAAACAGGCGCTGCGCGAGCGCGCCGCCCGCAACGGCCGCTCGATGGAAGAGGAGGTGCGGCACCTCCTGCGCCATACGGCCACACCGGCATCCATGTCTGCGGATGAAACGGCCAGGCCTGAACCTGCGAGCGGCAATGCGGCACTTGCCGGCAGGCAGATTCTGCTGATCATCACCGGCGGCATCGCCGCCTACAAGTCGCTCGACCTCATCCGCCGGCTGCGCGAACGCGGCGCCGCGGTGCGTCCCGTCATGACAAGAGGCGCCATGGAGTTCGTTACGCCGCTTGCGGTCGGCGCGCTTGCCGCCGACCGGGTCTTTACCGAACTCTTCTCGCGCGAGGACGAGCAGGATGTGGGCCATATCCGGCTGGCGCGCGGCGCCGATCTCGTGCTGGTCGCCCCGGCGACCGCCGATTTCATCGCCAAAATGGCGCAGGGGATGGCCGACGACCTTGCCTCCACGATCGTGCTGGCCAGCGACCGGCCGATCCTGATTGCGCCGGCAATGAACCCGGTCATGTGGCAAGCGCCCGCGCTACAGCGCAATATGCGGCAGGTGCGCGAGGACGGCGTTCACGTCATCGGACCAATGCGCGGCGAGATGGCCGAAAGCGGCGAAGCAGGTCTCGGACGCATGGCCGAGCCGCTCGATATCGTGGCCGCTGCCACGCACTTGCTCGACGACCGCCCGCGACCGCTTGCCGGAAAAACCGCCATCGTCACATCGGGGCCGACCCATGAACCGATCGATCCGGTCCGCTACATCGCCAACCGCTCATCCGGCAAGCAGGGCCACGCCATTGCGGCGGAATTGGCGGCGCTCGGCGCGCGGGTGACGCTGGTTTCCGGCCCGGTCACCATAGCCGACCCGCAGGGAGTGGCGACGGTGCATGTCGAAAGCGCCCGAGAGATGCTCGATGCCGTCGAGCAATTGTTGCCTGCCGACATCGCGGTCATGGTAGCGGCCGTCGCCGACTGGCGCGCGGCCGGCGAGGCGGGCGAAAAGATCAAGAAGAAGCCGGGCAAGGCACCGCCGCCACTGAAGCTGACTGAGAATCCGGACATCCTCAGGACGGTCGGCCATCACGGCAAGCGCCCGACACTTGTCGTCGGCTTTGCCGCCGAGACCCAGAACCTCATCGACAATGCGAAGGCCAAACTGGAACGCAAGGGCGCCGATTTCATCGTCGCCAATGACGTCTCACCGGAAACCGGCGTCATGGGCGGCGACCGGAACCGGGTGCGCATCGTATCGGCCAAGGGCGTCGATGACTGGCCGGAGATGGACAAACAGTCGGTCGCAGCGCGGCTGGCAGGGGAGATCGCTCGCCGGCTTCAGACCGCGATCGCCTGAACCGCGCCCGACGGGTCGAACGGCTCGACCGCAACTCCGCGATCGCTGACCGTCACGAAGCTGCCCGACGGGATTTCAGACCAGCGGCCGGCATCCTCATCGAACGGTTCGGACACCAGGCAGTGCCCGTCGCCGGTCAGCGGACACATGGCGCCGGAATAGAGCGTCGGCGCATGGCGGTCGGTGGCGTAGCGTACACAGTAGAGCGCCCTCCCGTCGCTCAACGCCGCGGTAAAGCGGATCAGCGGCCTGATTCCAAGCGCAATCGCTTCACGCAACACGAAGCCAAGCGCTGCCTCCAAGGCCAGTTTCGGGTTTTTCTCCAGCCCGAATTCAAGCGCCAGCAGAAACAGGAGCTCGGAATCCGTCGAACCTTTGCGCTCGCCATAGAGCGCATCGTCCAGCCGCGCTTCGAGCCGCCGTTCGAGGCGCTCGAAATCGCCAAGCTGCCCGTTGTGCATGAACGACCAGCGGCCGTGTACGAAGGGATGGCAGTTGTCTCTGGTGGTTCGCCCCGCCGTGGAGGCGCGCACATGGGCGAGGAACAGGCCGGAGCCGATCTGCCGGGCCAGCGAGCGCAGATTGTCGTCCGACCAGGCCGGCAGGATGTCACGGTAGTGTCCGGGCTCGTCGCGCTCGCCATACCAGGCGATGCCGAAGCCGTCGCCATTCGTCGCCGTCTTTGCCTCCGTGGCACATTGCGACTGGTCGATCAGGGAATGGGCGGGAGAGGTGATCAGGTCCTCGAGGAAACGGCGACGACCGCGATAGGCAACCCAGCGGCACATGGTTTCAGCACCCTCCCCTTTTGCCGGCGGAACCTCAGCCGTTCCGGTTGTGCATGCGGTGATGCATGGCGTTGATCATGCGGCTCGCCGTCTTCTCGAACAGGAAGGGCAGAAAGGCGTGCACGAAGGCGGCACAGGAGGCGAGGAAGAGCCGCCCGGAGAATCCGGCTGCAAAGCGCATGTGCTCGAAATAGGTCTCGTCGACCGACTGCGGGTGTTCGGTGAACAGTCTCGTGACGGGTGTCGCCATTGTCATATCCCTTCGCTGGCCTTCTTGATTTGCGTCCATCGTAACGCCAATAGGCCGGGATATGTTCCCAATAATTCTGTTATTTCGCCTAAAATTGGGATATACGTCCCAACTATGAAGAATTTGGATGAATTTGATCGCGGGATTCTGGAAGAATTGCAACAGGACGGCAGTCTGTCCATCGAATCGCTGGCCGAGAAGGTGCACCTGTCGCGCAATGCCTGCTGGCGGCGCCTGCGGGCGCTTGAGGAACGCGGGGTGATCAGGGGCCGTGTGGCGCTTGTCGATCCGGAGCAGATCGGTTGCGGCCTGTCCGTCTTTATTTTCATCCGAACGGCCAACCACGATCCCGACTGGCTGGAGAAATTCCGCACGGCCGTCGTCAGCCTGCCCGAAATCACAGGGGTCCACCGCACGAGCGGCGAGTTGGACTATGTGCTCAAGGCACGTGTCGCCGACGTCAAATCCTATGACCGGCTCTATCAGCGGCTGATTGCCAGAGTGCCGCTCTCGGACGTCACCGCATCCTTTGTCATGGAGGATATCAAGGACACGACCGCCCTGCCGGTTGTCAGCACATTGTGATCAATCAGCATCGATTGTCACAATAACATTGAACAGTCCGTCTCGCGCGCGCCGCTTAATCCGGCAGATGGGATCGCTATATTCGGGGTCAACAAAGGAGACAGACCCATGTCCATCCGCCCCGTCAAGCAACTCTCGCCCGCGGTGCCCACCATGGAAGGCGCCGGCGTCAAGCTGCACCGCGCCTTCGGCTTCACCGATCCGACACTGGCGGATCCGTTCCTTCTGTTCGATGATTTCCGCAACGACCGGCCCGAAGACTATCTTGCCGGCTTTCCCTGGCATCCGCATCGCGGCATCGAGACCATCACCTATGTGCTGGCCGGCACGGTCGACCATGGCGACAGTCTCGGCAACCAGGGCACGCTGGGCGCCGGGGATGTGCAGTGGATGACCGCGGGCAGCGGCATCATGCATCAGGAAATGCCGAAAGGCGATGCGACCGGCCGCATGCACGGCTTCCAGCTGTGGGCCAATCTGCCGTCGTCGCTGAAGATGACCGATCCGCGCTACCAGGACATCAAGGCCGCCGACATTCCGGAGGTCATCGACGATGACGGCACGGTGGTGCGCGTCGTGTGCGGCGACTTCTGGGGCAAGTCCGGTCCGGTCGACGGCGTCTCCGCCGATCCGCTCTATCTCGATATCTCGGTGCCGCCGGGCAAGCGCAAGACGTTGCCGGTCGACACCTACCGGTCAGCCTTTGCCTATATCTTTGCCGGCTCAGGACACTTCTCCAGCGCCTCGAAACCGTTTGGCGTTCTGACAGAAAAAGAGATCGGCGGCGAGGAAATCCTGCTGCGCGACCAAACGGGCAATCGCACGCTGGTCGTTTTCGACACCGGTGACGAAGTTACCGTGCAAGCCGGCGAAGAAGGCGTGCGGTTCCTTCTGGTAGCCGGCAAACCAATCGAGGAGCCAGTCGCCTGGCACGGCCCGATCGTCATGAACACACGCGAAGAGCTGGCTCAGGCGATCCGGGAATTGCAGTCCGGCACCTTCATCAAAACGTGAGCCGCACCACCAGGCCATTGTGCGGCGATATGCGGCCGGCGACAAGATCGTCAAACACGGTTTCGGCGCCCGAAAGGTCATCGACGGCCGTATAGGTCAGCCACGCTTTGCTTTTCTCGGCGGCGCGGCGCCAGAAATCGAAGGCCTTCTGCTCGAAGACGCCCGGCCCCCAATCGGAAGCACGCTTCTGGATGTGGCCGGGCGCGAAGAACATGGCGCTGCGTTCGCGGATGAAGCCCGGACCCATTTCGTTGTCGTCCCAGTGGGTAACGCCGACATTGGAACAGTAGCGCATATTGTCGCCGAGATGGGCGTGCAGCTCGGACAGAACCGCGCCCGAGCCCGACATGTCGATAATGACGGTCGGGCGGCTCGCATCCACGGATGCGATCTCGTCATAGGTGAGCACGGTGTCATAAAGACCGAGCGCCCTCACCGCCTCGACATTGCGCGCCGACGTCATTCCGATGCTCGCCGGGGCGTTCTGATCTTCCGCCAACGCATAGGCAACGCCGATGGCGGTCTTGCTCGAGGCGCTGACAATGATGACCCGCCCGGCGCCGAACCAGCCATTGTCGGAAAAGAAATCGTGTAGACAGAAGGATGTCGCGTAGAGCGGGTAAAGCACCATGCGTGCGTCGTCGAACTCCGGCTCATAGTCCGCCTGGCCGCGCACGCGCCCATAGGCATTGTAGACCGGCGGCAGCGCGGCGCGGTGTTCGGCGCCATCGAAGAGCCTGGTTTCACTGACCTTTTGCGGTTTCATCACCAGGTGGCTTGCCATCGGAAAATAGCCGTAGAGGCGGTCGCCGACCGGCACGTCCGGATGGTTCGAGGCGGTCACGTCGGCAAAACCCCAGACGGGAATGATGCCCCAGCCGCCGTCGTCGTTTTCGAGCGGCACGAAGAAGTTCCAATAGCCGATCTTCTCGCCGACCACCCCATAGGTGACATTGTTGGCGGTCAGCGCGAAACGGTCGATCGCCAACAGCACCTCTCCGTCCCCGAGCTGCGGGGCGGTTGCGTCCACCAGCCGATGCCGAAGCAGATCGTCCTTGCGAACCTGGAACTGCTGCATGCCTGTCTCCCTTGTTCCGTCAGGCCGCTTTCTGCGGGTGGTATTCCTTCACATGGGCGAAGCGGATCGCCGGCCAGCGCTCGGCCTCATAGTTCAGTGAAAACCCGTCCGAAGCAAGGAATACCGCATCGCCGTCGAGATCGCGGGCGATGTCGCCGCGCTTGGCATTGACGAATTTTTCGACATCGGCATCGCTGTCCGCCGATATCCAGCGGCAGACATTGAAGCGCGCCGCCTCGAAAGTGACGGGCAGGCCGTATTCGGCCCGCAGCCGTTCCTTCAGGACATCAAGCTGCAGCGCGCCGATGACGCCGACGATGGCGGGCGAACCGTCCTCGGGCGAGAAGAGCTGCACGACCCCCTCCTCCGCCATCTGCTGCAGCGCCTCCTTCAGCTTCTTGGCCTTCATCGCGTCTTCCAGGCGCACGCGGCGCAGGATTTCCGGCGCGAAGTTGGGCACGCCCTCGAAGACGATATCCTCGCCTTCGGTCAGCGTGTCGCCGATGCGCAGCGTGCCGTGGTTCGGAATACCGACAACGTCGCCGGCATAGGCATCGTCGGCGAGCTGGCGCTGGTGGGCGAAAAAGAATTGCGGCGCCGACAGGCCGAGCATCTTGCCGGTGCGCGACAGCCGCGCCTTCATGCCGCGTTGCAGGCGGCCCGAGCAGACGCGCACGAAGGCGATGCGGTCGCGATGATTGGGGTCCATATTGGCCTGAATCTTGAAGACGAAGGCCGTCATCTTCGGGTCCGTCGCCTTGACCATGCGGGCGCCGGCCTTCTGTGCGCGCGGCTGCGGGGCGTATTTGCCGAGCGCGTTGATTAGGTCGCGTACGCCATAGTTGCGCAGCGCCGAGCCGAAATAGACGGGCGTCAAATGCCCTTCACGAAAGGCTTCCAGATCGAAGGGGCGGCACGCCTCCATCGCCAGGCTGGTTTCCTCGATGAAGGCCTCGCGATCGTTTTCCGGAAGCAGGCCGGCGGCGCTGTCGGCCTCCGGGCCGTTGACCTTCGTCACCTCTTCCTCGCTGTCCATGCGGCGCACGGCGTTATCGGCCAGATGATAGGTGCCGGCAAAGGTGCGGCCCCGGCCGATCGGCCAGGTCATCGGCGCGGTATCGAGCGCCAGCTTTTCCTCCACCTCGTCGAGGATCTCGAAGGGATCGCGGCTTTCCCTGTCCAGCTTGTTGACGAAGGTGACGATCGGAATGTCGCGCAGGCGGCAGACCTCGAACAGCTTGAGCGTGCGCGGCTCGATGCCCTTGGCCGCGTCGATGACCATGATCGCCGCATCGACGGCGGTCAGCGTGCGGTAGGTGTCGTCGGCAAAATCTTCGTGGCCGGGCGTGTCGAGCAGGTTGAAGACGTGATCGCCATACTCAAACGTCATGACCGAGGTGACGACGGAAATGCCGCGGTCGCGTTCGATCTTCATCCAGTCCGAACGCGTCTGCATGCGGTCCTTCTTGGCCTTGACCTCGCCGGCAAGCTGGATGGCACCGCCGAACAGAAGCAGCTTTTCGGTCAGCGTCGTCTTGCCGGCGTCCGGGTGCGAAATGATGGCAAATGTGCGCCGGCGGGCGACGGCCTTGGCCAGGTGGTCGGTCATCGAAGAGAAAATCCTGTTGAATTGGAGGTCTTCTAGCGCCTGTTCCGCGCCGTTGCAATTGACGAAAACCGACACAGGCGGCAAGAGTGCGGCATGTCCGGCTACCGATCCGAAATTCAGCAGACGCCCGTTGTCGGGCTCGTGCGCCTGCCGCATGGCGCCGGCCTCGACCTGCCGGCCTATGAGACCGAGGGCGCCGCCGGCATGGACCTGCGCGCCGCCAACGCTGTCGACGCGCCCATTGTCATTGCTCCCGGCGAACGGGCGCTGGTGCCGACGGGTTTCGTTTTCGAGATTCCCGCCGGCTTCGAAGCGCAGATTCGGCCGCGTTCGGGCCTTGCCTTCAAACACGGGCTGACATGTCTCAACACACCCGGCACGATCGACAGCGACTATCGCGGCGAGGTGCAGGTTCTGCTGATCAACCACGGCAGCGAGGCCTTCACGATCGAGCGCGGCATGCGGATCGCGCAAATGGTCGTCGCACCGGTTTGCCAGGCACGGATCGAGGAACGGACGCTCGCCAATGAAACGGCACGGGGCAGCGGCGGCTTCGGCTCCACCGGCCATTGATCGGCTGGACGTATTTTCTAAATCATTTGCATTCTGTATCTGAGATTAGAGATTTTTCCTACTCTTCTTGCAAATACGAAACACGTTTCTAAATTGTATCTCGAATTCAATGCCGCACCGCTGGCGACATGCCGACGGTACGGCTATCCTTTCTGATGATCATCCGTCATCCGGCGGGCATTCAAACGGAGCCTTATCATGTCACAAGCAGCCGACCGAAAACCCGGACGCGGGCGGGTCTTCAATTCCATCACCGAGACCATCGGCGATACGCCGGTCGTGCGGCTGGACAAGCTTGCCGCCGCAGCGGGCGTGAAGGCGCATCTCCTGGGCAAACTGGAATTCTTCAACCCGATCGCCAGCGTCAAGGACCGCATCGGCGTCGCCATGATCGAGGCCATGGAGCGGGACGGCAGGATCGCGCCGGGCAAATCCGTTCTGGTCGAGCCGACCTCGGGCAATACCGGCATCGCGCTTGCCTTCGCCGCCGCGGCCAAGGGCTACCGCCTGATCCTGACGATGCCCGAGACCATGTCTGTCGAACGGCGCAAGATGCTGGCCCTTCTCGGCGCCGAGCTGGTGCTGACCGAAGGTCCCAAGGGCATGAAGGGCGCGATCGCCAAGGCCGAGGAACTGGCCGCCGGAATCCCGGATGCCGTCATCCCGCAGCAGTTCGAGAACCCCGCCAATCCGCAAATCCACCGCGAGACCACGGCCGAGGAAATCTGGAACGACACCGATGGCGGCGTCGACATTTTCGTCTCCGGCATCGGCACCGGCGGTACGATCACCGGCGCCGGGCAGGTGCTTAAAGAGCGCAAGCCCGAACTGAAAATCGTCGCCGTCGAGCCGGCGGATTCGCCGATCCTGTCGGGCGGCGAACCCGGACCGCACAAGATCCAGGGCATCGGCGCAGGTTTCGCACCGGCGATCCTGGACACCGGTGTGTATGACGAGGTGGTGACCGTCTCTAACGAGGAAGCATTCGAAACGGCCCGGCAGACGGCCCGGACCGAGGGCGTGCCGGTCGGCATTTCCTCGGGCGCCGCGCTGGCCGCCGCGATCAAGGTCGGTCAACGCCCGGAGAATGAAGGCAAGACCATCGTCGTGATCATTCCCTCCTTCGCGGAGCGGTATCTTTCGACGGCGCTGTTCGACGGGCTGGCCGCCTGACGGTTCGCCGCGGGCCGCGGATTTGCTGATCCGCGGCCTTGCAATCGGTCGCGGCCTCGCCTAACTAAGCGCCGTCAGCCAATGGAGTTTTGATGCGCGGACGTAAAGAGTCCCGGTAAAGCCCGGTCAAGGAAGACCGGGCGACAATTGTAACGCTGCCGCCGGCAACGCCGCCGCGGCAGGCTTTGTGTTACACGCATCAAATTCCGGACAATCCATGGACATATCTAGGCACGAGCAACGGGTGCTGCACCTGCTTGCCCAGGGCGGCCATATCCTCGTTGAAAAAGACGAGCGCGGTCATATCGTCGACAATTCCTGCGTGACAAGGGACGGCTGGTACTGGAACGGCTGTTCGCAGGAGCTGTTCAGAAAGCTGAAGCGCCGGCGCCTCATCGCATCGACAGGCGGCGGCCCTTACCGGATTACCCAGTTGGGCCTGAAACGGGTCCGCTCTCAGGCGAATAACCGGTAGGCGATAAAAGGAGGTGGCGGTTTCCCGCCGCCTCCGACCGGTCCGACCACTTAGCCAGGCCTCATCGGAATTTCGAGATCCGTCACCGCTTTCCAGGTACCAAGATCGGTGACCACCACAGAATTCACCGCTGTCTCGACACGCTCAATATTTGCGAGGCTGGATGTCGCCGCTTTGTGTGCCTTGCGAATCTCTCCGATGGCCTCGTGGTTCAGCGTCAGCGCCGGCACTTTGCTCGATACGTTCTTGATTTCGGTGTCAACGTAATTCGAAATTGTGTCGAGTTTATCCGGCATCTGTGCTGCATTCGAAAGTTTGCTTGGTATGTTGTTTTTGAGATGCTTCAGCAGAGCTGGAAGCGTTCTCGCCAGGTTATTGGCCTTGTCCACGGCTGCCTGGATTTCGAGTTTCTTCTCGGCCGCCTCCTGCACCAAGGCAGCCTGCTCATTTGTTGCTTGGGTCGTACTGCTCGACCGGCTGCCAAAGTAGAAGCCGACGATTGCGGTCAATGCTGTGGCCAACATTGTAAGAACCTGCTGGGATAACTGTAAGACGGCACTGTTGTCGACCGGTGCCCAAACGCTGATGGCAGCGCGGCCGCCGGCTTCGTCCTTGTCTACTTCAAATGTATATCCTTCTCTGTACTGCTCCCTGAGCTCGGTAAATCTTTCGGCGATCGCCACCTCTATTGTTGTTCCCTTCTTTGTCGCTACAACCTCCTGAGAATCAACCAGAATTCGACTGGTCTTATCAGCTTCGGTCAGTACGAATACACCGAATATCAGGACCAGAACGATGAAACCCAACGCGAGAACCGCACGTATCGTGCCTTGAGGCAGACCGAATGCGTAGGAGCTGTTGGTCAATGACAGTTTCGACATGACCCAAGCGCAAAAAATGATCGACAATATTATTGCCGGAAACGCGACCAACCCGATCAGAACCGGCAGAATATACCGATGCGTATCTATTGCGGGCGGCTGCTCAAAGATCAGCAACATGACCAACCCAAATGCGAATATAACGCAGGCTGCAATCAGGCCAGGCAGCCCCCACAAAGCACTGCCTCGCGCTTGTTCGGATGATGTAGTGTCAGACATTGCTGCCTCCCGAAGTGAGCTTCCACTCTATATTATTGTTATTATTATTTTTTCCGTATCCGAGTGCACTGACTCTTGTTTTTGGAAGTACGCTCGCAGCACAACGTCCGGTCAACTCGTTACGCGCTCAATAATCCCACTGGTTGTATTAAAGCGCAAAGAAATAGGTTTTTCAATCTTTTGTGGTTTTCTTAAATTCTTCTCTTATAGATAGAATATCGACTCGCGGTAAGCCGATATCCGGCATTCTCCGGGAAATTCAAGCCCCGAAATGCGAACCGCTACGCCGCAGCCGCCATCCCGTCGCCCGGCAGGCGGTAGGAAATTGCCTCGGCGATGTGCATGCGGCCGACTTTGGCGGTGCCGTCGAGATCGGCGAGGGTGCGGGCGACCTTGAGCACCCGGTGATAGGCGCGCGCCGAGAATTTCATGCGCTCGGCCGCCTCGTGCAGCAGTGCGGCCCCGGCCGCATCGGGGCCGGCCACCGTCTCGATGAGCGATGTGGGGCACAGCGCATTGGCGGTCACGAACGGCACATCAAGATCGGCGAAACGCTCCTTCTGGCGCTCACGCGCCATTGCCACCCGCTGAGCCACGTCGGCGCTGCTTTCGCTGGTGCCCGGCTTGATGAGATCGGCTGCCGTCACCGCCGGAACCGTGATCCTCAGATCAATCCGGTCAAGCAGCGGGCCGGAGATGCGCGCCTGGTAGTCGGCCTGGCAGCGCGGTCCGCGGGCGCAGCTATGCCCCGGCTCGCCGGCCATGCCGCAGCGGCAGGGATTCATCGCCGCAATAAGCTGGATGCGCGCCGGATAGCTGACATGATGATTGGCACGGGCGATGATGCACTCGCCGCTCTCCAGCGGCTGACGCAGGGAATCGAGCACCTGCGGCGAGAACTCCGGGAATTCGTCCAGGAAGAGGACACCGTTATGGGCGAGCGAGACTTCGCCCGGCCGGGCCCGCATGCCGCCGCCGACCATGGCCGCCATGGAGGCCGAATGGTGCGGCGCGCGATAGGGCCGCCGATCGGACAATTCGCCGCCGGACAGCAGGCCGGCAATCGAATGGATCATTGAGACTTCGAGAAGCTCGGCCGGCGACAGCGACGGCAGGATGGAGGGCAGCCTGGCGGCCAGCATCGATTTGCCGGAGCCCGGCGGACCGGACATGAGCAGATTGTGACCGCCGGCGGCTGCGACCTCCAGCGCCCGCTTGGCGGTCTCCTGGCCCTTGATGTCGGCAAGGTCGGGCAGGCCTTCCGTGGCGCCGCGGATCGCCGCCTGCGGGCGAGACAGAACCTGCGTTCCCTTGAAATGGTTGGCCATGGCTATGAGGCTTCGCGGCGCGAGGATGTCGAGATCGGCGCTTGCCCAGGCCGCTTCGGGGCCGCAGGCGGCGGGACAGATCAGGCCCTTGTCCTGTTCATTGGCGCCGATCGCCGCCGGCAGCACGCCGGTCACGGCAGCGATGGTGCCGTCCAGGGACAATTCGCCGAGCACCACATAGCCGGACAGCGCATCGGCGGGGATCGCGCCCAGCGCCGACATCAGGCAGAGCGCGATCGGCAGGTCGAAATGGCTGCCTTCCTTGGGAAGATCGGCCGGCGCAAGGTTGACCGTCACTTTCTTGGCTGGCAACGAAAGGCCGGACGCATGCAGCGCCGCCTGCACCCGCTCGCGGCTTTCGGCCACCGCCTTGTCCGGCAGGCCGACAATGTTCATGCCGATCTTGCCCGGCGCGACCATGACCTGCACGTCGACCGGAACGGCGTGAATACCCTGAAACGAAACCGTGCTGACGCGCGAAACCATCTGCCACCTTCATCCGCCTGCACGCAGCGGCTGCAAAATTCCCGACATGCATCCATACACCATCGGCACGCACGCAACAAGAACAAAAATAGAACATGGCGATTTCATTCCTATGTTGAAGACTGTGCGCGCGGCTGGACGGACGGGACGCTACGGAGTATGTGCAGTGAACGCCCGCATGCGGGCGGCAGAATTCCAATTTCATACGGGCAGGTGCGATTTATGACGATCCGGTTTCACAAGGGCGATATCAGCGAGGCGGATGCCGAACGCTACACCGGCGATATTGCCATCGATACCGAGACGCTCGGTCTCAAGCCGCATCGCGACCGGCTTTGCGTGGTGCAGCTTTCGCCCGGCGACGGCACGGCGGACGTCATCCAGATCGCCAAGGACCAGAAGAAGGCACCCAACCTGACGCGGCTGCTCAAGGACCGCAAGCGAACCAAGATCTTCCATTTCGGCCGTTTCGACATCGCCGTCCTGTTCCACAATTTCGGCATCACGTGCGAGCCGGTCTTCTGCACCAAGATCGCCTCGCGGCTGACACGCACCTATACGGACCGGCACGGGCTGAAGGACAATCTGCGCGAATTGCTCGACATCGACATCTCCAAGCAGCAGCAGTCCTCGGACTGGGCGGCGGAAGACCTCAGCCAGGCACAGCTCGAATATGCGGCGACAGACGTGCTTTACCTGCATGCGCTGCGCGAAAAGCTGCAGGAGCGTCTTGTGCGCGACGGGCGGGAAAAACACGCAGAAGCCTGTTTCCGCTTCCTGCCGACGCGGGCGAAGCTCGACCTCATCGGCTGGGACGATACCGACATCTTCGCACACAGCTAGCAATCGTCATCGACCGCACGCAATTTTGACTGGCCGTCCCGGCGGGCGGGGCCGTATATTGCCTGCATTGAATGATGCGGATGCGCCGAGGGGATGATGGCTGACAGCAGGGAAGCCAAGAAGCCGCGTTTTTCGTCCGTCGAAGAGCTCACAAACTGGATGATCGACGGCGCCCGGCCGAGCGCCGATGCGCGCGAGATCGTCAGCGGCATCTGCGAGGGACTGGTCGGCCTCGATGTCGCGATCGACCGCTTCATGCTGTTCATCTACACGCTGCATCCGAACCTTCTGGGAACGCGCTTCCGCTGGATCAGGGGAGAAGCCGTCGATGTCGGCCATGCCAAAATCGGCCAGTTTTCGCAGGAAGAATACACAGCCAATCCGCTGCCGCATGTGGTCGAGGACCAGGTCACCATCCGCCGGCACCTGGAACGGGCAGACTGCCCGGAGGATTACATCATCGTCGGCGAACTGCGCGAGCAGGGCTTTACGGACTATATCGCCCTGCCGCTGATCTTCACCACCGGCGAAACCCATGCCTGCACCTGGTCGTCGGCGCAGGCGGGCGGCTTCAGCGAGCGGGAAATCGAAATCCTCAAGACCATCAACGCGCCGCTCGCAAGGCTCACCGAGACCTATATGCTGCGCCTCAACGCGGCGGTGCTTCTGTCCACCTATGTCGGGCGCAACAGCGGCACGCTGATCCGCGACGGCAAGGTGCATCGCGGCGACGGCGAGGAAATCACCGCCGTCATCCTGTTTGTCGACCTGAAGAACTTCACGCGGCTTTCCAACGAGATCGCCGGCCCGGAACTGGTGGGTCTGCTGAACGACACGTTCGACCACCTTGTTCCGTCGGTGACGCGCCGCGGCGGCGAGGTGCTGAAATTCATGGGCGACGGGTTTTTCGCCATCTTTCCCTATGCCGACGAGGCAGGCCTTGCCGACATGGCCGCCGCCGCCATGGACGCGGCCAGCGAGGGCGCCGAGGCGCTGTTGAAAGACGCGCTCGGCGACACGGTTTCCTTCCGCGCCGCGATCCATTGCGGCACCTTCCATTATGGCAATATCGGCGGCGCCGACCGGCTCGACTTCACCGCCATCGGGCCGCCCGTCAACTACACCGCGCGGCTGCTGTCAGCGGCCACAGGGCTCGGATGCGACATGGTCGCTTCCTCCGATATCGCCTCCCGTGTGCCGGGCCGCTGCGCGAAGGCCGGCACGGCCGACCTCAAGGGTTTTTCCGGCGAGCAGACGATCTGGCGGTTCTAGCAGCCAACGCTAGGCCTTTACCATCACCACCTCGGCATATTGCGACGGGGCGCGCATGGAGCCGTCATCGGCCGTGTTGATATCGTCGATGAGGTTCAGGATATCTCCGGCCAGCGCGTCCTCGCCCTCCGGGCCAACCTTGTCGAATGCCTTGCGCAGCAGGCCGTAATAGGCCCTGTTGTATTCGAGATAATGCTGCGGCGAACGGTAGCGGAAATAAAATGTCCTTACATTGATGGTCAGCGACGCCGCCGCATGTTCGAAATGATCCCGGATCCACTCCTCGCGGCCCCAATTGGCCGGGGCCTTGAAGCCCGGCGCGGCCGACATGTGGCTGCCGATAATCGGGCACAGCCGGCCGATGAAACCGGGCGGCGACCAGCTGGCAAGGGCGATCTTGCCGCCCGGCTTGCAGACCCTGACGATCTCGCGAGCGGCGGCCTGCTGATCGGGCGCGAACATGACGCCGAATGTCGAGATCACGCCATCGAAGGAGGCATCGGGATATTGGAGGTTCTGGGCGTCGGCGATCTCGAATGCGACGTCGAGATCCTCCGCCTCGGCACGCTTGCGGCCCTTGTCGAGCAGGGGCTGCACGAAATCCGTCGAGGTGACCCTGCAAAAGCGCCGCGCAACGGCAAGCGTCGCGTTTCCATTGCCCGCGGCGACATCCAGAATATGCGATCCCGGCGTGAAGTCAGCCGCCTCGGCAAGATCCTCGCCGGTCTTCTGCAGCGTCACGCCAATGCGCGCATAGTCGGCGCAGGACCACGAGCCGTTGAGCCGCCGGTTCCAGTTCGCGTAATCAGGCGCAATGCCCTTTCTGAGTGCAATGTTCATGACACGTCCTTTCAGCCTTGATGAGCTGAAGTGTCGCGGACGCATGTTTCAATCGGACGGCGGACCGGCGCCGGAATTGTTTCAATTGTTACGGGTTCCGGTGTCCACGAAGATGCGACCGCAGACCGTTCAGATGATGCCGGCGCGCAGGGCCTGAACCGCCGCATGATGCTTGTTCAGGCAGCGCATCTTGCGGGTCGCCGTCATCGCGTGGTGATTGACGGTCGAGACCGAAAGGCCGAGGATCGTGGCAATCTCGCCGGCGGTCTTGCCTTCAAGCGTCCATAGCAGGCACTCGCGCTCGCGCAGGGACAGTTCCGGCTCGTCGTCGCCCGGCTCGCACTGATCCGTCATGACGATCTCATGGGTATCGTAGGCGGCCTCGAAGAGGCGGGCATGCTCGCCGCGCGTGACGTCGGCAAGGTGCTTGCCGCCACGTGAGACGACGCTGAAAACGGCCAGCTCGCCCTCGGCGCCCCGTATGGGTATCGAAAGACCGTTGATGATCCGGTACTCGCGCGCCTCGTCGAACACCAGCCGCTGGCGGCTGCGGAAGGCGCGCAGGAAACGGCCATGCCCCCAGAAAAACGGCCGCGTCGATTTGGCCGTCAGCTCGGCGACCGGATCGAGATTGTAGTAGCGGTGGCTCATGTAACGGCCGATCCACTCGTCCGGATAGTTGGTGTGCAGGGTCGCCAGAGCGTTGAACTTGCGCTCGCGCGGCGGTTTCAGGACAAGGTAGGAAAAATAGTCCAGCGAAAGGTCGTCCAGAAGCCGGCTCATGCGCCGGCGGATATCAATGCAGCCGTCGTCCTGACGGTAGTAGCTCTGGTCGAACCAGGACTGCATGAACTCTCCTTCCGGGACTGAAGCCGGGCGCTTGCCCGGCCCCATCGCAACGCCACAGGGCCGATAGTGGTCAATATCCGGCCAAAAATCCAGCAATCGGTGCAGAAAATGCCAAACCTTTGCAATTGTCGCTGACCGGCCAGTCGCTAATGTTTTGCAGGATTGCCGTGCGCCAGCGGCCAAGATGACCGGAGACTGTCCAATGAAAAGCAAAATTCGCGCCCTGTCCGCCGCCACTGCCCTGTCGCTGCTTCTGTCGGGAGCCGCGCTTGCGGATGTGGTCAAGATCGGCGTTCTCGCCCCGCTCACAGGACCGACCGCATCGGACGGCGAGGAATTCGTGCGCGGCGTCGAATGGGCCGTCAAGGAAGCCAACGCCGCAGGCGGCGTCGCCGGCCACACATTCGAAGTGGTCAGCGCCGATGTGAAGGATCACTCGGCGGCAAATGTCTCATCGGCCGTCGAACGGCTTTTGTCGACCGACGGCGTGCAGGTCATTCTGACCGGCTATGCGAGCCTTTCGATGTTCGAGGTCGACCTGATGGCCGACGCGAACATGCCCTATATTCCGGCGGGCCCGTCGCCGCAATTCGCCGCCATCGTGTCGCAGGACCCGGACGCCTATAATTGCTGCTGGTCGTTCACCGCCGATTTCAAGGGCTACGAGACCGACGTGACGCCGACGATCGAGGCGCTGTCGGCAGCCGGACATTTCGACCTCAAGGACAAGACCGTCGCGATCATCTCTTCGGACAATCCCTATTCGAAGACCATATCGGAAGGCATGAAAACAGCGTTCAAGGATGCGGGCTGGACGATCACGGTTGACGAACTGGTGCCGTTCGGGCCGGTCAGCGACTGGCGCTCGATGCTTGCCAAGGTTCGGGAAAATCCGCCGGAGGTGGTCATCAATACCGACTATATCCCGGCCAATGCCGCACTGTTCATGAACCAGTTCCGGGAAAACCCGACGGACTCGATCGTATTCCTGCAATATGCGCCGCTGGTGCCGGAATTCGTCGAACTGACCGGCGAGAATTCCGACGGTGTGCTCTACAACGCGATCGGCGCGACGCTGGACGTCGAAGCCTGGCCGCGCGGCAGGGAGGTCAGCGACGGCTACCGCAAGGAGTACGGCTCCACTTCCGGGCCCTATGGCGCAGGCCTTTACGAAATGACCAATGTCTATTTCGACGCGCTGCGCAAAGTGGGCGATCCGACGGATCACGACGCCATCGGCAAGGCGATCGGCGAGACAAAACGGCCGGTCACCTCGGGCTTTCTGGAATTCGATCCGGCAACGCACGTCGCCAAGCAGAGCAATGACCACATCCCGGTCACCTTCTTCCAGCTTCAGGACGGAAAACCCGTCATGATCGCTCCGGAAAAATTCAAGAACGGCACGTTCAAGACGCCGGCCTGGATGTCCAAATAGAGCAGGCAATGGCGAATGCGGGAGTGGCCGGATTTTGACGCCGTTCTTCGAAATCCGGAATCTGTCGAAATCCTTCGGCGGGCTGAAAGCGGTCAATGATCTTTCCCTCACGGTCGAGGAGGGAGAGATCATGGGCATTGCCGGTCCGAACGGTTCCGGGAAATCCACCCTCTTCAACCTGATCACGAAGATCCCATTCGGACCGGACAGCGGTAGCGTCGTCTTTCGCGGCGAGGCCATCGAGAACCGCGCCGACAAGACGATCGCACGCATGGGGATCGTGCGCACCTTCCAGCGCGAGGCGGTCTTCGCCTCGCTTTCCTGCGTCGACAATATTCTCGTCGCGGTCGAGCAGACCGGGGGCCTGCGCGGCGCGGAGGCCGAGAAACGGGCAGACGAAGCGTCCGATATCGTCGGGTTTCCGAGAAATTTCCACAATATCCCGGCCGCGCAATTGCCGGTGTTCTACCAGAAGCAGCTGATGATCACGACGGCGGTCGCCCAGCAGCCGACGATCCTGCTGATGGACGAGCCGGCATCCTCGCTGGTCGACGACGAGGTCGACTGGGTTCACGAGACCATCAAGCGCCTCAACGCCATGGGCATGACCATCCTGCTCATCGAACACATCCTGCCGCTGCTGACCGGAGTTTCCTCGCGCCTGCTCGTGCTTGAACAGGGAACGCCGATCGCGCTCGGCGCCGTCAAGGATGTCATCCGCGATCCGGCGGTGGTCGAAGCCTTCCTGGGGAAACCGCAATGACCGGCGAACTGCTGCAGCTTTCCAGCCTTTCGGGCGGCTACCCGCCGGTGAGCGTGTTCCGCAATGTCGACCTCACCATCGGCAAGGGCGAAGCCGTGGGCCTGTTCGGACCGAACGGCCACGGCAAGACGACGCTCCTGAAGACCGTCGCCGGCCTGATCGATCCGTGGGACGGCGAGATCCGCTTCGACGGGCGGCGGCTGAATGCAGAGGGCGTCATGGCGGCGCGTATCTCAAAGCATCTCAATTACGACCTCTTCCGCCGCCGCCGCATCCAAGCGCGCGATGTGGTTCGCGCCGGTCTGATCTATGTCATGCAGGGCAATCTTCTGTTCCCTGAGATGACGGTGGACGAGGTGCTCCACATCGCGCCATCGGCATCGCGCGGCCGAAGCGGCGTCTCCGAGATGCAAAGCCTGGTGCGCGATCTCTTCCCCCGGCTTCGCGAACGCAGACATTCCAAGATCCGCTACCTTTCGGGCGGCGAACGTCAGATGGTATCGATCGCGGTCGGCCTTCTGGCGCTGCCGCGCCTGCTCATTCTCGACGAGCCGACGCTCGGCCTTTCGCCCAAGCTGCGCCTCGAACTGTCGGAAGCCATTGCGAGGATCCGCGATGCGCAGGTGCCCCTGCTCGTCGTCGACCAGAATGTCGAGTTCCTGACCAGCCTCGTCGACCGGCTCTACCTCTTCGACCATGGCTCCATCACCTCCGAGATCGACAAGGCGCATATGCCGAGCCATGACGAAATCATGACGATGCTCTTCGGGAGCGCACCCTGATGGCCATAGACACGTTCATCTTCGTTCTCATCTCCGGCATTGTCCTCGGCGGGCTTTACGCGCTGATGGCGGTCGGGCTTTCCGTCGTCTGGACAACGCTGGATGTCTTCAACTTCGCGCACGGGGCCTTCGTCGCGCTCGGCGCCTATGTCGCCTGGCAGATCAGCCAGTCGGCGCCGGGTCCGGCCGGATTCGCGCTGGCGGCGGCGCTTTCCGTCGCCTTCATGTTCGCCTTCGGCTTCTGCCTGCATTTTGGCATCATCAAACCTTTCGAGCGAAGTCCCAACATTGTGCTTCTGGCGGTGATCACGACCCTGGCTGCATCGTCGATCATCGAAAACGGCATCCAGCTCGTCTGGGGTCCGCGCGAGAAGCAGATCGATCCGAACATCGACATGCGGGTCGATTTCGGCGGCGTGGCGATTGCCGGCATCGACCTCTTGTCGCTCGCCGTCGCGCTGCTGGCGCTGGCGGGGCTTGCCGTCTTTCTGAGACGCAGCGCCACGGGCCGCGCCATGCGGGCCGCGGCGCAGAACAGGGAAGCCGCGGAACTGATGGGATTCAACGTGGCTTTCCTGTTCGCAATCGCATTCGGCATCGCGGCGGCGACGGCCGCGCTTGCCGGCGTCTTCATCGGCTCGCTGCGCTTCATCAATCCGTCCTTCGGCGCCGACCCGCTGATGAAATCGCTGATCGTCGTCATCTTCGGCGGCGTCGCCCAATTCACCAGCCCCATCTATGCCGCCTTCATCATCGGCATCGTCGAGGCGTTTTCGATCTATTTCCTCGGACTTTACTGGGCGCCGGCCGTCCTTTTCGCGCTGATGATCGCTGTCCTGATGATCAAGCCCGAAGGTCTGTTCGGCAACCGGCAGAAGACACTTTGACCAAATGAAATACGCGCCGCCCTTCCACCGCACCAACGGTCTCGTCCCGGTGATCATCGCACTGGCGACGCTCATCGTCCTGCCGCTGATTTTCACCGATACCTATGTGCGGCACATCCTGATCCTGGTGTTCATCTACGCCATCCTCGCCTCCAACTGGGATCTCAGCCTCGGCTATGGCGGCGTCTTCAACTTCGCCCATATGGCGTTCTTCGCGATCGGGCTCTACGCCTATGGCATCGGGGCCAAGATCATCGGCATCGATCCCTGGCTGACGATCCTGCTCGCGCCGCTGGCCTCGATGGCCTTTGCCGCGCTGCTCGCAGCGCCGATCCTGCGCCTCGAGGGCATCTATGTCATTCTCGTCACCATCGCCGCGTCGCAACTGCTTCTGAAGATCGTGGTCAGCCAGTCCGACATCACGGGCGGCACCAGCGGCATGGTCCTGTTGCCGCGCCTTACCATCGGCGATTACCGGCTCACCAGCGACGGTCGCATCGGATATTACTACGTGGCGCTCCTCCTGCTCGCGGCGTCCACCGTCTTTCTTTACAAGCTGGAGCGGTCCTCGGTCGGGCGCGCTATAAAGGCGTTGAGGGACAACAAATATTACGCCATCTCGCGCGGCGTCTCGGAGGGCGCCACACGGCTCTACACGCTGTGCGCCTCGGCCGTCCTTCCGGGTCTTGCCGGCGCGTTCTACGGCTCTTACGTGCGGGTCGCGTCGCCGGATGTGTTCGGACTGTCCTTTCTGACCATCACGCTGTCCATTCTTCTGGTCGGCGGCGTCTCGACGATCTGGGGCCCGATCATCGCCGCCTTTGCCATTACCGTCTTTGCCGAGCTTCTCGGCGAATATGGCGCCTGGCGCGATATCATCGTCGCCTGTGTCATCATCGGCGTCGTGGTCATCTATCCGGGCGGTCTTTTCGCGGGCATCCAGGAACTGTGGGACGCGCTGGACAGCCGCAAGGCGGCGCTGATCGCGCTTTGGCGGCGCCGGTTCCAGGCGGGACGCCGCAGTGAACTCATGGGCGGGCCGGACCGGATGGTGGAGACCAGCCATGGCCGTATCGCCGTGTTCGACAACGGCAATTCCGGGCAGGCATTGCTGTTCATCCACGGCAACTCGGCTTGCAAGGAAGCCTTCTTCCGCCAGGTCGCCGCCTTCGGCGACCGCTACCGCATCGTCGCCTTCGATCTTCCCGGCCATGGCGTCTCGGAGAACGGCAATCCGCGCACCGACTACAATTACGAGGCCTATGCGCGGGTGGCTGCCGAGATCGTCGAAAAGCTGTCGCTCGGAACGCCGATCGTCTTCGGCTGGTCCCTCGGCGGCTATGTGGCGCTGGAATATGCCGCCGCCGGCAACCCGACCAGGGCGCTGGCGATCTGCGGCACCTCACCCCTCGGCACATTTCCCGACGATATGCCGCTCGGCTATATTGCGAGCCCCCATATGGAGCTTGCCGGCAAGCGGTTCTTTTCCTGGTACGAAAAGCGCATCTACGCCGCCAAGACCGTTCCCGCCGAGGATGCGCAGGCGCAACTGGTACGCCATGCCGTATGGCGGACGGACGGGCGCGCCCGCGAACAGGTTGTCGCCCGAATGAAGACGGTCGACTGGCCGCGCCAGATCCGGCTCATGAAGGAAGGAACGGTTCCCTTCGCCATGATCAACGGGCCGGAAGATCCCTTCATCAACCACGATTATTGCGCCGGCTTTCCTTACGGGAATATCTGGCGCGGCAAGACGCAGAACATCGCCGGCGGCGGGCACGCGCCCTTCCTTGCCGCGGCCGCCGCCTTCAACGCAGCGTTTGCCGAATTCCTGGCCGAGTTCGAGACATTGAAGCCGGCTACTCAATCCGAATTGGCAACCCCGGACTGAACGGAAACAGGCTCCACCTTGTTCGCCGGGCTCGTTTCGACAGCCGGCCTATTGCAGCATCAACACATCCGTCGTCGCGGAGCGGCCGCGCAGGCTGAGCGGTCCGTGTTTTTTCAGCCGGGCCAGCGCCGCCTTTGTGTCGTCCGGGTTCTCGGCCATCGCGGCCTCGACAAGCGCAACGCTGACGATCAATCGACAGCCGATCTCGCGATTGGCCTGTTCGAGCCGGCTTGCAACGTTGACCGTATCGCCGAGGACAGCGAATTCCATGCGGCGGTCGCTGCCGATATCGCCGAGCACGATCGGGCCATAGTGAACGCCGATCGCCAACTCCAGCTGGCCGGCATCGCTTCCGGCGCGCGATTGTTTCCAGTTTCTGAAGACATCCGCCATCTCCACGGCCGCAGCGAGCGCGTTCACTGCATCGCGATCCGATGCTTCGGGGGTTCCGAAAGTCGCCATGAGGCCATCGCCGATGAATTTGTCCAGCGTTCCGTCGTGGCGGAAGACCGTCTCAGCCAGGAGCGCATGGACCTCGCGCAGCACACCGATGGTTTCCCTGGCCGGGCGGTTTTCGGCCCAACCGGTGAAAGAGACCAGATCGGCGAACAGCACCGCGGCCATGTGTTCGCGTGGTTCCGAAAGCGGATTTGTCTTCGTCGCCAACAGCTCGACCGTCTTGCGCGGGAAGTAGCGCGACAGGTTGGTCTTTTCACTCGCGAGGCTGGCCTGCCGCAGTGCGATGGCGCGGGCGCGGCTGACCGCCAGAGCCAGAAGCCCGGCTGTGATGAGCAGCACAATGGCCTCCTGCAGCCGGACGCCGAGATCCACGAAGTACGGCGAAGAGATGGCTTCCATCAGCTCTTCCCGATTTTGACCGGTCGGCGCCTGAACCACGGCTCCGGGCAGGTTTACGAGCCATGCAATGCCGATTGTCCAGCTCAATGCAGCGGAAACGCCGCCCCATAGGACGAGCATGGGCCGGTAAACATAGGCAAGACCCGCAAGCAGTACGAAGAAATAGATGAAAGAGCCGAACCTCAATGTAAACTGCGGTGGAAAATCATATGGAATCAACGGGTTCGGGTAGAGCAACGTGAAGGTCAGAAGCGCAAAATCCGCCGTAACGAAGACATAGCGGAGCCAGGGTATGCGCGCCCGTTCCGCCAGAAGGGCGCCGAAGCCGAGCAGCACGAAAACGACCAGCAGGGGATAGTAGAACAGCGGACCCGGCCATGGCGTCACAATTGTGATCAGTACCGCGATCATCAAAAGCGCCAGCACCCGGCCCCACAACGCCGTACGTTGCGCTGCCAGTTCCTCGGCCGCCAAGGACATGTCGGCTATGGAAGAGACCCCAGCGGGGCCGGATTTATCCATTCTGTGTCGCCCGATTCAAGGTATGACCTTTGCTTCACAGAAATGAACTGTCAGCGGCAATTTCAAGTGCCAGGCGCCAATATCCCTGAAAAAGAGCGCAGAAGGACGCGGAACCGGCAATACGGCCGACACACGCTAAAGTTTTGAGTGGCTACAAGTTCTTCCACTTTCCTGTAGACTGTTACGCGGCGTCTAATTGCATGATATATTTTGTTGTTGGCGTACTATACTGGAACGGCAAATGAAGAATAAAGCCGCGCAGGTCGCGTATTTCATGAGGCCCATGGGGCTGGAGGACATTCCGACAATCGCGCGCTGGTTCGGAAACTTCCACGATATCGCCCTTTTCGACCGGAACTTGCCGGTTCCGGTCGGCCCGGAAGCGGTGCTTGAAAGCTGGAAGCCGGCACTGGAATATTCCGATCCGCCGCGTTCGCTCTGGTTCGTGGTCGAAGATGCGGACGGCAAACCGTCGGGTGTCGGCGGCCTGCAGTCGATCAACTATATCCATGGCGATGCGGTTCTGCCGATGTTCGTGGACCGGCCGGCACGCACCAACGGCCTGGCCACAAGCATGACAATCACCCTGCTCGATCTCGCCTTCGGGCAGCTTCGCCTGCACCGCGTTTCGACATTTTTCCGCGCCGATCACGAGGTGACGGCCAATGTCATCGGCAAGATCGGCTTCCGCGAGGAAGGCAGGGTCCGCCAGGGCTGGTTCGCCGACGGCAGGCATCACGATGTGGTCCAGGTCGGGCTGCTGCGCAGCGAATGGCTCGAGGGATGCGAGGAATTGCGGGTGGAACTGACGGCAAATTCGGGAATTGAACTGAGGCTGGAGGGAAACCAGGCGTGACGGCGGACGTGACATGATGGAACAGACCTCCAGCCGTTTGCGGCGGCGATTATCGGCCATTCTATTTGCCGACATGGTCGGCTACAGCCGGATGATGGCCATGGATGAAGTGGCCACCACGATGGCCGTCAAATCCTGCGTGGAGATGTTCACCGCGCTTGCCGGCGATTTCTCCGGCCAGGTGATCGGAACCAATGGCGACGGGGTCTTCCTCATCTTCGACAGCTCGGTCGACGCCGTTTCCTTCGCGGTGGAAATCCAGAAGCGCATCAAGACGCTGAACGAGGGCATCAGCGAGGACAAGCAGACCCTGTTCCGCATCGGGATCAATCTCGGCGAGGTGATCATCGACGATGTCGACCTGCATGGCGACAGCATCAATATCGCATCTCGGATCGAGGCTTTCGCGCAACCCGGACGGATCTGCATTTCCGGGGCGGTCCACGATCAGGTCAGCAACAAGCTTGCCTATGGATACGAGTATCTCGGCGCCCAGGAGTTCAAGAATATCCGCGAACTGATCGATGTCTTCCAGGTCCATGAAGACCCGGCGGCAGCGACATTGACGACCGGCATGCGGCGGCCGGCAAGAGCCTCCGAGTATGGCCGGGACGGCCAGTCGAAGGAACAGTCGATCGTCGTCCTGCCCTTCGGATTCCAGGGGAACGATCCGAGCGAGAGCTGGTTCGCCGACGGGCTTGCCGAGGACGTGACGACGAACCTCTCGCGGTTCCATGATTTCTTCGTCATCGCGCGCGGTTCGGCCTATGTCTACAACGACCGGACCATTGCGCCGCGGGATGTCGCCCGTGAGCTCGGCGTGCGCTATGTGGTCGACGGTTCCGTGCGCAAGGCGGGCCCGAGGATCCGCGTGGCGCTGCAACTGCTCGACGCGCGGCGGGATCGCACGATCTGGGGCGAGCAGTACAACCGCGAAATCGACGATATCTTCGAGCTGCAGGACGAAATCACCCAGGTCATCGTCTCGGCCACGGCGGTCCAGATCGAGGCATCGGAGCTTGAGCGGCTGCGCCAGCAGCCGCCGACCAGCCTTGCCGCCTATGGTTACGTGCTGCAGGGCCAGGGCCACATATTCCGTTACACGAAGGACGACGTCCGGCGGGCGCGGGAACTCTATGACAGCGCTCTGGCGATCGATCCGAGCTATGCAAGGGCGCTGGCGGCAAAATCCCGGACCCTGAACATAGACTGGCGCTATGACTGGGCGGAGCGGCCGGAGGTCGCGCTGGACGATGCGCTGAGCCTTGCCCGCAAGGCCGTGGAATTCGACAGTACCGATGCCCGCGGATTCGGCGAACTCGGTTTCGCCCATCTTTACCGCAAGGAACACGAAGCGGCGATCAACGCCTATGAGCGCGCCCTGAGGCTCAATCCCAACGACGCGGATCTGATGTCGGACATGGCCGACGCGCTTGCCCATTGCGGCCGCTCGGAAGAGGCGATCGACATGCTGCACAAGGCGATGCGGCTCAATCCGTTTTATCCGGATCAGTATATCTGGCACCTGGGCGGCGCCTATTTCAATCTTGAGCGCTACGAGGAAGCGATCCGCACCATCCAGACCATGCAGAACCCGACCGAGGGTCGGCGCCTGCTCGCGGCAAGCTACGGGCATCTGGGCCGCAAGGCGGAGGCGCAGGCGGAGGCAAGGAAGGTGCTCGATGCGCACCCGAATTTCAGCGTCGAAAACTGGGCCGCGGTCCAGCCGGACAAATATGAAGAAGACGTCGCCCGTTTCGTCGAAGGACTGAAGCTGGCGGGTCTTTAGCGCCTGTTCAATCAGTCGCCGGCGTCGCCGCGCGCGCCGCTGATCCGTGCGCCCGAGACGCGAGCGCCGGACACACGGGCGCCTGAAACGCGCGCACCGGAAACGCGCGCGCCCGACACGCGGGCACCCGAAACGCCGGGACCGCCCTCGCCGATCGTCGACAGCAGCACCTCTTCGAAAGAGCCGGAATCGATGTCGAGACGGATGGTATCGTCGCTGCGGTCATAGGCCCAGGCACGCAGATCATCGTAGAAGTTCTTGTCGTCCTTGTCGGGACCCGGAACTTTTATTTGGGACAGCGGCGCGCCTTCGCCATGGACCAGGAACAGCGCCGGGACGCCGACTTCGAAATAGGCGCCCTCATAGCTGAAGCCGTAGATCCGCGCGAAGCGTGCCAGTCCGTCGCCGGAGCCGGCGGTGTAGTTGCCCCATTCCCGGCGTGTCAATTGCTGCTGCAGGCCGGAAGATTCGCCCTTGGAGGTCGCCATTGACGGGCTGTGTGCCTTATTTCCCTTCGGCGCGACAATATTCAGGTCTTCGACCACGCGTCCGAACAAGACAATATTCGATGCACTCAAGAGTGTTTCCGGCATTGACTCCCCCCAATTCTTGCCGCGTCCGCGGCATGTTCTATTGTTATATTTGTCGCTTCTTCTTTCAGGTAAATATTATTAAACCACAAGCGGTTGTCAGTCTATAGGCCGGAGTGTGCGGACGGAGTTTGCGTGGCTATCCTTCTGCAGCGGCGCCAGTTGCGGGCCGACCCGGACCCTGCCGATGTCACGCATCTCGAAATTGCCCCTGATCAGCTTGTGGAAGCGCCCGCCCGTATGATTCTTGTCCACGGCCTCAATAGCCCGTGCGACGTCGACAAAGTTGAGATCGTTGCGGTCGAGCCGCTGCCAGGTGTCAGCAAGATAGGTGCCGAGGATGTCGCGGGCGTCGATCAGGGCCATCTTGAAGGCGTCTGCGTTGGCCGCAAAGGCCTCGTCGAACAGCGCCTGCATGACCGGCTCGTAATCGGGTGTCGCGAGCAGCTGGTCGGACAAGTCCTCCATTTGCGGACTGATGGCTCCATAGTCGAGCAGGCATTCGTGAAAGAGGTCGACCAGAATGTCGAAGAACGCGCCCGTCAATGGCTGCGAGAGCTTGTGCTCCTTGATCCAGCCGCGCTCGAATTCCGAAAGCCGCACATCGTTGGCGGCGATCCGGATCTGCGCGTTTTCCGACAGTTCCGCCATGCGGGTGATGGAATTGAGCCTGTAAAGATTGCCGCTTGTCTTGGTAAGAAGCCGGTCGACCAGCGAGTTGAAATGCAATGACGAGATCAGGGCGACGAGATCGGCGGCGCTTTCGTGAAAGCCGAAATATTCGCCCGTTGCGCCACTCGGATCGGGAACGCCGACTTCCGAATAGATGATCGCGTGACCGACCTCGTGCGCGATGACATCGAAATTCAGGCTGAAGGGCTTGTAGCGCCCGTGCTTGCGATCGCCGCCCATCTCCAGGAAGCCGTAGCCTGAATAGGCGTTTTCCAGCGACGGCAGGATGGTGAGTTCCAGCCGGTCATAGTGTTTCGCGCTGTGCCAGGGTATTGGCCGGTCGAAATAGCCTTCCCACACATCCATGACAAAGCGGACGGTTCCGAACAGATGTGCCGCCTCGAATTGCGGCGTGCCGGGTTCGAGATAATCGAAATGGCCTTCGGCATCCGGTTGGGCCGCTTCATGGCATTCGCCCGTCCAGGGCGGCATCAGGGCATCGCTGCTGCGGTCAGGATCCGGGCTGATGCCATAGGGAGCCGGCTTGCCGATCGGGAAGATCGTGTACATGCGCTCATCCGATGGTCCGGGAGAAAGCGAGCCGGCGGGCGAGGAGACATAGACGGTTTCGGGTTCTTCGAAATCGTCCAGAAACCGCGGCTGCGGATATAGTCTGAAGCGCGTGCCTTCCATGTCGTGCCGTCCCCCTTCAGGACCGATGCGATTAATCTTCACCGCCCGCGGACCGGAACAACCGTTCCCGCGGAACCAGGCGAAATGCGGTGTCGTCAACCGTATTGACGGGATCGGGCCGTTGCCGCCATTCGACAACGCCCTGGCGCCACAATTCTGTGTGTTCGAAGTGGAATCCGACCGGTCGGTCCAACCAGTTTCCCGCGTCCTGAAGCCGTGCCAGCAGTTCCAGCGCGTCGGCTTTCTTCAAGTCGATGTAGTTTTCCTGCAACCAGGCACAGACATCGCGCGCATCGACACCCGGAACGCGTTCCAACGCGGCCAGCACGGCTTCCCACGTCCGCTCCTTGAAGTGAATTGCCTTTGCCTGACCGGCGATCGCCCCACGCTGGTCTTGCGTCAGCCGCCCGACGCGCAGCGCCTCATCGAGCGTGGCGCGGATATTGATCATGGCGAGGCTGAGCGGCGCATAGCCCGCTTCGGCCGGACCGTGCTGCAAAGCGACCTCGTCGTCATCTTCCAGAATGCCGTCGCGATAGGCTTCATAGATGCGGCCGATGCCGGTCATTCCGAAACTGTCGAGTTCAGCGGCGCGCAACGCACCCATGCTGGCGCCGCCGAAAACCGGAATTTCGCGCGACATCGCCCACAGGATTTCCTTGTGCCAGACGGACGGCACGCCATCGAACATGCCGTCGATCACACCGATGGCTTCCGGTCCATCCTGAGCCGCAAGATAAAGATCGCCCTGCTTCACCGGTGGAAGGAAATCCATGCCGCCAAAGCGGTCAAGCCGCTCGCCGGCGAGCGACGGGCCGGCAAACACCACAATCATGCCGGCACCTTTCCGCATTCGAAGCCCTGAAAGGCGCGCTGTCCGGGCACATAGGTGACATCGTCATGCGGCGCCTCGAGCCCGGGAATGATGATACGCACCACCGGGATATCCACCTCGGAACGCGCCAGATCCACGGCGGCCACCTGATCGACCCCGGCACCGCGCAGCGCGTCCAGAAGACAGGCGAGATCTTCCTTCAGCGTTTCATTGCGTTGCGTCGGAACGGTGGAAAAAGGCCGGGCGCAAGGATTGTTCTCCAGCATCCGGCGAACCGCAACGGCCTTTTCGTCTCGCCCACCGGCGGTGAACTCCGCCGGCATCAGGTCGTCGCGCGCACCGCTGATGTAATTCAGCCGGGTCTGCGCCGCCTCGGTCAGCGCCCGGCGCAAAGCGACCCCGCGCTCCAGATGGGTTCCCGATCCGATGCCGACATGGCCAGCAGCGGCGCCGTCTTCCAGGACGGCGCACAGGAATGTCGCCACGCCGATATCGCTGGTCAGGTCCCAGATACCGAGGCGAAGGCCCGCCGCCTCGATCCTGGCCATCGCCGCCAGGCAGTCGGCATCGTCGACGCTTGCCGGATCGACGCCGCGCCGTGCCTGCTGTTCGGCCGGCGCGTAATGCCAGATGGCCAACGCGTCGCGCTCCACCACCTCGCATATGCCGTGGCAGATGGCCTCCAGCGGGTGGTTTCCTGAGGACAGGCCGTTGGTGCTTGCCGGAAAACAGCCATGACCCGGCTGGACGGGGTGGGTGTAGTCGGCATGGACCATCTCAAACGGCACCAGCAAATCATCGCCGCCCATCAGATCGACCGCTTCGGCCCACAACATGCGCAAGGAAACATCAAAACGGCTGCCGGCGACCTCAGGCAAACGCCCGATATCGATCAGCGCATGCGCATTGGAAAGCTCCCGGACGCTGGAGAAGCGCATCGGCCTGTCATAGTGCTCGGCATGCCAGATCTCGACCGCCTCCATGAGAGCCGAGGCGCGGGCATCCGCCTCGCGGATTCCCTTGCCCTGCGAGACCGCGACGGACCTGGCATTCGGCCGTGTTGCCAGAAACACCGGCAGGCCGACACGATCGAGCCCGGTGACATTGGCAATGCGTGTAATTCCGAACAGATCCTTGAGCGGAAGAATGCGGGCCAGCGTATCCTCGGCCGGGCACACGCGCTGGCGGCCGCCCACGCGGTCTTTCAGTCCGGGATCAGGCGACAATATGTCCACCGGCGCTACGCTTCCCCCTAAAACTCAAAACAGTCTTGCCTATTGTTACTTCCCCCGGACAATCTTATCCAGTTTTTTACTGCCAACAGACTTAACGAGAACGGCGCATACTGGCCGGATAGCCGGTCTGAATTTCATCTGATCTGCAATCAATCCCGGATGTGCCGTAAAGCCGCCGTCAACGTGGTTGCACGAAGCGGCGGTTTGACATCTTGTAACAACCGGCGCGGGTGGTGCACATTGCGCTTGCGTTATCGCATCCGGCCACAGGGGAGCTGTCCATGATTGAAATGCTTGACCGGCTGTTCGACGCGGCGCCGCTTCTGGCGCTGTTCATCACCATTTCTCTCGGTTATGTCGTAGGCAAATTGACCATCGGCCAGTTCGTCCTCGGTGGCATCGCCGGATCGCTGATCGTCGGCGTCATCATCGGCCAGTTGGGCATTCACATCGATACGGCGATGAAATCGGTATTCTTCGCCCTGTTCATCTACGCGGTCGGCTATCAGGGCGGCCCGCAATTCTTCCGCTCGCTCAACCGGCGCTCGCTCAACCAGCTTGTTTCGGCCTTCGTCATGTGCCTGGTCGGGCTGATCTGCGTGCTTGTCAGCGCCTGGACATTCGACCTCGACCGGGGCACGGCCGCCGGGCTGGCTGCCGGTGGCCTCACCCAATCGGCGATCATCGGAACGGCAGGCGATGCGATTGCCAAGCTGGGCGTCTCGGCGGAGCAGATCAAGATCATGCAGACCAATGTCGCCGTCGGCTATGCGGTCTGCTACATATTCGGCAATCTCGGGCCGATCATCATCGTGACATGGTTCCTGCCGATGCTCATGAAATGGGATGTGCGCCAGGAAGCGGTCAAGCTTGCCCGCGAAATGTCCGGCGGCAAGGCCCAGCTTGAACCGGGACAGTTCAACGCCATCCGCAAGGTCAACACGCGGCTCTACGAGGTCGCAACAGGCAGCAAGGCGGCCGGCAAGACAGCGCTCGCAATCGACCAGGACCTGTCCGACGCCGCCGTCGAATCCGTGTTGCGCAATGGCGAGGAACTGTCGGTCACCGACGGCACGGTTGTACAGGCCGGCGACAAGATCGCCGTAACCGGCATGGTAGCGGTGATGAAGGACGTTTCAGGCTATTTCGGGCCGGAGGCCGACGCACCGGACCAGTTCCAGCTTGTCGAAGAACAGCGGGAAATCATCGTCACCAAACCGCAGTTCATCGGCAAGACCATAGGCGAGCTGCACGAAGAGCTCAGCGTGCAGACGCGCCATGGCGTTTATCTCGTCTCCGCGCAGCGCATGGGCCGGAACCTTCCGAACCTGCACGGGCTGGAACTGCACAAGGGCGACGAGCTGCTCTTTACCGGCGCGCCCAAGGATCTCGACCGGGTCCAGAACCTGATCGGCTACAAGATCACCGCTGCCGCGGTGACCGATTTCGTGTTTTTCGGCATCGGCATGGCGCTCGGCATCCTGGTCGGCATGATCGAGTTCCGGATTGCCGGCATACCGGTGACCATCGGCACCGGCGGCGGCTGCCTCCTGTCCGGCCTGCTCTTCGGATGGCTGCGCAGCACCCATCCGCAATTCGCGGCGCTGCCGACGGGCGCGTCCAATTTCCTGCGCGATTTCGGGCTCGCCGTCTTTGTCGCCATTGTCGGCATCTCGGCCGGTCCGCAGGCGGTGACGACGATGCAGCAATACGGCCTGACGCTGTTCTTCCTCGGCGTCGGCGTGACGATCATCCCGCAGATCGTCGTCTTCTTCTTTTCCTATTATGTGCTGCGGATCCGCAACCCGATCGAGGCGCTGGCCTGTGTCGTCGGCGGCCGCAGCGCCAATCCGGGCTTTGCGGCGCTGCTCGCCAAGGCCGGGAACGCCACGCCGGTGGTCACCTTCACGGTCACCTATGCGGTCGCCAATGTCTTCCTGACGATCTGGGGACCCCTGATTGTCGGTATCATCACCAAGAACGCATCGCCCTAACACCAGACGAGGTCAAAATGCAGGACGAAGATTTCAGCGAATTCGCCGATCTCAGCCCTTTCGAACTGAAGGACAAGCTGATTGCCGTCGCCAGGACCGAATCCCAGAAGGTCATGCTCAATGCCGGGCGCGGCAATCCGAATTTCCTGGCGACCCAGCCGCGCCGTGCCTTCCTCAGGCTCGGCGAGTTCGCCGTCCTGGAGGCGGAGCGCTCCTATTCCTATCTCAACAGCGGTTTCGGCGGCCTGCCCGAGAAGGACGGCATGATCGAGCGGTTCGAGGCCTATGCCGGCCGTTTCCCGGACGATCCCGGAATCACCTTCCTGCGCGCCGCGATCTCTTTCGTGCGCGACCAGCTGGAGCTGGAGCGCGAGGATTTCATCTTAGAGATGGTGCAGGCCTTTCTCGGCTGCGTTTATCCGGTGCCGCCGCGCATGCTGGAGCATGCCGAAGAAATCGTCAGCGCATACATCGCGCAGGAGATGTTCGGCAAAGCCCCGAAATCCGGCCCCTACAAGCTTTTCGCCACCGAGGGCGGCACCGCCGCCATGACCTACATCTTCCAGACGCTGAAGAATAACGGCCTGATTGCGCCGGGCGACAAGGTGGCACTCGGAACGCCGATCTTCTCGCCCTATCTGGAAATCCCGCCGCTTCCGGAATATGCGATGGATGTCGTCGATATCCGCATGGACGAGGACAATGACTGGCAGTTTCCGCAGGAAGAAATCGCCAAGCTCGAAGACCCGGCGATCAAGGTGTTTTGCCTCGTCAATCCGAGCAACCCGCCGTCCTACAAACTGTCCGACGCCTGCCTCAAACAGCTTTCGGATCTCATCAACACGAAGCGCCGCGACCTGATCGTCGTGACCGACGATGTCTATGGCACTTTCGCGGATGATTTCGTGTCGCTGTTCGCCACCTGCCCCTACAACACGCTGTGCGTCTATTCCTTCTCGAAATATTTCGGCGCCACCGGCTGGCGCCTCGGTGTCATTGCCCTGCATGAGGACAATGTGCTCGACCAGGCGCTTGCGGACCTGCCGAAACCGGTCAAGGCGGGCCTCGACCAGCGCTATTCGTCGCTGACCACCGACGTGGCGGGCCTGCGCTTCATCGACCGGCTCGTCGCCGACAGCCGCGCGGTTGCGCTCAATCACACGGCGGGGCTTTCAACGCCCCAGCAGTTGCAGATGACGCTGCTGGCACTCAACGGGCTGATGGATCTCGACGGTACCTACAAGGCGGCGGCGAAACACCTGATCCGCCACCGCTACCGCACGCTGTGCCAGGAGATGGGCATCGAGCCGCGCATCGGGCCCAACGGCGTCAACTATTACACGCTGATCGACCTGCAGCAGCTCGGCGAGGAACTCTACGGCAAGCCGTTCGCGAAATGGTTCGCCAGCGGCGACCGCGGCACCGACTTCCTGTTCCGCCTGGCGCGCGAGACCGGGGTGGTTCTTCTGCCCGGCAAAGGTTTCGAGGTCGTCGATTCATCGGCGCGCGTCTCGCTCGCCAACCTGACCGAGGCCGAATATGCCGATATCGGCGCCTTCACCCGGCGTGTGCTCGACGAGCTTTACCAGGAGTTCAAGTCGGGCAAAAAATAGACCTCAGGCCGCATTGCGCCGGCAGAAACAGGAGGCACGCACCGGAACCTCGGCACGGGCCTGCGCTTTGTCGAGCTGCAGCTTGACATGCAACCGCTCGACCTCCTCGCCGCGGCGCGCCAGGCATTCATGCAGGCCGTGCAGGCTCCAGACATTGCCGGGGTGCTGACAGGCGCGGGCAAGCGTCGAATCGAGCCCGAGATCAGCGCGGTAGACCGCCTCCGCCTCCTCGAACCGCTCCTGTTCCAGAAGCAGCGCGCCGAGCGCGTGACGCGTCGGCTGCATCCAGCCCCATGGCTCGTCATAGGGCAGCGTATCGTCCAGTTCGACGGATTTGCGCAGGTGATCGAAGGCCGTATCGATGTTGCCTTTCCTGTATTCCAACTCGCCGAGCATCATCTGCTCGCCGACTTTCAGGATATCGACACAGGTGTTGTTGAACACCATGCGGCTTTCCGGCACCCGGTCGCGCGCCTCGAAGAACAGGTCGCGCTCGGAATCCGCGGCGCTGAGCTGGTCGGTGTTGGACAGCGCGACCGTGCGCGCATAGCGCAGCATTGCCGTCGTCACGCTGTAGAGTTCGCCGTCTTCGGGCATCGGCTGCGCCAGGATCGCGTCCCACAGCCCGAAGCGCACCAGAACGTGCTGCTTCATGGGAACGAAACCCTCGAACCAGTCGGCAAGCGGACGGACCACCGGCTCCGGCAGGTTCTCAATCAGCTCGTCGGCTGTCGCGAGCGCCGTGTTCGCCTGGCCGAGGAACATCGCCCCGTAAATCTTGAAATGAAGATTGTGGCAGCGATAGAGCGTGTAGAAGTTCTCCGGCCCCGCCTCCTGCACATACATGTGGTCGGCCTCGATGGCCTTTGAATTGCGCGCCACGACATTCTCATAGTCGCCGCACAGAACATCGATATGCGTCGGCATGTGAATGAGATGGCCGGCATCGGGTACCAGCGTCGCCAGTCGGTCGCCCTGGCGCAGCGCCCTTTCCGGATGCGGCGACATCTCCATAAGGTGGATGTACATGTGAAGCAGGCCGGGATGGTCCCAGGCGCCCTCGATCGTGTCGAACGCATTTTCCAGAACGCGTATCGCCTCCGTCGTGTCGGCACCCTTGGCCGGCGCACCGGTCGCAAGGTCCCAGAGCTGCCAGGGCGTGCGGTTCATGATCGCCTCGGCGAACAGGGCCGACAGGTCGAGATCGCCGGGAAACGAGCCGTGAACCAGGCGCATCTCATGGGCATAGGCATCGTTGAAGGGCGAAAAATCCTCGACGTCGCCGGTTTCGGGATAACGGGCGCTCAAGGCCTTGATCAGGGCCCGTTCCGCCGGCTGCGCCTGCGGCGCGAACTCGGCGGCCGCGGCCAGCGCCGATTGCGCGGTGGCGATCGCTTCCGGTTTTTCCTCCGGCTCGAACGCCTCCCAGGGTTTGTTGTAATTCGGGCCGATGGCATAGGCGATGCCCCAATGGGCCATGGCACAGCCCGGATCATGTTCCAGCGCCCTTTTAAAACAGGCGATGGCCTCTTCGTGGTTATAGGCATAAGTCCATATGAGACCGCGGTTGAACCAGCGCTGCGCATCCTTCGACGCGGTCGTGATACCGCGGCGATAGGTTCCAAGATCGAAGTAATCCATGACCCCTCCGGAAAATTCGCTACACCGCATCGGGGCAAGAGTAACACGGGCGCGGCAATGTGTAATTTCAAATTACTTTAAGGCAATGCCATCAAATGCATCAATCTAATCGCAACTCGCTCTAGCGAATACCGACGCGCACAAGTACTTCCGCAGGTATGGCGTAGCGTTTTACAAGCTGAGCCTGGGAGGACAGGCCGGCCATGTCATATTGCACAAACAGTGCCCAGGCCCGGTCGGCCGCTTTCTGGACCAGCTCCAGCCGGCGCTGGTCGGTATCAGCGTCAGACTGTTGCGCATCATGTTCCTTCAGATCGGCAAGCGCCTTTTCCATGCCCCGGCCGGCCCGGCCGATGGCAGACGCCATCTCGGAAAGGATTTCGCCATCCAGAATGCCGGCGCCGGTCTCCGGCCCGCGTCGTTTACGGTAGAATATCGGTGCCTTGACGGCCATGCATCGTCATCCCGAACGCCGAACACCCGCCGCTTCGGCCGGTAGCCAGCAGGCAGTTTGGAGAATTATGTGTCGCTGGAGCGGCCGGTTGTCAAACCGCGATCTGAAACAGCCAGCCGGACAGGAGCGCGCCAATGACCGCGAGGCCCAAAAACAGCAGGAAGGGTTTTACTTTCAGGACCGGGAAAATCGCCATGGCGCCCCAGATGCTGACGGCGCTGCCGGATACGAGGAAGGCCATCGCGGCGCCCGGCGCCATCCCGTGTTCGATGAGGGCGCGTGTCAGGGGCAAAGCCGCATAGCCGTCCACATAGGCCGGCGCGCCGACAAAGACCGCCAGCGGAACCGCCCACCAGTTCTGCTCGCCGACATAGGCGGACAATGCCTCGGGTTGCAAAAGCCCGTTGAGACCATATTCCGCGGCAAATGCCGGTATGAGACAGATCAGAACCAGCCTTGTGATCGACAGGCACTCCCGCCCGAAGCGCCGACGCCGCGCCGCATCGGCCCAGACCGCCCAGTCAAAGCCATCATCATTGCTGCATCCCGCGCCGAGCTGACCGACGAAGGCATTGTTGCGCAACGGGTGCATGATCCATGGGCGCCGCGCGAGGAGCCATGTCGCGGATCCGCCGAGGATGCCCAGTCCGAAGGCTGCCACGGTCTTGCCGATCGCAAAGCTCACGCCCAGCGTTGCAGCGGTCGCTGCCAGCATGGCGGGATCCGTCACCGGCGATGACAGCCAGAACGCCATGACCGGTGCCAGCGGCACACCGGCGGCAAGCAGGCCCGCCATCAGCGGCAGCACCGTAACGCCACAGACCGGTGTTACCGCTCCGATCGCCGAGGCGGCGAAGATGGCCGGCAGCATGCGCCGGCCGAAGAGGCCGGCAACCCGGTCCCCGGCACCGCTCGCCGTAACCCAGGCCGCAATCACAATGCCCGGCACGATGAGCGGGGCCACGTCGATCAGGCTTTCGGCAACGAACCGACCGGTATTCAGGGCGGCAACCGGCCAGAAAAGCGCCGCCGCGGCAAGCGCCACGGCGGCCAGTGCCAGGAACACGTTCCGGGAGACATTGGGTCTGTGTCCAGTGGCCAAGTCCGACATTTCGATCTCCGATTGTCCGGTTCGATTATGGCGACTGGTCAGGGTTTTGAAAAACGAATATATTGAACATCAGCTATTGAAGATTTTGATAGATGCAAGCACTCGACACCGACCTTCTGCGCACATTCCTGGCGATCGCCGACGCCGGCAGTTTTGTCGGCGGCGCGGCGCGCATCTATCGCTCGCAATCCGCCGCCAGCATACAGATCCGCAAACTCGAGGACCTGATCGGCGCGCCGGTTTTCGAACGGCACGGGCGCGGCATCCGCCTGACGCCCGTCGGCGAGACGCTTGAGCCGGCGGCACGGCAGGCCGTGCGGCTGCTTGACGGGACTCTTGCCCAATTGCGGGACGACGGCCTGAAGGGCAGCTTGCGGATCGGTATCCCGGACGATCACAGCCGGGATGTGCTGTCCCGGATCATCGCGGACTTTTCCCAGCGCCATCCAAATGTGGAATTATCGGTTCATTGCGCGCTTTCAGCCGGCTTTTCGAAGTCCCTGGCGACAGGGGCCCTCGACATCGCGGTGCATGAGGTCGCAACGGTTCTTCCGGAAATGACGCTCCTGCGAGAAGAGAAGCTTCAATGGGCGGCCTCAAGCGCGCTCCAGCCCGATCCGGGCGATCCACTGCCCATCGCGCTCTACGACCGAGACTGCTGGTGGCGGGATGCCGCGCTGCGGTCGCTCGAAATCGCCGGCCGCGCATACAGAATTGTCTATTCAAGCGAAAGCACGACGGGCATCGTGGCCGCCCTGGAGGCCGGCATTGCAGCCGGCGTCGTCGGCGCATCGGCAATGGGCGCACGGCTGGAGCCCGTCACGGGCCTCGGCGTCATTCCGCCCTCGAATCTGGTGATCGAATATGGCCGCGTCGCCGACATGGACATCTGCCGCGCCATGACGGCAGTCATCCAGAACGCCTTTGCCGCCTGACGGCGGGCTAGAGCGTGCCTGGCTTAGATTGAAGCATTTGATGGTGGAAAATCGGTCCAGTCGGCTAGGCGCGTCGCGCAGCGCGATGCAACGCATCGGGCAAGCGGCGCAACGACGTCCGATGGACCGATTTTCCCCACCCTGGCAAGGCCTATCGTGTTGAAATTCAGAGATGATCGGGCCGGGCGATTTTGACCCCTGGCGTCGTTGGCCCGCGCTTGTGGTGGGTTTGCACCACGGCGCGCAATCCGCCTAGCCAGAGACCAAAATCGCCGCGGTCAAATGTTTCAATCTAAGCCAGACACGCTCTAATTCCAGTGACAAGAAAACCCGCGGCGTTTCCGCCGCGGGCCATTATCTGTAAGACAGACCGGCTTACTTTTCGTCGCCGTTCTGCTTTTTCAGGGCCGCGCCCAGGATGTCGCCGAGCGATGCACCGCTGTCGGACGATCCGAACTGCGCAACGGCTTCCTTTTCTTCGGCAATTTCCAGCGCCTTGATCGACAGGCTGATCTTGCGGTCCTTCTTGGAGAAGTTGGTGACCCGCGCATCGATGGTCTGGCCGACCGAGAATCGCTCGGGGCGCTGCTCGTCGCGGTCGCGCGACAGGTCGGAGCGGCGGATGAAGGCAGAGACATCGGGGTGGTCCACCAGCTTGACCTCGATGCCGCCATCGGTGATGCCGGTGACTTCGGCGGAAACGACGGCGTTCTTGCGCAGCTCGCCCGAAGCGGCGGCTTCGCCGAGCGCGTCCTTGCCAAGCTGCTTGATGCCGAGCGAGATACGCTCCTTTTCGACATCAACATCCAGAACGACGGCTTTGACCATATCGCCCTTGTTGAACTCCTCGATGACCTGCTCGCCGGGACGGTTCCAGTCGAGATCCGACAGGTGGACCATGCCGTCGACATCGCCTTCCAGGCCAATGAACAGGCCGAACTCGGTCTTGTTCTTGACTTCGCCTTCGACCTCGGTGCCGACAGCGTGGCTCTGTGCGAAGACTTCCCACGGATTGTCGAGCGTCTGCTTGAGGCCAAGCGAGATTCGGCGCTTGCTCGGATCGACTTCCAGGACGACGACTTCGACTTCCTGGCTGGTCGACAGGATCTTGCCCGGATGAACGTTCTTCTTGGTCCAGGACATTTCCGAGATGTGGATCAGGCCTTCGATGCCCGGCTCCAGCTCGACGAACGCACCGTAGTCGGTGATGTTCGTGACCGTGCCCTTGATCTTCTTGCCTTCCGGATATTTCACGCCGATGCCGTCCCACGGATCGGCTTCGAGCTGCTTCATGCCGAGCGAGATGCGGTGGGTTTCCTGGTTGATGCGGATGATCTGGACCTTGACGGTCTGGCCGATCGACAGGATCTCGGTCGGGTGGTTGACGCGGCGCCATGCCATGTCGGTGACGTGCAAAAGGCCGTCGATGCCGCCGAGGTCGACGAACGCACCGTAGTCGGTGATGTTCTTGACGACGCCCTCGACCACCTGACCTTCTTCGAGGTTCTGGACGATCTCGGAACGCTGTTCGGCGCGGCTTTCCTCAAGCACGGTGCGGCGCGAGACGACAATATTGCCGCGGCGCTTGTCCATCTTGAGGATTTCGAAGGGCTGCGGATTGTGCATCAGCGGGGTGACATCGCGGATCGGGCGGATATCGACCTGCGAGCGCGGCAGGAAGGCCACTGCACCGTCGAGATCGACGGTGAAGCCGCCCTTGACCTGGTTGAAGATGATGCCTTCGACGCGCTCATTGGCCTCGAACTTGGCTTCGAGGCGGACCCAGCTTTCCTCGCGGCGCGCTTTTTCGCGCGAAAGGACCGCTTCGCCGAGAGCGTTCTCGATGCGCTCGACATAGACCTCGACCTCGTCGCCCGGCTTCAGCGAGCCGTCCTTCGACTTGGCGCCGAATTCCTTCAGCGGCACGCGGCCTTCGACCTTCAGGCCGACATCGACAATGGCGACGTCCTTTTCAATGGCCGTGATGATGCCCTTGGCGACATAGCCTTCGGCGAGATCCTGGGTGGCAAAAGATTCCTCGAGGAGGGACGCAAAGTCCTCCGTAGACGTTTGTGCAGACATATATACTCCTGAACGGTCCGGACCGGAGTGCCTCGACGGCCGGACTGGATGCGCCGACGGTTGGTGTTGCAATCACTTGTGATGCTGGCCGGCAATCCTTTCGACTGCCCGTTCGGCGCGAGGCCGCATCAAAAGCGGTGGTTAGCTGCTTGCTCCGGGCGCATAGGCGGCATCGATCAACCGTTTGGCGGCGCGGAACGCCGCTTCTATATCCATTTCGCTCGTATCTAGCAAGTGGGCATCTTCAGCCGGGCGCAGGGGCGAGTCGGTGCGGGCGCTGTCGCGGGCGTCGCGCTTCTTCAGATCCGCCAGAACCGCGTCGTAGGAAAGCCCGTTTCCGGCGGCGCTGATCTCATCGTACCGACGGCGCGCGCGCACTTCCGGCGTGGCGGTGACAAAGAGCTTCACCGGCGCCTGCGGGCACACGACCGTGCCGATGTCGCGACCATCCAGCACGGTACCGGGCGGGCGGGCCGCAAAGCGCTGTTGCGCCTTGACCAGCGCGGCACGCACTTGCGGCATGACCGCGACACGCGATGCCGCCTCGCCGATACCATGCGCCGACAGTGTGGCGCGGTCGAGCCCGCCGAAATCGAGTTGTGATGCAATCGCGGCGGCCTGCCTCTCGTCATCCAGCGGCACACCGGCATCGAGCAACGCCCTGGCGACCGCTCGGTAGGTCAGGCCCGTATCGAGATGGTGAAAGCCGTAGCTTTCGGCGATATGGCGCGCCAGCGTGCCCTTGCCGGACGCGGCCGGCCCGTCAATGGCGACGGTAAAGCCGGCCATCAGGCGGCCTTCCGGCCGCGCTCGATGATCGCACCGAGACCGGTCATCATGTCCATGAACTCCGGAAAACTCGTTGCGATGATGGTACTATCGTCGACCGTGACGGGTTTCTCCGCCGCCAGCCCCATAACCAGAAACGCCATGGCGATACGGTGATCGAGATGGGTCTCGACGACAGCGTCTTCGGCGACGGCGCCGAGGCCGCGGCCGCCCGGGACACCGCGCACCCGCAGAGAGGTCTTGCCCTCATCGCAATCGACGCCGTTGCGGCGCAATCCTTCCGCCACGGCGGCAAGGCGGTCGGACTCCTTGACGCGCAGTTCCTCAAGGCCCTCCATGACGGTCTCGCCCTCGGCAAAGGATGCGGCGATGGCGAGAACCGGATATTCATCGATCATCGACGGCGCGCGCTCCGGCGGCACCGTCATACCCTTGAGCTCGGAGGCGCTGACGACGAGATCGGCGACATCCTCTCCGCCGGCGCCCCGCTGATTGACGATCTTGATGTCGGCGCCCATTTCGAGCAGCGTGGTGATGAGACCGGTGCGCGTCGGGTTCATCAGCACATTCTCGATGGTCACCCGCGATCCCGGCACCAGCAGTGCGGCGACCAGAGGAAAGGCCGTGGAGGACGGATCGCCCGGCACGTCGATATCCTGACCGGCCAGCTTGCCCTGGCCTGAAAGCATGATCGTGCGCACGCCGCCTGCGTCCGTCTCGACGGAAAGTTCGGCGCCGAAGCCGGCAAGCATTTTTTCCGTGTGGTCGCGGGTCATGACCGGCTCGATCACCGTTGTCGTGCCCGGCGTGTTGAGCCCGGCCAGAAGCACGGCGGACTTGACCTGCGCCGAAGCCATCGGCACGCGGTAGCTGATTGGAATGGCAAGGTCGGGGCCACGCAGGGTGACCGGCAGGCGGTCTCCGGCCTCGGCCTTGACCTGCACGCCCATCAGGCGCAGCGGATCGAGCACCCGGCCCATCGGCCGCCGCGACAGCGATGCATCGCCGATGAAGGTTGCTTCGAACGCATAGGTGCCGACAAGGCCCATCGTCAGGCGCACGCCCGTGCCGGCATTGCCGAAATCGAGCGGCGCCTCCGGCTCCAGCAAAAGGCCGTTGCCCAGCCCGTCGATGATCCAGGTGTCGTCCTCCTTGACGATGTGCGCGCCCATGGCCTGCATGGCACGGCCGGTGGCCAGCACGTCCTCGCCCTCAAGCAGGCCCCTGATGCGGGTGCGTCCGCTGGCCAGACCGCCGAGCATGAAGGAACGGTGCGAGATCGACTTGTCACCGGGTATGCGCACGGTGCCGGTCAGATTTTCGGATTTGTGCGCGACCGCGGGTGTCAGCGAAGCGCCATGGGTCATCGATTTGCTGTCCTTGAGAGCCTGCGTCCGAAACGGACCGCCGGCGGGCTTTTCCAGTGTTTCGCGCACCGTCTAGCACAAGGAAAAATCGCCGTCATCCTCCGGCGCCCGCCGGCATGCCGATTTTCGCAAGTTAGGCTTTGACAGACGCTGCCAAGATGGGTATGGGGTCCGGCACATCAAAAACCGGCGACGCTGCGCAACGGCGCCAGGGCGACCTGCTATCGGCGGCCGGCGGATTTGATGGGCTGAACGCGGAACACCGCCGATCTGAACGTTGCAGCATGGCGGACGATGAATCGGCTCCGGCGACAATCCCGGAGCGGCGACCTGAAAGACCAAGAGGCCAGCAAAGTGTCAAAGCCTGAACTCGGAACCAAACGCGTCTGTCCCGAAACGGGCCGCAAATTCTACGATCTTAATCGCGATCCGATCACTTCGCCCTATACCGGACAAACTTATCCGCTGACATACTTCGAGGGTGGCGAACCGGAACCGGAAACGGAGAAAGCGGATGTTCAGGCCGAGAACACCGAAGTGGAAAAGGAAAGCGCAGACGTCGAGATTGTTTCCCTGGAAGATGCCGACGAGGAGGCATCCGATACCGGCGAAGCCATTCCGGATATCGATTCGGACGACGACGACGTCGATCTCGGCGACGATGACGACAACACTTTCCTCGAAACCGACGACGAGGACGACGACGACGTCAGCGGCATTATCGCGGTTTCCGACGACGAAGAGGAAAGCTGACCGCTCACTGTTTCCGCCCGGCCGGAGCGGCCGGGTTTCAAGCATCAGCGAAATTTCAGGCGCGCGGATACATTTTCATCTTGATCTCCGCGACCAGCGGCATTAGAAAGCCGCACCTGTTGGGGCCATAGCTCAGTTGGGAGAGCGCTTGCATGGCATGCAAGAGGTCAGGGGTTCGACTCCCCTTGGCTCCACCAAATTCCCATATATCTCATGGATGGACTGGCCAGACTCGCTCTAGAACGCGAAGTGTGCGGGCGGCGGAGCATGTCCCATGCCCCGCCAGGCACGCCAGTCAATATCCCTTGTTGGCGGCTTTGTCAGCCGAACTGGACTCTGCGGCACACGGCTCCGCGGCCGACCTTGCCCTTGCGCGTTTCACGGTCAAGCCGCCTGTTGCACTCGCGGCGGGCACGCTTGCATGCCGTGCTCATCTTGCGGGCGTTGGCCCCGCCCCTTGCCACGATCCGCTTCGTGTCAGAAGCACGATACTCACAATAGGAGGCATGTGCGTACCCGGCGCTGCCGGCAAACACGGACGCGGCAATCGCCGCGGACAAAGCAAGTTTGAGACAATGCGTTTTCATAACAGTCGCTCCTTTGATCGACGTGACGGCCATGAATGCCGCCATTTTCAGTTGCCTCGTCAAAGTGGCGACGGCTTGTTTCAGTTCATTGTCTGTCAGGAGCCGACGGTGTTTCCATTGTTTCCGGCGCGTTGCAGGAACGGAACCAGACATCGGGCGACACAGGTGCTTTCAAAATAGGAATGACGGGCCCAAAAAGAGAGTGCGGCCCCTCCGTCCAAGGACCGGGAGGACCGTTCGAGTTTCGAAGACCACCCGCAAAATCAATCCTGGTCCAACACTCAAGCCTCCGACAGGACGCTCCAGGACAGGCCGAATTTCTCGAGATACTTGCGCAGCCTGTCAGCGTCGTTGCGGCTGGATTTGGCGGCACGGGATGCGGAATAGAGTGTTCGTCCCGCTTCGCTCAGCGTCCTGCTGGTCTGACAGGTCCTGATCACGAAGGCCAGTTGCACCGCATCGAACGGGTCGATCTCGTCCGCCTTTTCACCAAGGAACCGGCGCACAAGCCGATCGTCCTCATCACGCGTCGCACTTGCCCATTGACGTTTGAGGAAATCGATCTCCTGATCAACCATGGGCAACGTTATGCGGGCGCGTGGCGCAAGAGTGCACAATCTTTGCAATGATGCGCCCAAATCACGAAAATTTCCGGGCCATAGTGTTGCGGGATCAGTCGCAAAGCGGATGTAGCGCTGCAGCGCATCGACATTGAATCCGACACGGTCACCGAGTGTTTTCTCGGCGCGCCGAAGTTCGAATTCGATGTTCGGCTCGATATCCTCGCGGCGTTCGCGCAATGACGGCAACTCAAACGTCCAGAGATTGAGCCGCGCAAACAGGTCCGCGCGAAACTGTCCCTCGGAGACGAGCAATCCCAAATTTCGATTTGCACCGGCAATCAACTGGAACCTGCTTGTTATCTCGTGATCCGATCCGAGCGGAAAGAACTTGCCCGTTTCGATCGCATGCAGGATCATCGCCTGTTCGTCCAGTCCGAGTTCATCAATCTCATCAAGAAACAGGATTCCGCCATCTGCTTCCCTCAGCAGGCCGCGCCGATCGCTGGATATGCCGGAAATACCACCGCGCCGGTGACCGAACAGTGTCGACATGGCCCGTTCACCCTTGAGTGTGGAGCAGTTGACATGGACGAACCGGCCCTTCACCCGGCGACGCTGAAGCTTCAGCTCATAAATGCGCTCGGCCAGCTCCGATTTTCCGGTCCCGGTCGCACCGAGCAACAGGAGCGGCGCATCGCTTGAGGTGGCGACAAGTTCTATCCGTTCGATCAAGGTGTTGAACGCCTCATTGCGGGTTTCTATTCCCGATTTCAGAAGCGCATTGTATTCATCCGCCACCAGGTCGAAGCGCTGCTGCAGGGCGTTGTATTTCGAAAGATCGAGATCAACGATGTTGATCTGACCATCGATCCCGTCCTCTTCGGTCCTTGGCGGCGACGTCTGCAGCAGTCGCGCCGGAATATGCCTGCTTTCTGTAAGCAGGAACCAGCAGATCTGCCCCACATGCGTGCCAGTGGTCAGATGAACATGATACTCCTCACGCTCCTCGTCAAAGCCATAAGCGCGGGCAAAATCAAAAAGTGCCCCGTAGACTTCCTGGAAATCCCACGGATCGCTGAGATCGATCTGCTGCAACAGAACTTCCGTTGTCGACCGGCTGTCTTCGATCTCACGCTTGATCGCGTGAGCGAGCCGCGAGAACTTCCGGTCAAAGATCAGTTCAAGACGCTCGACCGGAAAATCCTCATGCCTGGTGAGCGCGACCGTCGGTCGCCAACGTCTCCTTTTTCCCGCGTCAAGCTGGGTGCCGAGAAAACCGAGGACTACATTTTTCTTCATGTCCTATCTGTTAGTATATTTTCCTATAATTTTGAATAGTTTATTTTCTCCCGCAAAAATTGAAAATTGAAATAATCTCATAATTACAGATACTTAACTTATTTTCCTTTTTTGATTTAAGCGGAAGCGCCTTTCTCTCACAATGCAGCTGTATCGAAGAAGGAAGAGAGAAATGGCGAACAAATCCGTGTTTGCGTCCATGCGAGGCCGGATGCTCCCGAAGACCGACGCAGTCAACAAGGAAGGGGCTCCGGCCTACGCTTATGAGGACCGGCAGAAACTTGCACAACTGGCCATGACCGGCACGATCGGCGACCTGTTTTATCAGGATGCCGAGGTCGAGCTGGACGCGGTCCTGGACGTCGCGAACAAGGTCGAGCCGGAGTATCTGGCAAAGGCTGCGATCCACGCCCGGCAAAGAGGCCACATGAAGGATATGCCGGCCCTGTTGCTGGCGGTCCTGGCATCGCGGGATCCGCAGATCCTGTCGGTTGCCTTTCCGCGGGTTGTGACGAACGGCAAGATGCTGCGCAATTTCGTTCAGATCATGCGGTCCGGGCAGACGGGACGCAAGTCGCTCGGCTCGCGCCCCAAGGCTCTGGTCGCAGGCTGGCTGAACAGCGCCTCCGACAGACAGTTGCTGCAGGCGTCCATCGGCAGCAATCCGTCTCTGGCGGATGTGATCAAGATGGTTCATCCGAAGCCCGGCGACGCGAGGCGAGAAGCCCTGTTCGCCTGGATGATCGGCAAGCCGTGCGATCTCGACAAGCTGCCGGAGGCGGTTCAGGACTATGTCGCGTATCAGGACAGGGGCGATGGACCCCTGCCGGACGTGCCGTTCCAGATGCTGACGCATTTGCCGCTGACCGCGGAGCACTGGGCGCAGATCGCCCGCAGCGGAAGCTGGCAGATGGTCCGCATGAACCTCAACACCTTTCTGCGCCGTGGCGCCTTTGGGGTCAAAGGCGTGACGGAAGAGGTTGCGGCGACCCTGGGCGACCGGGAACGCATCAGGAAGGCACGGGTATTCCCGTACCAGCTGATGACGACATACCAGTCCCTCTCAGGGGATATGCCGGTGGAAATTCGGAATGCGTTGCACGACGCGATGGAAGTCGCCGTCACCAACGTGCCGAAGATCAGCGGACAGGTTGTCGTGTGCCCGGACGTTTCCGGCTCCATGACCTCGCCGGTCACCGGCTACCGCCCGGGTGCCACGACAGCGACGAGGTTCGTGGATGTTGCGGCACTTGTGTCGGCAGCGTTCCTGCGGCGCAACCGCGGAACCCTGGTCCTGCCGTTCGAGTTCGGGGTTCGAGACGTGACGCTCGAAGCGCGCGACACGATCCTGACCAATGCGCGGCGGCTGGCCGATCTGGCCGGTGGCGGAACCAACTGTTTGGCTCCGCTGGAATGGCTGATCGCCCGCAACCAGGCACCGGATCTGATCGTCTTCGTTTCGGATAACCAGTCCTGGGCCGATACGGACCGCAGGTCCGCCGGAACGCCAATGATGCGGAACTGGGAAAAGCTGACGGTCCGCAACCCGAAGGCAAAACTGGTCTGTATCGACATCGCGCCCTACGGCACGACCCAAGTGAAGTCCCGTGAGAATGTTCTGAACATCGGCGGGTTTTCCGATGCGGTCTTCGATCAGATCGCCGCCTTCGCTGAAGACCGGCTTGGTCCGGATCAGTGGGTCGGAGAGATCGAAGGGATCGAACTGTAAAGCAAAGAATGGAAGCGGGCAGCACCCCGCTTCCAACCGAACCGGAATTGAACTGGTGAATGCCGATGGAGCAACAGCTCTCGACCCGCTCCTGGCGTTGACGGAACAGACCGGGGTTCGAGGAGAGGTTTCATCTGTCCTTGTAACCAGACCAAAACTGAGAGGAATGAAACCCGGCGAATGCAGAAGGAACTACATTGCACCAGACCAGGGATGCTCCGAGAGGGTTCGACTCCCCTCCTTGCAGGCGCCTTCAGGCGGGGATGTTCTTCATCCCTGAGGCGGGACTCCCGGTTGTTTCTTCACCCCTTGTCGCCGGATTGAGGGGAATAATTACCTGGCGAATGCGGACGGAACTACATCCAACGCCGGAGGTTATGTGGGTGGCACCACATCGCGGTGAAGTCACCGTGTAGCTCAAACAGCCCAGAGCACCGGCCTATTTGTTTCATCCACACCTTGTCGCCGGGACTGAAATGAAGGAATTCAGGGCGAATGCCGGCAGAACTACATCGACTTCTAATCGCCAGGTCGCGGGTTCGAGTCCCGTCGCTGCAACCACATTGATGCATGTCCGACCCGGAGACATAGGTAACGGTTTGTACCGGAGACATGGGTTACAACCTCGTGCCGAACGGGTTGTCGATT
>NZ_JAPJZH010000008.1 GCF_027889715.1 Allohoeflea poritis
CCTGTTGCTCTCGGCAACAATGCCAGCATTGCGCTGCATTATGATATAGAGGCGCGAGAAGACTACGTCGATCAAACTGCCTTCGTAAAGTTCTGGAGAAAACTTTGAAATCTGACATGTTCAATCACTAGGCTGGACAGTCGACAAAATACTCCACCAGTCCTGCTGACCAAACCACTGCGCCAGCTAATTTGGTGCGTTGTGACCCAAATCCTGTGTCCCCATACGAGCAGCGCAATCTTTCGGAAGACCGCAAAGCGGACACCGATCCTTTGATAGGCCGCATTGACGGTGGCAAAGCATAATCGCCTGAAGATACTAAATATCCGACCGACTGAGGCAGTTGCATCATCGGCTCCAAAGAACAGTCCGACATACAAAAGGAGGATCAGCCGATCCTCCTTTTTTAATGTGAGACACTGGTTCAGTCTTCCGGCGGCAGGAACCCGGACTGATCCGCCAGAGCCAGAGCTTCAAAACAGACAAGGTTTCGAGGTTCCCTCTCCCAGATACGATGCCGTGACGGCACCAGTGGTTTGAGTTCCGGGAAGCGACCAGCCAGAGACTTGGCTTCAACAAACTTGTTCGGGTAGTCCTGCGCCCGTGTCACTTGCGCCACCAACACCGTTGACCGCTTGGCGACTCGATACAGAGCCTTGATGATCCGCCGTGTCTTATGGGCTTTGCGTTTCGCCGTATGGTGATTTTCCAAAACAACGATATCAGGATCAAACCTCTCCAGCCATTTGGTCATGGCTGTATTGGCGGCTTTGGTGGCCTCGGCTGGCCCCTCCGAAATCCGCCAATCCTTGACTTTGCCATCGACGAAGACGATGCGTGCAACCCGGCCAGCTCTAACGGCAACCGCCAGAACAACCAGCCGCCTACGCCTCATTATCTTGCGGATAGGTATCGATTAAACGCTCCGCCAGACTATTGAGCGTATGCTGACGGTTCATCCGTCCGAGCCAGCCATTGGGCGCATCGGGAATGGTGGTCAGGCGTTCCCGAAGGTCAATGCGGGCCTCTTTGAAGATCCCGGCAAACAGGCTCTCAAAGTTACGTCCGTAGATAAGCGAGAGCGTACAGAGTTCGCGCACGCTTGGCATCCGCTTGCCGTTCTCGATGCGTGAGCAGATCGGTTCAGTTACATTTAATAAATGGGCGCAATCGACCTGGGTCAGGCCCGACTTTTTGCGCGCTGTTTTCAAATCCAGCGCGAATTCGTTGATCATAGTGGTGAATGATGAACTTAAAGAACTGATAAGGGCCGAAGCCTACGGTCAGGTTGCGCACGAGAGATAAACCCGACAGCTACGTATCCAGGCAACATAAACCACGAACCCGGTGGCTGGTTTATCGTCAGTGAGTCGGAGGGGTGGAACCCCTCCGATCAACCACCACCGAGTTCGTGGTCATGCTTATCCCAGACGCCCATCAGCTTACCCAATCTGAAATTCGGCGGTAGTGACCGGGAATTGCGGCGGCGCAACCATACATCCATCGCTTGCATTTGGGCATCAACTCACACATCATAAATGCCGCTCTGGCTTCGGGGGTGGGGATGCGAGAATTTCTTGATTTCGTTCGTCGGTACATAGTGCCGATCATGGCGTTTTACTTGCTACTTTTTGGGTTTACTGATGGAAAGTCGATTGCTTGGGCTCAGAGCACTAGTCATAGCGCCAGCCATGCTGCGGTGAGGGAAATCGACATTCCGCAAAGTCCGTTCTCAGCCGAGCTTGATCTGTTGAATCAAGAAATCGACGGACTACGAACAATTAAAGAGAAGCTCGAAGACGCGATTGAAAACGCCGACGAAGAAATGACGTCAAAACAGATCGATGCCTTGGAAGAGCGATTGGAATCCATCCGATCAACTTGGATAATGCTATATAAGAGCTACAAACAATTGGATCTTGTTCAGAATAGCAAGGAATACCAAACTGCTTGGATCGCGTACCAAGAGAAGCTAATGGATCGCAATGTCAACATGTATGCTTGGCATGATGAGGCGACGAAATCGATACACTCAACTACAACCATACTTGTTTTGTCTGGCTTGGTAATCTCGGTGGCTCAGATCGTTTTTGGCATGGCATTTTATCGGAAAAATCCGGCGGCGGCCGATCAGTATATAGAAACGATCGAACTATCAACAACTCGCATAAAAATCGCCACCACTGTTTCTGGAATGATCCTGCTCGTGATTACCCTGGCTTTCTTTTACATATACGTGCAGGAGGTGTACTCAATTAAGATGCCGACTTAGCGCGCCAAAACCATTTGGATCGTAGCCAAATCTTCGCGTGTTGATTTCGACCTCTAGTGTGCAGGCCTGCAGTCTCCATTAGCCATTTCGGTAGTGAAAACCACCGCCACTACGCAGCCAGCCAGACCCCCGGCATACTCTCATCCATGAATGATCAAGAAAAATTCGAGCAGTTCATCGAACTGTGCAAGCGGGTTTATGAGCGCATGGCCGACGAAGGTTCTTGGCCATGGGCAGATTCGCCAAATTCCGGGGATTTGGTAGAGTCTGAAGATTAGAAAATAATCAAAAAATTATATGAAAAAATGTTTTGGGTACATCCGGGTTTCAACCAAGAAACAAGGCGACGGAGCGTCTTTGGACGCCCAGAAAGAAGCCATCGTTGAGTTCGCCAAACGCAACGACATAATCATCACCAAATGGTACGCGGAGCAGAAGACAGCGGCCAAGCGGGGCCGTCCGCAATTCGTAGCTATGATCAAAGCGCTCCGGCAAGGCAAAGCCCAGGGCGTGGTGATGCACAAGATTGACCGCAGTGCTCGCAACTTCTTCGATTGGGCAAAGATCGGCCAGTTATCCGATGCCGGGATCGACATCCACTTTGCCGTTGAGAGTTTGGACTTCCGCTCCCGTGGCGGCAGGCTGGCGGCCAATGTGCAGATGGCGGTGGCCGAGGACTACATACGCAACCTCAAGGAGGAAATTCGCAAGGGACAAATCGGACGGCTGAAGAACGGGTATTATCCCTTCACCGCGCCCCTTGGCTATCTCGACAACGGCAAGGGAAAACTGAAAACGCCAGACCCGAAACGGGCTAAGTTGGTGCAGACGCTTTTTGAACTTTATGCCACCGGTACCTATTCAATCCGAACGCTCCGAACCGAGATGATACGGCGGGGTCTCACCAATCGAGATGGAAGACCGCCAGCCAATAACCTGATTGAACGCATACTCGGCAACCCATTCTATACCGGCATCATAAGTATCAGCGCCACCGGGCAAACATACGAAGGCAAACACAAGCCGCTGATATCAGCTTCGCTGTTTAAACGGGTGCAAGAGGTGAAGTTCGGCAAGCGGGGCAAGAAGTTCACCCGGCACAATCACATCTATCGTGGCTTGTTTCAGTGCGCGGGTTGTATGCGCAGCATGATCCCCGAACTGCAGAAGGGCCACGTTTATTACCGCTGCCATAGAATAGACTGCCCCTCAAATATCATTCGGGAAGACGATATTGAGAAAGCCGTTGTCGATGAGTTGAGGAAGCTACGACTTGGGCCTGCCGAGATAGAACAACTGACCCACGCCGTTACCGCCTGGGCGGAGGAAAAGTACGGCGGGAAGGGTAATCAACTGACACTCCAATGCGAACTTGAGAAAGTCGATCAACGTATCGAAAATCTGACTGACGCCCTTATCGACAAACACATTGAACCTGACGCCTACCACAAGCGTCATCAAGCTTTGCTTATCGAGAAACGAGAGCTTGAGGAGAAGGTGGAAAATCTACGAGATTTGCAGTCTGCTGGCGACAATGTGCAGCGATTTCTCGAACTGGTGAAAAGCCTTGCAGAATACTACCAAACCGTTAGCCCGGACGAAAAACGAGAGTTTGTTGAATACACCGTCTCGAACCGAACGGTGAAGAACAAAAAGGTAGAGCTGGAACCGTCGGAATGGCTAATTCCGGTGCAGAATGTGACTTCTGTCATGGATGGTGCACTCACTCCACCCAATTGTCGAAGGGTACCGGACTTGCAGCCATGTCAGATTGAAGCGTTGGTGGTGGCTGCATACTCTGAAGAAGCCAAGCGGTTTGGTGCGATCTGTCGGAAGTACGACAAGAAATTTAAAAGGCACGAGCAGAGCTCGGAGCAATGAAGGCGGCGCAAGACCGTCAGCTATCATTGAAAGCAAATTCTGGCTTCAAGCCCGCCAAAGAGCTAGTCAAAAACATCGGCCATACCATCGGCCGCCATCCCCGGCGGCTGTTCGGTATCCGTCAAAGAGATATGCTTCACCACATGGCAGTATTCGGTCAGACCGGCACCGGCAAGTCAACGCTGTTGGCGCAGTTAATGAAGCAAGATGTAGGGAACGGTAGCGGCTTCTGTCTCATCGACCCCCATGGCGATCTGGCCGAGGAAATGAGAGCGCTTTCCGGTGACAACTGTGTCTATTGGAACGTTGCCGATCCCGACAGAGACCTTGGCTATAACCCGCTCACCTACGTATCAGCCGAGTACCGGCCTCTCATCGCTTCCGGCCTCATTGATACCCTCAAGAAGCAATGGGCGGACGCCTGGGGTGCTCGTATGGAGCATCTGCTTCGGTATGCTCTGCTGGCTTTGTTAGAGCGGCCTGGTTCCAGCCTGCAAGACATCATTCCCTTGTTTCTCGATAAGGGCTTTCGGGCAAAGGTAATGAGCCAGGTAACCGACCAGCAAGTACGGTGGTTTTGGCAAACTGAATACAAGGCCATGAACTTCAAGACGGCGGCTGATGGCGTAGCACCGATAGCCAATAAGCTAGGAGCCTTCTTGGCTCACCCGGTAGTACGAAAGGCTGTTTGTGATCCACCTTCTCCATTACGCTTCCGGAAGCTCATGGACGAGGGTACCACCCTTATAGTGAACCTGGCTAAAGGCCGATTGGGGGCTGACGTATCAAACGTCATGGGCGGATTGATCATTTCCAGTCTGGCGCAAGCCGCTTATAGCCGAGAGAGCCTGCCACCTGACCAGCGACCGCAATACACGCTCTACTGTGACGAGTTTCATAGCTTCACCACCGCTGCCTTTGCCGACATGCTATCCGACCTGCGGAAGTTTGCCCTCGCACTGGTGCTGACGACACAGCATTCCTCAAAGATAGAACTATCCACCTTTGAGGCCATTCTAGGGAACGTGGGAACGTTGATATCGTTTCGGGTGGGAGCCAATGACGCCACCATTCTCGCCAAGCAGTTTGCCGCTGACACGCCGCAACCGAAAGACCTAATCAATCTTCCGAACTACGAGATGTTCATTAAGCTCATGGTTGAGGGAAGGCAGAGCCAACCGTTTTCGGCCACCACGCAGGCCGTGTAACTTCCGCAGACCTTGGTCGAAATATTCTCAATTTCCACGTCTATAGAATTTTGATCAACACTGCCAATCAGTGAGGAAATTTCGCTATCGCTGCCAATATAATGACGCTAATCTCGGCTGCGGTCGCTCCAATCAAAGTGACAATGACTGTGGAACTAATTATACGTTGATCAGCTTCTATATAACCAGACCACAAGTAAATAATGTCAACCGCTAAAGCTATTCCCAAAATAATCAACAAGACATTGTTTGCCTTCCTGAATAACGGCATTGTATCGCCAACAATTTTCGCAAGCGCACGTTCTTTCTCAGAAACAATAAGTTCCGTTTCCAACTGTGACTGCACTATCTTCATCGTCGGCCCCCTATACAAAAAACCCCTCTGAAATCTCAGAGGGGTCATTAAAGATTGCATTCACAACCCTAACAATACTTGCTCATTGGTGTCTGGATCAGTAACTGTGACCATATGATTTTCATCGGCAAGTTGCTTTGCGCTGCGGGTGATTGCCAACGCACGACGAATGACTTCGGCCCTAGTGTTGACTCTGAAATATTCCTTCAACTCATCAAACACCTTTTCAGCCCTGTCATCATACTCCAGCGTCAATTCGTGCTTTTGAGCCATTCCAATCTCCTCAGATCAGCGAATAAAAAATGGCGCCAAGGGTGCCCCCCAAGACGCCACTCGCTTTTCCTCATCACCCAAACAAGTTGCTGTTTAAGCGATTGATTTATCGCAGTTTTCCAAAACCGCACAAAAAATAGAGCGATTCGTTCTGTATTAAATGGTACACCCTGCGGGAGGTGATTGCAAACCACCTGGATCAAACATTTACAATTAATAGTAAATAGAAAATCATCATTATTTGATTTTTTTTGAAAAGAGCGGAATATAAATTGATATTTTTGATACTTCCTCTCGTCTTTATTTATACTTTCCGCGGTTTGGCATCGACGCCATCTGTCCGTTTGATGACCGAATAAGCACTGTGGGGAGTTCGAAGGGTTAGACATCGTCATTAATCCAGGTAAAAGGAAGCACCCCACGAGATAAGAAATTTCGTACGTCCATCGGAGCAATATCCAACCTGCCTGATCGTCGCTGCATTTCTATCGATTTTATATGGATCGTATCCGCAACCGTAGTCAGGCGTACTCCGAGGGCCACGTTTATACCTAATACACCCGCCGTGTGCTGAATCGATAATCACCGAATTGCAGTATACACCGGATGATTTTTCTACTCCTTCTGGAGTTTCCAATTTAACTTCCTCGACACCATATGGGTCAGACGTATCTTCGTCATTGGCGGCGGCAAGTTCTTCAATCAGTTCTTCGGTCACATATTCAAGTTCCGCCACTGCAATCCCGGTCTCAGCAGCAATGAGATTCTTGATCGCGACGATATCCACCATAACTTCCCCCTATAGTATATGTCTTCCCCTTGGACCTCTATAGGTTGTCATCTTGTATTGAAGAAAGCAAGGACCGTAGCTTTTAGTTCCAACAAAGTAGTTCGCGACTGACGTGTCATCTCTCCGGTGACTTGATCAATGTGGCGGAATATAAAGTGTTTTGCAGCTGATGATTGATAGGGTTCAGAGCAATTGGAGTATTTCTTAGACTCTCTTGACGACCCAAGATGACTTGGCTGCCCTACCTAGCGACCTTTCAAACAAGTGTGTCAGCGGACGCGGTGGCCTCCAAAACGGCGGCTCAAAGTCGGTGGCCACGCCAACGGCGATGTAATGACAGGGGCCGAGGTTATCGGAGATCACTTGTAGGATGTTGTTGGCGTGCGTAGCGCTCACCGTCACATAGATGAGCATCATCGGCGTTTGGCGGCCATACGTCTTTTGGTAGAGCTTATTTCCGATAACAGACTGGTATTGAAGCACCGAGCTTTTGGCAGACTTGCGCTTCCAGTCTGCCGCGTCGTTTGGTTCAGTATTGCGGTCGGCTTCGAGAGCGTAGGCAATGTGGCCGTCGGGGTAGCCGATGGCGAAGACGCTATCGGGTGTCAGGTGCTTCTTTCGTCGCCGCCCATCATACAAGAACGGCACGTTCTCAATCTTGAGTTTTTGACCTGCAAATACGTGCGGCGGAACATACTCATAACCACAGCGTAGACACATTATGTGCATGGTGGCGGTGATGCAGGAGATCATGAAGTTATGCGGCCACTTGTCTGATGAACTGAAGCTACGCGGTCGGTAAGCATCGACATATAGGCCATGTAGTTTGAGGTAGCTAATGCCCTTGTCGGTCAAGTCATAGACGTATTCGTGATAGTTGGCGTTGTCGGTCGCCCGCTGTTGTTTCGGTCGATAGATGTAGCCGCCAAGCCAGAGCCGCCTTAGCTGGTGTTGCGTGGCCCGCTCGCTCTTCGCGGTGTCTCTGGTCAATTCGTGGAGATAAGACGAAGGCAGACAGCCGTGGAGGTTGAGGAACTTCAGCCATTCCACCTGCCGCCTGGTTGGGTTTAGCTCGACAGTCCGGGCGGGTCGCTCGCGGAAGCGGCCCCGCCCGATATTGCTGGTCATGAGACAGAATTGAGATTGGCTGCACTAATCCGCAGTTTCGCCAGTTTGACGTAATCGGGATTTAGCTCAATGCCGATGAAGTCTCGCCCGTGTTCAAGAGCCACGGCCCCGGTCGTGCCGGAACCCATAAAGGGATCGAGAACCACGCCACCTTTTGGCGCACCGGCCAGAACGCACGGACGAATGAGGTCTGGTGGATAGGTAGCGAAATGCGCGCCTTTGTATGGCTTGGTGTTGACTGACCATACGGAGCGCTTGTTTCGACCAAGCGGGTGGGTCAAAGATTTACCAACCTTGATGTTGCCAGCGGTCAAATCTTTGCGGTGTTCATGCCACGATTGTCCACCATAGCCTTTGGCGCTGGCTTTGGGAGTTGTGACTGGCTCCTCACGTATCGAGTCAACGTCAAAGTAGTATTGCGGTGACTTAGTGAGCAGGAAGATGTACTCGTGGGATTTGGTACACCTGTCTTTGACGCTCTCCGGCATCGGGTTCGGCTTGTGCCAAATGATGTCCTGGCGGAGAAACCAGCCCTCATCTTGGAGGGCAAAGGCAACGCGCCAAGGAATGCCGATCAAGTTCTTCTTGGGAATGGACGTGCGCCTCTCAACCAAAGCGGCTTTTCCGAAGCCACCGAACTTATCGAACGACTTGTATAACAGGTTAAGAGAGTTGCCACCGCTGGCACCGTAGGTGTCGCCAAGGTTAAGCCACAGCGTACCATCATCTTTAAGGACACGGTGGACTTCGGCGAACACCTCAACCAACACACCGACGAACTCATTTGGCGTTCCTTCCAAGCCGAGTTGACCGTCCACGCCATAGTCTCTCATGCACCAATAGGGTGGCGAGGTAATGCAAGTCTGAACCGATAGGTCGGGGAGGGTTTGCAGAACGTCCAGGCAATCGCCCGTGATCAGTTTCATCTTCAGTAGTCCTCCGTTGGTGAAGGACACTGAAAAGTTCACATATTCCGGGGGGCGTAAAAGGGATGGGTGTTGACTGGTTTGGTCAGGCGAAGACCGACGGGTGTATATGTTGGGGTGAAGAAAATCAGAGCTTTCCGGGTTTGATATCCTCGTCATCGTCCGGCGGAGGCTCGTCATCGCCATCCTCGTCCGCCCGGTTGTTTCCGTACTCTTCTTCCATCACGCTGATAAGCCCATCGAGGCTGTACCGCTTAGGGCGATCATGAAGGGCGCCAAGCGGCACCGAGATTGAATAGACCCCCTCACCCTGAACATAAGCGGCGAAGTGTAGCGGATCTTGCTCTTTTATGAACTGGTAGTCGGTTCTCATATTGCCCGCCATGTATCGGGCATCATTGTCGGAAACATCACCGGCAAACTTGATAGCGGTGTTGCCGGTTAGCGCTGCCAGCACGTCATGGCGGCGGGCGTCGGCTAAATCCTGATGAAGCAGGATGAGGCCGATATTTGCCTTGCGAGCCTCCCGCAACATGCGTTCGAGTCGACTGTCGAAATACGGCGGGGCTTCGTCGATGTAGAAGTAGACGGGGCGATGTTTGCCAGTGAAGCGCTGGCGGGCGGTTTGCAGCACCATGGCGATGAACATCCGTCCGAAGAACGAAGAGCCGTTTTCGCCAAGCAAGGACTGGTCAGTGTCAATTAGTATCAGCTTGGCGTTGGCCAACTCATCAGCCATATTGATTGGGTTTTCCTTGGCGAAGAAGATCCGGGCGAAGGTGGGGTTCTTCAGCATTCCCCAGACCCGGCGGGAGACTTCCTGCTTGGTGGTGCCGTACTGGTTCTCGTTGTCAAACTGGTCGTGGAAGAATTCCTGCACGTAGGCGGGCATGTCGTCGAGGACATCGGCATACTCCACCCAGCCTTTTGGCTTTAGTATTTCCAGAAAGGTATCGATGTTGCCGTCCGCGGCGGCGGTCAGTTGAATGGCGAACTGAAAGACCACCTGCTGCTTGGAGGTCAGCTCCGCTTCCATGAGGGAGCCAAGGACGTATTCCAGCAGCTCAACCGCGTTCGTTACCGCCCCCTCGTCTTTCCGCAGGTTTTTGTAGTCTACGTCAAAGAGGTTGATACCGAGATCGTTATGCGGCGACAGATAGGTTACGTCATCAATCGGTAAGTCGAGGTGAGCCAACTCGTCAATCAGTTGGCGGTGGCTGTCCATGACCACGATGGTGCAATCCTCATCCAACTGCTTGGCGATCATGTATTTGACCAGGGACGTTTTGCCGTGCCCGGTGCCCGCCAGTACCCACATGTGGCTGGTCAGGTTTTTGAGCGACACCCGCTGCGGAATAGACGCCAGCAGGATGAGCGGCGTGTCTTTGAGATAGGCGTAGGCGCAGTGTTCGCCCTTGTATTTTGAGGGCAGAACATTGTCTTGCTCCCGAAAATTCCGCTCTAGTTTCTGCCGTAGATTATGGAAGAATCTGTCATGCTCATAGAACGGCAGGATCAGCTTCTCCACGTCCTCATTGGTGAGTTCGGCGGATGCCTCAAACATGCCGTCGGACTTTTTGTATTTCGGCAGGCAGGCAAACAGGGCATTCAGGAAGTCGTCATGGTCTTCGAGAGCATTGGCTTTTTCGATGTACCGATGAAGCTTGTCCCGGTATCTGGCTCCCTCCACCGTATTGCAAACTAGTGGCGGTTCTTTGGGTCTTGCGTAGCCCTCGATGGCGCTGATCGCTAAAGCCGCCTGCGCCAGTTCGGGCACATCCCAATTCAAACGATCAATCAGCTTTTCCGCATCAGGCGGGGCCAGAGCCGCCGCCTGCCGATACAAAGCTTCGGTCTGAGCCTTGACCCCTTTTTCTTTGTATTCAGCGGAATTAACGTGGGCGTAGTAGATAACGCCGGGGAGGACAATCAGGCCGATGGCCAGCCCGATGATCGGCAGGTACATGGCGAACATGACGAGCGCCGTGGCACCAACAGCGAACAGAAAGACAGCAATCATGCAGCCAGCCAGTTCGTCCATTCTAAAGCTCGAAGGTCTCGCTTCTGGCCTCTATGGCGGCGTTGCCGCCAATGTACTCTTTTAGAGTCTCCAGATTTTCCCTGAGCAGCCGATGATAGTATTTGGCTTCTACCGGGTTGGCCACCGGATGAGCATCCGGACCTCTCAGCAAATTCGAGATTGTCAGTGTGTATAGGTAAGCGTGGTCAGAGTCGGAGCCAGGTGGCGGATTGCGATCCATCACCGGGTATTCCTCCAGTTTCCACTCGTCTATTATGTGTCTCTCTTCGTCTGAAAACTGAACCGTGACAACCACGACACAAATCTTGGTTTTCTTGAATATACCGCCCTGGATATCCTCACGATGTTCAATGGTTACATGCATGACCAACCCCCTTTCTTTTGTCTCTCCCGATTTAACTAGTGGGTACTAAAATCTGCATTGGCCAACTGACACAACCAAGGGTATGCCACATTTCAGCTTGCGGATAGATGCGATAAATATTCCCGAAAATACAATTATTGATTGCATCGATAAGAAGTCACGGCGGCTTTGGAGCCGGAAACGTGAACCTATGTTTTCCGGTGTGGCTGTATGTCTGCCGACTGCCGATGTTCGTTCAGAACGAACCCTTGAACGAACCCGCAAATAGAAAAGGGAGAGACCAGAGCCTCTCCCTTGTTGCTCCTAAATAGGAGCCTGCCAGTCGTCCGAAACTGGAAGACCGTGGGCCTCAAAGTAGTCGAGCACGTCTTTGACGCGCCAGACGTAGCGTGACGTTGGAAACGCTCCGAGGCGGCGGCCTGTGGGGAACGGGTCGGGATTGGGAATATCCCAATACTCACGTGCCCTAGAACCCCTGCCCCCAATCCTCTTGGAGAGCGTTATGGTCTCCTTCATCAGCCGATCTGTATGAACTCGGCTATAAGGCCAGCCCATACGTTTAAGACCATGCCAGTCGATTACCAGTGGCTTCTCCGACATTGCAAACACTCCGTGTTAGGGAGCGTTGCAACGCCCAGGTTGAGTTAACCACCGATGGACAACGTAGAGCTTAACCAGTCTTCATATCGCTGTACAGCTTGGCGCATTTCCTCCATGTATCCGTAGCGGTTATAGATACCGGCCACACCGCCAAACGAGCCGGATGAGTGGTTGAGTAGCTTTTCCACCACATGTATCGGCGTGCCAAGCGGGGCATGATTAGAAGAAAATGTCCTTCTAAGATCATGGAGTGTCCAAGGATCAATCTTGACCGCTTTATCCATGGCCCTCTTGCTTTTGCTCCAACCGTTAAACGGTTCCGGCGGCAGGTACCGAGCGGCCAAAGGGCCGAACGGAATGGCATGTGCTTTCTTGTTCTTGGTGACTTCCGGGGGGAAGTAGATGATATCGCCGTCGATCCAGTCGGACACGATAAGCGACGTTTCGGTTCGACGTTGACCCAAGAGAACAAGCAGCTTGACTATGTCCGAAAACGGCGGGCACTCATAATGCCAAACCGCTTTCAGTTCTTCGACCGAGAGCACCCGGTCACGGGAGGGGTTGTATGAGGCTTTGTCGCCTAAAAGCGGATTACGCAGCAGATACTCATTCCGCACGCACCAATTGAGAAATATCTTGAAGGCGGTGAGTTTATGCGGACTGCTGAGTACCGGTTTCAGCGTCTGACGGTTCAGGTCGGAGACCTTGCCGGAATATTTGAGCGTCTTGAGGTATCGCTCATACCCAACAACCGTCTTGGGGCGGTTCTTGTCCCGACACTCTTCTATAAATGCCTTGCGAGCGTCGTCATAGCTGATCTCAACTTCGGGCGATGCCGGTTTGGACACCAAAACACGCTTGGCGGCCAGCCTGGCGTCAGCCAGAGATATGTCGGGATAGCGACCAAGCGTTTTCAGTTTTCGCTTCTGGCCATACATGACCACAAACGACTTGGAACGGGTACCGACACGCAGGCCAAAAGCGGGCGTGGTGACATCCCAATATGTCTGTTGACCAGACGGGGTAAACGGTAGCTGGCGAATGGTTAGATCGGTCAGTTTTAGTCGCACTTAGTCACTCCAATCGCGTATTCTGGGGTGAATTTCAATGAACTCGTATGTGCCAAGTTTAGCACATAACACATTGAAACCATTGGAGAATACGGATTGTATGTTGACGTATGTTAGCGGTCTAAAATCAATTAAGAGTCAGCTGCTCTACCAACTGAGCTACACACCCACGAATTAAGAGAGGCCGGATATAACCGCCCTGCCCCGTTCTGTCCAGATGAATTTCAATCGCCGGACAGCGTCAGTCGATTAGCAGAACGCCCTCGGCGACCTTGACGGCGTTGCCGCCGATGCGGCCCTGGGCGATCTTGCCGCCGTCGACCTCCAGGTGCAGGTGGATCTTCGACGGGCGGCCCATCTCGACGCCCTGCTCGATGAGCAGCGCGTGGTGGCCGTCGAGCAATTCGTCGAACTGGTGGATCGCGCCGGAGATGGCGGCCACGGCCGAGCCGGTCGCCGGATCCTCGTTGATGCCGGCATGCGGCGCGAACATGCGGGCATGGAAATGCGCCTCGTGGTCGACGCCGCCCCTGCAATAGACATAGGCGTCGGCAAGCTGCCCGTCGGCGATCGGCGCGAGCTGCTCCCACTGGCTCGCCTCGCAGCGCGCCCTGGCGGCCACCGAAAGATCGTGCACCGGCACCATCAGGAAAGGAACGCCGGCATTCCAGAATGAGATATGGTGGTTCTCGAAGCCGATCTCATGCGGCTCAAGCTGCAGGGCGGCGGCAACCGTATCCTTGCTCACTTCGAAGTCGATGCGCGAGGCAAGCCTCGGCAGGTCGAACTCGGCGAAGCTCGCCGCGCCGCGCTGGAGCTTGGCGACCGTGCGCACCGGCCCGACCCCCTCCTCCAGCACGTTCATCAGGTCGATATCGGCATCGCCCGTGGATTTCCGCTCCGCCAATGCGATCGCCGTGCCGACGGTCGGATGGCCTGCGAAGGGCAGTTCGCGACCCGGCGTGAAGATGCGCACGGCCGCCCCGTGCGCGGGGTTTTGCGCCGGCAGCACGAACACCGTCTCCGACAGGTTGAACTCACCAGCGATCTGCTGCATCGCCTCGCCCGAAAGGCCTTCCGCGTCGAACACCACCGCCAGCGGGTTGCCGGTCAGCCGGTCGGAGGAAAAAACGTCGTAGATGGCATATTGGCGCGGCATGTGGGCACTCCGTTTAGAGCAGGATGAAGTCCGGTCTGGTCATTTGATGACGGACAATCGAATTTTCGGCCTATCAGGACCACAATTAATTTTGCGTTGCAGGAATACGCGAATACTGATCGGGCCTACCTTCACACCATATCGAGCGTCATGGCAACGGGGCAGTGATCGGAAGCCTTGGGGCGGTCCCAGCCGGTGCGCGGATAGCGCTCCGCCGCCTGGCCTTCCGGGAAGATCGTGCGGAAGGGCTGCCCGGCACGGACGATCTCCGGAACACGGCTGGCATTGCGCTCGGCCAGCGACGGCGACAGCAGCAGATAGTCGAGCTGGCACAGATGCCGTTCCTGTGGCCCGCGCGTATGGAACAGCGTCCAGCGGTCCATTTCCGGCCGGCGCGTGACGGGGTTTTCCGCAAATCCGTCGCCGGTGAAGACATCGATGGCGCTCGTTTCCTCGACCACGGGCTCGAACCCGTAGCCGTTGAACCGGTCGCCCGAAATGATGACCCGCTCCTTGTAGTCGTTCATGTCGCCGCAAATGACCCAGCGCTTGCCGGCGGTCTTTTCCTTGCCGAAACGGTTCTCGATGATGCGCCGCACGGCCATCGCCTCGGCGCTGCGCACCGGCATGGTCGCCGTGCGCCCGTCCATGCCGTTGCGGGGCGAGCCCATGGACTTGAAGTGGACCACGTAAAGCGTCAGCGGCCGTCCGCCCACCTTGACGTCGATCTCCAGGCAGTCGCGCTTGAAGATGCGATCGGATTCCTGGTTGGTTTCGGCGATCGCATCGCTGAATAGGCCGAGATCCGCATAGGTCAGATGCGCATGGCTGGTCATCTTCCGGAACTCGATCGGCTGACCGTCGCGGGTCTCCTCGCGCATCATCACCGCAACGTCGATGCCGCGCCCGTCATTGCCGTCGGTCATGTATTTGTGGATATAGCCACGGCCGACCATCTTGAAGAGATAGCCGTATTCGAAGGCCTTGAGCGCGTCGAGATTGTCGACCTCCTGAAGGCACAATATGTCGGCGGCCGCATCGGCGATCGCCAGCGCGGTCAGTTGCCTTGTGTCGTCGGTATGGGCAATGGCGCGCGCCTGCTCGAGCTGCCGGTATTCTTCCTTGGTGCGAATGTCGTAGAGCTGCAGGCTGCGGTCCTGGCGCAGTTCGTTCCGGAAGCCGGAAAAATCGAACCGGTTCATCAGGTTCTCGACATTGAATGTGGCGATCCGCAGCGACATCGTACGCTCTGATTGCTGGAGGTTTTTCTGGCCTTCCTGTTTAGAACCTGAACACGGCCTTGTCACGCAGGCTTGATGGGACTGCAAGGACGGCCGGCAAGCCGCTGATTTTCATCCGATAAACGCAAGGGCGCGTTAACGCTCACTGCAATTGTGATCGCCTGTGCCAAGGCAAAAGCTTGCCAGCGCGCCGAACATGTCAAATAGTTAATGCCACGTTACCGAATATCGGGAGGCACATATGTCAGTCTTGTTCAGGAGCCTTGCCATCGTCATGGTCGGCATCGGCGCGCTCGCCATGGCCGTTCCGGATGCGGCGGCCGGCAAGAAATACCGCTACAAGAACAACGGCGCCAACTTCGCGGCGGGCGTCTTCACCGGCCTTGTGATCGGCGGCATTGTCGCCAATAGCGGGCGCCATGGCCGCTACCATTGCTACAACGGGTACTGCAACGGCCGCTACTACAAGCGGAACTATTACCCGAAGCCTTATTACGGGCCGCGTTATTACGGCCGCACCTACGGCCCAAGATACCAATACCGGCCGGCGCCGCGCCGCATTTACGTCTCGCAGCAGCACATCAACTACTGCTACCGCAAATACCGGTCCTACCGGGCCTACGACAACACGTTCCAGCCCTATCACGGCCCGCGCAAGCAGTGCCGCTCGCCTTATTAAGGGCAACGGCGCACCGAATTGGAAAATGCGAAAAACGAGCGGCCCCCAGGGCCGCTTTTTGTTTGGCTGGCGGTGACGCATACATATATGAATTCGCGTCCAGCGCTCGAATTTGAACACTGGTGACACGCGGCTTCGGGCCTGTACTGTCGGCCCATGAGTGATTCCCGCAAGTTCATCGTCTGCACCAGCATCAATCCCCCGACAGAGGCGATCCGGCGTTTCGACGCTTGCACGGACTGGACCCTGATCGTCGTCGGCGACCGCAAGACACCGGATGACTACCGCCTTGAAAACGGTATCTACCTGTCGCCCGGGGATCAGGAGAAACTCGCCCCGGAGCTCTCCGGGCTGATCGGCTGGAATTGCATCCAGCGGCGGAATCTCGGCTTTGTGCTGGCCCTCGACGAGGGCGCGCAGATCGTGGCGACGGTCGACGACGACAACATTCCCCACGATGATTGGGGCACCGGTCTGCTGGTCGGCACAACGACGCCGATCAAATCCTACGTCATCGACGATTGCTGCTTCGACCCTGTCGGCGCCACGGAGCACGGCCATCTATGGCACCGCGGCTTTCCGCTTCAACTGCTGAGCGGCCGCGACTATTCACGATCCGAGACGATACATACCCGCATCGACGTTCAGGCGGATTTCTGGAACGGCGATCCGGATATCGACGCCGTCTGCAGAATGGAGCACGCGCCGGACGTCACGTTCGATCCGGAAAATTTTCCCTTTACCGCAAACAAACCTGGGCCGTTCAATTCCCAGAACACATTCCTGACGCGCGATGCTTTGAGCCGCTATTTCATGGTGCCCGGCGTGGGCAGGATGGATGACATCTGGGCGTCCTACCACCTTCAGCATCTCGGCTACACCGTCGCCTATGCGCGCGCCTCCGTCACGCAGCTACGGAACGTGCATGACCTGACAGGCGATCTGGTTGGCGAGTTCGTCGGATACGAGCGCACGATCGACATGGTCAAAGAGATCGCCGGCGGGACATACGACGCCAGAAACTATTGGCCCGAGCAGGCGCTTGCGGCCTATGACGCGTATCTGCGACGGGTGGGCGCATGATTTCCATCATAATTGCGGGCCGCAACGACAATTATGGCGGCGATTTCGAGGACCGCCTCTTTTCCACCTCCCGCTACAATGTCGACGCGCTTCGGGCACACGGCATCGAATTCGAGCTGATATTCGTTGAATGGAATCCGCTGCCGGACCGCGAGTTGCTGTCCGAGAAGGTCATGGACGCCTTCCCGGAGGCACGCTGCATTGTCGTCGATGGCGCCATACACCGGCTGATCAGCGAGAACCGCCATATCGCGGTGTTTGAGTATCACGCCAAAAATGCCGGTGCGGCACGGGCAAAGGGCGACTGGATCCTGATCACCAATCCCGACAACTTCCTTGGCGGCGATGTTCTCCAATTCCTTCAGCAAGGCGCGTTTGACGCCAATACGCTGTACAGGGCGGGCCGGATCGACATTGCGGACGAGACCCTGGTGGACAGCCCGGACCTGGAGGATGACTTTGCACATGAAGACGCACCGTTCTTCGGCGCATCGGGTGATTTCATCTTCTGCTCCGCGGAACTGTTCCGGCAGATCGGCGGTTTTCGGGAGGACCTGAAGTTTACGAACACCGCGAAGGACGTCATCTTCTGCCAGTCCGCTTTCGAAAGGACGGGACAGGCCGTGAAGATCGGCTGCACGTATCATCTCAGCCACGGGCGCCCGCAACACACCAGCCGCCGCATTGTGTTCGCGTGGCACAAGGTCAGCCGGCTCCCACAGAAGACATTCGGTCTGGCGGATGATGATGTGATCGCCACAACGCACGGGCGGATAACAAGGCTGACCTTGCCCGATCACCTCCTCGGCGCGGCCAACGGCAGGCAACCGCCCGACCCGGCCGTTCCGCACGAATATCGCGTGGATTACAGTCTTGTTCGCCAGCCACGCAAGGCTCTGTTACGATTTATGGGCAGGCTTTAGGGCGGGGCGCGGCGCGCCCCGCCTGTCTTCCGGTGTTCGCTTAGTTGCGTTCCTTGTCAACGAGGGCATTGGACTTGATCCAGGGCATCATGCCGCGCAGCTTTTCGCCGACTTCCTCGATCTGGTGTGCGTCATTGTTGCGGCGGATGCCCTTGAAGCGCGCCGCACCGGCCCGGTATTCCTGCATCCATTCGGATGTGAACTTGCCGGTCTGGATGTCGTGCAGGACACGCTTCATCTCGGCCTTGGTGTCGGCGGTGATGATGCGCGGGCCCGATACGTATTCGCCCCACTCGGCCGTGTTGGAGATCGAGTAATTCATGTTGGCGATGCCGCCCTCATAGATGAGGTCGACGATCAGCTTGACTTCGTGAAGGCACTCGAAATAGGCCATCTCGGGCGCATAGCCCGCCTCGACCAGCGTCTCGAAACCGGCACGGATCAGTTCGACCAGACCACCGCACAGGACAACCTGCTCGCCGAAAAGATCGGTCTCGCACTCTTCCTTGAAGTTCGTCTCGATGATGCCGGAACGGCCGCCGCCGACGCCGCAGGCATAGGACAGGCCGAGATCATGGGCGTTGCCCGATGCATCCTGGTGAACGGCGATCAGGCAGGGAACGCCGCCGCCCTTCTGATATTCGCCGCGCACCGTGTGGCCCGGTCCTTTAGGCGCCACCATCAGGACGTCGACCGTTGCCTTCGGCTCGATCAGGCCGAAATGCACATTCAGGCCATGGGCGAAGGCGATCGCCGCGCCGTCGCGGATATTGCCGGCAATGTGGTCGCGGTAGATGTCGGCCTGGAGCTCGTCCGGCGTTGCCATCATCATCAGGTCGGCCCAGCCGGCGGCATCGGCCACGGACTTCACCTCGAAACCGTCGGCCTCGGCCTTCTTGGCCGTCGCCGAGCCTTCGCGCAGCGCGATGGCGATGTTCGGCACGCCCGAATCCTTCAGGTTGAGCGCATGGGCGCGGCCCTGGCTGCCATAGCCGATAATGGCCACTTTCTTCGACTTGATGAGGTTCAGATCGGCATCGCGATCATAGTACACACGCATGACTGTTTCCTTTCCTGGACATGTTGATTCAGTCGTTTGGGATGGTCAGGACCTTGCCGCCCCTTCCGTTCCGTAAAGTGCAAAAAACTGGTCGATGGCGGATTTCGCCTGGGCGCTGAAATCGCCCTCCTCCGTCGTCAGCGTATCGCCGAGCAACTGACGCACGTGAAAATCACGGATCACCAGGCCGTAGAGCGTCTGGAACACCGCATCGCCATCCTCGTACCGGATGAAACCACGCCGCCGCCCGGCTTCAAGCAAGGCTCCTGCCCGCTGACCGATCATGCGCCGGCCGCGTTCCAGCACCAGCCGCCCGAGATGGGCGTCATCGCGACTGGCCTGGCCGATAGCAAGACGGTTGAGCGCCAGTGAAACATCGCCCGAAAGCACCGAAAGCAAATCGCTGGCGAATTGTTCGAGATGTTCGCGAAATGCGGCTTCAGTTTCGGGCAGCGGCCCGGTTCCCGGAACCCGGACCTTGCTTGCCTGATACGCAATGATCGCAGCGAGCAGCCCGTCGCGGTCGCCGAACCATTTGTAGAGGCTTTCCTTGGAGCAGTTCGCCGCGCGCGCGATACGGGCCGTCGTCAGCGCACCGCCGCCGCCCTCGACGAGAAGCCGAAGCGCCGTTTCGAGCACCGCGTTCTGCCGCGGCGTAAACGCCTCAAAGCCGCCTGTTTCGCTCTCTTTCAGCACTGCCTGCGTCATATCTTGCTGTAATTCCAATGCGTACCGTACCGTACGGTTCGGTCTTGATTAAAGCAAGATAATGATCGGGTCAAGCGACTACGAAAAGCAGGTCTTGAAGGTTCAGACGTCGTGCCCGCAAGCGCGCAGGAAACGCCTGACGGTCTCTGTCATGCCGTATTGCAGCGCGTCGGCGGTAAGTCCGTGCCCTATCGAGACTTCAAGCAAATTCGGAATATGTTGCTTGAGCCCCGGAAGGTTGGCCACGGTCAGGTCATGGCCGGAATTGATCCCGAGCCCGAGACCATTCGCCGCCTCGGCGCTGGCCTGCAGTTTTTCCAGCGCCGCGGAGGCGGCCTTCGGATCGTCATAGCAGGCGCCATAAGGGCCGGTGTAGAACTCGACCCGGTCCGCCCCGGTTTCGGCCGCCGCAGCAAGCACTTCCGCATCGCCGTCTCCGTCCGCGAAAAGCGAGACGCGGATTCCCTGTTTTTTCAGTCGCGCGACAACCGGTTTGAGCAGCGCACCGTCGCGCCTGAAATCCCAGCCATGGTCCGAGGTCGCCTGCGCCGGATCGTCCGGCACCAGCGTCACCTGCTCCGGCTGGTTGGCCTCGACGAGCTCCAGGAAAGCCTCCGTCGGGTATCCCTCGATATTGAACTCGGCCTGCGGAAAGTCATCGTCGATCAGGGCGCGGATTTCCGGCAGGTCGCTGCGCCGGATATGCCGCTCGTCCGGACGCGGATGGACGGTCAGCCCGTGGGCCCCCGCACCGAGCGCAAGCGCCCCCAGGCCCGTCACGCTCGGCCACGGCAGATCCCGCCGGTTGCGAAGCTGGGCGATGGCGTTGAGGTTGACCGACAATTTGGTAATGGCGGGCTGCGTCATGCAGAAAATTCCAGGCAGATCTGTCCGAGAGTTCGCAATACCTAACGCAGGGGCCCCAGACAATCACGAACCAATTTAAACAGTTAACGCCAAACCAGTGGAAACGGGCGATTGTATCGATTGAGGGTCGTGCCTAAATGAACAGGTACACGCAAAGGTTTTTGGAGGCCGCGATGACATCCGGACTACGGCACCCCGCCCTCACACAGCTCAAGACGGAGCGCGACGATGTGTATGCTTTCGAAATCGACGGTCATCTGACCCGAGAGGAAATCGAGACGGTCTATAACACCCTCGAAGAGGCCTATGAGAAGCACGACAAGATCAGCATTTTGATGCGCATCGGCCGCTATGACGGGTTTGACTGGAACACCCTGTTCTCCGACACCGCCTATATCGGCAAGCTTCAGGCAATCCGGCACATGAAACGCTACGCCCTTGTCGGCGGACCGTCCTGGGCGGCCGGCGCAACGCAGTTTTTCGGCCCGCTGTTCCGCATGGAGGTCAAGCACTTCGAGCTGCAGGACGAGACCGAGGCCTGGCAGTGGGTTTACGGCAATCCCGAAACCGATGCAACCGCCGACTGACCGGCCGCTTCAGCGCACGATCGTCAGTTCCTCGGCCGCGCGGGTAATGGCCGTGTAAAGCCAGCGCTCGCGTGAATCGCGGAAGGCATAGCTCTCGTCGAACAGCACGATCCGGTCCCATTGCGAGCCCTGCGCCTTGTGCACGGTGAGCGCATATCCGTAGTCGAAATCATCATAGCGCCGCCGGGTCTGCCAGGGCACCTCGGCGTCCGGGTCTTCGAAGGCCTGCTTCAGCAGCTTGATCTTGGCCGCGCCGCGGTTCATGTCGTCGTCTTCGGGTTTCACGATCAGGTTGATGCCCGGCTTGACCGTTTCGCGCGACGAAGTCATCACCTGCCACAGCGACCCGTTCAGCAGACCCTTGGCCGGATCATTGCGCAGGCATACAAGCTTGTCGCCCGCCTGCGGATATTTGGCATCGAAGCCCTTCAATTCGCGCAGGCGCTGATTGTAGCGCCGCCGGGTGCGGTTGATGCCGAGCAACACCTGGTCGGCATCAAGCACCAGTTCGGTGGATACGTCCGACTTGGTGATCACCCGCGCCGTTCCCCAGTCGCCATAGCCGATATCGATCCCCTCACGCACGCGCATCGCAAGATCGATGATCGGATTGTCGCGCGCCTGCCGGTGGATGTCGGTCAGCAGATAGTCAGGCTCATGCTCGGTGAAGAAGCCGCCGCCGGTAACAGGCGGCAGCTGTCCGGGGTCGCCAAGTACCAGGATCGGCGTGCCGAAACTCATCAGATCCCGGCCGAGTTCCTCATCAACCATCGAGCACTCATCGACAATCACCAGAGACGCCTTGGCGATCGGGCTCTGCCGGTTGAGTGAGAACATCGGCGCCATCGAGGTCTTTCCGGTTTCCTCGTCCTCGACCGCTTCCTCGCCGCGTGGCCGGTAGATCAGCGAATGGATCGTCTTGGCGTTGCTGGCGCCCTTGCTGCGCAAAACCTGCGCCGCTTTGCCGGTGAAGGCGGCGAACTGCACGTCGCCGTCGACCTCTTCAGCAAAATGGCGGGCGAGCGTCGTCTTGCCCGTGCCGGCATAGCCGAACAGCCGGAACAAGGGGCTTTGCCCCTCCCTCAGCCACCGGGAGACGGCCTGCAGCGCTTCGTCCTGCTGTCGCGAGAATTCCATGGCTTCAACTGGCAGGATTCGCCCCGTCAGGGCAAGGGGCAAACCGTCGTTCAGGCCTTGCGATCGTACCAGACCAGCTGCTGCGAAACGGCAACGAGATTGCCTTGCGTCGAATAGAAGCTGGTGTGCTGATCGTAGAAGCCGCCGACGGAACGTTCACAGCGCGCATCGGCGAGAAGATAGTCGCTGCCGATGGCCTGCAGCTCCGCAAGCGGTGCATGGAAATAGATGGTCATCGTGATCGTCGAGATATTGGACGGCCGGCCCGTGGCAAGAAATATTCTGGGAAACGGGCTGTCGCACAGCGCGGTGAGAGAAACATGGTCCAGCGGACGCTCATCCGCCTCGCGCACCCAGGTCAGCGAATGGGCGTCGGGGGTAATGTCTCCCATTTTTCCCTTGATGACCCGCGTCTCGTATAGATGCGCCCATTTGACCGGCAGCACCTCGGTGCGAAACCGCTCGACCTCCTGCGGTGGGGGAACATCGGGCATCTTCTGCGTCGAAAACACCATTGTCTCGCGGTGCGGCGCAAGCGTCACCATCGCCCGTGCGCATGGCGTTCCGTCCGGCAACTCCAGGACAACGTGCCAGAAGGCCGCCGTGCGCCCTGCCCGGTCGCAACTGCGTTTCAGGATGACTTCGCCCTCCGCCGGCGCCTTCATGAAGTCGATGGTGAATGCCACCGGTTCAAAACGGTCATCGGCCTGGTCATGGATGACCGCCTTGATCATCACCGCCGCGATCCAGCCGCCATAGGGCCCGATGAGATTCCAGTAACGCTGGTCCGTTTTGCATCTGAAAACATCGTCGGAGACGCGTTCGATGCTGAGTGTATCGTCGAGCGTGAAGGTCATTGGTGTTCCTGATCAGACAAGGGACCGCAGCGGGATAAGGGCAGTCTCAAAGGGTATGCGGATCGTTTTCAAGCAGGATGGGTTTGCCGTGCGGCGTGGCGCGGGCCGCCCGCGACCACGATGCGCTCAGCGCGTCGATTTCCGCGACATCTGCAATTTGTTTGTTTCGAATGATCGTCTCAAGCGCCGCAAGCCAGCAGTCGTAATAGTCACTGCCATCCTGCGCCACATCCGGCTTTTTCAGTTCGGCCGACAGGGTTTCCGCCCATTCGCTCCAGTCGAAAAGTCCGCGCTCGTGCAGTCCGACGACCATGGCGAAGGCCTCAGCCTGCCAGGGTTCCGCGAAGGGTGCGGGATCGGAGATATCAGCTGGAAGGGAACGACCCTTGCCGCGATCAGGCCCGTTCAAGATAACTCTCCCAGGCATCGATGGACACGGTCAGCGACGGATCGCCTTGCGGGCCCCACAATTCGTCGCCGGTAAAGACGACCCGGTAGAGCCATTGCGGGTTCTCGCCACGGCCATGGGCATTGTCGTCCGGGAACACATAGGCCCCGGCGGCTTCCTCGATAACGCCCGTCCTGCCCTTCGCATAGGACGGAACGCGCGTATGACCGGACGGGTTGATGTTGCGGACCGTGACCCTGTCGCCGACCGCAAAGGCCGGATCGGCTTCCGCCGGCCGGTCGCAGGGCCCGCCCCGCGCCAGAACCGCCGGGACATCGGCCGCTGCGAGCGGCGGCTTGTCCATTATCGCCTTTTCGCGCGCGTGGCCGGACTGCAGTTCCTGCTCCGTCACGCAGCCATGCCGCAGGAGCAAGGATTCAAGCGCTTTCACCCAGATCTCGTAGTAGCTGGAGGAATAATAGTCCGCCGGATGCAGGCTCTCGCGCGCATGCCGGCTTTCATCGATGTTCCAAAGCCCCAGCGCGCCTGAGCAAAGGGTGACGCCTAAGGCGTGTTTTTCCCAATCGGCGTGGAAAACCGGTTCGTTGTCCTCCGGCGCGACCGGGCCAAAACCCATCTTCCCGCCGAGATCATGCGGCCCGTTCATGCCGTTGCTCCCGCAAGGCCGGTCCCGATCATGGAATCGCGGCTGACCAGCGCCGCCAGCGCCTCTTCGTCGAGCCCTTCCGTTCCGTCCGGACGCATGGGCACCACCAGGTAGCGCAGCTCGGCGGTCGAATCCCAAACACGGATATCGACGTCTTGCGGCAGCGTCACGCCGAATTCTTCCAGCACACCACGCGGGTCCATGACCGCGCGCGAACGGTAAGGCGGCGATTTGTACCAGACGGGAGGCAGCCCGAGCACGCTCCACGGGTAGCAGGAGCAAAGCGTGCAGACGACGAGATTGTGCGTCTGCGGCGTGTTGAACACCGCCTGCATATGCTCGCCCTGCCGGCCCGTATAGCCGAGAGACGCGATTGCGGCCGTCGCATCCTTGCCTAGCCAGTCGGCGAATTCCGCGTCGCTCCAGGCCTTGGCCACGACCCGGGCGCCGTTCTGCGGCCCCACCTTGTTCTGATAGGTATCGACAACGGCGTCGATCGCCGCCGGATCGATCAGGCCCTTTTCACTCAGGATCGTTTCCAGCGCCCGCACACGGGCAGTCATCGGGTCGAATTCGTTATCGTGGTCGTGGTCGTGGGAATTGGTCATACTTGAACTTTATCGCATCACGCGTCCAAGTAAATCACAAGAAGCAAATTTGTGACCGGCCCGCAACCGTCAGAGCATCATCGGAACGAGCGTCGCGAGCAGCAGAACGCCCATGGTCATGTTGAACCACCGCAAATGCTGCGGACTTGAAAGCGCACGACGCATGACAGTTCCGAAACCGGCCCATATCGACACGCTCGGAAAATTCACGACAACGAACGCTGCGGAAACCAGCAGCACCGAAATGCCCGGCTCCGCCGGATTCGCGAACAGAACCATGGCCGTCAGCGCCATCATCCAGGCTTTCGGATTGACCCATTGAAAGGCCGCGGCCTGCAGGAATGTCACGGGCCGGGACACTGTTTCATCGTCCGCGAGCGCGCGGCTGCCGGCGATCTTCCACGCCAGATAGATAAGGTAACTGCCGCCGGCGATCTTGAGGAGGAGATGCAAGGCAGGCCAGCTCTGCAACAATGTGCCGAGACCGAAACCGACGCCCATCAGCAGCGACGCAAAACCCGCCGCAATGCCGAACATGTGCGGCACTGTACGCGCAAAACCGAAATTCGCGCCCGAGGCCAGGAGCATGAAATTGTTCGGTCCGGGCGTAACCGAGGTCACGAAGGCAAAAGTGACAAGTGCGAGGAACGTATCGACAGCCATGAGCACCCTCCAATAAGGTCAGCAATGTTGACCTATTTTCACGCTGTCAGCAATATCAGGAATGCATGCCACCCATTCGTCCGGATCAAGGCTGGTCGGGCTACATCCCGTCCGGGCCGCGATTGAGCGCTGCAACGCCGGTCCGGCAAACCTCGATCAGCCCGAGCGGCCGCATGATCGAGATGAATTGCTCGATCTTCGACACCCGGCCGGTAATCTCGAAAATGAAATGTTCGGTATTGGCGTCGATCACCTGGGCGCGAAATGCATCGGCCAGACGCAGGGCCTCGACACGATGATCGCCCTCGCCTTTCACCTTGAGCAGCGCGAGTTCCCGTTCCAGCGGTTTTTCGTGCCCCTTCTCGCGGGCGCGGATCGAAAGGTCGACGACCCGGTGCACGGGCACGATGCGCTCCAGCTGGTGCTTGATCTGCTCCAGGACATGAGCCGTCCCGTTGGTGACAATAGTGATGCGCGAAAGATGCGCCTCGTGTTCGGTCTCCGAGACCGTCAGGCTCTCGATATTGTAGCCACGCCCGGAAAACAGCCCGATCACCCTTGCAAGGACGCCGGGCTCATTGTCCACCAGCACGGATAGCGTGCGGGTTTCAAGCTGCTCGGTCTCCTTGGCAATGAAATAGGCCGAGCCGGTCGGTTTGTGTTGTGCATTCATGAGGTCTTTTCCTCGATTGTCTGTAATTTCGGCTTCGGATGGAAACGCGCGACGGCGACACCCGAAAGAATGATTGCAAGGGCGATGAAGGCGTTGAACGACAGCCTTTCACCCAGGATAAGCGCGCCCCATATAACCCCGGCCACCGGGACCAGCAGGTTGATCTGCCCGAAAAAGCTGGCACCCTGACGGCCGATGATGCGGAACATGAGCAGCGAGGCCAGCGCGGTCGGAAAAATGCCGAGAAGCAAGATGGAGAACCATGCCGCGGCCGGGGGGTTGGCGGCCGGCAGCGGTTCGAAAAGCAATGCCGCCGGCGCCAGCATGACCACGGACCAGCCGATATTCACCGCGAACATCGGCCGCGGTTTCAGATGCAGCAGGCGCTTGGTGATCAGCGCATTGATCGCATAGGAGACGCCCGCGCCCATAATGGCCAGCTGGCGCCAGATATCCGCATCGGTCCGGGCAACGATATCCGGCCAGAAAAGAACGACAAGCCCGCCGATACCGAGAAACACGCCAACCAGCTTGGCCTGGTTCATCTTTTCATCATGGGTGAAGAAATGCGCGAGGATGATCGTAATCAGGGGCATCAGACCCATGAGAATGGCGGACAGGCCGGCGGTGATTTCCTGAAGGCCCCAACTGATCAGGACGAAGGGAAGCGCCAGGCCGAAAAAGGCCGACGCCACGATCACAGCGTGATCCGATCTTGACGCATTGAGCCTCTGGCCGGAATGAACGGCAACAGCGGCGAGGATGATCACGGCAACCACCTGACGGATCGCCGTCAGCGTGATCGGCGGCACATCGGCCACCGCGATCCGCGTCAGCATGAAACTGCCGCCCCAGATGACGGCAAGCATGCAAAGCATGCCGTAATCCGTCCATCCGGGGTGTTTGCTGTTATGCATGGGATCTCGCCAGACCGGTCTTTTCGCCAGTGATCGCGGTTCAGACCAGCGCCTTGCCCTTCTTGTCGATGGCGTTTGCCACCGCTTCATCCGTCGCTTCGTCCGGCAGCAGCATTTCGTTGTGCGCCTTGCCCGACGGGATCATGGGGAAGCAATTGGCCAGGTTCGCGACACGGCAATCGAAGATCACCGGCTTGTCGACCGAGATCATCTCGTTAATCGCATCGTCCAGTTCGCCCGGCTTTTCGGCGCGAAGACCGACACATCCATAGGCTTCCGCCAGCTTGACGAAATCCGGCATGGCCTCGGTATAGGAATGCGACAGCCGGTTGCCGTGCAGCAGCTGCTGCCACTGGCGCACCATGCCCATATACTGGTTGTTCAGGATGAAGATCTTGATCGGCGCCTCGTATTGGACGGCCGTCGACATCTCCTGGATCGTCATCTGCACGGAGGCATCGCCTGCAATATCGATGACCAGCGCATCCGGATGCGCGATCTGCACGCCGAGTGCCGCCGGCAGGCCATAGCCCATGGTGCCGAGCCCGCCGGAGGTCATCCACCGGTTGGGCTCCTCGAAACCGTAGAACTGCGCCGCCCACATCTGATGCTGACCGACTTCCGTTGTGATGTAGGTTTCGCGGTCCTTGGTCAACTCGTAGATCCGCTGCATCGCATATTGCGGCATGATCACGTCTTTGTTGGGCGTATAGGCCAGCGAATTGCGGGCGCGCCACTTGTCGATCTGCTCCCACCAGCCGGCCAGCGCCTTGTTCTCGACCCGTGTCGACGAAGCACGCCACAGCCGCACCATGTCCTCCAGCACATGGCCGCAGTCGCCGATAATCGGGATATCGACATGCACGTTCTTGTTGATCGACGACGGATCGATATCGATATGGATCTTCTTCGAATTCGGCGAGAACGCATCCAGCCGACCCGTGATGCGGTCGTCGAACCGCGCACCGATACACACCATGACGTCGCAATCGTGCATCGCCATGTTGGCCTCATAGGTGCCGTGCATGCCGAGCATTCCCATCCAGTTCTTGCCCGACGCCGGATAAGCGCCGAGACCCATCAGGGTCGACGTGATGGGAAAATCGGTGAGCTGCACCAGCTCGCGAAGCAGATGACTGGCCTCGCTGCCGGAATTGATGACCCCGCCGCCCGTATAGAGGATCGGCTTGCGGGCTTCGCTCATCAGCTGGACCGCCTCGCGAATGGAGTCGAGGTCGCCCTGCAGCTTGGGCTGATAACTCTTCTGCTCGGTTACAGGGGACGGTCCGACATATTCACCCGTCGCGAACTGCACATCCTTCGGAATGTCAACGACAACCGGCCCGGGCCGGCCCGTCTGGGCGATCCGGAACGCCTCATGCAGGACACGCGGAAGGTCATTGACATCCCGCACCAGCCAGTTGTGCTTTGTGCAGGGCCGCGTGATGCCGACCGTATCGCACTCCTGGAAGGCATCCGAGCCAATCAGCGGCGTCGGCACCTGGCCGGATATGCACACAAGCGGAATTGAATCCATCAGCGCGTCCTGCAGCGCCGTGACCACATTGGTTGCGCCGGGACCGGACGTGACCAGGACGACACCGACCTTGCCGGTCGACCGGGCATAGCCCTCGGCCGCATGACCGGCGCCCTGTTCGTGGCGAACAAGGACATGAACGATTTCGTCCTGCTGGAAAAGCTCGTCGTAAATCGGCAGTACGGCGCCGCCCGGATAACCGAATATGTCCTCAACGCCATTGTCCTTGAGCGCCTGGACGACCATCTCCGCGCCCGTCATTTCCCTGCTGCTGCCCGTCATTGTCCTTTTCCGCCTTACTCTCCCGCTGTTCCGTCCCCCGGACCGCGGGTACCAATTTTCCTTAAACCACCGGCCATAAAAAAAGGCCCCTGTCGGAGCCTCGTTGAGCGCATGGGTGGCTGCCGCCGGATGGTTACACCATCCTGCCCATGCGCTTCATCACCACAATTAGTCCTGTCCTGATCATGCGCGGGACGTTAGCGGCAAAGAAACGGCGCGTCAATGCCGCAACAATCGATTCACCTTCGATTAAGAATATGCGGCTTCGGTCACCGCGAACGCCCCGTAAACGTGCAATGACAACGGGTTGTTAACTCCGGTTTCCTAAACTTGACGCGCTGGAGCCTGCTCTATCGGAACGTGATGGGCGTTCCGGACAGGCTTCGCGCGCTTAACTGTATGAAACGGGGCAGCATGATTAACAAACCAGGAGTAGAGGAAAGGCGTGACGTTTCATTTCCGTCCCGCGTCCTCGGCCATGTTGTAAAGTGCAATGGTGCACGCGCAACCATTTCAGCACGTGTTCCGATCAACGAACACGCCCTCGCAGCGACAATGTCCGTCGGACGGCTTATCTCGATACGGGTTGGGCAGAACCGCGTCGTGGCGCTCGTCTACAGCATTCACAGCCCCGGCGAAATCTGGTTCGAAGAAGAGCCCAACACCATGCATTTCGAGGTCGAGCTCGTCGGCGAAATTCGTGGTGAAGGCGAAGAAACCAAGTTCAGCGCGGGCATTTCCGATTATCCGACGCTTGGCTCGGTCGCGCACCAGATCCGCACCACCGATCTCGACGCGATTTATTCGGTCGACAGCGCAAATCCGGTCAATATCGGCCATTTGACGCAGAACGCGGAGATCCCCTCCTGCATATCGGCGGACGCCTTGCTTGACCGCCACTTCGCGATCGTCGGCACGACCGGCGTCGGCAAGTCGACGGCCGTCTCGCTGCTTGTAAACCGCATCGTGGATGTGTGCCCGGACCTGCGTGTCCTGGTACTTGATCCGCACAACGAATTCGCATCGGCGTTCAAATCGCGGGCACACCTCATCGAAACGGATACGCTGGACCTTCCCTTCTGGCTGTTCCGGCTCGAGGAGTTTGCCGAGGTGATATTCCGCGGCCGTCCGACGGTTGCCGAAGAGGTCGATATGCTGCGCGATCTCATCGCGGAAGCCAAGCGGAACTTCAAGGGCACGGCCGACGGCCGCCCGATCGCCCGCCGCCAGGACAGGTCGTCGATCACATCCGACACGCCGGTCCCCTACCGCGTCGCCGATCTGCTCGCATTGATCGACGAACGCATCGGCCAGCTCGACGGGCGCGAGGAAAAACCGTATCTGCGCAATCTCAAGCAGCGTATTGCGTCGGTGATCAACGATCCGCGTTTCCGCTTCATGTTCTCCACGAACACGATCGTCGACAATCTGACCGACGTCATCAGTGAAATCTTCCGCATTCCAGGCGACGGCCAGCCGATCACCTCGTTTCAGCTTTCCGGTATTCCGTCCGAGGTCGTTAACGCGGTTGCCTCGGTCCTGTGCCGGATGGCTTTCGAGATCGCTCTGTGGAGCAATGGGCAGATGCGGATCCTGGTGCTTTGCGAGGAAGCGCACCGCTATGTGCCGGCCGATGCCAGCCTCGGCTTTTTCCCGACGCGGCAGGCCGTGGCCCGGATTGCCAAGGAAGGACGTAAATACGGCGTCAGTCTCGGCGTGATCACGCAGCGCCCCGGCGAACTCGACCCGACGATCCTGTCGCAGTGCTCGACGGTCTTTGCCATGCGCCTTGCCAATGACCGAGATCAGGAGATCATCCGGTCGGCCATTTCAAACTCGTCGAGCTCGACAATCAGCTTCCTGTCGTCAATCGGCAATGGCGAGGCGATCGCCTTCGGTGAAGCGGTTGCTGTGCCGATGCGCATGTGCTTCGAACGTCTGAAGAAACACGAACTGCCTAAAACCGCCAGCGGTCGCGGCGCCGGTTCCAGTCTGCGTGCCAAGGATGGCATTCCTGACGTTCAGCACATCATCAAGAGCATGCGGCACACCGAGGTTCCGCTTGGCAGTTCCGGCATGCCGCCGCAAAGCGCGCCGCTCCAGCCGCAAATGTCGGACCTTGCCGATCTGGAGAAAGCGATCAGCGGACCGGCCGCTCCACTCGCGGAACCCGCGATGGATATGGACGAACCGGCACCGGAAGACGAAAGCCCGTCCCTCGGCTCGGTTCATTCCAACGATCTGCGCGATTCACTGTTGAGAAAATCGCCGCATCGCGCGACCCTGCTCAAAAAGGCAGAAACGCCGCCAACGGAATAGCCGCCACAAAAAGGTTCGGGCGATACGGTCGCCCGAACATGCTTTTCCGATATCTCAAGCCCGCCGCTCCCATCCGTCGTCGAGCTGATTGCGAAACCAGGTCATCTGCCGCTTGGCGTATTGCCGCGTCGCGATGCTGGCGCGTTCGATTGCCTGTTCGATCGTCATGTCCCCGGAAAGAAAAGCGCCGATTTCCCGGACACCGATCGCCTTCATGGCTGGAAGGTCCGGCGACAACCCCAATGCGAGCAACCGCTCGACCTCTTCGATCGCGCCATCATCGACCATTGAAACAAAGCGCTCATGAATGCGTTGCCTGAGCAGGTCGCGCTCCGGCATCAAGACAATACGGCGGGCATCTTCCGGCCTTACAAGCGCCCTGCCCCGGTCCTTCTGCAATTTCCGGATGGACTGGCCGGACGCATCGAACACCTCAAGTGCGCGCACGATCCTCTGGCTGTCTGTGGCGTCAAGCGTCGCCGCCGTTTGCGGATCGACCGCACGCAACCGCGCGTGCAACGTCTCCGCCCCGTCTTCCCGCAACCGGTCCCGCCAATGCCGGCGTATAGGTTCCGGAATGGCCGGCATCTCCGAGAGACCGTCTGTCAGGGCACGGAAATACAGCCCGGTCCCGCCAACGAAAACCAGCAGGCGACTTGCCACATCGTCACGCGCAAGCAGGTCATCGACGTCCCGGAACCACTGGCCCGCCGAATAGCTCCGCAAGGCTGGCACGTGGCCGTACAGATAATGCGGCGCGCGCTCCAGATCCGCCTGTGCGGGCCGCGCCGTGAGGATCCGCAACGTGTCATAGACCTGCATCGAATCGGCGTTGACAACCACACCGTCCTCAGCCTCGGCCATTTCGAGGGCCAGTGCGGACTTGCCGCTCGCTGTCGGTCCGGCTATCAGGACGGCACGCATTGTTTCTCCGGAAAGTCACGTCTCATGCCACTCGTTGCCACGCTTATTACCGATCCGTCAAATCCTGTCCTGTCGGCGGATCTGGCAGCAGATGCCGCGAGGAAGATTTCCGAGGCCGGTCCGCAATGGCTGGCGGAAGGCGTTGCATGCGATCTGCCGTTGAAGGACGGCCTTACACTAGAGGAAGCCAGCGACACGATTGCCGTCGCACTTGACGACAGGCCCATCGACATTGTCGTGCAGGATGCGGAAGGCCGGCGGAAACGGTTGCTGATCGCCGATATGGATTCGACCATGATCCGGCAGGAATGCATCGACGAACTGGCGGCGGAGGCAGGGTTCTACGACAAGGTCGCGGCCATCACCAAACGCGCAATGAACGGCGAAATCGCATTCGAGCCGGCCATGCGCGAACGGGTCGCGCTGCTCAAGGGTCTTGATCTTTCCATCGTCGACCGGGTGCTGGAAAATCGGGTCACGCTGACACCCGGCGGCCGTGAGCTGATCGCGACCATGAAGCAGAATGGTGCCTATACGGCGCTGGTCTCCGGCGGATTTACGCTGTTTACGAGCCGCGTGGCGGGCGAACTCGGTTTCGATGAGGATCGCGCCAATGTCCTCAACCATCAAAACGGCAAGCTCGACGGCACTGTCGCCGAGCCCGTGCTCGGACAGCAGTCGAAGATCGACGCGCTTGAGGAACTGACGGCGAAACTTGACCTGTCGGTCGATGACGCGCTGGCGGTGGGCGACGGGGCCAACGATCTTGGAATGCTGCGTCTTGCCGGCAGCGGTGTCGCGCTGCACGCCAAACCGGTCGTCGCGGCCGAGGCCAAGATCCGCATCGACCATGGCGATCTTACGGCACTTCTTTATATCCAGGGCTACAGCCGAAACGAATTTGTCGGAGCAGAAACATGATCGCACAAACCGAGCGCCTGATCGTCCGCAACTGGCGGCCGGAGGATGAAGACGCATTTCACCGGCTGAATTCCGATGATACGATCATGCAGTTCTTTCCGTTCCGGCGCAGCCGAGAGCAGTCGCGCGAGGTCATGGAAAAGACCATGCGTGAAATCAACGAAACCGGCTACGGCTTCAGCGCTCTTCAGACCCAGGACGACGAAACGGCGATCGGAATTCTCGGGCTTTCGGTACCGCAGCTCGAACCCCTCGTGCCGGGCGACTCGGTGGAAATCGGCTGGCGGCTGGTGCCGGAAGTCTGGGGCAAGGGCTATATCACCGAGGCATCGAAGGAGCTGCTGCGGATCGGCTTTCAGGAGCGCGGCCTGGAGGAGATTGTCGCTTTCGCCGTTCCGGCCAACACCCGCTCAACGGCGGTCATGGATCGGATCGGCATGCGGCACAGCCCGTCACGCGACTTCGACCATCCTTTCGTGCCGGACAGCCACATCCATCTGCGTCGCCATGCCTTTTATGCCGTGACGGCTGCGGATTGGGCCGGCGGGCAAGACTGACCGCCGGCAGGGTTTTTCACCGCATCGGCACGGTCACGAAACGCAACTCCCCGATCGTGTTGGCGATCATGAGCAGCGCGTTGCGCCGTCCGTCGTCCTTCAGTTCCTTGACCCGGTCGGACACCTCCTGGGGCGATTTGACCGCTTCCTGCGCGACCTCGACGATCACGTCACCTGCAACGATACGCTTCTCGGCGGCTGAGGATTCCTCTTCGACATTGACGATGACAACACCTTCGACATTCTCCGAGAGCTCATATTTCTCGCGCAGCGCATCGTCGAGTTCGGCCAGTTCCATGCCGAGAACCGTCGCGGTTTCCGGCTCGTCGGTTTGCTGGGCCTGCGCAATCAGCTGTTCGCCGTCCTCCAGGCGCCCGAGCGTCACCGATATGGTCTCTTCCTTGCCTTTGCGGATGATGACAACCTCGACTTCCTTGCCGACCGGGCTTTCCGCCACGATGCGCGGCAGGTCGCGCATATCCTCGACATCCTGACCGTCGAAGCGGATGATCACATCACCCGGCTGGATGGATCCGTCATCCACCGGTCCGCCCTTGATGATGCCTGCGACCAGGGCGCCCATGGCCTCCTTCATATCGAGGCTCTCGGCAATGTCGTCGGTCACCGGCTGGATGCGCACGCCCAGCCATCCGCGCCGTGTTTCGCCGAATTCGATCAACTGCTCCACAACCGATTTGACCAGATCGGACGGCACGGCGAAGCCGATGCCGATGGAGCCGCCCGTCGGAGAGATGATCGCGGTATTGACGCCGATCACCTCGCCTTCCTGGTTGAAAAGCGGTCCGCCCGAGTTGCCGCGGTTGATCGCGGCATCGGTCTGGATGAAATTATCATAAGGGCCGGAATTGATATCGCGCCCGCGTGCCGAAACGATGCCGGTGGTCACCGTACCGCCCAGGCCGAACGGGTTTCCGATCGCCATCACCCAGTCGCCGATACGAATGGTTTCCGAATCGCCGAATGGGACCGCCGTCAAAGGCGTCACCGGCTTGACCCGCAGGACCGCGATATCGGTCTTCGGATCGGCGCCGACCACCTCGGCTGTCAGCTTCGAGCCGTCGGCGAAATTGATTTCGATATCGTCGGCATCCGCGATCACATGGTTGTTGGTAACGATCACGCCTTCCTTGTCGATGACGAAACCCGAACCCAGCGAGTTCACACGGCGCGAACGCGGCGCCTGCTCGCCTTCGCGCTCACCGAAGAACTCGTCAAAGAAATCCTGGAAAGGAGAGCCATCCGGAATGCGCGGCCGCGGCGTGCGCCGGTTGTTGCTGACCCGCTGCGACGTCGAGATATTGACCACCGAATCCAGCAGTTGTTCGGCAAGATCCGCAACCGATTCCGGCCCCTGGGCCGCTTGCGCCGATCGAACACCGAAATCCGCGAAATGGACCGCGGCCACCCCGAGCGCCGTGACGATGGCAACGGCGCGAACCGGTTTCAGGACAGTGTTCAATAGCATGGTAGGTTCTCTCCCGACTGCATTTCCTGCGAGGCTTTGTCCCGCATAGATATGTTCAATTTGGGCCGCGTCCACTCAAATCTGCGCCAATTGCGCGTGAACGGCGTTTAGCCCCTGATCATCCAGACAAAAAATACGCCAAGACCGACCGCCGCAAGCCCGAATGCCCGCAACTGCCGGTCTGGAATAAGCGGCAACTCCTCGGCCATGCGCCGAATCAACGAAGGGGCCAATGCATAGATCAGCCCCTCGATGACAAAGAACAAGCCGATCGCCACGACAAAATCGCTCATGGCGCGGCGTGCCTATTGCTGAGTGGCGCTCGCCGAACCTTCCGGTATGGTTCCCGCCGCATCCTGGAAGAAGCGGAAGAACTCCGAATTCGGTGAGATCACCATGGTGGTGTCCGTATCGGTCAAGGACTGCCGGTAGGCTTCCATGGAACGGTAGAAGTCAAAGAACGACTCGTCCTTGGTAAAGGCTTCGGCGAAGATACGGTTGCGCTCGGCATCGCCCTCACCACGGGTGATTTCCGAATCGCGCCGTGCTTCCGATTCAAGCTCGACCACCTGCCTGTCGGCGATCGCCCGGATACGCTGGCCGGCTTCACGGCCACGGGCGCGGATCAGCTCGGCCTCGGCCAGACGTTCCGCCTTCATGCGGTCATAGGTCTGTTGCGAGACTTCCTTTGTCAGGTCTGTCCGGCGGATGCGCACGTCCTCGATCGTCAGCCCCAGCGATTCCGCATCGGGCCGCAACTGATCGCGCACCTCCGCCATCATGGCGTTGCGAGCGTCGGAAAGGGCCGCCTCAAAGCCTCTCAGGCCGTAGACTCGCCTGAGCGCCGAATCGAGACGGGTTCTAAGCCGGGACTCGGCCGCGGTGACGTCACCGGAGACTGTTTCCCGGAAGCGTTCCGCATTGGTGATCTTGTAGACCACGAATGCATCCACCTCGTAGAACTTACCGCCGGAAACCTGAACACGGATATCGTCCAGGTCGAAACGGATCGCGCGTTTCTGGATCATCTGAATGTTGTCCGCTTCAATAAAGCCGAAGGGCAGCTTGAAGTAGATTCCCGGCTCCGTCTTGACGGACCGGATTTCACCGAAGCGCAGGACAATCGCCTGCTCACCGGCCTGGACAACGAAGAAGGACGAATAGGCAAGGCCGAGCAGAACAACGACGGCGATGACAATGACGGGAAGACGGTTACCCATTAGTTGGTTCCTCCCTGCGTTGAGGGTCGGTTCAGCTCATTCAGCGGCAGATAGGGAACAACCCCCTGACCCTGATTTTGCTCAACGATAAACTTGTTGGACGTTTTGAAGACATCTTCCATGGTCTCCAGGAACAGGCGCTTGCGCGTCACATCCGGGGCCTTGGAATATTCTTCATAGATGGCGATGAAGCGCTGCGCCTCACCGGTCGCCTCATTGACGACGCGGTCCTTGTAGGCGGCCGCCTCTTCGCGGATCTGTGCGGCTTCACCGCGCGCCTGACCCAGTTTCTGGTTGGAATACTGGTTGGCTTCCTCGACGAAGCGGTCCTCGTCCTGCTCGGCGCGCTGCACTTCGTCAAACGCATCGGCAACTTCGCGCGGCGGTGCGGCGTCCTCGATCGATACGGTATTGATCGAAATGCCGGCGCCATAGGTATCCATGGTCGTCTGGATGATGGTTTTCACGCTGTCGGCGATCGCCTGGCGGTTGTCGCGGAAGACATCCTGGGCAGGACGCCGGCCGACCACCTCGCGCATGGCGCTTTCCGCCACCTGCCGCAATGTGTCCTCGGGATTTTCCACATTGAACAGGTAGTCGCGCGGATTGGTGATGGCGTAAAGCAGCGAAAACTGGACATCGACGATATTCTGGTCGCCCGACAGCATCAGGCCCTGGGTCGCGCCGCGCGCGGAACTGCCGCCGATATTGATCTGCCGCTCGACGATCTGGACCATCTCGACCCGCTCGACCGGCCACCACAGGAAATGCAGGCCCGGCTGCGAGATTTCTTCCTTGGGTTTACCGAATAAAAGCACGACGCCGCGCTGATCCGGCTGGACGGTATAGACCGCCTGGAACAGCCACAGCAGGAACAGGCCCGCTATGATGACACCGATGAAAAGCGGACTGCCGCCACCGCCGCCCGGAAGCGCGTTCTTCAGCTGGTCCTGGCTGCGGCGGATGATTTCTTCGAGATCCGGTGGCGTTCCACCGCCCCCTCCCGTGCGACGCGGTCCGCGCGGCCCCTGCCCCCAGGGACCCTGGTTGTTTCCGCCGCCGCCATTTTGGTTACTCCAGGGCATATAGTCCTCATCGGTTCGTCAGCACAATTTGTTGAATTTTCGGGATTCTTCCCGGACAAATAGGGCTGATCCTTGCAGTTTTCCTGTCTCGCCGCATCGATTTGCACGACCATGGGACAAGGTCAAGGCATATTCCTGTGCGGGCAAGTTGGCCTAATTGGGGTTATAGGTACTAAAGAACCGGCTTTCAACGCGACCGGTGTACGCGGTTACGCACCCATGCGCCTGTAAACCATATAATTCGTGGCGGCGGTGTCCTTGTCGCCGGCCGGAAACGCTTCCTCCGACTCGAGCATCCAGACGTTCGGGTCGAGTTCCGGAAACCGCGTATCGCCCTGCGGCTCGCTGTCGACGCGCGTGTAGTGAATCGTTTGAGCCCCGGCAAGTGCCTGCCGGTATATCTCGCCACCGCCGATCACGCATATTTCCGTTTGCCCGTCGGCCGCCGCCTTTTGACGCGCACGTTCGAACGCCGCATCCAGCGTTGTAAAGACTTCCGCATCGTCTGCCCGAAAAGCCGGATCGCGCGTCACCACGACATTGAGACGACCCGGCAAGGCCTTGCCGATGGACTGATAGGTCTTGCGTCCCATGACAACCGGCTTGCCCATCGTAACGGCCTTGAAACGCTTCAGGTCCGTGGAAAGCCGCCAGGGCATATCACCATCGCGCCCGATGACGCCGTTGCGTGCCACTGCAACCACCAGCGTGACCGTCACCTGGCTGCTGTCAACGAGCCGGTTCATACCGAAACCTTCGCCGCAATGTGCGGATGGGGATCGTAGCCCTCCAGAGAAAAATCCTCGAAGCTGAAAGCAAACAGGTCTTTCACCTGCGGATTGATGCGCATCACCGGCAATGGCCGCGGATCGCGGGTCAGTTGCAACTGCGCCTGCTCGAAATGGTCGGAATACAAATGCGCATCGCCCAGCGTCAGCACGAAATCGCCGGGTTCGAGATCCGCGACCTGCGCGATCATCATCGTCAGAAGCGCATAGGATGCGATGTTGAAGGGCACGCCAAGGAAGATATCGGCGGAGCGCTGGTAGAGCTGGCAGGAAAGCCGTCCCTCGGCGACATAGAACTGGAACAGGCAGTGGCAGGGCGGCAGTGCCATTTCGTCGACCAGCGCCGGGTTCCAGGCGGAAACGACAAGACGCCGCGAATTCGGATTGGTCCGGATTGTTTCAACGGTATTGGCGATCTGGTCGATAGACTTGCCGTCCGGCCCCGGCCACGAACGCCATTGATAACCGTAGACCGGCCCGAGTTCGCCGTTCTCGTCGGCCCATTCGTCCCAGATGGAAACGCCGTTCTCCTTCAGCCAGGCGATATTCGTTTCGCCCCTGAGGAACCACAAGAGTTCTATGATGATGGAGCGCAGATGCAGCTTCTTGGTCGTCAGGACCGGAAAGCCGTCGGCAAGGTCGAAGCGCATCTGGTGGCCGAAGACCGAGCGGGTGCCCGTTCCGGTGCGGTCGCCCCGGTCAACGCCGGTCTCAAGCACCCGTCTCAGAAGATCGTGATATTGCTGCATGCCCTGCTCCCGCACCGATTCGCGCCGGGCAATCATAAGCCCACCCGCCATGAGTCAAAACGGTCTTGTGAGGCAAACCCGTGCGCAGGCGCGACATACATAGCCCGAGACCTTTTCAAACAGGGCGCAAAGCCTTATATCAAAAGGGCTGTTTCGGCAGCTATGGCAATAAACGGAAGATGCAATAAACCCATCGGACCCGGGGGCAGTACCCGGCGCCTCCACCACAAACGGCTGGACCGCTTCAATGAGCCGGTTGTGTTGGGGGCGACACAGGATCGACGAGGGCGTAAAGATCAACTTTTTGCCCGGCATGGTTCCGCCGTTATCGGGCCGACTCAATAGTTGCAAACGACAACTATGCGGAAGCACGTCTCGCCGCTTAATGCGGTGCGACAGCTTCAATTAAACTCCTGACCGGTCGCACGGTCAGGCGGGGTTCGGAGGCACCTGGCAACAGAAGCCTCCACTTTTCTTTTTATGAAGGATATTTTCATTCGTTATATTGAGCGACCAATCGAGGATGTGTATCACGGTACTTGGACAAAAAGCGGAATCTTAAAGTGCAGGATCACATCAGATACGACATACTGGCGCAGGAGGCGTTGCGGGGGGTTATCCGTAAAGTACTGTCGGAAGTCGCCGCGACCGGAAGCCTGCCGGGTGAGCACCATTTCTTCATCACGTTTCTGACCAATGCGCCGGGTGTCCGGATTTCGCCTTATCTGAAGGAGAAATACTCGGAGCAGATGACTATCGTCATCCAGCATCAGTTCTGGGACCTGAAAGTGACCGACAGCTATTTCGAGATCGGCCTTTCCTTCTCCGACAAACCTGAAAAGCTGCACATTCCCTTTGCCGCCATCCGCGGGTTCTACGATCCGTCGGTCAATTTCGAACTCGAGTTCGACACCATGATGGCCGACAATGAGGATCTGCCCGCCGAAACGATCAGCATTGCGGAAACCGAAGAGGACGCGCCCGAGGCCGAAGCGGATACGGAAGCCGGCGATACCACCGCCGCCACCGAAGCGGAGCCCGCCGCGACCGAAGGTGAGGACGGGGATGACAAGTCCGGCGCCGATGTCGTCTCGCTGGATGCCTTCCGCAAGAAGAACTGAATTGTCCGCCGAGATCGTAAATCTGCGCCGTCACCGGAAACGCAAGGCGCGGCAGCAGCGCGAAGAAACGGCAGAGCAGAACCGTATATCCTTCGGACGGACGAAGGCCGAGAAGGCCGCGACGGATGCGCTCAACAAACGCAAGCGGACGGAACACGCACAAAAGCGTCTCGACAGGCCTGGAAAGCCCCAGCGCCCGAAACCATGATCCGTAAACGCTCGGTCACGATCAGGGGCCACCGGACAAGCATTTCATTGGAAGACGAATTCTGGCAGGCGCTGCAAACGATCGCTGGCGCACGCGGCGTTTCCCTGTCCGCACTTATCGCCGAAATTGACGAGAACCGACGCCCCGACGACAATTTGTCTTCCTCCATGCGCCTTTGCGTGCTCGAATGGCTGCGATCCGGCAAGGGGCTGTAGCCGCTAGAGTATCCGTTTTGATCAAGCCGGATACTCTAATTGTTGAGTGCCTCGAAATTCAGCTCGGGCAGCGCCTCGCCGCCGCTTTGAACGCCGCGCTCGGTCGGAACGGGCAGCCGGGTCACGCTGCCGGATGAGGTCCCGCCGGTTGCCTGCTCGCCCGCCTGCCGGACGGCATTTTCAAGCTGTTGCAGGAAATCGTCCTGCGGCGGGCGCGACATCCTGTCGGCGGCGCGCCGCGCGGCGGCGTCGAGCTGGCGTTCCAGCTCCTCCTCCCGCGCTCTCAGGGCCGCTTCCTCGGCTTCCCTTCTTTCATTCTCTTCCGCTTCAAGCCGCGCCAGGCGCTCCTGTTCAATCCGCGTCTGGCGCTCCTGCTCAAGGCGCGCCTCGTCTTCCGTATCGCGCTCGCGCTCAAGCCGCCGCCGCTCCTGTGCGGCGTCCCTGTATGCCTTCTCCTGTTGCTTGGCGAGCAGGGCCTCGCGCCGCATACGCTGATTTTCGAGCACGACGGCCTGGAGGATCTCGACCCTCCGGCGTTCACGCTCGAATGCGCGCAAGGACAGGAAATTGGCAAGTTCGGCGGCATCGATAGTCCTGTCCGGCGCCGCAACCGGGCCCAGAAATGCAAGGCTCAGCGCCGGCGCGGCGCCCGTCAGCGCATTGTCCTCCGGATCGAACTCCACATCAAAGCGCGCATCGATCGCCTCGTCCACAAGATCGATCCGCGCCTCGCCACGCACCGTCGCACCGTCATCGCTCAAAACGATATTGGGCATGCGCACGGTTCCGGCCGCCATGGTGAAGGGCGCGGTAACCGCATCGGCATAGTAGCTGCCGCTCGAAACGACACGATCCGCTAGAACCTTGACATTGTCGCCATCGATTTCGAAGCCTTCATCGTCCGCCGCCGCCAGGATTGGGGCCAGCGATTCATTCTCCAGGCCCGAGAGTTCCAGGCCGCTTGTCTCGATAATGCCGGAACCCGAGAGCGAGGCGACCACTTCCTGAACGGATTTTCCCGCGCCTTCGAAGGAAGCGGAAACCCCGAGCCCGCCGGTCGCAATCGGAAAGCCGCCGCGTTTCCACATAACCGCCCCGAGATCGGCATCGGTCAGTTGCAACTGGCCGGACAGGAGCGCGGTCGAATCGCGATTGGCGAGCGTCAGGGCGCCGGCCAGAGAGCCGCTGAGCCAGTCTGCCCGGAGGTTGCGCCATTGAAGCTCGTTGTCTTTCAACACAAGCTTGCCGGCCCAGTTCGTTGCTTCCGGACCGAAATGCAAAAGCGCCGTCTGTGCGCTTACATCGAGGTCGAACTCCAGATTGTCCTGCAGCGGCGGCAGGAACGATGCCGTTGACCATGCCTCCAGACCCGACAAGGTGGTGCCCGGCCCGACCATCAACTCCGCCAGCCATGCCAGATCCATCTCGGACAGCGCCAGTGAGCCGCTGATATCGGCGCGTTCAGTACCACGCGAAACGGCGATTTCTCCGGAAAACCGGCTTTCACCGACCGTTCCCTCAAGGTTGCCCAATTGGTAGTTTCTTGCGGTGGTTTTCACATCCGTCTGGATTTCGGCTGGCAGCCCGAAGCCGGGATCGATGACATTGATGCCATTCATCGCCAGATAAGGCGTCAGATCATTCGAGGAAAGCTTGAGCTGGAACGCGCCCTGCAGCGCCCGGTCTTCGTCCTGCCAGCCGGTTCCACGTGCCGAAAGCTGCGTATCGGGCGCATCGTAGCCGAGTGAAAAGTCGAGCTGCTTGGATGGTATGCCGTCCAGCCGCATATCCAGTATTGCCGGCCCCGACAGATCCACCGGCAGGCTGTCGACACCGACCTGAGCCAGCAATCTGCGCGGCGCACTGCTGCTCACATCGGCGGTCACGGTCAGTTGCCCGCTGTCGAGCGGCGCGAAAGCATCCGCGCGCTCGACCAGAACATTGAACCGGCTGCCGCCGGAACGTCCCCGGATACGCGAGGACAGGGATGTGCGATCGCTCCCGAGCGGCGCGAATTGCGCCTGCACGTCAATGGTCGTTTCACCGAACAGGGCGGCATTGTCGCGCAGGTGATCGAGCACCGGATGCGCGCCGCCAAGGTTCGACAACAGCGTGAAGAGCGGTCTGCTGTTTTCAGTCAGTACGCTGAGGTCGATGTCGCCCACAGGCGAAGTAAAAACCTTCTCCAGCCGTCCGACACCCGAGACCGATGCGCCGGCCAGGTCGTTGACGGTCAGGCGGTCGATATCGAGCGTTCCGCCCTTCAACCGCAACGACAGATCGGCATCATTGGCCGTCACGCCGGAAGCCAGAAACCGGCCGGCACTCAGCCGGGCGCTCACATCGTGGCCGGCCAGCCGGCTCTCCTGATCGTCACCGACGATCACGCCGGTGAACGCCCGCAGCGCGTCGACATCCACCTCGTCGCCCTCGAGGATCAGCGAAAGCGACGGACGGCCCTGTATCGGAACGACCCGCTCGAGCCTGCCCTTGAGAATGGCTGCTCCGACCGCGATCTCCAACTCATCGAAACGCTGAAGCTGCGTCGACAGATCGACCTTGGCGGAAAGACCGGCCGCCTCCAGCCGGCGGATGGCGGGATCAACGCTGTCTGTCAGCCAGGAAGCAAAGCCCGAGGGCTGGTTCGAGGCGACGATGACCTCGCCGGAAAATCCGAAATCGGCGCCGACACCGAGCCGCCCCGACGCCAGGAACTGGGTCCGGCCAGGCAACTTGGCCTCCATCCGGCCTATCTTCCAGGCTGTCCCGTCAGGTGTGGCCTCGACGAGGACATCGCGCACCGTGGTGTCGCCGGCCAGGATGGCAGGAAGCGCTACGGCAACCCTTCCCGGCATCTGCGGCACCGGAGCCAGCGACAGCAATCTGCGAAGTCCTGCAAGCCTTTCGCCAAGCGAAAGCGAACCGGTCGCCGCCTGATCGTCGTTCTGGCCGCCGTTCATGCGCGCGAGGTTGAGCTGCTGACCATCCGCGATCAGCAGGAATTCGGGATTGCGGCCGGTATCGAAGGTGGCCTCTCCGGACACGATATACGGATCGTTGGGCGGCCCGGTCTCCAGCCTGTAATCCTCGATCCTCAGCCGCTCATTGTTGAGCTCAAAGACACCGACGGCGCGCGCATAGATCGGGCGTCTGCCGGTTTTTGCCGTCGTGCCGTTCTCAGCCTGCATCTTTGCCGGATCGAGCGCGCGGACCTCGAAGGTGCCCTTGTATTGAGGTTTCAGATCCTCGATCCGCAGGTCGCCCTCCAGATCGACCGAGACGGGCAGCGCCTCGGGAAGCACGCGGGCCTTCAGCCTGATCCGGTCTTCCTCGGTCCGCGCGCCGGTTGTCAGCGAGAAACCGCTCCGGTAGCCGTCGATCTCGGCGTCACCCTCCATGTTCCAAGGACCCGTGACAGATTTCGCCGACATCTGCATGTTGAGGTCTCTGACCCAATGTTCACGGCCATTCTGCTCATCGAGGACCAGCGCCTCGCCGCCGCTGACGGTGATGCTCTCGAAGGTCAGCGAATCCTCCGGAAGGCTTTTCTGGCTGCGCAGCGCCCAGTCCAGTTCGCCGGTCGGAGAAAGCCGGACAATCGCCTTGGGGTTTTCGATGTGCATGTCGAAGATGCGTATTTCACCGCTCAGGAACGGCGCCAGTTCCGCATCCATCGAGAAACGGTCGATGGTCATCATCGGCCGGCCGTCCTTGCTCTCGCCGACGACGACATTGTCGAAACTCACCGAAGGGAACGGCAGAATCCGTGCATCGGCCTCACCGAGCACCTGGACTTTCTGGCCAAGGATGCGGCCCGCCTCGCGCTCGAATTCCTGTCGATAGCTGGACCAGTCAACGAAATAGGGTCCGATCAGCGCCGCAAAAAGCACCAGTACCAGCAGACCACCGAAGAAGACGAACAGACGAACCAGGGTTCACAACCTCTCACAGACGCAAGACACGCCGACAGATCTGAAACCCCGGAACCGGCATTGCTCCGCCCGAGGGCTGCGGCTTGCAACATACTATACGCCTAATTCAGCCGCGTCATGACAAATTGATGGCATAGGCGGCGAATTGACTGACTACCGGGGAGGAAAAATCTTTCCCGGATTCATGATGTTGCCGGGATCAAGCGCGGCCTTGATCCGGCGCATCGGATGCATGGCACCGTCGAGTTCCCTCTTCAGTATCGATTTCTTGCCCTGTCCGATCCCGTGTTCGCCGGTGCATGTGCCTTCCATCGACAAGGCCCGCGCGGAGAGCCGTTCGGCAAAGGCCTCAGCCTTGCCGATTTCATCGCTGTTGTTCTGATCGATCAACAGAAGCACGTGAAAATTGCCATCGCCCACATGTCCGACAATCGGAGCGATCAGCCCGGTTTCGGCGATATCGTCTTGCGTTTCTCGGATACACTCCCCGAGCCTGGAGATCGGAACGCAAACATCCGTCGTGATGCCGTTGGCGCCAGGGCGCAGTTGCAATCCGGACCAGTAGGCGTTGTGACGGGCTTTCCACAACCTGTTGCGTTCCTCCTGCTCGGAGGCCCACATGAAGTCGCCGCCGCCGAACTCGGCCGCGATCTCGCCGAACAGTTCCGCCTGCTCGGCCGCATAGGCGTCGGTGCCGTGGAATTCGACGAACAGGGCCGGCGTTTCCGGATAATCCAGCCCGGAATGGGCGTTTGTCGCACGCATGGAAAGCGCGTCGAGCAGTTCGATACGGGCAACCGGAATGCCCATCTGGATGGTCATGATGACCGTGTTGACCGCGTCATCGACGGTCGGAAACGGGCACACGCCGGCTGTAATCGCCTGCGGAATGCCATAGAGACGCAGCGTGACCGAAGTAATCACGCCAAGCGTTCCTTCCGAGCCGACAAAGAGCCGGGTAAGATCATAGCCGGCCGAGGACTTCTTGGCCCGGCTTCCCGTCGTGATCTCCTGTCCGTCGGCCGTTACCACGGTCAGCGACAACACATTGTCCTTCATCGTCCCGTAACGCACGGCATTGGTGCCCGATGCCCTTGTCGCGGTCATGCCGCCGATCGATGCGTTTGCGCCCGGATCGATGGGGAAGAAAAGACCGGTATCGCGCAAATGCACGTTGAGGTCCTCGCGCGTTATGCCGGGCTCGACAACGCAGTCGAGATCCTCGGCATTGACCCGAAGGACGCGGTTCATGTTCACCATGTCGATACTGATGCCGCCGCTTGGCGCATTCAATTGACCTTCGAGCGAACTTCCGGCACCGAACGGTATGATCGGCACCTTGTGATCGGCGCAAATGCGCACAATGTCCTTCACCTCGTCCGCCGACTGCGGAAACACGACCGCATCGGGCTGTTGGTTCGGAAGATAGGTGGTGGTGTGTCCATGCTGCTCGCGCATGGATGCACCGGTGTTCAGTCGTTCCCCGAAACGCTGTTTGAGAACGCCGATCGCGGCCGCAATACCTTCTTCGTTTCTTTCACCCGCGATGACGTCGGCCAGACTCATATGCCCATTACTCCTTGTTTGTTCAGCTCTCTTTCATTCTTTGGGCGCAGGATGCCCCTTGTGGCTGCAGATTGAAAGAGTCATGTTGCCCGAATATAGCGTGTGTTGAGGGAGATTGGCATGGCACAGGCAGCGCCGTTCACGGCGCCGGCGGCGGAAATCGAGCCATCCTGGATCGATTATAACGGCCATTTGAACATGGCCTATTACAATGTGCTGTTCGACAGATGCGCCGACCACGTCTTTGCGGAAATCGGTCTGACGGAAAACTACGTCAAGGATCGCGGCCTCAGTTTCTACGTTGCCGAAGTGCATGTGTGTTACCTGCGCGAACTTCATCTCGGTGCCAGTGTAACGGCCACTTTCCAGCTTCTGGACTGCGACGAGAAGCGGCTTCATGCCTATAGCGAGCTCATCCACGAAGACGGCTGGGTGGCCGCCACATCGGAAGCCCTCTACCTGCATATCGATGCCTCCGGCCCCAAGGTCGCGCCGATCCCCGAACCCATGGCCTCGAAGGTCGCGGCAATGCGCCGCGCGCACGCCGATATCCCCTATCCGGAACGAGCCGGGCGCAGAATAAAGATCAACAAGAAATAGCCCGCAAACCATGCTTCCTGATTTCATCAGAACCCTTCCACACCATTTGCGTCAATGGGTTACGCCGAATATCAGAAGCTTTGTGGGAGAACGCCAGCCACGGCTGTGGTGGCTTTCGCTGGCCATCGGGATCGCCGTCACGGCCGCCGCCATCCTGTTTCGCGAAATGATCGGCGCTGTTCAGCTTCTATGGCTGCAGGACAGCAGCGAGCGGGTCATTTCAGCCGCCCGCAACACGCCCTGGTATCTGATCTTTCTCGCGCCCATCGTCGGCGGCCTCGTCGTCGGCATCCTGCTGCAGACGTTGATGCCCCAGCGCCGCACGCTTTCCGTCGCCGACGTCATCGAGGCGCGGGCGCTGACCGGACGCAAACTCGGTCTGCGCGACGGGCTCAGCTCGGCCCTGATCACCGTGATATCGCTCGGATCGGGCGCCAGCGCCGGCCGCGAGGGGCCGGTGATTCATCTCGGCGCCACCATCGCCAACCACACGGCGCGGCGCACCGGCCTGCCCGAATGGTCGAAACGCACCCTGCTCGGCGCAGGCGTGGCGGCGGCGATCTCGGCGAGCTTCAACGCGCCCCTCGCCGGCGTACTCTTCGCCCATGAGGTCATTCTCGGCCACTTTGCGCTGCGGGCTTTTGTGCCCATCGTCATTGCCTCAAGCGGCGCTGCCGTCATCTCGCGCGGCTGGTTCGGCGAATCCGCCGCCTTCGTCGTGCCCGAATACCACGTCTCCTCCTATTGGGAATTCCCCGGTTTCGCACTGCTCGGCCTGGTTTCGGCGATCGTCGCGATCGCCTTTCAGTTCTCGCTGTTCTCTGCCGACTTCCTGGCCCGCAAAGTCACCATGCCGCTATGGCTGAGACCGGTGCTGGGTGGTGTCGCCATCGGCGGCATGGGCGTTTTCCTTCCGCACATACTGGGTGTCGGCTATGAAGCGACCGATCTTGCCCTTTGGGGCCGCCTGCCACTCATCTTGATGCTTGTGCTGATCGTCGCCAAGACGCTGGCAACGGCGATCACGCTTGCCTCGCGTTTCGGTGGCGGGATCTTCTCGCCCGCGCTTTATCTGGGCGCCATGACCGGCGGCGCATACGGCATCGTTGCCGCCAACGTGTTTCCCGATCTCGCCTCCAGCCAGGCGCTCTACTCAATTCTCGGCATGGGCGCCGTCGCCGGCGCCGTGCTTGGCGCCCCGATCTCGACCACTCTGATCGTCTTCGAACTGACCGGCGGCTACGAGTTGTCCATTGCGCTGTTGCTCACCGTCGCCATCGCCTATGGCGTGACGCAGGCGATCCACGGCCATTCCTATTTCCAGTGGCAGCTTGAAATGCGCGGCCTCTTCGTTCAGGCCGGTCCGCACAGGGCAGTGATGAGCAGCGCCCGCGTGATGGATTTCATGACCGCAACCAATCCGGACGACCCGAAAGAGGCCCATGATCCGGAGCGGGGCGTTCCCAGCCTGCGCCCCACCGACACGCTGGAAAAAGCGCTACGAACCTTCGATTCCGGTGGTCATCCACGCCTGCCGGTGGTCGACGAGGTCGAAGGCAAGACCATTGTCGGCTGGGCCGAACAGGTCAAGGCCCTCGCCTATTTCAACAAGCGGCTGATCGCAGCCTCCGAGGAAGAGCACTGCTAGAACAGTTTTTGACTTCAGCCGGAACCTGCCCCTGCGAAGGCGATTTGCGCTTTCCATTGCGCAGCAGTGATTGATCGCTTAGAGCATTGCGGAATCCACAAGAGGTTCCAATGGCGGAATTTGTTTCAGATACGGTTTTCAAGCGCGATGTGTTTTCCGAAACACGCGCCGGCCACTTTGCCGACCGGCCGGAGATACGCGTCGCGCGCCGCATCGTCACCGCCTCGCCCCTTTGGTCGCGCCCGCTCGCCTGGTTCCTGGCAAAGCGCGAAATAAAGGCGCTTCGCGCCGTTGCCGGCATCGAGGGCACGCCGGACATCATCGAAGTGGATGCCGATGGCCTGTTCCGTTCCTGGACGGATGGCACCCCGTTGCATCTGGCGCGCCCGCAATCGCCTGTCTGGTACACGGATGCGCGCCGCCTGCTGCGGGACATGCGCCGGCGCGGCATTACCCATAACGATCTGGCCAAGCCGCAGAACTGGCTGATGCTGGCCGACGGAAAGGCCGCCGTCATCGACTTCCAGCTTGCCTCCTGCCACCGCCGCAAGGGCCGCCTTTACCGCATCATGGCCTATGAGGACCTGCGCCACTGCATCAAGCAGAAGCGGTCCTTCGCCCCGCATCTCTTGACGGCAACCGAACAGCGCATCCTGGCGCGCAAATCGCTGCCGTCGCGCATATGGATGGCCACCGGCAAGAAGATCTACAATTTGATCACCCGAGGGATATTTTCCTGGTCGGACGGCGAAGGAACCGGCGACCGGATCGACCGCGAAGGACCGGCCATCTTGAAGGCGCTGAATGAAAATGCGGCGGTCTCGGCGGCCGCTTTGGCGCTTTATCCGCTGCCGCGCAAGGGCGTCGGCATCTATGCCTTCGTCGAGACGAAACTGAAGACGCTCGATCTGGCGGGGTTCAACGAGGCCGTCGCCGCCATCAACAAGGACGCCCTGATCGATCTGGCGCAGCCGGTCGGCCATCTGCCGCGCCGCGAGGGCGGCGAAATACGCGACGACATTCTCCGCCTTGTCGCCATGAACCAGATCACCGAACTTGATGATGTGCTGACGCGCGAACCGGAACTCGCCGAAATCGTGCGACCGATCATCGACGGGCGGCTCAACTGGACAGACAGGCGCATATCGCGGTTGGAGAAGTAGCCGCGGTTCAGCCAGGTCTTCCCGCTTCGGCATCAAGATAGCCGCGGATACGCTCTAGCAGCGGCAGGATCTCGATCATGTCGGGCGCGGAAATGGTCCGGGCCAGTTCGAGCAAAGGCGGCACCAGCGCCTCGATCCCGTCTCTGTGCGCCGCACGGCCGGATGCCGTCAGTCCGACGCGCTTTGACCTTCGGTCGGCGCTGACCGTGACATAGCCCCGTTCTTCCAGACGCCGGACCGTATTTGAGATGGCGCCGCGCGTGACATTCATCGCCAGCGCCAGTTCCCCCATGGTCGGCCGCCCGTCGTTGCGTGCCAGGAAATCGAGCACATTGAAATGCGGCTGCTTGAGCTCGTCCGGCAGCGCCCGCTCAACAAGCCGGTCTGCGCTTTGTGAAACAGCCGCCAGCTCCCGAAAGAAACGGAAGATCGCATTGTCAAAACCCGACGGGTCAGTTGATCTCTCCAACGGCCTGTTCCCGAATTGAACGGCGAAGGCAGGAGCCGCTGCGAATCGACCGCTGCCTTCCCCAATTATAGGCGCTGAAGCCGGTAACGGCAGACCTTGGAGCCCAATCCGGACCAATTCGAACGATTCAGGAACAAAACCGCCTGCACAGCGCATTGGTTGCTGGCCTTTCACAGCCGAATCACTACATTGGAGGGGATGGTCAGCCCGGACGAAGACATACCGTTTTTCGGCGACAGCGACAGTTCCGCCCCGACAGCTCCGGCGGGCGGCGGCATTGCCGCGCGTGCCATGGCCGCACGCAACAGGCAGACGGGTCCGGCAAGCTATCTGGAGGGCCTCAATCCGGAGCAGATACGCGCCGTCGAGACAATCGACGGACCGGTACTCGTCCTTGCCGGCGCCGGCACCGGGAAAACGCGGGTTCTGACAACCCGCATTGCCCACATCCTTGCGACCGGCAAGGCCTATCCCAGCCAGATCCTCGCCGTCACCTTCACCAACAAGGCGGCCCGCGAGATGAAGGAGCGCATCGGCGTCCTGGTCGGCGGCGCCGTCGAGGGCATGCCGTGGCTCGGAACGTTCCACTCCATCGGTGTCCGGCTCCTTCGGCGCCATGCCGAGCTGGTCGGTCTGCGATCCGATTTCACCATCCTCGATACGGACGATCAGATCCGGCTCATCAAGCAGTTGATTCAGGCCGAAGGGCTTGACGACAAGCGCTGGCCCGGCCGCCAGTTTGCCATGATGATCGACGGCTGGAAGAACAAGGGCTTCGGCCCCGCCGAGATCCCGGAGGGTGATGCACGGTCGTTCGCCAACGGCAAGGGACGCGAACTCTTCGAGGCCTATCAGAACCGCCTGAAGACCCTCAACGCCTGCGATTTCGGAGACCTCTTGTGTCACCCGATCCGCATCTTCAGGAATCATCCGGATATCCTGAAGGAGTATCACGACAAGTTCCGCTACATCCTTGTCGACGAGTATCAGGACACCAACACCGCGCAATATATGTGGCTGCGGCTGATCGCCCAGGGATCGCACAATGTGTGCTGCGTCGGCGATGACGACCAGTCGATCTATGGCTGGCGCGGCGCCGAGGTCGACAACATCCTGCGCTTCGAGAAGGACTTTCCCGGTGCCGTCGTTATCCGCCTCGAGCGCAATTACCGCTCGACCGCGCACATATTGGGCGCCGCATCACATCTGATCTCGCACAATGAAGGCCGGCTAGGCAAAACCCTGTTCACCGACCAGGCAGACGACGATCATGAGAAGGTCATGGTCCATGCGGCATGGGATTCGGAAGAAGAAGCCCGCGCCGTCGGCGAGGAGATCGAGCAGCTGCAGCGCCGCGATCACCGGCTCAACGACATGGCGATCCTGGTGCGCGCCTCCTTCCAGATGCGCGAATTCGAGGACCGCTTCGTCACGCTCGGCCTGAACTACCGGGTCATTGGCGGCCCGCGCTTTTACGAGCGCCTCGAGATCCGCGACGCCATGGCCTATTTCCGTGTCGTGTGCCAGCCGGCCGACGATCTTGCCTTCGAGCGCATTGTCAACACGCCCAAGCGCGGCCTCGGAGAAGCGGCCGTGCGCCAATTGCACGATTACGCCCGCGCCCGCGGCCTGCCGCTGCTGAAAGCGGCTTCCGATCTCGTCATGACCGAGGAGATGAAGCCGCGCCCTCGCAAGGCCCTCACGGACGTGGTCGAGAATTTCCAGCGCTGGTCGTCGCTGCTGGAGAACACGCCGCACACCGAGCTCGCCGAGCAGATCCTGGAGGACAGCGGCTATACCGCCATGTGGCAGAACGACAAGTCGGCGGATGCGCCGGGCCGGCTCGACAACCTCAAGGAACTGATCCGTTCCATGGAGGATTTCGAATCCATGCGCGGCTTCCTCGAACATGTCAGCCTCGTCATGGACGCCGAGCAGAACGAGGATCTCGACGCCGTCTCGATCATGACGCTGCACTCGGCCAAGGGACTCGAATTCGAGACGATCTTCCTTCCCGGATGGGAGGAAGGCCTGTTTCCCCACCAGCGGGCGCTCGACGAGGGCGGAAGGTCCGGGCTGGAAGAGGAGCGCCGGCTCGCCTATGTCGGCCTCACCCGTGCCAAGGTCAACTGTCACATCTGGTTCGTTTCCAACCGCCGAATCCACGGCCTTTGGCAATCCACCATTCCCTCGCGCTTTCTCGACGAACTGCCCTCCGAACACGCCGATGTCGCCGAGCCCGACACCTCCTACGGCGGATACGGAGCGACGGCTGTCGGCGGCGGCTATGGCGCCTCACGCTTTGACGAGGCCGAACCCTTCTCCGGCAGCTACAACACGCCCGGCTGGCGCCGCGCCCAGGCCAACCGCAACGACGCGACGCGTCAGAACTGGGGCACGCGGTCCGGCCACGCGGTCGAGCGTATCGGCTATGGAGAAACCGACTCCGGCTATGGCGCCGGCCGCGGCTCCGTCAAGGCCAAGACCATCGAAGGCGAACTCGTCGCCCGCTCTGTCGCGGATGAACCCTCGGCTTTCTCCGTCGGCGACCGGGTGTTCCACCTGAAGTTCGGCAACGGCAACATCGCATCGATCGACGGCAACAAGCTGACGATCGATTTCGACAAGGCCGGCCAGAAGCGCGTGCTCGATAATTACGTCGAAAAGAAGAAATAACGGCGCGGGCCGACGGGCCCTGTACCATTCCGGGGATAAGCCGATCTTTGTCACAAAAATGCGGTGATTGTGGACGCATAGTTTGCGGCGGACTACACTGTCCCATTCGGCAAATTCTAATGTCAGGCGAATCCGGAACCGCACACCGCGTGCGGTCGCTTCCGGATTGCCGCAAGGGAGAACTTCCATGACAATACGATCATTCGACCAGCTCAACCGCCGCCAGTTCCTCGCCGGAACGGCAGCCGTCGGCTCGCTCGCACTGCTTCATCCCTTCTCGGCCTTCGCCTCCGGCAACCAGGCGCATCTGCGCCTGATGGAAACGACCGACCTGCATGTACACGTCTTCCCTTACGACTATTATGGCGACAGGCCGTCGGATGCCGTCGGGCTTTCCCGCACCGCGACACTGATCCGCAAATTCCGCGACGAGGCGACAAACTCGTTGCTCGTCGACAATGGCGACTTCCTGCAGGGCAACCCGATGGGCGACTATATCGCCTATGAGCGGGGCATGAAGGAAGGCGACATGCACCCGATCGTCCAGGCCATGAACACCATCGGCTTCGACGCTTCGACCCTTGGCAACCATGAGTTCAACTACGGCCTCGACTTCCTCTTCAAGACGCTCAACGGCGCCGATTTCCCGGTCGTGTCCGCGAATGTCACCAAGGGCATGCTTGCCTCCAACCCGCGCGACGACGAGTTGTTCCTCAAGCCCTACGTCATCGTCGACAAGACGATCACCGACGGCAACGGCAACCAGCACCCGATCCGCATCGGCCTGATCGGCTTCGTGCCGCCTCAGATCATGAACTGGGACCGCCGCCACCTCGAAGGCAAGGCCAATGCCCGCGACATCATCGATGCCGCCAATGCATGGGTACCGGAAATGAAGGAGGCCGGCGCCGACATCGTCGTCGCGTTGTCGCACTCGGGCATCGATGCGAATGACCGTAGCGACGGCATGGAAAACGCGTCGCTGCATCTCGGCAATGTCGACGGCATCGACGCCATCCTCACCGGCCACCACCACCTGGTTTTCCCGGGTCCGAAATATGCCGACATGGCCGGTGTCGACGCCGAAAAGGGCACGCTCTTCGGCACGCCGGCAGCGATGGGCGGATTCTGGGGATCGCATCTCGGCATTATCGACCTGATGCTGGAGCGCGGTGGCAATGAATGGAAAGTGGTCGGCTTCACCACCTCCGCACCGTCCATCTTCGAGCGCGACGGCCGCAAGGTTATTCCGATCGTCCAGGATCAACAGGATGTCCTCGATTCCGTTTCCAGGGAGCACGACGAGACGCTTGCCTATGTGCGCCGCGCCGTCGGCAAGACCTCGGCGCCGCTGCACTCCTATTTCGCGCTCGTCGCTGACGATCCGTCGGTCCAGATCGTCAGCCAGGCGCAGACCTGGTACATCGACCAGATGATGAAAGGCACCGAGTGGGAAGGTCTTCCGATCCTCTCGGCGGCCGCGCCCTTCAAGGCCGGCGGCCGTGGCGGTCCCGAATACTATACGGACGTCGCTCCCGGCGATGTGGCCATCAAGAACGTTTCAGACCTTTATCTCTATCCGAACACCGTGCGGGCCGTCGCCATCAGCGGCGCGCAGGTCAAGGACTGGCTGGAGCGCTCCGCCGGTATCTTCAACCAGGTCGAGGCCGGCAAGAAGGACCAGGCCCTCATCAACAACGAATTCCCGTCTTACAATTTCGACGTTATCGACGGCGTCACCTACAAGATCGACCTGACCCAGCCGTCGAAATACGATCCGAAGGGCGAACTGCTCGATGCCAATGCCAATCGCATCGTGGACTTGAAGTATAATGGCGAACCGATTGATCCGGATCAGAAATTCGTTGTCGCAACCAACAATTACCGCGCTGGCGGCGGCGGCAATTTCCCGGATATCAATGACGAAGTGGTGATCTTCATAGGACCGGACACCAACCGCGACGTGATCGTCCGCTACATCGTCGATCAGGGCACGATCAACCCGTCCGCCGACAGCAACTGGTCCTTCAAGCCGATCGACGGCGCCACCGTCATCTTCGAGACCGGACCGAAGGCCAAGGACTTCATGAAGGACGTGCGCGACGTCAACATCGAAGCCGCCGGCGAGGGCGAAGAGGGCTTCGCCAAGTACCGCATCAATATGTAATTGCGGCCTGTTCGAAAAAGCACAACAAGGAAGGCGTCGTCCTGCCGGGCGGCGCCTTTTTGTCCAAAACCCGCAAGCACGCCTGGATAGACTCGGCGCAACGAATCGGACGATGGTCTGACAATGACGATCCTGGTTACCGGCAGCGCCGGGCATCTCGGCGAAGCGATCATGCGGCTGCTGCGCGCGGACGGCCGCTCAGCCATCGGTCTCGACATTGCGCCCTCGCCTTACACGGACATTGTCGGCTCCATCGTCGACCGGACCCTCGTGGATGGAGCGATGAAAGGCATCGATGCCGTCATCCATACGGCAACGCTGCACAAGCCGCACGTCGCAACCCACACGCGGCAGGAATTCATCGATACCAATATCACCGGAACGCTCAATCTTCTGGAAACCGCCGCCGAGGCGCGCGTCTCGTCCTTTATATTCACCAGCACGACCAGCGTCTTCGGCGATGCGCTGGTGCCGGCGCCCGGAGCCCCGGCCGCGTGGATCACCGAGGATGTCGCCCCGCGTCCGAAGAACATCTACGGCATCACCAAACGGGCGGCGGAGGAACTCGGCCGGCTTTTCGCCCGCAAACACAGCCTGCCGGTGACGGTGCTGCGCACATCCCGCTTCTTTCCGGAAGAAGACGACCGACGGGCGGTCCGCGAGGCTTTCGCGGACGAAAATGCCAAGGCGAACGAGTTTCTCTTCCGCCGCGTCGACATCGAGGACGCGGCCCGGGCGCATCTGATTGCCCTGGACCGCAGACAGACACCGGGCTTCGACCTCTTCATCATCAGCGCGACAACGCCCTTCACGGCTGATGACCTCGGCGATCTTCGCTCCGATCCTTCAGCCGTCATGCGCCGCAGGTTGCCGGAGCTGTACGCCGAATTCGAGCGGCGGGGATGGAAAATGTTCGACGAAGTCGACCGGGTCTATGTCAATCAGAAGGCACGCAACGCACTTGGCTGGAACCCGCGCTACGATCACCGGTTTCTGCTTGAGCGGCTGCGTGCTGACGAGCCGGTTCCAGGCCCCATGGCGCAGGCCGTCGGCGCAAAGGGCTATCACGCCGAAAGGTTCGAGGAAGGCCCCTACCCGGTCGAATAATGCATTGCGGCCTCAGCGCCCGCGCGCCTCCATGACAGCCTGCACCAGGTCATCCGGGACCGGCGGCAGGGCTTCATCCGGTTCCTTGCCGCATTTTCTTGCAAGCTCGAGCGATGCCCGGTAGGCAGCCAGATATTCGCGGCAATCCCGGCAGACCTTCAGATGCAATTCGAAAACGAATTTTTCCCGGGCGGACAGCGTGTCTTCCAGATAGGCAAGGATGAAGTCATCGAACTCCTCGCAGGTGATCATCAACGGCATTTTGAACATCATGCCGCGGATCCGTCGCATCAGTGTCGGTGCGGCCTGTGTCATACCGCTTGTCCTCTGATCAAGGGTTCCAACAAACGTTTCAGCGCGGCGCGGGCCCGGTGCAGACGCACCTTGACATTCGCCTCGCTGATTTCGAGAAGCTGCGCGACCTCCTGCGTCGACAGCTCTTCAATGTCCCGCAGCACAAGAATGATGCGATAATTGTCGGGCAAAAGGTCGATTTTCCCGTTCACCTGCGCCTGGATATCCGATCGCATCAACAGCGTTTCCGGCGTCTCCATGGACATCCACCGGTCCTCGATCCGGCATCCATTATTGTCGAACACCGGCTGCAATTCGTCAATCGCCACGGTCTGCGACCGATTGGTCTTGCGCAGCAGCATCAGGCTCTCATTGACGACGATCCGGTGCATCCAGGTCTTCAACGCGGACCGGCCGCCGAAGCCTCCGATATTGTCGAAAACTTTGGCAAAGGCGTTCTGAACCGCATCCTCGGCATGATGCGCATCGCGGACGATCCGCATCGCAACCGCCAGCATCCAGCCGGCATGTTTGCGCACGAACCGCTCGGCTGCGGCGGGATCGGCATTGGCGACCGCGGCGATTGCCTCGCCCTCGTCCGGCTCCGTCGCCGATGATCTGTCGCCCTTTTGCACGCGTCGCCCCGTTTGCCGCCTCAAACTGTAATATTTCTAAATTCCGGCAATGCGCTGTAACCTTATTGAGGGCCCCTGCATCTGACAAGAAGCCGTCAAGGCAGCGCACCACGATGCAGGCATGGTGAGCCGGCGGCGTCACGGCGGAAAACGCGATTGGGTTATGATGGGCTTACTGCTTCTTGCCATGTTCACGGTTGCCTACTCCATGGTGGCCAACCGGCTTTCCTCGACCGTGCTGACGGCACCGATGCTCTTTATCGGCTTCGGCGTCCTGCTGGCCGAGACCGGTCTCATGTCGCCGGAAGGCGCCGAAGAGGCGCTGCACCTCGTCGCCGAAGTGGCGCTGATCGTGCTCTTGTTCCTCGACGCGGCGCAGATCGATATCGCGACATTGCGCAGGCGCCATACATGGCCGGTGCGCATGCTGGTCATCGGGCTGCCACTGTCGCTCGTCCTCGGAACCCTGCTCGCCCTGCCCTTTCTGCCCGGATGGCCCATCGTCGCGGTTGCGCTGGTCGCGGCGATCCTCGCACCGACAGATGCGGCACTGGGTCAGGCCGTGGTGAGCAACCCGGCCGTGCCGGAACGCCCGCGGCGGGCGCTGACCGTGGAAAGCGGCCTCAATGACGGCCTCGCGCTGCCGGCCGTGCTGCTCTTTGCCAGCCTCGCCGCCGAGGCGATGGACCGGACCAACGCCGACTGGCTGGTTTTCGGCGCCAAGCAGATCCTGCTGGGGCCGCTGGCGGGCATCGTCACCGGCCTTCTCGGCGGCACGATCCTTTTGTGGGCCAAGCGCAAAAACGCAACGAGCGACACGTTCGAAGGCGTCGGCGCCATCGCGCTTGCCGGCGGCACCTATCTGGCCGCGACCCTGATTGACGGCAACGGCTTCATCGCCGCCTTTGTGGCCGGCCTGTGTTTCGGCAATGTGGTCAAGGGCCGCTGCAAGTTCGTCTATGAATTCACTGAAAGTGAAGGACAAATGCTCACTTGGGGCGCCTTCTTTCTGCTCGGGCTCGCCCTCGTTCCGGAAGCCGTACGCCATCTCGAACCGCCGGTGCTGGCGATCATTCTCCTGAGCCTGTTTGTGACCCGCCCGCTCGCCATATGGATTTCGCTGATCGGCACGGATGCATCGCCCGTAACCCGGCTGTTCTTCGGCTGGTTCGGACCGCGCGGACTTGCGACGGCGCTTTTTGCCCTGCTCGTCGTTGCTCAGGTCGATCATCCGATCGCCGAGCCGGTGCTGATGCTTGCCGTCAATGCCGTCTGGATCAGCGCGCTGCTGCACGGGTTCACCGCCGCACCGGGCGCGCGCTGGTATGCGGCCAAAGTCGGCGCGATGGGACCATGCGCCGAGATCGAGCCGCTCGACGCCTCCGCGAAACCGCTGAAAACCGGTGAATTCAAGCCTGACAATACAACAATCATGGGGAACCGAAATGAATAAGCTGGCGATCATCGCCCTTGACGATCTGGAGGATCGCAAGCCCGAACACGCGCTGGTCGGCGAGGTCGATCTCGTCGTCGTGCGTTTCGACGACGAAGTCTCCGTTTTCTATGGTCGATGCCTGCACCGCGGCGCGCTCATGGCGGACGGCTTCGTGCGCGGCCGCAATCTCATCTGCGGCGTCCACTACTGGGACTACCGCCTCGATTCCGGCGTTTCAGCCTACGCCAACGAAGAGGTGCTGCCGAAATTCTCGAGCTGGATCGAGGACGGCCAGGTGCTTGTCGATGAAGACGAGATTCTCGCCTGGGCCAAGGACAACCCGCAGCCTTTCAACCGCAAGGCCTATCTCGGCGTCTACGCCGATACCGGCCACGGCACCGAGGAAGAGCCCTACAACCGGCTTATCCAGAATTACGCCCGGTCGGGTCTCAAGCGCACCGGCCATCACGGCCAGGTCGAGGCAATGGGCGTGCCGCGCACGCAGCTGCCCGACTGGGATGACATCCAGATCCTCACCGCCCAGCTCCATCGCATGCCGCTGCTCGACGAGGAGCCTGTCGGCACCGATGTGACGATCGGGCCGAACGCGCAAAAACCGCTGCAGCTGAAGATCCCGCTCTTTGTCTCGGATATGAGTTTCGGCGCGCTTTCGGAGCCCGCAAAAATTGCCCTTGCACGCGGCGCGGAACTGGCCGGAACCGGCATCTGCTCGGGCGAAGGCGGCATGCTGCCGGAGGAACAGGCCGAGAATTCGCGCTATTTCTACGAACTCGCCTCCGGCCGTTTCGGCTTCGACTGGGACAAGCTGGATAATGTCCAGGCGTTCCATTTCAAGGGCGGACAGGGCGCCAAGACCGGCACCGGCGGCCACCTGCCCGGCCCCAAGGTCAAAGGCAAGATCGCCGAGGTGCGCGGCCTTCAGGAAGGCGAGGCAGCCATCTCCCCGCCGCGTTTTCCGGATTGGACCGAAGTGGGTCAGGTCAAGGATTTCGCCGACGAAGTGCGCGACCGCACCGGCGGCATACCGATCGGCTACAAGCTGTCGGCGCAGCATATAGAAAAGGACATCGACGCGGCGCTGGAGATCGATGTCGACTATATCATTCTCGACGGCCGCGGCGGCGGCACCGGCGCGGCGCCGATCATCTTCCGCGACAACATCTCCGTGCCGACCATACCGGCCCTCGCACGCGCCCGGCGGCATCTGGATTCGAGCGGACGCCCCGACATCACATTGGTCATAACCGGCGGGCTCAGGAAACCGGCCGATTTCATCAAGGCACTGGCCCTGGGCGCCGACGCCGTTGCGCTTTCCAACGCGCCCATGCAGGCGATCGGCTGTATTGCCATGCGCGCATGCCACACCAACAACTGTCCGGTCGGTATCGCAACACAGAAACCGCATCTGGTCAGCCGGCTGGTTGTCGAGAAGTCCGCCGAACGGCTGACCAATTTCTTCGACGCATCGGTTGAGCTGATGCAGGTCATGGCCCGTGCCTGCGGACACGACCACCTGTCGAAATTCAACATTGAAGACCTGACGACCTGGAAGAAGGACATGGCCGACCTGTCCGGCGTTGCCTTTGGCGGCGTCGCTTAAATCCGAAGGAATGGAGCCACACATGACAGCCGACAATCTGGAATGGATTAACGTTGGACACGCCGACGATCTGCCCGAGGGGCGGGTCAAGACCGTGACGGCACGCGATGTATCGCTGTGCCTTTCGCATTTCGAGGGGCAATGGGCGGCCATGGACAATCACTGTCCGCACCAGGGCGGCCCGCTCGGCGAGGGATCCATTGAACAAGGTGTCGAAGGCAAGTGCTGGATCCGCTGCCCCTGGCACGGCTGGGATTTCGATCCGCTGACCGGCGCGCCGCCCGGCGGCCACAAGGATACGGGACAGAAAACCTATCCGGTCGAAATCCGCGACGACGAGGTCTTCATCGGCCTGGAGCCTGAGCCGGAGCGCGCGCGCACCGTCACCGATGCAATGACCGAGACCATGATCAATTGGGGCGTGCGCAGCGTCTTCGGCATGGTCGGCCATTCCAATCTAGGGCTTGCCGACTCCATCCGTATCGCGGCCCGCGACGGCAAGCTGAGCTATTACGGCATTCGCCACGAGGGCGCCGCCGCCTTCGCCGCCTCCGCCTACGGAAAGCTCACCGGGCAGCCGGCCGCCTGTATCACCATCGCAGGCCCCGGTGCGACCAACCTGCTGACCGGCATGTGGGACGCCAAGGTCGACCGGGCGCCGGTGCTGGCGCTGACCGGCCAGGTGCAGACCCAGGTCTTCGGACCCGGCGCCTTCCAGGACATCGACCTGAAATCCGCATTCGACGCCGTTTCCCGGTTTTCGCAGACGGTGCTTTCCACCTCAAAGCACACGGAGCTCATGTCGCTTGCCTGCAAGAACGCCATTGTTGAGCGCGACGTCGCCCATCTGATCTTCCCGGACGATGTGCAAACCCAGCCCAGCAAGGCCAAGCCGCGCGGCCCCAAGGGCCGTCTCGGCGACACGGCGATCAAGCCGTCGGACGCCGATGTCGAGGCTGCGGCGGAAATGATCAATGCCGCGAAGCGGCCGATCATCATCATGGGGCACGGTGCCGTGCACGTCCGCGACGCGGTGATCGCCTTCGCCGAGAAACTCGGCGCACCGGTGCTGACAACGTTCAAGGCAAAGGGTCTGATCGCCGACACGCACCCCAACGCCGCCGGCGTCCTCGGCCGTTCCGGCACGCCGATCGCAAGCTGGTTCGTCGCCACCTCCGACCTCGTGATCACGCTCGGAACCTCGTTCTCAAACCACACCGGCATCGAGCCGTCCAAACGCATCATCCAGGTGGATTTCGAACGCATGCAGCTCGGCAAGTTTCACCGGGTCACCCTGCCCGTGTGGGGCGAGATCGGTGAATTCTGCAAGATCATGGCGCAGACGGCCGAAAAGTCGCCGGATGCGGAAGACCAGATTTCCGAACTCGCGGAGCGGTGGGCGATCTGGCGAACCGAGAAGCAGTCGCGTCTCGCCGAAGAGAAAGACAACGGCATCCATTCCTTCGCGGTGTTCGATGCGCTGACGAAATTGTGCCCGGCGGACGCGATTATCGCCGTCGATGTCGGCAACAATACCTATTCCTTCGGGCGCTATTTCGAAACCTGCGGCCAGCGGGTGCTGATGTCCGGCTATCTTGGTTCCATAGGCTTCGGTCTGCCCGCCGCCATCGGGGCATGGGCCGCCACGCGGGACCTCGAAGCGTTCGAGGGCCGCAAGGTGGTCTCGATTTCCGGTGACGGCGGCTTCGGCCAATATGCGATGGAATTCACCACCGCGGTCAAATACGGGATGGACATCACCCATATCCTTCTCAACAACGGTCAGCTCGGCAAGATTTCCAAGGAACAACAGGCCGGACACTGGCCGGTCTGGGAAACGCAGCTCAGCAACCCGTCCTTTGCCGCCTTTGCCCGCCTGTGCGGCGGCCACGGCACGCGCGTCACCGAAACCGAGGCCCTTGAAAAGGCCATATCCGAGGCGCTTGATCACAAGGGCCCATCGCTTGTCGAGATCATGACCGATCCCGAACTGGTCTGATTGCCTGTAAAGAATTCGATATTTTGGGAGATATTCAATGACTTCAGCCGCCGATCTGCTTGCCCAGACCGCACCCGGCTCGATCGCCGACGCCCGCAGCGTGGCCCACAATGCTGCCCAGATCGCCGCTCTTGCGGCACTGGCCAATCTGAAAGCCAGGCCCGATTACAGCCATACCGCCTTGCACTGGAATGCGGCGAGCGGCGCCTTCGAGACGAATCCGATTCCCAGTTCCGACGGTCCGATCATCATCCGCATTCCGCTGTCGCCGCTTTCCATGCGGCTGGTCCGGGGCGGCGAGGCAATCGATACGCTTGAGCTGGATGACGTATCGGAGGCGGCCTGCATTGCCTGGCTCGATGAGGGCCTGACGGAACATGGGCTGAATGCGGCTTCCAGCGTCAAACATCCCTTCAAGCTTCCGAAGGATGTCGTTGCCGTAACCGAATTCAGGACCGACGGACTTGAAGCCGGCCTGCTGGCACTCGGCCGCTGGTACGATCTCGCCAGCCGGCAATTGCTGAACTTCGCATCGAAGCATGCCGCCATTATACCCGGACCGAGCCCTGTCTATTGCTGGCCGCATCATTTCGATATCGCCACCTATGTCGGTCTCGACGAGGAGGGTGGAGAGAACGCCCGCGGCATCGGTGTCGGCATGTCGCCCGGCGACAAGGCCTATGGCGAGCCCTATTTCTACATCAATCCCTGGCCGCACCTTGCGACCGGAAACCTGCCGCCTCTACCTGCTCCGGGACACTGGCATAAGGAAGGTTTCGTCGGCGCTGTCGCGACAGCCACCGAAATCCTGACCCTGGACGACAAGGAAGGCGGCCTCGCCGATTTCATCGAAGGGGCATTCGCGCTCGGCCGCGAGAAGCTGGGGGCCTGATCTTATGGCGGCAGCGCTCACGATCGCCATCCTTCTGGCCCTGTCCGTCTCGCTGGTCAGGATCGGCGCCGTCGCCATGCGGCTGACGGGATTGCCGGAAAACATCGCCCGATTCCAGTGCGTCTCGGCCCTGACCGGAACCGGTTTCACCACCCATGAAGCCGAGATGATCGCCAATTATCCGATCCGCCGCCGCATCGTGGTCGTGCTGATGGTGCTCGGCAATCTCGGACTGATTTCCATCGCCTCGACCTTCATCGTCGCCTTTGTCCGGACCGGGCCGGATACCCAGCATATCGCGATACAGGCGGCGATCCTGGCCGCCACCATCGCAGTGACCTTCCTGGTGCTGAGCAACAAGAGCCTCGACCGCGGCATGTGCGCGCTGATCGGCCATGTCCTGTTGCGCACCACATCGCTCGGCAAGGACGGCTATCACCGCATCTTGCAGATCGGCAAGGATCTCAGCATTGCCGAGCACGAATATTTCGGACCCGAGATACCGACCGACCGGCTGGATCTGGAAGGCGAGACCCTGCTCGCCATCCGCCCCGCCGGCTCCTGGCAGACGACGGCCGCCGCCGATGTGAAGACCCTCAGGCCGGGCGATACGCTGATCCTGTGCGGAGACGAGGCGGCGCATAAAGCGCTTGCACGACATTTCGGCAGGGACGAGGTCCGGAATTAGAGCGAAATTAGGCTTAGGGCTTGCCTTGGGTCCAGGTCACATTCTGTCCGTAAAGCGGCACTGTGGACAGCGACATCTTCGCCGATCCATCCTGGACCTGGCGCGAATGCGACAGATAAATCAGTGTGTCGTTCTTCTTGTCGTAGATACGCTTGATGACCAGTTTCTTCCAGACGATCGAGCGCCTCTGCTTGAAGATTTCCTCGCCGCCCTCGTCCAGCTCGATATCGCCGATAACCACCGGACCGGTCTGGCGGCAGGCGATTGAGGAGTTGGACGGGTCCTCGAACCAGTTGCCCTTCTGCAGCCGGTCGATCACCCCGCGCTCGAAATAGGCGACATGGCAGGTCACGCCCAAAACCCCCGGATCCTCGACCGCATCGACGATAATGTCGTTGCCAAGCCAGTCGACGCCGACTTCCCCGACCTGTTCGGCCTGGGCCGGGTTCATTCCAGCTGCCGCCAGTGCAAAAACCGCACTTGCGCATAAAATCAGATACCGCATTGAAAACTCCCGTTCTTCCTTTGGCCTCATATAGGAACCCATGGAACCCGATTGCGAGGTCTAGCGGACGGATTGATAACACCGATCAACTTTTACCGATCAACGAGCCGAAGTACGCGGTCGGGCTGGACGACCCATAAGCTGCGCTCCATAGTTTGTAGTTTGGCCAGGCGCTTGGCAACGGCAAAGGAGGAGCCCATGAAACCCGCAATCAGAAATGCACTAGGGACAGCCCTGTTCTCAAGCGCGCTTGTCATTGCCGGATGGGCCCACGGCCAGCAGGCAGCCGACAGTGTTGCTCCGGAAATCGCAACTGGCATTTCCGACCGCCAGGCTGTCAGTACCGGAAGCTTCATGGTCGCAAGCGCCAATCCACATGCGACAAGGGCCGGCAGGGATGTTCTGGCTGCGGGTGGAAACGCCATCGACGCGATGGTTGCCGTGCAGTTCGTGCTCGGCCTTGTCGAGCCGCAATCCTCAGGCATCGGCGGCGGCGCGTTCCTTGTTTATTTCGACAGTGCAGAAGGCCGACTGACCACCTATGACGGGCGCGAGACGGCACCGAGATCGGCAACGCCGACCCTCTTCCTGGACGCCAATGGAGAACCGCTCAAGTTCTTCGATGCCGTCGTCGGCGGGCGCTCGGTCGGAACGCCCGGAACATTGAAACTGCTCCATGAGACGCACAAGATTCACGGAAAACTGCCCTGGCCGGACCTCATACAGCCGGCCATTGACCTGGCGCAGAACGGTTTCGAAGTGTCCGAGCGCCTGTTCGCCATGCTGTCGGCGGACGCCGAGCGGCTTGGTGTGCATGAGGAGACCCGCCTGTATTTCCTGGGTGCGGACGGAAAGCCGCACCCCGTCGGCCATGTGCTGACGAACCCGGCTTACGCGCAGACGCTCAGGCTGATTGCCGCCGAAGGTGCCGATGCGTTCTATCGAGGTCCGATAGCCGATGCCATCGTTGAAACGGTGCGCAACGGCAATCCTGACAATCCCGGCGTCCTGGCACTGCAAGACCTCGCCGCATATGAGATCAAGGAACGGGAGCCGGTCTGTCTGCCGTACCGCGGCTACAATGTCTGCGGCATGGGACCGCCCTCCTCCGGCGCGCTGACGGTCGGGCAGATCCTGGGCATTCTGGAGCCTTTTGACATGGCGGCCCAAAGCCCGTCCGATCCCGATACCTGGCGCCTCATCGGGGATGCGTCACGCCTCGCATTCGCCGATCGTGGGCGTTACATGGCCGACAGCGACTTCGTGCCGATGCCGACGCGTGGCCTGCTCGACCGCGCCTATCTCGACGAGCGCGCGCGCCTGATCGAGCCCGGAGCGGTGCTGCAGCCGGATGCGGTCCGGCCCGGCGCTCCGCCCTGGGACCATGCACGGCTGTGGGCCGATGACGAGAGCATCGAACTGCCCTCCACCAGTCATTTTTCCATTGTCGATGCCGACGGCAATGTTGTCTCGATGACCACGACGATCGAGAACGGCTTCGGATCGCGCCTGAAGACCGGCGGTTTCCTGCTCAACAACGAACTCACCGATTTTTCCTTCCGCACGCACCGCAACGGCGTTCCCATCGCCAATCGTGTGGAGCCCGGCAAGAGGCCGCGCTCATCCATGTCCCCGACCATCATCATGAAGGACGGCCAGCCCTATATGGCGATCGGATCGCCCGGCGGCAGCCGCATCATCGGCTACGTCGCCAAGGCCATTATCGCCCATATCGACTGGGGACTGGACGTACAGGCGGCCATCAACATGCCGCACCTGGTCAACCGCTTCGGAAGCTTCGATGTCGAGAAGGGAACCGAGGCCGAGAAACTGGCAGGCCCGTTGGAGGAACTGGGCTACAAGGTCAATATCCGCGATCTGAATTCCGGCCTGCATGCCATTGTCATTGCGCCGGACGGTCTTACAGGCGGCGCGGATCCGAGGCGCGAGGGAACCGTCGAAGGCATGTAGCACACGGCCCGGGTTGACCTGCCAGTAGGATATAGCTTCTGCGCCCCAACTTGGCCGCTCCGTGCTGCCTCGGCCTTGCGGCTTGGACGCCCATGGAATGCGCACTATAATGGGTATCATGAACATGGCGACCATGAGCACGAACAGGCTGATCCTGACCGGTATCGCGGTCCTTTTCGCTGCGCTGGCCACCGGCATGGCCTTTGCCGGCTGGCTCAATCATGGCGCGGAGATTTTTCTCACCTATGCATCTGTGGGCCTGGCCTGGTGCTTCTGACCGCCAAACGGGCGACGATCACATTTTGTCATGTGTCAAATTGGCCCGGTGACTTCACCGCCCGAGGTCTCTAGAACTGATCGGAACCAGCGCGAACACGCCCCATATTCGCAAGCGGAGACACCCATGGCAGCCGTCAGAACCGTCCTGATCGTCCTTATCGCGATTCTCGGTGCGGCCTTTGCCTGGCTAGCCTTCGAATGGTCGCGTTCGGACACGGCACTGGCGGAAAATCCCTACGGTGTGGCCTTTCAACTTGTCGATCAGACCGGCGCACCGATTACCGAGGCGGCCTTTCAGGACAAGCCGACCGCCCTCTTTTTCGGGTTTACGCATTGCCCGGAGGTCTGCCCGACGACACTCTTCGAAATGGACGGCTGGCTGCAAGCGGTCGATCCGGACGGCGACCGGATCAATGCCTATTTCGTGACGGTCGATCCGGAGCGCGATACGCATGATATCCTGGGTCAGTACATCTCCAATGTGACCAAGCGCGTTGTCGGCATTACCGGAGAGCCGGAAAAAGTCCGGGCCATGGCGAAAGGCTTCAATGTCTATTTCAAGAGGGTTCCGATCGACCAGGAGTCCGGGGACGACGACTACACGATGGATCACTTCGCCTCCATATTCCTTTTGGGCGATGGCGGCCGCTTCAAGAGCACCATTGCCTATGGCGAGAACAGCGATATCGCCATCAAGAAGCTCGAAAACCTTATTGAGGGCTGAGCGGTCCCGGCAACCCGCCTGACGCCGAAGGCGCGTGGCGTGGCTGCAAGCGATAGCAGACAATGAAACAGATCCGCCTCTTCATCACCGCGAGCCAGGCCGAATGCGCCACGGCGCTCGAACTGCTTAGCGAACGGTTCGAGGATGCGGGCTACCCGATCGCGACGATGGAGGTCGATGAAGCAAACGACCGATGGGAGGCCTCGCTCTATGCACCGACAGCGGAGCAGGAGGCGCTGGTTCGTTCGATACAGGATTGCCTGAAACCCGCAATTCCGGATGCGCCCATCGAGACGGAACATCTTCCCGACATCGATTGGGTCGCGCACGCCCTCGAAGGGCTTCAGCCCGTGCGGGCCGGCCGTTTTCTTGTGCATGGCTCCCATGACCGCGACAAGGTCCGACCCGGCGATCTTTGCATCGAGATCGATGCGGGCCGCGCTTTCGGCACCGGCCATCATGGCACGACGGAAGGGTGCCTGGAAATGATCGGCGCTGTGGCCCGGCAGCGCCGCTTCAGGCACGTGCTTGACCTTGGAACGGGCAGCGGCGTGCTGGCCATTGGCCTTGCGAAGCTCATGCCCGCCTCGATCCTTGCAACCGACATAGACCCTGTCGCCATCGCGGTCGCGAGGCAAAACGCCAGAAAAAACGGCTGCGGATCGCGGATAGGCTGGGCCACCGCCGCCGGTTTCCATTCCGGCATTTTTGCGCGACACGGCCCCTTCGACCTGATCGTCGCCAATATTCTCGCAAGGCCGCTCATGGGGATGGCCCCTTCCCTCAGCCGCAACCTCGCTGCCGGCGGACAGGTCATACTTTCGGGCATTCTGTCGGAGCAGCGCCGCAAGGTGCTGGCGGCCTACAATGTCCAGGGACTCTACCACCGCAAGACGCTCTGGCGCGATGGCTGGGTTACCCTGCATCTCGGCCGCTGACGGCGCAGAACAAAACGGCGCCCGTTTGAGCGCCGCTTCACGCCGGACCCTGTCCGGGCACCGGCTGGAACCCGCCGTTCAGAATTCGAACGTCGAGCGGGTTTTCCCTTCAAGGTCCTTTCGGCTGATACCCAGCGACTGCAGCGTGGCATCGTCCTGGGTGCTCAGATATCCGCGAATCAGGCCCCGCGCTTTTTCTTCACGCGCGGCGATCACACGGTCATAGGCCTTTCTGAATACGGAACGTGTCATCGGATTGTCCTTTCAATTCTGACTTCATTTCTTGCTCGAATCCGATTTGGGTTCCGATTGTGGCAGCGTCAGACATGAAAGCGCAGATCAGCCGTGCTTGAAGGGCATGGCTGCGATGAACGGAATTTTGCGGAACTTGCAAAACAAAACGGCGCCCTGAGGGCGCCGCAGCAAACCGGTATTGTGCCCGGTAAAGGAAATGTCGTGCCGGAAAGCCTTAGAAGGGAAACGGCGTCTTGGCGGACCGCATCAGCTCTTCCCGGCTGTGGCCAAGAGACTTGAGTGTGGCATCGTCGAGCGACAGCAGCGCACCATTGACATAGCGGCGTGCCTCTTTTTCGCGCGCGGCTGCGACACGGTCGAAAGCGTTGCGGAAAAACGACTTGGACATGGGAAAGTTCCTCTTAAATCTTGTTTTCCAATGTGCTGTTGGCGCTATATATACGCCGCTGCCGGGCGAACTGTTAGGTGGTTTTGCGCATGGTAGCCCTGCATTTGCTGCATATGCGAAGAGTTTGCTGCATCCGCTAACCGCGTCCTGAAAACACGAGGATTGTCCATGTTCCAGAGTTTTGACGTCACGGCGACGGCCGCCGCCTCCTCAGAACGGCTGGAGCGCCTGCGCACGTGCTTTGACGAGGCGGGCATCGATGCGCTGCTCGTGCCCCGGTCCGACCGGTTTCAGGGTGAATATGTCCCCGAAAGCGAAGCGCGCCTGGCATGGCTGACGGGTTTCACCGGTTCCGCGGGCGTCGCGCTGGTTCTGCGCGACAGCGCTCACGTCTTCGTCGACGGCCGCTATGCGACCCAGGTCCGGCAGGAAGTCGACCTCGACCTGTTCACGCCCGAGGACCTGATCAAGAACCCGCCGCGCATTTGGCTCGAAAAGAACGCACCACAGGGCCTCCGTATCGGCATCGATCCCTGGCTTCACACGCTGGCCGAGGCTCGCGTGCTCGAAAAGGCCGCGAGAAAGATCAACGGCACGTTGGTGCGCCTGGAAAGCAATCCGGTTGACGCCATCTGGCATGACCGGCCGGACGAACCCGTGGGATCGGTGTCGATGCAGCCGGACAGTTATGCCGGGCAACCGGCCCGGGAAAAGCTTGCGCAGCTGGCAGAAGCCGTAAAGGAGGCGGCCGCCGACACCTGCGTCATCACCGATCCCTCATCGATTGCCTGGCTTTTCAATATTCGCGGCAGTGATGTCCCCCACACGCCCCATCCGCTGGCTTTCGCCATCATCGGTTCAGACGGCAAAAGCCGGCTGTTCCTGGATGACCGCAAGCTCGGCAAGGAGGCCGCTGAATACCTCGCCGATCTGACCGGGCTTCAAGCGCCCGGCGATTTCGAGACGGCGCTTGCCGCGATCGGCAAGGAAGGCGCGAAAGTCATGCTCGATCCCAATCTGGCACCGGCCAGGGTTGCAGCGCTGATCACCGAGGCCGGCGGCACATTGGTTGAAGAGGCCGATCCCGCACGCCTGCCACGCGCACAAAAGAACGCTGTTGAACTGGCGGGCAGCCGAACCGCCCATGAGCGCGATGGCGCCGCGATGGTCTCGTTTCTCGCATGGCTCGACCGGCAACAACCGGGAACGGTGGACGAAATCAGCGCTGTGCGCAATCTCGAGGAAGCCCGCCGCGCAACCGGCGAGCGCCTGCAGATGCCGCTGCTCGACATTTCATTCGACACCATCTCCGGAGCCGGCCCGAACGGGGCGGTCATCCACTACCGGGTCAACACCGACACAAACCGGACCCTCAATAGGGGCGAGATCTATCTCGTCGATTCCGGCGGCCAGTACCGCGACGGCACGACGGACATAACCCGGACGGTTCCGGTCGGACCGGTGGGCAATGACGAGAAACGGTTTTTCACGCTGGTCCTGAAAGGCATGATCGCCCTCACCCTGATGCGCTTCCCGGAGGGCACGCGCGGCATCGATATCGATGCCATCGCCCGCATGGCGCTTTGGAAGGCGGGGGCGGACTACGCCCACGGAACCGGCCATGGTGTCGGCTCCTATCTCTCCGTTCATGAGGGTCCGCAGAGCATTTCCCGTCGCGGCCTGCAGGAGTTGAAACCCGGTATGATCCTGTCCAACGAGCCCGGCTATTATCACGAGGGTGCCTTCGGTATCCGTATTGAGAACCTTGTCGCCGTGAATGAAGCCGCACCCATCGAGGGCGGTGACAACCCGATGCTCGGCTTCGAAACGCTGACGCTGTGCCCGATCGACCGGCGGCTGGTCGTCGCGGATCTTCTCAGTCCGGACGAGCTTGCCTGGCTCAACGGCTATCACAACCGTGTCCGCGACGTGCTGGCGCCGCTCGTCGGCGCGCAGGAGGACAGGGACTGGCTGGCCGCGATGACAGCTCCGATCAGCCAAGACCGGCCGCACGCAGCGAAATAATCGCCGCCGCGCCGATCAGCAGAACGACGATCAGATTGAAACGCAGCGCCGCGATGGCCGCGATAATGAGCGTTATGACCTCCGCCGGACCGTTTGAAACCGCCGCCGGCGCGACCAGCGTCGAAAGGACGGCTGCCGGCACAGCGTCAAGCGCCGCGCTCACCCGGCGCGGGATGCGTTCGAAACGCGAGAGCACGAGGTGCCCGCCGACCCGCGTGGCATAGGTGGCCAGCGCGCCGAAGATGATGATCCAGCTTATGTCGGAAATGCCGAACATGTCACACGCGCTCCGGATCGGCTTCGACCGTATCGGACTGCGCGTCGCCGCCCGCGATCAACGCCGCGAGCATAACGCCGGCCACCGCGCCGATACTGATGTGCCAGGGCGAGCCGATGGTGAAATATGCGAACACGGAAGCAATGCCGCTCACGACGACAACCGGAAGCCAATTGCGGCGCTTGCGGAACCCCATGACGAGGACCAGGAAATAGATCGGCAGCATGAAATCGAGACCGAACGCGTAAGGGTTCGTGATGAAGCGGCCGAAATAGGCGCCGAGCGCGGCCTCGCTCACCCAGGCGATATAGATTGGAATCACGACGCCCATATACCAGTTGAAGCTGATCCTGAAGCCACGCTCGTGTCGCTGCTCGGCCTCGGCAAATTGCGGATCGATCAATGCGAAGAACGCCACCGCCTTCTGGAAGAATGTAAAATGGGCGATCTTCGGCCCCAGCGAAGCCGAGTAGAGGATGTGACGGAAATTGACAGCAAAGATCGACAAAACGATGATCCACGGCGCGACCGATGTTCCGAAAAGGTCGATGCCGACCATCTGGCTGGCACCGGCATAGATCGTCGCGCTCATCAGCACGGCCTGGTGGATCTCCATGCCGTTTTCGACGGCAAGCGTGCCGAACAGAAGGCCGAACGGCGCAGCCCCGAGGACAACCGGCACGGAGTCACGCATGCCCTGGCGAAATTCGGCATCGAACTTCAGAAACATGGAAAACCTCGTCCGTCGATGGGCTGGAGCAGCTTTAGCCGCAAGCGAGCGCAGCGGCTTCGGGCAAAATAGGTCAGCCTTACTGACCCGTCACGCAAATAAAACTGATCGTTTGTTCAATTAAACTGATCATTCCCCGATCCGGGTGAACCATTCGTCTTCATCGATGACTTCGATACCGAGTTCGGAGGCCTTCTTCAGCTTCGAACCGGCGCCGGGTCCTGCAACCACGAGATCCGTTTTCTTCGACACCGATCCCGCGGTTTTCGCGCCGAGACGCTCGGCCATTGCCTTGGCTTCGTCACGGGACATGCGTTCGAGCGAGCCGGTGAACACGATTGTCTTGCCGGAAAATGCCGTGTCGGTTGCCACCTGCTCCGCATCCAGGGGCTGAACCTCTTCAAGAAGCTGCTCGACAATCGCCGCATTGTGCGGTTCGGCAAAGAACTCCGCCAGCGCCTGGGCGACGATCGGTCCGATGCCATCGATATTGACGAGATCGTTCCATGCCTCGCTTTCATGGTCGCCTGCAGCTTCCATGGCATCCACGAAACCGCGCGCCGAATGGTAGACGCGGGCGAGGATCTTGGCATTGCCTTCACCGACATGGCGTATGCCGAGTGCATAGATGAAGCGGTGAAGGTCGATCTCGCGGCGCGCCTCGATGGCGTCGAAAAGATTGGCCGCGCTCTGTTCGCCCCAGCCGTCCCGGTTCTTCAGCCTCGTCAGGGATGCCTCGTCGCGCGTCTGAAGCGTGAAGATCTCGGCCGGATTCTTGACCAGCTCAGCGTTGTAGAAAGCCTCCGCCTGCTTGGCCCCGAAGCCGTCAATGTCAAAGGCATTGCGCGATACGAAATGTTTCAGCTTCTCCACCGCCTGCGCCGGGCAGATGAGGCTGCCCGTACAGCGGCGCACGGAATCCATCCGTCCCGTCTTTTCATTCACTTCCCGCGTGGCGGGGCTTCCGCAGGCCGGACACGTTTCCGGAAACACATACTGCGCGCTGTCCTTGGGACGCCGTGACAGATCCACATCCATGACCTTCGGGATGACGTCGCCGGCGCGGTAGATCGTCACCGTGTCGCCGATGCGCAGATCCCTGCCCTCGCGGATCGGCTGGCCGTCGCTGCCGATACCGGCGATATAATCCTCATTGTGCAGGGTCGCGTTGGAAACGACCACTCCGCCGACGGTGACCGGCTCAAGCCGCGCCACAGGGCTGAGCGCCCCGGTGCGGCCCACCTGGATCTCGATATCCTTCAGCACCGTCGTGGCCTTCTCGGCCGGGAATTTGTGTGCGATCGCCCAGCGCGGGCTGCGCGACACGAAGCCGAGGCGCTGCTGCAGGGAAAGGTCGTCGACCTTGTAGACGACGCCGTCAATGTCATAGGCAAGTTCGGCACGCTCCGATTCGATCAGGCGGTATTGCTCAAGCAGCCCCTCGACCGTTTCGAACCGCTTCATCAGCGGATTGACTACAAAGCCCCACGCGGCAAAGCACTCAACAACGCCAAGCTGCGTATCGGCCGGTAGGCCGCTCGTATCGCCCCAGGCATAGGCAAAGAACTTCAGCGGCCGGCTTGCCGTGATCGACGTATCGAGCTGGCGCAGGGAACCGGCCGCCGTATTGCGCGGATTGACATAAGTCTGCTTGCCTTCCGCCTCCTGGCGCCGGTTGAGCTCGGCAAAATCGGACTTGGTCATATAGACCTCGCCGCGCACCTCGATCACTTCCGGAACCGTTCCGCTCAGCACATGCGGAATGTCCGAAATCGTCTTCGCATTCGCGGTGACATTCTCGCCCACCGCGCCGTCACCGCGTGTCGCTGCCGTGACGAGCTTTCCTTCCTCGTAGCGCAGCGCCAGCGACAGGCCGTCAATCTTGGGTTCGGCGGTGAAGGCCAGCGGCGCCTGGGTATCGAGCTTGAGAAAGCGGCGCACACGCTCGACGAAGTCGCGCACGTCCTCCTCGGAAAACGCATTGTCGAGGGACAGCATGGCGACCCTGTGGGTCACCTTCTCGAATTTCTCCAATATACCGCCGCCGACCCGGTCGCTGGGCGAATCGGCGCGCTTCAGGTCCGGGAACCGGGCCTCGATCGCCAGGTTGCGCCGTTTGAGCGCGTCATATTCCGCATCGGACACAACCGGCGCGTCCTCGGTGTGATAACGCCGGTCATGGTCGCCGATTTCCGCCGCCAGTCGCGCCAGCTCGCGCGCCGCCTGCTCCGCGTTCAGATCCTCAATCGCAATCGTTTCCTCAGACATGCACCGTCACCCGTGAATCACAGACTGTGCTGTTTTAGAGCGTGTCTGGCTTGGATTGAAGCATTTGATGGCGGAAAATCGGTCCAATCGGCTAGGCGCGCCGCGCAGCGCGATGTGGTGCATCGGGCAAGCGGCGCAACGACGTGCGATGGGTCGATTTTCCCCACCCTGGCAAGGCTTATCGTGTTGAAATTCGGAGATGATCGGGCCGGGCGATTTTGGCCCCTGGCGTCGTTGGCTCGCGCTTGTGGTGGGTTGGCACCACGGCGCGCAATCTGCCTGGCCAGAGACCAAAATCGCCGCGGTCAAATGTTTCAATCCAAGCCAGACACGCTCTGGCAAGCTGAGCTGGCCTGACAGGTTTTTTGTGCGGCTCAGGGAGCCTCGGACAGCAGCCGCCCGGCAGCGGCACGCGCCTCATCGGTGACCGACGCGCCGGCCAGCATGCGGGCGATCTCTTCCTGGCGGGATTCGCTATCCATCGTGCTGACGCGCGTCGTGACGGTTTCGCCGCTATCGGCGCCCTTGGCGATCAGCATATGGGTCGAGGCCCGCGCCGCAACCTGCGGCGCATGGGTCACCGAAAGAACCTGTACGTCGGCCGCCAGCCTTTTCAGGCGCTTGCCGATGGCGTCCGCCACCGCACCGCCAACGCCGGTATCGATCTCGTCGAACACCAGTGTCGGCGCCGAGCCCCGGTCTGCCAATGCAACCTTCAGCGCCAGGAGAAAGCGCGAAAGCTCGCCGCCGGACGCGACCTTCAGGATCGGTCCTGGCCGGGTTCCGGGATTGGTGCGCACATGAAAGGCCACCTGATCGATACCGTCCGCTCCGCCCTGTTCCGCATCGCTTTTGATATCGACGCTGAATACGGCACGCTCGAGCTTGAGCGCCGGCAGTTCGGCCATCACCGCTTCGGCAAGCACGGCCGCAGTTTCGTGACGCCGCTGAGACAAGGCCTGCGCCGCATCGCGATAGGCGCGCTCCGTCTCGCCGGCGCGCGCATCCAGCTCCGCCATCTTTTCTTCGCCGGCATCCAGTTCAGCCAGCGCCGAAACCATCCGCTCCGCAAGCGCCGGCAGTTCGGAAACCGGTACATTGTACTTGCGTGAAGCGGCGCGCAGGGCGAACAGGCGCTCCTCGCAGCTTTCCAGTTCATCCGGATCGAACTCTGCGGCACGCATTGCCGCTTCTGCCGCCGTCTGGGCATCCGACAGGCGGTCGACAGCGGCAGCCAGGTGCTCAATCACCTCATCGAGAAGCCCCGGTGCTTCGGCTGCCTTGCGTTCCAAGCGGCGCAACAATGAACTCAGCATCGGCAGGGGCGCGCCCTGCCCGGAAAGGATATCGTTGGTCTCGTTGATGTCGGTCGCGATCTTTTCGGCCTTCATCATGCGTGCGCGCCGTTCGGCGAGTTCATCTTCCTCGCCGTCGATCGGAGACAAGGTTTCCAGTTCCTCCACAGACGAGCGCAGATAATCGGCTTCGCGGGCCGCATCCTCTACGCGAGCCCTGTGTTCAGCGGCCGCCTTGACAGCCTGGCGCCAGCCCTGATGGAGCGAGCCGACAGACGCCGCATCGCCCTGCAGGCCGCCAAATGCGTCAAGAAGCCGGCGATGCGCATCGGGCTCGACCAGCGCGCGGTCGTCATGCTGGCCATGTATCTCGACCAGCATCTGTCCCGCCTGCCGCATGAGCGCAACGCTGGCCGGCTGATCGTTGATATAGACCTTGGTGCGCCCGTCGGCGCTCTGTGTGCGCCTGAATATCAGGTCACCTTCGTCATCAAGGCCGTTTTCGCGCAGCAAGGCCCGCACCGGATGATCCTGCGGCACGTCAAAAGCGGCCGTGACCTGCCCGCGGTCGCAACCTTGACGCACCAGCCCGCCATCGCCACGCGCGCCGAGCGCCAGGGAAAGACTGTCTAGAAGTATGGATTTTCCGGCGCCTGTTTCGCCGGTCAAGACCGAAAGCCCCCGTTCGAAACCGAGATCAAGCCGTTCGATCAGAACGATATCCCGGATCGAAAGATGTGAAAGCATGGTCTCCCTTTGTCAGCTTTCGGCGCCGATCAGGCGCGAACCCGCCCGTGTCAGCCACGAGCCGCGATTCTCACGCGGTTCAAGCCCTTCAGTCTGCAGAAGCTTGTAGGAATCGGCATACCACTGACTGTCCGGGAAATTGTGCCCGAGCACGGCAGCAGCCGTCTGCGCGTCCTGGGTCAGGCCCATCGCGAAATAGACCTCGACGAGGCGCGCCAGCGCCTCTTCCACCTGCCTCGTGTTGGGATAGGATTCCACGACCACACGGAAGCGGTTGACCGCCGCCGCATATTCCTTGCGTTCCTGGTAGTAGCGACCGATCTGCATTTCCTTGCCTGCGAGCTGGTCGCGGGCAAAGCGGATTTTGACCTCTGAATCGGCAACATATTCCGAATCGGGATAACGCTGAACGATTTCCGAGAAGGCCGCAATGGCGCGACGCGCCGATCCCTGGTCGCGCGTGACCTGCGGAATCTGACGGTAGTAGGACAGGCCGATCAGGTAGTAGGCATATGCCGTGTCTTCCGATTCAGGATAGAGGCTGATGTAACGCTGCGCATTGTTGATTGAGTCCGGATATTTGCCCATCCGGTAATTGGCGAAAGCATTCATCACCATAGCCTTGCGGGCAAACTCGGAATAGGGATGCTGCTTGTCGATGGCGTCGAACTTGCGTGAGGCCTCTTTCATCTTGCCTGCCTTGATATTGGCAAGCGCCTGATTGTAGAGGACGTCCGCGGGCTCGGTCTCGATATCCAGGGCCGTGATATCGATATCCCTGTCGCTCTGGCACGCACCCAGCACCATCATGCTGCCGAGACTTGCGGCAACAAACACCGCACGCAGACTTTTGTTCACCGGAACCAGTCCCCTGTTCAGCATTTCGGTCTACACCCCAATTCCCGCCGCGACTCAAGCGAAGGTTCGTTTCAAACGACGGAATACCACATTTACACGGCGGAACGGGCCAAAATTGATAACAACCCGTTTACCGGCCGCACCGAAAACAGTGCACGCTTTCATAGCGCCAAACGCACAATGATCGCAACGTCATGCGCATGTTTTGGTACATTTTTGTGGCAGTGGCGCCGACATCCTGGAACGACGGCTGTGGAAACCGCTACTGTGTCCAGGGAGCGAACATCGGACCGCTGACAGCAACCAGTTCACCGCCACGCGGCGTTTCACGCGGTTGCGAGGTTTCGACGACCTCATAGGCGCTCGTATCATTGAGCAGCGCCTTCAGCGCCAGTGAATTGAGTTTGTGCCCACCGCGATAGGAACGGTAGCAGCCGATGAACTTCGCACCGGCAAGCGCCAAGTCGCCGACCGCGTCAAGCGTCTTGTGGCGTACGAACTCGTTCTCGAACCGCAATCCTTCCAGATTGATCACCGTATCGTCATCACTGATAACGACCGAATTCTCGAGCGAGGAACCCAGAGCATGGCCGGACGCCCACAGGAACTCGACGTCACGCATGAAGCCGAATGTCCGTGCCCGCGCCAACTCGCGCCGGAATGTATCGGCAGAGATATCGCCCTTCCATGACTGGCGACCGATCAGCTTGCAGTCGAAGTCGATGTCGATCTCGAAGCGCGTACCCTCATAGGGAACGAATTCCGCCCATGAAGCGCCGGCCTCGATGCGCACGGGCTTGACCACCCGCAGGTAACGCCGCTTGGAGCTCAGAATATCAACATCGGCGCGATCCAGGGCTTCGATGAAGACAATGGAACTGCCATCCATGATCGGCACTTCCGCACCGTCGATCTCAACGATGATGTTGTCGATCTCCATGGCGTAGAACGCGGCCATCAGGTGCTCGACGGTCGCAACGCTCGCACCGCCCGCATCGCCGAGAACGGTACACAGGTCGGTCGCCGCGACCTGCGATGCCACAGCCCTGATCAAATGGGTATCGCCATTGTCCAAAGTGCGTTTGAAAACGATGCCGGTATCCGCCTCGGCTGGCTTGAATGTGACGGAAACCTTCGAACCGCTGTGCACTCCCACCCCAGAGAGCGTCACTTCGTTCAGAATTGTCGTCTGATAGCCAAAGTAGTTAATACTCATACATTCAAGCCTGATATTTTCAGCCAAGGTCATTCAATAAACGCTGCATCCATACGCGATGCTAAATCCGCGTATAAATTCAACTATTTCGGATGACCTATTGTCCCGACCAAATCCCCACAGCTGAAAGATACGTGCCGTCTAGGGACAATCCAAATCACGGTTTTTTACGGATTGTAACGCTGAAATAGGCAAGCGTTTTCAACGGTTTAACGAATTTAATATTCATTAATGAACCGTTAACGTGAGCGTCTGATTTGAATGTTGCAACACAACCGGGGCAATTCTGAGACAATTGCCCCGATTCTTTTTCAAAGCGAGTCGCGCGGTCCTCGCTTAAAGCGCCTGACGGCGGAGGAAGGCCGGTATTTCCAGCTGATCGTCTTCCGACTGCGTCTTTGTCGCGGGCTGGGCACGACCCTGATTGTCGAGACTGCCCTTTCGCGGCGCATACATGCTCGCCTCGGCAGAGAGCTGGCGGCGCTGGTTCGACGGCGCAGGTGCCGCCGGCTCTGCGGCGATGCCTTCATCCTCTTCACGCCGTCCAAGGCTGTGCGAGATGCGTTTCAACAACCCCATCGGACCCCGCTCGTCATGGCTGGCCGCCTGACGCTGCTGCCGCTCGACCTCCGCCTGAACGACGGGCGGAAAATCCTCGATGCGCGGCATCTGTGGTGCTGGAGCTTCCGGCTCAGGCTGAGCGGCGACGACGGTCGGCGCGGGAGCCGGGGCCGGAGCTGGTGCGACTTGCGGTGTCGCCCGGCTCTGGATCACCGGCTTCTGCCCTTCCGGGGAAGCAAACAGCTTGCTCTGAGGATGGAACGCCTCGCCACTCTCAGGCTCCGCTGCCGCGGGAGCCGCGATGCTCAGTTCCTGTTCCAGTTCGGCTTCGGCCAGCTTGATGGTGGCCTCCACATGATCTTCCGCCGGCGGCTGCGGAGCCATGACGCTCGCGGTTGCGGCAGCAGGGGCCGCAGGGGCCGCCGCAGCAGCGGGTTGTGCCGGCTGACTGACCGGTTTCGGCGTGACCGTCTTGCTGACAATGGTCTCCTCAGCGCCGCTTTCCTTGTCGATGCCGGTCGCAACGACCGAAACGCGGATGAGCCCTTCGAGATCTTCATCGAAAGTCGCGCCGAGAATGATGTTGGCGTCGGTATCCACCTCTTCGCGGATCCGGGTTGCCGCCTCATCGACTTCGAACAGCGTCATGTCGCGACCGCCGGTGATCGAGATTAGCAGACCCTGCGCCCCCTTCATCGACGTCTCGTCCAGCAGCGGGTTGGAAATCGCTGCTTCCGCGGCGGCCATGGCGCGGCCATCGCCCGAGGCTTCGCCGGTGCCCATCATCGCCTTGCCCATCTCGCGCATCACCGATCGGACGTCGGCGAAATCGAGATTGATGAGACCTTCCTTGACCATCAGGTCGGTAATGCAGGCAACGCCGGAGTAAAGGACCTGGTCCGCCATGCCGAAGGCATCGGCGAAGGTGGTCTTGTCATTGGCGATGCGGAAAAGGTTCTGGTTCGGAATGACGATCAGCGTATCGACCGCGTGCTGCAACTCGGTGATCCCGTCCTCGGCGATACGCATGCGGCGCTGGCCTTCGAAGTGGAAGGGCTTGGTCACCACGCCGACTGTCAGGATTCCCCTTTCACGGGCCGCCTGTGCGACAACGGGAGCGGCACCGGTACCGGTTCCGCCGCCCATGCCGGCGGTGACGAAACACATATGCGTTCCGTTGAGATGGTCGTTGATCTCGTCGATACATTCGCGCGCCGCCGCGCATCCGACTTCCGGCTGCGATCCGGCGCCGAGGCCTTCGGTCACGGCCACGCCCATCTGGATCACCCGATCGGCCTTGGTCATGGTCAGCGCCTGGGCGTCCGTGTTGGCGACCACGAAGTCAACGCCCTGGAGACCGGCATTGATCATGTTGTTGACGGCGTTGCCGCCACCTCCGCCGACACCGAACACGGTGATCCGCGGCTTGAGCTCGGTGATGTCCGGCTTCTGCAGATTGATAGTCATGGCACCTCGTTCCCTTTTTCACTCTGGCCGCCTGCCGCGTCGGCCAACACAATTAAAAACTTTCTTTCAACCACTGTCCTACACGGGCAAATCGTCCTCCGCCGCCCACGGCCCGGTAGCGCCCGGCCCGTTCGACGCCGCGGCTTTCCAGCGCGGCGATCTGCGGATAAATCATCAGTCCCACCGCGGTGGAGAAAGCCGGTCCCTTGGCTGCGGCCGGAAGGCCGGCGACGCCAAGCGGCCGGCCGATGCGCACATTGCGGGCAAGGATGCGCCGCGCTGCATCGGCAATGCCGGTGAGCTGGCTCGCACCGCCCGTCAACACGATACGCCGGCCCACCAGGGGTGCGTATCCTGACCGGTGGATACGGTCACGGATCATCTCAAGCGTTTCTTCGATGCGCGCCCGCACGATGCGGGCAAGCAGCGCCTTCGGCATCTGCGCCGGCATATCCGCATCCCCGTCGCCGATCGGCGGGACGGAAACCGTATCGTGCTCATCCCCGGTCATCGGCAGCGCCGAGCCATGAACAACTTTCAGCCGCTCGGCGTCTTCGAGACGCGTCGAAAGCCCGCGCGCAAGATCCATCGTCACATGGTGCCCGCCGAGCGCGATCGCATCGGTATGGACCATGCGGCCTTCCGCAAAGACCGAAATTGTCGTCGTGCCGCCACCCATGTCGATGCAGGCACATCCGATTTCAGCCTCATCGTCGACAAGCGCGGAAAGGCCGCTTGCATAGGGTGTCGCCACCATGGCCTCAACGGTCAGGTGTGCACGGTTGACGCACAGTTCGAGGTTGCGCAGCGGTGCCTGTTCGGCCGTGACCACATGCATGTTGACGCCGAGATGGTCGCCGAACATGCCGAGCGGATCGCGGATCGAACGCTCGCCATCGAGACTGAATCCGGTCGGCAGCGCATGGATGATGGACCGGTCCGCATTGTCGATCTGCGCGGCAGCCGCGGCCAGCACCTTGCGCAGGTCGGAACGCTCGACCTCGTGGCCGCCGAGATCGATCTCGGCGGAATAGACATCGCTGCGCAGGCGTCCTGCGGAGACGTTGACGATCAAAGACTCGACCGTCAAACCGGCTCTCTTCTCCGCTGTATGGACAGCCATGCGCACCGAGCTCTCGACAGCGTCGAGATCTGCAATAACCCCCGCTTTGACACCGCGCGACTTGTGATGACCGACGCCGATGATCTCGACGTCGTGAGTGCGACCCGGCAACAACCGGGTTTCGGCGCGCGGCTCAAGCCGGCCGATCAGGCACACGACCTTGGTCGAGCCGATATCGAGGACCGTTACCACGCTGGACCGTTTGGCAGGCAGCGCCCTCAGATGCGGTACGGAAAAGGATGAAGACCGGAAGACGCTCATGAATTGCGGCCCCGCTTCTTCATGAGGCGTTCGCGCGCATCCATAGCATTTTGCCGGCGCGCTGCCGCATCGTCCGACAATCCGATGGTGATGCGGTCGTCAAGGCGCAGATCGACCGTCCGGATATCGCGGGCCAGCAGTTCCTGGCGCGCGTCCATGCGGCGCAACTTGTCCAGCGCACCCGCAGCACCGTTCTCGGGCAGGCGTACCGTGACGCCATTGTCGAGGCGGATGTCCCAGCGGCGGTCGGCGACCCGGATCCGGGCCTTGATGCGCGGCTTGAGCTCCGGCCATTTGTCGAGCATGGCGTCGAAGGCTTCCGCATGGACATCCGCGCCAAGGCCGACGAAAAGCGGCAGTCGCATAAATTTCTTGCTGGACAGCGGCGCGATGACGTTGCCGTTTCGGTCGATCAACGAAAGCTCGCGGCCGTGCTGCCAGATCCCGAAGGCGCGTTTCTCGGAAAGCTTTACGTCGATGGCATCCGGGTAGATCTTGCGCACATCGGCATCCATGACCCACGGCAAGGCCATGACTGCCGCACGTGCCTCGTCGACATCGAGCGTCAGCAGCGACGTATGGCCATCCAGGCCGAGCTGCTGGACAATATCGATTGGCGACGTTTCAACATTGCCGGCGACATTGACCGAGTCGATGGCAAATCCGGCCGCCGACGTCGTGCTCTCTGCGAGTGCGCGCAGATGCCCGCCCTCGATGACGCCGTAGAGACCGGTCAACGCGAACAGCGCTGCGGTTGCCAGGGAACCGGTATGCTGGGGAATAACGGCGCGCCCGTCGATGAGCGCGGTGAACAGGCGCATCGGACGGCGCAGGAAACGCGGCAGGACACGGGAGGAATCGGACACGGAGCCGTCGGCGCGATCCGCGACCATCCGCCGTCCCTTAACCCACCTGTCCTTCAACGCATGCACGAAGCATCCTCCACCATCCAGGTCAGCAGCTCGCCGAAATCGTAGCCGGCAAGTTCCGCCAGTTCGGGCACCAAGGATGTCGGAGTCATGCCTGGCTGAGTGTTGATTTCCAACCAGACCACTTCACCGTCTTCGGAAAAACGGTCGTCATACCGAAAGTCAGAACGGCTTACGCCGCGACACCCGAGAGCTTGGTGCGCCATCAGGGACAGTTTCTGAATTTTTTGGTAAATATTTGGTAAAATTTTCGCCGGATATTCGTGTTTTGATCCGCCTTTTACGTATTTTGCTTCATAATCGTAAAAACTGTGGCCGATCGGAAAAATTTCTGTGACCCCAAGGGCTTGATCGCCCATCACGGCACAGGTCAATTCGCGCCCGTGAACGAATCGCTCGACCATGATGTGATCTCCATAGGGCCAGTCATCCGAGCCGATGCTCTGCGGCGGATGCGTATGGTCTTCGTGGACGATCAAAACCCCGAAGCTGGAGCCCTCGCTTACCGGTTTCACGACGTAGGGCGGATCCATCGGGTGGATGAGTTCGACTTCCAGCCTGTGCATGACGCGCTCATCGGCAACGGGGATGCCGACACTTGCCGCGATGCGCTTTGCCTGCTGCTTGTGCATGGCGAGCGCCGAGGCTCCGACGCCCGAATGGGTGTAGGGAATCTCGAGATATTCGAGGATCCCCTGGATCGTGCCGTCTTCGCCATAGGGCCCGTGCAGCGCATTGAAGGCGACATCGGGTCTGAGTTCTCCGAGGACAGCGGCCACATCGCGCCCGACATCGACCCGGGTCACGCGGTATCCGACGTCTTCAAGCGCGTCGGCACAGGCGTTGCCGGACGATAGGCTGACAGGCCTTTCCGATGAAAATCCGCCCATCAGCACGGCCACGTGTTTGCTGCTCATCTACTGCCCCCTTTTCACGCCGTCGCGGCAGCGACGGTTTGAGCACGAATCTGCCCGCAGACGCGGTGCCGGCTAGATCGACTCAAAATACGGAAACTCTAAGGCCAGTAGAATCAGAGCGTTGCGCCATTCGCAACAGATTTTGCTGCAAATGGCGCTTTTTTTGATATTGAAGGCGGAATGATCAGTCGACGGCCGGCACGGAGCCAAGCCAGCGATGGACTTTCGGAAGTCCGGGAGCCGTGCTCATTTCCCGCTCGTAGAGGTTCTGCTGTGCACCGAAGCGGATCTTCAGGCCGGCATAAATCCCCTGGTCGACAAGCGTTTGGGTGGCCCCGGATGTGCTGTCCTCATTGACCTGCACACCTTCGTAGGAGACGAAGACCGAGCCTGCCCTGTTGTCGCCGGAGAGCATGGCGAGCTGATGCTCAAGAACGACTTCCCAGGCCCACATGTCGGTCGGGTTGTCCAGTGGCGCGTCGTCCTCATCCTGCGTACCGTCGGCATAGGCAACGCTTCCCTCAAGCATTGTCGATCCGCCGTTGAAGAAAACCTGCCCGATGGCGCGCACGAAATAGGTGTCGCTCAGCGTTTCAAAATTGCCGCTGTCGGCGTCGGTATCGAAATATCCCGCCTGCACGGCCAGCGATCCGCGTTCGTTGAGGAAACGCGCCTGACCGCCTGCTATCCACTGCGTCACGTCATGATCCGTCGTGACCTCATGGAAATAAGTCTCACCCACGCCGCCAAAGACGCCGGCCAGAAACGGGCCTTGCGTGAACGCAAAATGGCCGCCGCCCGTAAAGCCACCGGAGTAGGTGTCATCGGCCGGAACACCGCCAACATCGTCATTGTTGAAGGCACCCTCGCCGTCAAACTCCAACTGGACAAGCCAGTCATTGAAGACCGGGGCCGCAAACATCACGCCGCCGCCGACAAGCGGAAAGTCCTCGATCTCGTCAGGCGCGCCTCCACCGGCGTTGATCGCGTCACCGCTCCGCCAAAGATAACCACCCCAGGCATTGGCCTCGAAAACGGCCCCCAGATCCCTGGTGGGCGCCACGTCCGCCGGATCGGCTGCTTTCGCCGCAGTCGCGGCCGCCACAATTCCGATGCTGATTGCTGCTGCTGAAACCGAATGGAGAATCGTCGCGAGCGCGCCACCTCGCGACTCGCGGCAAATTTTGCTGCTGAAATACATTTTGTCGTCCCACCTAAGTTACGCCCCGCACACTGCGCTATCAAATATTAGGAGTTCTTACAATTATTCATATATCAGAAAACAGGACTGTTGCGTATCTGCAACAGTCCTGTTTTCGAGAAACCGGTCCGTTTAATGCAATTCAGCGATTGGCCGCTGCCTGCGCGACCGCAACCGGCGGGCTGGCATGGCGCCACGCCGGCAGCGTGATGATCTGCTTGTCCTTGACCACCGCATCATCGCTGCTGGTGATCGCATCCACCGGATTGGCCCAGGGAAACTGGGATATAAGCGCCCGCGCCGCCTTCGGCGTTTGGGGTGTGTCGGCGAATGCGCGCGCAAGACTATCAAGCTCTTCATAAGCTTTGACCGATACTGCCTTGTTTCTGCTGAACTCCTCGCCAACGCCCCAGTAGTCCGACGGCAGGGGTTCAATGCCGCACAGTGCCGCGACGTCCTTCAGGATATTGGCCGCGGGCAACCACGCACCGCGAATTCCCGAATGGTACCTGCCGCAATTGGCGGCCTTGATATCGCCGGCCCGGATCGCCAGCCACAGGTCGCCTCCGGCCAGGAACCGGCTGCGCGGCACATCGTGGATCGGGAAACCGATGCCGAGCGCCTGACGGGCGCGCCATCCAAGTTGCGCGTCGAACAGCCGCCAGCCGCAATCCGTGCGGTATTCGCACAGCCAATGATCTTCCCAATGACCCATACGGAAATAATCCGCGAATCCCACCCTGATTCGGGCCTCGATACCGTTCGACCTGAAAACGCTCGTCGCCATCAGTGCGAAGTCGCGCGCGCTTACATGCAGATAGGCCGGAATCTCCCGCGGAACCAGAAGCGAGCGGCGGTCGCGCCTGAACGCGGTGCTCAGCACGCGCTCGACGGTTCGCATATTGAGATCGGACATGGCGTAACGCGGCGTGCCGAGCTGCAGCAACCGCACGACGTCGTGATGGATCATGAAGTTCTCGAGAACATCCGCCAGCCCCTCCGGATCCAGAGGTAGCTCGTCTAGCCTGCGCCGGAATAGGCCAGGATTGGACCACGCCGTGTGTGTCGCATAACTGATATCCATAATATTTCCGCCCATTAATATGTGTTCCACTCAACGCGAAATGCGTACGCAATTCGGCAATGGGCCAACTGCATTGGCGAATTTGGGATTCAGTGAGGCCATACGGATCAAAAACGGGGCCGTGCCGGTAACGAAATTTGACACGCGGCAGCCTTATTCCTTTGATCCGGGCGCGTCCCGGGCAAAAAACCCTTGTTTTTCAGAGTTCTTGCCTCAAGTTGCGCCGCGGAAAACCGTATCCGACGGCAGATGGCTATCAACGGAATGGGCGGCACACCCTGTTGGCATCTTGTGGATAAGCCGGACACGCATTCCCGCTCTCCGATAACCTTGCCAAGACCTCGCGCAATGGGCGCAGATCTGGGCGGAAATCAGCCTCAATTCATGACGGATTTTGCGGAAAATTACGGCAGCGCTCTTCGAACCAGAGGCGCCAGGATACCGACACTGGCTTGCAATTCCTCCGGCGTGAAGGCGCAAAAACCCAGGACCAGACCCTTGCGGGCCGACCGGCCCGCATAAAAGGATGACAACGCCGCAACCGAAAGTCCCCCCGCCGCCGCCGCCCGCGACAGTGCGATATCGTCACAAGAGTCCGGCAAGCTGACCACAAACTGCATACCCGCCTGATGGTCTTCGATACGGATCGAAGCACCCAGCTCAGCTTTCAGCAGTTCGATCAGCACCCTTCGGCGTTCGGAATAGATGCGGCGTACCCGGCGCAGATGCCGATAGAATTCACCCTCTTCGAAAAACACAGCCAGCGCGCGCTGCGGCATGATCGAGGCCTTGCCGCCATAACGATGCAGCGTGTCTGTAAAATCTGCCAGAAGCGCCTGCGGGATCACCAGATATCCGATGCGCAGATTGTTGGAAAAGATCTTCGAAAAGCTGCCGGCATAAATGGTTCGCGAATTCTTGTCGAAACCCGACAGCGCCGGGATCGGCCGGCCCGCATAGCGGAATTCGCTGTCATAGTCGTCCTCGATGATCCAGCCACCGGCGCGCTCGGCCCAATTGAGATATTCCAGCCGCCTGCCCTGGGTCATCGCGCCGCCAAGCGGATATTGCTGCGAAGGCGTCAGCACCACCAGGCCCGGAGAAATGCCGTCATCGGCGGGCGGCAGTTCGGCGCCATCCGCTCCGACTGGCAGCCAAAGCGGCTGCATGCCAAGACTTGTGACGAAGTTCCTGATCTGCGGATAGCCCGGATCCTCAAGCCCGATGCGGTCCCCCCGGCGCGCCAGCGCCCGGATACAAATCTCAAGCGCGTCGCCGGAGCCGGCCGTCACCAGCACCTGCTCGGGCTCGGCAAAAACGCCGCGCCACTGCAGAATATGCTCGCACACGGCCTTGCGCAGGCGCGTATCACCGAATGCCTCATCGCGGGCAACCAGGGCCTCCGGTTCATTGCGCGCCACGCGCGCCACACAGCGGGCCCACTGCCGGTGCGGGAAATGGCGCATGTCAGGTACACCGGGACTGAAGGGCTTGGGCCCGGTATTCTGCTGTTTGACGACTTTGTCGCCTTCCTGCTTCGCGACCGCCGCGAACTCGACCTCGCCCATCTGGCACACCGCGTAGCCGGAGCCCTGGCGCCCTTCCGCGTAACCTTCGGCGACAAGCTGATCATAGGCGGTGACGACGGTTGAACGGGAAACGCCCAACTCCACCGCCAGCGCGCGGGTCGGCGGCAGATGTCCGCTGTTTCCGAACGCGCCCGACACGATCTGCGCGCGCAGCCCTTCATAAACCTGCTGGAAAATCGGCACCGTGCTGTTGCGGTCCACCGCAACTGCGGCCGAAGATCCTGCGCCTGTCTTGATTGGTTTGTTCATTTTCGCGTTATCGAACGATCTTCAACAGATCAATTCTGACACAACGCCATGCCCGAAAACAACTGCCATGGTCAAAGCCCATTGAGACGGGCCAGATTGGCGGCGCGCAGGTCCTCTTCGCTGTGGCCGATATCATAGGCCGGCGACAGGATCATCTCCGCGTCGCTGATGCTTATCGAGACAAACGCCGACATCATTGGCACATACGCACCCCAGGGCTGCTCAAACGCCGCCATCATTGCTGAACTTGCCTTTGATTTCGAGATAATCGACGCCGTACCGGTTACGCGGACCGCCTTGCGGGCAAGGACATCGATAAAGCAAATCTCGATCGCCGCATTGCGCCGGATATTCGCCAAAGTTCCGGGCGAGCGCAGATTGCCGAAGGCCAGCGTACTGTCGTCGATAATGACAAAGGTTGCCTTCGGCGAAACCGAGGGCGTGCCGTCCTCGTTGATCGTCGCGACCATACCGGCTGTATGATCGCGGATCAGCGTTTTCATCTCTTCGGTCAGCATGCCATCCTGCGGAAGGGTCATTGCGCAGCGATCTCCACGAAGGTTTCGTTGTAACAGGCGCCCTCCTCGATATCGGCTCGGATATCCGCCGATATGAGAGCGTTGACCGTGTTTCCGGTCTCGCTGGAGCGAAGCCAGGTGCCCTTCGGGCTGTACAGGACGCCCGCGCGGACCTTGTCGGTGACAAGGACCTTGAGTGCCACCTTTGCCCGGTCGTTCGACACGATGGCCATGGCCCCGCTCGTCAGACCGCGCGAAGCGGCGTCAGCGGGATTGATTTCGACAATTTCCGGGCCGTCCGATTCCGAACAGCCACCGAAGGTCGCGTTGGTCCGCTTGTCGGACGAAGGCGAGATCAGCACCAGCGGAAATGACCGGGCAACGGTCTCGTAACGCGGCACGCCGTAGCCGAAACGGTCTTCCAGGTCTTGCGAATAGAGCTCGATCCTGCCGGATGCCGTTGCCGGAATCACCGTATCGCACATGATGGGCTCCGCGCCGCCGGCCGCCTTCATTTCAAGCGCTTGGTCAAGCGGCACTTCGCTGGGGCGGTGTCCCTGCATGCGCGGATCGTCCGCGTCCAGGGCCGCATCCATCAGCGCCGCGTCATCTTCCCTGAAGATCGGATCATCAAAGCCGAAGCGCGCCGCAAGCCGCCTGAAGATCTCCGTGTTCGGCAGGCTCTCGCCGACGCGGGGAATGACGGGCGCCGCCCGCTGCACATAATTCTGGCCATAGGCGCCGTAGATATCGTCGAACTCGAAATGGCTGGCCGCCGGCAGGATGACATCGGCGAAGGCAAGGCTGTCGGTCATCACCACGTCGCAGCCCGCGATAAACAGGTCCTCGCGCGACAGCGCCCTGATCAGCGTCTTCTGATCCGGATGCGTGCAGACCGGGTTGTGATTGTAAATCATGGTCGCCATGACCGGTGGATCGAGATCCGCATCGAGCAGCTTTCGGGCAACGTCGACGATGTTGAAGGTGCGCGTCCCCTCCGGGATCAGGTCCGGTCTTTGCAGCCGGTCGGTGGTCTTGGGCGCGGCAAGACCAGGCTTGGCAATCACGCCGGCGCCGCGCCGACCGTGATTGCCGGTAAGCGCCTGAAGCGCCATGCCGGCCCGCAACCCCGAGCCGCCGCTGCGCCCGCGCTCGATCCCGTTGCCGAAGGAAGCGGCCACGGTCCGTGCTTGTGCATAAAGATCAACAAATTCCGCAAAAGCCTCAGCCGGCAGGCCGCAGCTGTCGACCGCATCGGCCGGCGCGTATTTCCGCGCCTCTTTCATGTAGCGGTCGAAGCCGGTCGTCCAGCGGCCTATGAAATCACTGTCCAGTGCTCCGCGCCGCTCCAGTTCAGCGGCCACCGCGAAGGCAAGAACCACGTCGGTTCCCGGCTTGATCTGCAGGAAAAGGTCGGCACGCTCGGCGATCTTGGTGCGTTTCGGATCGATAACGACGAGGCGCGTACCGTTCTTGCGGGCATCTTTCAGCACGCGCATGAGATGCAGGTTCGAAACGGTGACATTGTTGCCCCAGACGACGACGAGATCGGCATCACGCGCCTGCTCGGGCGGCATGCCCGGAGCCGGGCCATAGAGGCTCGTATAGGCGGTTCCGCGAACGGCGCCGCACAGCGGCCCGCGGTTGAGCAGCGTCGCGCCGAGCTTGTGGAAGAAGCGGCGGTCCATGGACCCGCCGGCCAGCTCGCCGTGCGGCCCGGCATAGTTGAACGGCATGACCGATTGCGGACCGTGTTGTTCGATGGCCCTGGAAAAGCCGTCATGGACCATGTCGATGGCCGCATCCCAGGAAATCGGCTCGTAGCGGCCATCGCCCCGCTTGCCGACACGCCTGAGCGGCCGGGTGAGCCGACCCTCGCCATGCACGAATTCCGGATAGGACCGCGCCACCTTGTTGCAGATGACGCCGTCTGTGAACGGATTGACCGACGAGCCGTGCACCGCTTCAATCGTATCGCCGGAAACCGTCACCGAAAGCGAGCAGGTGTCGGGACAGTCCAGCGGGCAGACACTCGGCTTGGTGATCGCTCTGACAATCTCGTTCATGCTCCGGCTCCAGTTGCTTCCGATCGACACTTTTATTCGCGCCGGATGATACAAATGGTGCGGACCATAAAAAACGACCATTTTTGCAGAATTTCGACATACCAATCAGAAGAACCGCTTCCGGGACAGGACCGACATGCAGCGGGGTCGCGCACCAGGTGCATTGACATTAACGGCGCAAGGCCATTTGTGGATTTCGGGAATAACGACAGCGGAGAAGCGCGCGTGAACTGGCTGTTTCTGTTTATCGCCATCACCGGCGAAGTCATCGGCACATCGGCCCTCAAGGCGTCGGAAGGCTTCACCCGCCTCGGGCCTTCGACCATCACGGTCATCGGCTTCGCGATTGCCTTCTATTTCCTGGCCCTTGCGCTCAGGACAATTCCGATGGGCATTGCCTATGCCGTCTGGTCGGGCGCCGGGATCGTCGCCATATCCATCCTCGGATACGTCCTTTACCGCCAATCGCTCGATTGGCCGGCGCTCGTCGGGATCGGCCTGATCCTCGCCGGCGTGCTGGTGATCAACACGCTCTCGAACGCAACGGTTCACTGATCGGTTTAAAGCAGCCGACCGAGGAATTCCTGGACCATCTGGCCCTCGCGAAAATTCCCGAGGCGCTTGATTTCCCATTCCAGCCGGATGCCGGAATGTTCAAGTACGCGGGCACGCACCGTCTCGCCAAGCGATTCCAGATCGTAGGCCGTCGCGTTGCCCGTATTGATCATGAAGTTGCAGTGCATGGGCGACATTTGCGCGGCGCCGATCATCAGGCCCCGGCAGCCGGCTTCGTCGATCTGCTTCCAGGCCGATGTGCCGGGCGGGTTCTTGAAGGTCGAACCGCCAGTTTTCTCGCGGATCGGCTGAACCGTTTCGCGATGCTGCTGGACCGCGTCCATCTCCTTGCGGATCGTTTCGCCATCCTCCCGGTACCCCTCAAAGACGGCATGGGTGAATATCAAGTCCTGCGGCGCGGCGCTGTGACGGTAGTCGTAGCCCATGTCGGCGTTCGAAAGCACATGCTTCCTGCCCCTGCGGTCGAGCGCATGGACCTCGACGACGCGCTCGCGGGTCTCCGTGCCGTTGGCGCCCGCATTCATGCGCAGCGCGCCGCCAACACCGCCCGGTATGCCATGGTAGAAATGAAAGCCGCCAAGGCCGGCTTGGTGCGCCGCCGCGGAGAGCCGCTTGTCGAGACAGGCGGCACCGGCCTCGATGCGCGTGTCCGAGACCTGTTTCACCTCGCCGAAGCCCTTCGCTGAAAGGCGAACGACCACGCCGGGTATTCCGCCGTCCCTGATCAGTAGGTTCGACCCGACGCCCACGACAAGCAGTGGCACGTCTTCAGGCAGCTTCCTCAGAAATGCCGCAAGGTCGTCACGGTCGGCGGGTTGAAACATGATTTCGGCGGGTCCGCCGACCCGGAACCACGTCACATTCGCCATTGGCGCGTTCGGCGTCACCTTGCCCCGCAGCCCGTCGAAAACGTTCGGCATGGTGTCCAGCAAAGTTCCGGCCGAATTGTCGCTCATGGATCCGTCCCGTCCGTCGCTTCCAGCTCGCTCTGCAATGCGGCCGCCCAGCTGGTGATGCTGCCTGCTCCGAGACACACGACAAAATCGTCCTTTTCGGCAAGCGCCGCGATCATCGGCGCCAGATGGTCCTGTCCCTCGAAGGTCCGGGCATCGCGGTGTCCGCCGGCCCGGATCCGTTGCACCAGCTCATGCGACGACACACCGTCTATCGGCTCCTCGCCAGCAGCGAAGACCGGCGCTATGGCAACCGAGTCGGCCTCGTTGAAACAGGCGGCGAAATCATCGTACAGGCTTTCAAGCCGCGTATAGCGATGCGGCTGCGCCACGGCGATGACGCGCCCGGAGCATGCCTGCCGGGCGGCCGACAGAACCGCCCTGATCTCAACCGGATGGTGCGCATAGTCGTCGAAAATATCGACGCCGCGCCAGTGCCCCACATGGGTAAACCGACGCTTGACGCCGCCAAAAGCGGCAAGACCGCGCGCAATCGCCGCCTCGTCGAGCCCGAGTTCATGGGCGACCGCGATCGCGGCTGTGGCGTTCGACACATTGTACTGGCCCGGCATCGGCAGCGTAAGGTCCCTGATTTCCTTGATCTCGCCGCTCTTGCGGTTCCTGATCGAGACGTCGAAGACCGAGCTCGGCCCTTTCATGCGCAGATTGGAGTAGCGCACATCCGCCTGCGGGTTTTCGCCATAGGTCACAACCCTGCGGTCATCGATCCGTCCGACAAGCGCCTGCACTTCCGGGTGGTCCACGCACATCACGCCGAAGCCGTAGAAAGGCACGTTTTCGACAAACTGGGCGAAAGCCTCCCGCACATTGTCGAAACTGCCATAATGGTCGAGATGTTCGGGATCGATATTTGTCACGACGGCAACGTCAGCGGGCAGCTTCAGGAAGGTGCCATCCGATTCATCGGCTTCCACCACCATCCATTCGCCGCCACCCATATGGGCGTTGGTGCCGTAGGCATTGATGATGCCGCCATTGATCACCGTCGGATCGAGACCGCCGGCATCGAGCAATGTCGCCACCATCGAGGTGGTGGTGGTTTTGCCGTGCGTTCCCCCGATGGCAACCGCGTTGCGGAAACGCATCAGCTCGGCCAGCATTTCGGCACGCCGCACGATCGGAATGCCCCGTTCGCGTGCCGCGGCAAGTTCGGGATTGTCCCTGCGGATGGCGGTCGAGACGACAAGCACCTCCGCGTCGCCAAGGTTCTCGCCGCTGTGCCCGATGGCAACCGGAATGCCCTTGTCACGCAGCCGTTGAACATTGGCATTGTCGGAGATGTCCGATCCCTGAACGCTGTGGCCGAGATTGCTGAGCATCTCCGCAATACCGCTCATGCCGATGCCGCCGATGCCCACAAAATGCACCAGGCCGATGTTCTGCGGCATTTTCATTCGTCTGCACCCCGCTCCTCGGATGGCTTTTTTCCTACCGCCATAAAGGCAACAAGATCGCCAAGCAAGCGCGCGGCCGCCGGTTGGCCTGCGGCTTTTGCCTTGCCCGCCATATCCGAGAGCCTGTCGGGATGCTCCATCATGGACACGAGCAGGGAGGACAGCGTATCCGCGTCGAGTTCCGATTGCCGGATGACCTGCGCGCCGCCCTTTTCCTGCAGCGCCTTTGCGTTGGCCGCCTGGTCGTGATCCAGCGCATGGGGAAACGGCACCAGGATGGCCGGGCGGCCGATCACCGACAGTTCCGACACCGTCGATGCGCCCGACCGGCTTATCACTAGCTGCGCACGGGCGATCCGCTCGGCCATGTCATCGAAGAACGGGGAAATATCCGCATTGATGAGGTTATCCCGGTAGAAGGCCTCCACCGGTTCCCGGTCTTCCGGCCGGACCTGCTGGGTGATGCGCATCCTGTTGCGCAGGGCCTCCGGAACCGCGACGAGCGCCTCGGGCATGATTTCAGAGAAGAACCGGGCACCCTGACTGCCGCCGAACACGAGCAGGTGAAACGGCTCCTCCCCGGTAGATGGAAGGTAAGGTGTTTCCGCCGCGCTCAAAACGTCAGGCCGCACCGGATTGCCGGTCTCGACGACCTTGTCGCCGAACGGCCCCTCACCCGCCGGCAGAAAGCCGCCGGCGATGGCCCGCACTCGCGGCGCCAGGAAGCGGTTCGCGCGACCCATGACGGCATTCTGCTCATGGATGAGTGTCGGCATGCCGGCCCGGCTCGCTGCCATGAGCGGCGGCAAGGTCGGATAACCGCCGAAGCCGACGACGGCTGACGGTCTCAGCCGCGCCATCAGCCGGCCGGATTCGCGCAGTCCCTGGAATAGCGCCCAGCCGGTGCGCGCAAGGGCGATGGGATTTTTCGACGTGATCGTCGCGGACCGGACGACATGGATTTCATCGGCGGGAAAAGATCCGGAAAACCGCTCCGCGCGCTTGTCGGTCACCAGATGGACGGCAAAGTCGCGCCTGCGCAATTCATGCGCCAGCGCCTCGGCCGGAAACAGGTGACCGCCGGTGCCGCCGGCGCACAGAAGAACAAGTGGGGCCATAAACTATACCTGCCCGGGACTGAGCGTCGGATCGTGATAGGCGTCCTGCCGTCCGGTCGCCCGCTTCTCCGGATTGTGCCGCGTCAGCGCAAGCAGGAAACCGGCCGTTATCGATATCGCCAGCATGGATGAGCCGCCATAGGAAATCAGCGGCAGGGTCATGCCCTTTGCCGGAAGCAGCTCCAGATTGACGCCGATATGGATCATCGACTGCAGACCGATCAGCAGCGTGAGCCCGGCGATGGCGAGGCGGGTGAACTCATCGCTCTCACGGCTCGCATGGCTGAGCCCGCGCAACACGATGAAGGCAAAGACCAGCACAAGCATCAGGCAGAAAATGATTCCGAATTCCTCCGCCGCGACCGAGAAGATGAAATCGGTATGGCTGTCCGGCAGGATACGCTTGATCGTTCCTTCGCCCGGCCCCTGCCCGAACCAGTCACCGCGCACGATCGCCTCGCGTGCCGTGTCGACCTGGTGCGTGTCGCCCTCGCCGGTCAGGAACCGGTCGATGCGCCCCGCAACGTGCGGGAAAACGAAATAAGCCGAAACGAAAAGCCCGACCGCCGCGCCGGCCAGCAGGATGATCCAGAACCAGGGCATGCCGGCCATGAAGAAAAGCGTGCCCCAGGCAATCGCCACAAGGATGGTCTGGCCGAGATCGGGCTGCGCCACAAGCAGCGCTACGACGATGCCGAACAGGATGATGGCAAAGAGGTTGCCTGGAATGTCGGGCTGGCGCGAATGCTCCGAAAACAGCCAGGCGCAAATGACGATGAAGGCCGGCTTGAGGAATTCGGACGGCTGCACCGAGAAACCGGCAATGGAGAACCAGCGGCGCGATCCCTTGGCCTCGAAGCCGTAGAACTGGGTAAACACCATCATGGCGATGGACAGCGCCAGCAACAGCAGCGCGCCGCGCCTGACCTGCCTCGGCGACAAGAAGGACAGGCCGATCATCACCGCCAGGGCCGGAAAGATGAACAGCGCGTGCCGCTTGATGAAGTGCAGATTGTCGATGTCCAGACGCTCGGCGACACCGGGGCTGGCGGCAAATGACAGCATGAAACCGGTGCCGATCAGGATGACGAATATCGCCAGCAGATACCGGTCGATTGTCCAGAACCAGTCCGATATCGGTCCCCGTTCAGCGCGGCTTACCATCTTCAGGCCTCCTTCGGGTCCACGAGCATGGTGACATCCGGCAGTTGCGCGACGCTGTCGACAAAGGCGTTACCGCGGATTTCGAAATTCTTGTACTGATCGAAGCTGGCGCAGGCCGGCGACAGCAGCACGACGGGTTCCTCGTCGCTGTCCTCCGCGGCATCGGCCGCCGCCCGGGCGACGGCGCGGTCCAGCGTCTCTGTAATCTCATAGGCGACATCGTCGCCCAGTGTGGCAGCGAATTGTGGCGCCGCCTCGCCGATCAGATAGGCTTTCGCGATGTGCGAATACCAGCTCGAAAGCGAGCGGATACCGCCATCCTTGGGCAGCCCCCCGGCAATCCAGTAGATGCGCTTGAAGCTCGACAGGGCCGGTGCTGCTGCGTCGGCGTTCGTCGCCTTGGAATCATTGACGAACAGCACCCGGCCATGGCGCGCGACCGGCTGCATCCGGTGCGCAAGGCCGGCAAAACTCGCCAGCCCGGACAGGATTTCCTCTTCCGACAGGCCGACGGCAATGCAGGCAGCGATCGCGGCCGCCGCGTTCTGCGCATTGTGCGCGCCGCGCAGCGTTGCGATCCCGGCCAGATCGGCAACGATGTGCGCGGTCCCGCCGGATGCGCGCATGATCTTCGATCCTTCGGCATAATAGCCGTCAGCCAGCACGTTTCGCTTGGAAATGCGGATCACACGGGTGGACGCCCGCTCCAGGCGGTCCGCAATCAGGGTACACCACTGATCGTCGGTTCCGACAATCGCCACGTCACTTCCGGCGACCAGACGCTCCTTGACCTCGGCATAGTGCTGCATCGTTCCGTGCCGGTCGAGATGATCCGGCGAAAGATTCAGGAGCAAGCCGGCCGACGGATTGATCGAAGGCGAAAGATCGACCTGATAGGACGAGCATTCGACAACGAAGAACCGGCCCGCCCTTGGCGGCTCCAGAGTCATGATCGCGGTGCCGATATTGCCGCCCATCTGCGTGTCGCGGCCGGCTTCCTCCAATATGTGGGCGACCAGCGCCGTCGTGGTCGACTTGCCGTTGGTGCCGGTGATGGCGATGAACGGGCAATCCGGTGCCTGCTTGCGCCGCTCGCGGACAAACAGCTCGATATCGCCGATGATCTCCACGCCGGCGCCGCGCGCCAGATCGACGCTCCAATGCGGCTTCGGATGCGTCAGCGGAACGCCGGGCGCCAGCACCAGTGCCGCCTTGCCGGACCAGTCGATGGTCCGCAGGTCGCCGACGGGAATCCCGGCTTCTGACGCTTCGGCGACACGGTCGGGATTGTCGTCCCAGGCAATGACGGAGCATTCACCGGCGATGAGGGCCAGCGCCGTGGCGATGCCGGACCCGCCCAGCCCGAAGAGGGCGACGTCTTTCCCCGCAAAAGCTGTCGCCGCGATCATTGCTTCACCGCAGTTTGAGTGTCGCGAGACCGAGCATCGCGAGACCGACGGCGATGATCCAGAACCGGATCACCACCTGGCTTTCGGTCCAGCCCAGCCGCTCGAAATGGTGGTGGATCGGTGCCATGAGGAAAACCCGCTTGCCGGTGAGCTTGAACGACGCCACCTGGATGATGACCGACAATGCTTCGGCGACGAACAGGCCGCCGATAATGATCATGACAAGCTCATGCTTGGTGGCGACGGCGACAGTGCCGACGAGCCCGCCTAGCGCCAGCGATCCGGTGTCGCCCATGAAGATGGCGGCCGGCGGCGCGTTGAACCAGAGGAAACCGAGCCCGGCACCGATCACCGCGCCCAGAACGACGGAGAGCTCTCCGGTGCCCGGCACGAAATTGATCTGCAGATAGTTTGCGAACAGCGCGTTGCCGGCCAGATAGGCAATGACGCCGAAGGAGGCTGCCGCGATCATGATCGGCACGATGGCAAGACCGTCGAGACCGTCCGTCAGGTTGACCGCATTGCCCGCGCCAACGACGACGAAGGCACCGAAGACGATATAGAACCAGCCGAGATCGACGACGAAATCCTTGAAGAAGGGGAAGGCAAGCGACGAGCCGAAACTCGCGCCATTGCCGCCGGCGGCAGCCATGGAGGCGATCATGATGGCGTAGACCGCCAGCCCGGCAATGATGAACTCCACCAGAAGGCGCATCTTGCCTGACATGCCGCGATGCGATTGCTGGGTGACTTTCAGATAGTCGTCATAGAAGCCGATCGCGCCGAAACCCAGCGCGACGAGCAGGGTCGTGACAATATAGATATTGGACAAATCCGCCCAAAGGACAGAACTGACGATGATGCCCGTCAGGATCATCAATCCGCCCATGGTGGGCGTGCCGGCCTTCTTGAAGTGGGTCTGCGGTCCGTCGGCCCGAATCGGTTGTCCGCGCCCCTGGCGGACGGAAAGCGAGGCGATGATTCGCGGTCCGAAAAGAAAGACGATGAAAGCGGAGGTCAGTGTGGCGGCGCCCGTTCGAAACGTTATGTATCTGAAAAGATTGAAGATCTGAAATTGATCGGATAGTTCGACGAGCCAGATGAGCATTAGGCGGTTACCCCCTCACGCGATTTTTGTCCCGCTCCGCTGTCGGATACCGCCGGAAACTTGTCAACCAAGGCCGAAACGAGCCTGGAAAATCCGATTCCGTTGGATGATTTGATCAGCACAACGTCCCCGGACCTGACCGTTTCCAGCAGAGCCGGCTCCAGCGCCTCGACGGTTTCATAGTGCCGGCAGGCAATGGCGTCGCCGACGGTATCGGCAAGGGCCTTCATCTCCGGACCTCCGAGCAGCAGCAGATCGATGCCTGCTTCCACGATCGGTGTGCGCAATTCCGCATGCAGCTTCTTGGAGGAATTTCCAAGTTCCAGCATATCGCCGAGCACCGCAATGCGCCGCCCGCCTTCTGCCAACGGGGTGTCGCGCAGCAAGGCTATGCCCGCGCGCATGGACGCGGGATTGGCGTTGTAGCTGTCGTCGATCACGGTGAGCGTTCCACGGCCGGCATCGAGCACATGGCGCGCACCGCGCCCCTTGGCCGGCGACAGATCGGCAAAGGATTTGACCACTGTCCGAAGGTCCGCGCCCGCGAGCTTTGCGGCGCCGGCTACCGCCAGCGCGTTTTGCACGACGTGATGGCCGGGCACACCGACGGAAACCGCCACGGTCTCGCCCAATATCTTGAACTCGGCCGACGACCCGTTCTCCAGCGGCTCCCAGCTAACGAGTTTGATATCGGTCTGCCGGTGCGCGCCGAATGCGTGGACATTGGCAATGTCGCAGGCAGCGGCGGCCTTTTTGAGTTGCGCGAACTTTTCGCTGTCGCGATTGATCAGCGCATGACCGCCCAGTTCGACCCCTTCGAATATCTCCGCCTTGGCGGCGGCGATTTCCGAAATGTTCTTGAAATTCCCGAGATGAGCCGCGGCGATCGCGGTGACGATAGCGATGTGCGGGCGCACCATCTTGACCAGCGGGCGGATTTCGCCCGCATGGTTCATGCCGATCTCGAACACGCCGAACGCCGTGTCCTTCGGCATGCGCGCCAGTGTCAGCGGCACACCCCAGTGATTGTTGAACGAGGCGACAGACGCATGCACCGACCCCTGCGCCGAAAGCACGTGCCTCAGCATTTCCTTGGTCGTCGTTTTGCCAACGGATCCGGTCACGGCGATGATGCGCGCCTTTGTCCTGGCGCGCGCCGCGACACCGAGTCGTGCCATGGCTTCCAGCACATCATCCACCACGATCATCGGAGCCCGGACGCGGCCAAGCGCCGGCAGCCTGGATTCAGCGACAACCAGCAGCGCCGCGCCGCTGGCCACCGCCGAACTGGCGAAATCATGACCGTCGAACCGGTCGCCCTTGATGGCGAAAAAGGCCTCTCCCGGCCCGATCGAACGGCTGTCGATGGAAATCCCGTCGATCCCCTCCGGCAGATCGCCGACGGGACGCCCCTTCATCGCATCGACCATGTCCGCGGTCGTCCACAGCCATTCCCGCGGCGCCTGTCTGGCAATCGCCTTGCGGATTTCATCGTGATCGGAAAACGGCAGCACGGTGTCGCCAACCGTCTGGCCTTCCTCGTGCCCCTTGCCGGCAACCACCAGCGTGTCGCCCTCGGCAACCATCGCCACGGCATCGGATATGGCCTGCGCGCGGTCGCCGATCTCCAGCGCGCCGGGTGCTTCGGCGAGGATTTCGGCGCGGATGGCGGCCGGGTCCTCGCTGCGCGGATTGTCATCCGTCACGACAACCAAATCCGCAAGCCGTGTCGCGATCTCGCCCATGATCGGCCGCTTGCCACGGTCGCGGTCGCCGCCGCAGCCGAACACCACGACCACCCGTCCGGTGGTGAATGGCCGAACCGACTGCAACACCTGCTCCAGCGCCTCGGGCTTGTGCGCATAATCCACATAGGCCGGCACGCCCTTTTGCGTGGTGCCGACAAGTTCCAGCCGTCCGGACGCGCCGTGCAGATGTTCGAGCGCCTCGATGGCCGTGCCCGCCGGCACGCCCGTGGCAATGGCCAAACCGGCGGCCACCAGCGCATTGGAAAGCTGGAAGTCACCGGCCAGCGGCAGGGTCACCTGATAGATGGCGCCGCCATGATGGATTTCGGCGATCTGCTGGCTGCGCTGGTGTTCAACGCGTTTGAGCGCCAGGAAGTCACCCTTGCGCCCGACCGTCAGGATCTCGAGCCCGCGCGCGCCGGCGCGTTCGATTACCCGCGCGGACCATGTGTCGTCCGCGAAGATGATGGCCGGAGCCCCCGGCCGCAGCAGCGCCTCGAACAGCCGCATCTTGGCTGCGAAATATTCCTCCATGCTCGCATGGTAGTCGAGATGGTCGCGCCCCAGATTGGTAAACGCCCCGGCGCTGAGGCGCACGCCATCGAGCCGATGCTGGTCGAGGCCGTGGCTGGACGCCTCCATGGAACAATGGGCGATGCCTTCATCGGCGAGTTCCGACAGGATCCGATGCAGGACCATCGGATCGGGCGTCGTCAACTGGCCGTATTGCTTGCGTGTCGGCGTCTCAACGCCGGTCGTTCCGATCATCGCGGCCTGAAGGCCCGCGCGCTCCCAGATTTGCCGGGTGAAGGATGCGACCGACGTCTTGCCCGCCGTACCGGTCACGGCAACCATGGTCTCGGGCTGCGCGCCATAGAACCGCGCCGCGGCCTTGGCAAGAAACAGCCGTGGGTCCGCCACCCGGATGACCGGCACGCCCGGACTGCCGAACTCGGCCTGCGCCGCTGCGACCGCCGCCACGGCACCGCGCTGAACCGCATCGGCAAGGAACTGTGCGCCGTCCTGTTTCTGGCCGGCGATGGCAACGAAGACATGGCCCGGTTGAACATTCCGGCTGTCGGCCGACAGGCCGGTAATCTCAAGTTCAGCCAGGTCTGCCGGGATTGTGGCGAGGTCTGCCGCCAGTTCATTCAGCTTCATCGTTCGGTGCCAACGTTCCCTTGACTTGCGGTGCTTCAGAACACTTCGAAGCCCGTAGAATTAAACGTGCTTATGTCAGACTCAATATGACACAAGCAAGGCGGCATCGCCTTCACCGAAAGACGGACGCACGCCGAGCAGCGCGGCACAGCGCCGGATGATCGCCTTGACCGTCGGCGCAGCGTTGAGGCCCGCCGTCGCCGATTTCTGACCTTCCGCCGGTTTCGGCTCGTCTATGATGACCAGAACCACGAATTGCGGGTCCTCGATCGGAAAGGCCGAGAGAAAAGCGTTGAAGCGCACGTCCGAGGAATAGCGTCCGTTGACCACCTTCTCGGCCGTGCCGGTCTTGCCGCCGACCCGGAAGCCGGGAACCTCCGCGCGCCTGCCCGAGCCTTTCTCCACGTTCAACCGCATCAGATAGCGCATCGCGGCGCTCGTTTCCGGCCTGATCACCTGGCGCGCCACCCCCTTTGCCTCCGCTTCACTGCGCGGCAGGAAGGTCGGCGGGATCAAGAGCCCGCCATTGAGCATGGCGGCGGCCGCCACCGCCGTCTGCAGTGGCGTGGTCGCGACGCCGTGGCCGAAAGAGATCGTGATCGAATTGATTTTCTTCCAGACTTTCGGCTGGCTGGGCTTGGTTACTTCCGGAAGCTCGGTCTGCATGCGGGTCAGGAGGCCGATACGGGTCAGGAAGTCCCGCTGACGCTCGATGCCGACCGCATCGGCCATTTTGGCCGTTCCGATATTCGACGAATAGATAAAGATTTCGGGGACGGTAAGCACCCGGTGCTTGCCGTGGAAATCGCTGATCGTGTGGCCGGCGATGCGGATGGGTCGTCGCGCATCGAAACTGTCCTCCATGGAGACCAGCCCCGAATCCAGCGCCATCGCCGTCGTGAAGGCCTTGAATGTCGAGCCCATTTCGTAGGTTCCGGCGGACATGCGGTTCAGCCTGTCCTTCTCAAGCGCCTGGGCCGGAAGGTTCGGGTCGTAGTCCGGCAGGGACGACATGGCCAGGACCTCGCCGGTCTTGGCATTGAGGACCACCGCGCCGGCGGCGATCGCCTGGTAGCGCTGCATGGCGGCGGCCAGCTCGTCGCGAACGATGTGCTGCACCCGCAGATCGACCGACAGCCGCACCGGCTCCAGTTGCTGCTCGATGGTCAGGCCGGCGGCGGCAAGATCGGCAAGGCCCTGCCCGTCGACATATTTCTCCATCCCGGCGATGCCCTTGTTGTCGATATTGACGTGACCGACAATGTGGGAAGCGGTGGGGCCACCGGGATAAAACCGTCTTTTTTCTGGCCGGAACCCGACGCCCGGAATGCCCAACGCCAGAATGTCGCTCTGCTGCTTGGGCGTCAGTTGCCTGCGCAGCCACTGGAACTGTGATTGCGATTTGAGCTTGCGGTACACCGTGCGGGCATCGATTTCGGGCAGGACGGTCGCCAGACGTTCGATCACCTCGTCGGGATCGGTGATCTTGTGCGGCTGCGCATAAAGCGAGACCGTGCGGATATCCGTCGCCAGCACCTTGCCGTTGCGGTCCAGCAGATCCGGCCGCGAGGCCAGCAGCTCGTTGCCGCGCGCGATACTGGCCACCGTGGCGAGATCGCGAATGCCGTATTGGACCAGCCGCCCGGCGATGACCGCATAGACCAGGCAAACGCCGATCATGACCAGAATAATGCGGTTACGTGTCTGGTGACCGGACGATTTTCGGGCGCCGTCGACGACAATCGCGGCGCCCGATGCGGTCTTCTGGCCCGCCTTCGGCCGTCGCAATCGCTGCTTTGTGCGTGCAAGGAAACGGGTCATTGCGCCACCGAACCGGTCACGGTTTCGGGATCGGGCATATCGGCGATCATGTCGCGCACCGGATCGGGCAGGTCCTGAACACGCGCCGGCAGTTCTTCCGGAAGCACCATCTGGTGCGGTTCGGTAATCTCCAGACCGAGCTCTTCGCGATGCGCGTCCACCAGTTCCTGGAGGCGTCCCGGTTGGACAAGCAGGCTCCAGTCGGCCCGCAGCAGGTCGATCGTGTCTTCCTCCAGACGAATTTCGGCCTCGAGGCGCTTGATCTCGGCAAGCTGCTCTTCCGCGCGGTATTTGACGTGAAAGGTCAGCACGGCCGCTGCCGCCATGACTCCGATGATGATGAAATCGATGGTACGCAGCAAAGCGGTCAGCCTCCTGTGGACGAAACGGCCGGAAGGTCCGGCAGTCCGAATAGCGAATGGTCGGGATCGCGTGCGGCCGCCTGCGTGCGCCGCCCCGCCCGCAATTTTGCCGAACGCGAACGCGGATTTCTCGCTGCCTCTTCCTCGCTCGCCGCGATAACGAGCTTGCCGACAGGCTCGAATGTTGCCGGCACCACGGCCGCTTCCGGCAGATGCCTTGACGCGCCGCCGCCCCTGCCGAAACGGTCCTGGAAGAAGCGCTTGACGATCCGGTCTTCCAGCGAATGAAAAGTCACCACCACCAGGCGCCCGCCGGGTTTCAGCACCCGCTCGGCGGAAAACAGCGCATTGGCAAGCTCCACGAGTTCTTCATTGACGAAAATCCTGAGCGCCTGGAACACCCGGGTCGCCGGATGGATCTTGTCGCGCGCCCGCCGCGGCTTGACCGTTTCGATCAGCGCCGCGAGGTCGCGGGTCGAGGAGAAACGTTCACTCTTGCGCCGCGCTTCGATGGCGCGGGCAATCCTGCCGGCCTGCTTTTCTTCGCCCAGCAGTCCGAAGACGCGCGTCAGGTCGGAGACTTTCAGCGTATTGACGACATCGGCTGCGCTGGGCCCGCTCTGCGACATCCGCATGTCGAGCGGGCCGTCCTTCTGGAAGGAAAATCCCCGCTCGGCCTCGTCGACCTGCATGGATGAAACGCCGATATCGAGCACAACCGCATCGAGACCGCCATCGGGCGCATGATCGGCAAGCCGGCTGAAACGTGCTTCCACAAGGTCCAACTGACCGGGAAAAGCGGTCGCCAGGTCCTTGCCGCCGGCGATCGCATTCGGATCGCGGTCCAGCGCAATGACCCGTGCTCCTGTTTCCAGAATGGCGCGGCTGTAGCCGCCGGCGCCGAATGTTCCGTCGAGGACGACCTGTCCGCGCCCCGGCTGCAGCGCGGACAGGACCTCGTTAAGGAGAACCGGAATGTGGCGCACAGGTCCGCCACCGGCGTCATGATTCATGCCGCCAGAGTGCGCAGTCATCCCGCCTCTCCTTGACCGGCGCGAGGCCGTGCCCCCGCCATGCGCCGGCTCAGGGCTTCCTGTCGTTTTTCCTCGTATCGAACAGGATCCCATAGCTGAAAATGGTCCGACCGGCCGACAAAGGTCACCTGGTCGGTTATGCCCGTGTAATCGCGGATGAAGTCGCTCACCATCAGACGGCCCTCGCCGTCGAGCTTCAGAAACACACCGCCCCCATGAATGAGCAGCGACATGTCGTTGGCATCCTCCGAGAACGGGTCGCCCTCGTCGATCTGCCGCTCGTAGCGGTCGAGCAGATCCGGTCCGCCGACCGTCACCGCTGGATAGACAAAGTCCTGGATGGCGTACAGCTCCTGTATGTCGAGGCGCGTCAGAACGTTGCGAAACTGGGCCGGTACGGACACCCGACCCTTCGCATCGATCTTGTTCGTCGCATTCGACAGGAACCGGTTCATTACGCAAAACCGCCGTTTCCAGGCCTGAAGACCATAACATGCCGCCTCCGGAGATCACTGACCGCAAGCTGCGCGGGCTGACCGGTGCCTCTTTGCTGCACCTGGACCGAACCCGCCGTCGGGCTACGCCTGAACACCCCTCTCTCAGTTCGTTTGGGATATCATGGGATAATTTGGGCGTCAATGGGACAAGCCTGTTCAAACGTGGTTTCACAGACCCCACAAAACCGCCCTTATGGTTAATGAATCGCTAACGCGCCGGGGAATCCGATTTGCTTCGCCGGATTCCGTTAGCCGGCAATTCGAAGTGATTCGCTGTCCATGCGACGGGATGGAAGCGCCAGCCGGCCTGTAAGCCGGGTTCTGTACCGCACGCCGGAGCGGCGGCGACAGCCATTCCTCTGGGACAGGACTTGCACCCTGCCTCTAGCAACCTACCCGGATGACATGCCCGGAAACGGGGTGAGGCCGAAGCCCCGCGTCATCCCTATTCGGTCTTGCTCCCGGTGGGGTTTACCGTGCCGTTCCTGTCGCCAGGAACGCGGTGGGCTCTTACCCCACCCTTTCACCCTTACCCCGCCGGCATTCAGGTCCGGCGACAATGGACCGGAATACAGGCGGGGCGGTCTGCTTTCTGTGGCACTTTCCCTGGGGTCACCCCCGCCGGACGTTATCCGGCACCGTGTTTCCGTGGAGCCCGGACTTTCCTCACCCCGCGCCTTTCGGCTGTTGCGGAGCGCGGCTGTCCGGCCGGCTGGCAGCCTCTGATAGCGAAGATGGGAACGAATGGCCAGAAATACCAGCGATTTGGGTGAACGCCGATTCGGCGCAAATGGGACGGTATGACAGCAAAACCGGCATAACCGACATCCGGCACAGCACATTTGCTGGCGATATTCGTTATTCGCGGTAAATAGAAGCAGTTTGTATTTGCGAACGCTATGGTGCTTGGCTAGGTTTCGACACACGCGAAGTAAAAAGGGAGAAATAGTTTCATGGCCGGTAAATTTGAGCTTTACAAGGACAAGGCTGGCGAGTTCCGTTTCCGCCTCAAGGCCGGAAATGGTCAGATCATTCTGGCGAGTGAAGGCTACAAGCAGCGCGCGAGCGCCGAGAACGGCATCGAATCGGTCCGCAAGAATTCGGCCGACGATGCGCGTTTTGACCGGACTGAAACGAAGGGCGGCAAACACCGGTTCAATCTCAAGGCGACCAACGGCCAGGTCATCGGCACCAGCGAATCCTACGAGAGCGCATCCTCACGCGAGAACGGCATCGCATCGGTCAAGAAGAACGCGCCTGATGCAAAGGTCGAGGATCTGACCTGAAGCTTCCCGCACCGAAGCTACTGAGTTGATTCTGCCTTCCCGATCAGCAAACCGGCGCCTGCGCAATTCGCATCACCGCCGGATTGCTGGTCTTTATGTGTATGCAAAGCCGTCGCACCGATCCATTCGAATACGATATCTGACGGGAACGAACCTCCAGGTCTGAGCACTTATTCTCAGATGTCGCTTTGCACCTTGGTCAACAAGTTCACGCAGGATTGCAGCACAAAGCGCCTTATGCGCTCGGACTCGACATCAAGAGACCGGTCCCGTGGGTTCGGTTTACCCCGTGTCTTTATCAGTTCACGTATGCTCAGGTTCATGCGGATCCATTGTTTCCAGCTGGGCCTGTAACGAACCGTGTGGGCGCATATCGTTTTGTCCGCTGCCGCCTCATAGACACGGGCCGTCATGATGATCTCCGGCCTCCAGACCAGCGGAACCACGTAGTGACTGGCGCCGACATATGTGAAGCTGCCGAGCTCATAGTCTGAAACCGTCAGGTCGATTGCCAGGCCGTCACCATCGTCCGGATCCCGTTGCGACAAGGAAGGCAACGCCAGGATTTCCAGCAGGGACTGCTGAATCAACTCCTTCACATAATTGTCGTCGGGTGTCCAAAAATAAGAGCCCCCCTTCTTCAGGCTTGGACTGGAAGCCACCGTTACATTTCCCAGGAAGAGCTTTCGCCCGGTATCTTTCTTTCGCTTCCAGAACATTCCGCTGAACATCGTGGCGTCGTTGCCGTTATCCGTTCATATAATATGCGGCTCGGCGAATTGAACGAATTGCACACCAAAAAGTTTACCGCACACTCATGAGGTTCGTTCAGAGCACATGCCTCATGCCACTGCTGTCGGCGGCCATCGCTTTAAGCGCGACACGATCGACCTTGCCTGCATTGCCCTAGGAGCCGGCCGGCAGATATTCCATGAAGAAATCGATCTGGTTCTGGCCCATAACTTTGCGGATGGTTTCTTCATCCATTCCGAGATCAAGCAGCGCATCGGTGATCAGCGCCATCTGCGACGCGTCGATCTTCGTTGTCACCGCGCCGCCTTCAACCAAATTCTGCCCGTTCTCGGCGAAGGGCGCACGATGAAATGCAATGCCGCGCCGCCAGCCGCGACAAGCACCAGCGGAACGATCCAGAACAGATGGCGCCTTCTCAAGACAATCCCTCCCCTTCAGGTTGCCATTGTGCAGCAACGCACGGGGCTCCTTCCAAGGACTGTCTTGAGACGCCGTCGGGATGAATCAGCCCAGGATATTGCGCACTTTCTTGCAGTAGCGCGAGGACACTGGATTCATCCGCTTGGCACCGTGGCCGGCATTGTAGCGAAGGATCGTGCCGCAGGTATCGCCGCCGCTCAGCTGGTGCGCCTTGCCCAGATACTTCATGCCGTATTTGATATTGGTTTCAGGATCGTACAGCCCCTTCGTGGAACCGCGATAGCCCATCAGCCGCGCCGTCGCCGGCTTGATCTGCATCAGGCCGACTTCACCGGCCCTGCCGCGCGCCTTCGGATTGAAGTTGCTTTCGACCTCGACGACCGCATGCGCCAGCGAGGACGGCACGCCGTGCTTGCGCGCATAGCTGTTGATCAGCCGGGAAAACTTCGGATGTTTCTGAACGGCCGGCTCGGCCGATTTGAAGATGGATGATGTGATGGCACTGAAATCGACCTTGATCTTGGCCCGTTCTTCTTCTTCCGCAATTGCCGCAGTCGAGAGGGAAACCAGACCGGCGCAGACAAACGCGCGGACAAAGGCTCCTGTTCTTGTCATTCTTTTTCACTCCAAACGAAAGTTTCTTTGATCCAAACGAAAAGGCCGCCTACGCATTACCCAGGGCGGCCCGGTCAAATCCGGTGGAGAGTTCTAGTGATCAATTTTGGTGAATGGTGGCATGGCCGTAACGTTCCGTTACAGCCTGTAAGAATTGCGATTGCTGCGCTGCACTATTCGGCGTCAGGATGCCGTTTCCGGCAAGGCGGAAAGCAGTTTGTGAAGCGTCTCAATGGTGGAAGTATCGGCAACGCCGTCAACTCTGGCGGGTCGGAAATGACGCTGGAATGCACGGATGGCTGCCTCCAGGCAATCGTCATATAATCCTGTAATATCAATGCCATAACCATACATTGTCAGCATCGCCTGAAGCGCTTCGACCGGTTGGCCCTGATCGCCCCGTTGCAGGAACCTGCCGCCGGTTGCGCGCGACGGCTCGACCCAGTGACCGATGCCCGCATCAAAAAGTGATTGCCAGGGAAACTTTTCCCCCGGATCCTCTTTGCGCTGCGGTGCAATATCGCTGTGGGCCAGCACTCTTTGCGGCACGATTGCCCACCTGTCGACACAGTTTCGACACAATTCGATGACTGCCGCGATCTGCTCCGGCGGGAAATCCGGGTAAGTTCCCTGATGGCCGGGATTGGCGATTTCGATCCCGATCGAGCGCGAATTGAGGTCGCGCTCGCCCTTCCAGAAACTGTCGCCCGCGTGCCATGCGCGCTTTTCTTCCGGCACCATCTGGACGATGCGCCCGTCCTCGAAAACGAAGTAGTGCGCCGAGACCTGAGAGCGTTCCGAACACAGCCAGTCGAGCGCCTGGTCGGCGTCATCCATGCCGGTATAGTGGAGCACCAGCATGTCGGCGGGTCCGCCGGCGCGTTCGCCGTAGTTCGGAGACGGACGAATCGCTGCCCCGGCAAATTCCGGCCGTAGAAGCGTCATGCCACCCGCTTTTCTCTTTCGATTTCGGCGAAGGCGGTGTTCAGCGCCGCCATGCGGCTGTTGGCTATGGCAAGAAACTCTTCCGGAACGCCGCGCGCCACCAGCCGGTCCGGGTGCGCCTCGGAGACAAGCCGCCGATAATGCCGCTTGATCTCTTCGAACGGTGTGTCGCGCGAAAGGCCGAGCACGGCGTAGGGATCATGTGTCGTTTCATAGGTGTGGCGGGCGATGATCTGCTCGAAACTTGTTTCCCCGATATGGAAGATTTCGGCAATGCGCACCAGAAAACTGCGTTCCTTTTCGTGCAGCACGCCGTCTGCCTTGGCGATATGGAACAGCCCGTCCAAAATATCTTCCAGAAACAGCCCGTTATTGCCGCTGGAATTGCACAGGTCCGCCATCTTGGTGGCATAGGATTCGAATCCGGCGACATCCTGCTTGGCAAGATTGTAGAGCCGGGCGACATTGTGGGCCTCCTTGTCGGGGATCTCGAAAATCTCCTGGAAGGCAACCACCTCGTCAGGCGTGACGATGCCGTCGGCCTTGGCCATCTTGGCCGAAAGCGCGATCATCGCGACGGAGAACGCCACCCGCCGGCGTGTTTCCGGATCGCCTTCGAAGACCGTGCGAACGGCTTCGATAACCCCCGATATGGCACCGGTGGTGGCAATGCTGACGAACTGGCCAAGTCTGGCGAATACGGACATGATGTGTCTTTATGCGATTTGCCTGCTTATAGCGGGAATGGGCCGACAACGTCAAAACGTTCGCCCACATGCATTATTTGGCATCAGGACGCCGCGTAAACTGTAATAATAACCACACATATACCGACGGCAATTTGTCCATTGGACCGGCAGGACCAAGCGATAGCAAAGGCACGCGTAAAAAATGGCATTTTGAACATGAAATTTAAGGAACGCCAAATAGACATCTGGAAGGAAATCAGGACCCTGTTTGTCTTCGCAGCCATTGTGTTCATCGTCCTGTTGTCGATCGTGCAAATTGCACAAATTGCGACAAAGACTATTTTTTGCCCCGAAATGAAAATCTCCAATCCCGATGCATGGCAACGCAATTGCCAATGGCAAAATTACATATTGATTGTCGATATCGCTCGGGGCAATTACTGATAATTCCCTGAATTTGTTTTGGATTTAGTAGGTTTCGGAATTTGAGGCACGGACACGATGGCCCTACTGCACATGTCGATCAACGCCCGCGACCCAGAGGGCGTCTCGGCCTTCCTGGCCTCGCTGCTTGGCGGAGAAGCCCTCCCTTTCCCGCCTTTCCCGGAAAGCTGGATCGCCTTTTCAGGCACCGATGACGGCACCGCCATTGAGGTCTATCCGCTGACGCACCGCCTGGTAGCGGGCGAAAGCCAAGTGGAATGCCGCACGCAAAAGGCGGCGGACGAGCCGACCTTTGCCCACATCGCACTGGCAACGGATCTCACGGCCGATGCCGTGCTTGCACTTGCCGGCGAACTGGACTGGCCGGCAAGACGATCCAATCGCGGCCCGTTTCACTGCATCGAGGTCTGGATCGAGGAACGGCTTCTCATCGAAGTGCTCGACCCGGAGATGCGCGCAGACTATCGCGCCGGCATGACCATGCAGAACTGGCGCGCCATGTTCGACATGGACCGCCCTGACCGCGAATCATAACCCTGCCAGCGTCCTTTCATTGGCCTTTGACAGCTTCAGGCGCAGATTGTTCTTGAAACCGGCCTGCAGCGCCAGCTTGATATCCGGCTTGCGGGCAAGGTGCTTGAGCAGCGTATCGCGATCGAACACCAGCGCGCGCAGGTCCGTTGTTGCGACCGTCGTGGCCGTTGCCGTGCTTCCGGAAAGGATACCGAGCTCGCCGATGAAATCTCCGTCACCGCAATTGGCCACCGGCTTGTTGTTGACGGAAACATCGACATGGCCCTCCGCGACATAGGTCAGACGCTCGACGGGTTCATCCTGTTGCGTCAGCACCGTGCCTGCCGGAATCTGTTTCCAGCTGCCCGTGTCGATGAACTGGCGCGCGAGCAGCGGCGGCACAAGCACCAGCGCATTCTGGCAGAAATGATATTCCTCGTCGGTGAACTTGACGGTGCGGCTGCGCCACAGCAGCAACAGCAGCTGCGACAGGTTGGCCAGGACAAACAGCCCCTCCCAGCCCGTCCCGATCGGATCGTGCAGCACGAAGCCGCTGTAGCTCATGCCGGCGACGCCCGAAACAAGGGCGATAATCCGAAGCCACATGATGGAATTCATCAGCATCGACAGCACCAGCAGCCCATAGGACAAATGGCCGGTGATCGCCTGCGGTGCGATTGCGGATTCAATAATGCTTTCCAAGGCTACCCCTCACAATTCGACTGCGGGTCCAATTGTTGTTTGTTTCGGAACACTTGGCACCTTGACCATGGCCTCTTTATGGCCCGGTTCCGGGCCGGAACCGCGCGGGCATGGTCGTGCCGCACAGGGCATAGCATCAAACCGCAGGGTTTCAAGGCCGCACGAAAGCGTATGAACGTGCAGCAGGGCGTCATGACCCGATCAAGGGTTGTGACCGGGTGCCAGAGACATATAGAATAACGTATGTTTGTCGTAACCGGGAGGACGACATTGGAAAACACGGAACAAACCGTCACCTATCAGCAACCGAAAATGCCGGAGATCAACGCCGTATCCTTCGCGACGCTCAGGGGCACGCTGAAAGCGGGAATTGATGATTTTCTGAAGGCGCCGCTTTTCGGCCTGTTCTTCGGCGGCATCTATGCGGTCGGCGGATGGATCATCATCGCCTCGCTGAACTATCTCGACATGCCGTGGATGATCATTCCCGTGGCGATCGGCTTTCCGCTCATCGGACCCTTCATCGCAGTCGGCCTCTATGAGGTCAGCCGTCGCATCGCGGCGGGCAAACCGCTTGTGTGGAGCGAAGTGCTCTTCGTCATGTTCCATCAGCGCGAGCGCCAGTTGAGCTGGATGGCCTTTGTCGTGCTGTTCGTGTTCTGGATGTGGATCTATCAGGTACGGCTGCTGCTGGCGCTGTTCCTCGGCTTCAAGAGCTTCTCGTCACTGCCGAAATTCGTCGAGGTCATTACCACGACCCAGGAGGGACTGCTGTTTCTGGGCGTCGGCACAATCTCCGGCGCGGTCCTGTCTTTTGTCCTGTTCTCGGCGACCGTCATTTCGATGCCGTTGTTGCTCGACCGGGAACTCGATTTCGTTTCGGCGATGATCTGCAGCTTCAAGGCGGTGTTCAAGAGCCCGGTGCCGATGCTGTCCTGGGGCGTCATGGTGGTCGTGCTGGCCTTTATCGGCATGGCGCCGGCCTTCTTCGGCCTCATCGTCGTTCTGCCGGTTCTGGGCCATGCGACGTGGCATCTCTACGAGGCGGTGATCGGGTCCGAAAACCCGGCGGGAACGGGAAAAGGCTAACCCTGCGTCGGCCAGACACGATGCTCGTCATCGATGACGAAGACGTGCCGGTGCCGGTGTGCGCCGGTGCGCCTGCCCTCTTCAAGCAGATGCGGATGATCCTCCGGCAGATCGTCGTGACTATGCTCGATGACGTCACGATCATCGCCCGGCCACAGGATCAATGCGGCTCCCGTCGCAATCGCGGCAAGAACGCCGAGCAGCACCATCGTCACCCCCATACCGGCGGCATTGAACAGAAAACCTGAAAGCGGATAAGTCACCAGCCAGCAGGCATGGGAGAGCGCAAACTGCGCCGCGAACAGGGCCGGCCGGTCCTCGGCATGGGCCGAGCGGCGCAGGAGCCGTCCGGACGGCGTCAGAATGGCCGAGTAGCACAGGCCAGCCAGAAGCCACACAGACAGCAGCATGGTCCAGGATAGTGCGGAACCGGCCACCAAAACCGTACCGCACAGAACGAAAACAACCGCGGCGGCCACGGCTCCTGAAAACATCACACGCCGGTCCGGCATGTCTGCCAGGAGCCTCGGCAGCGAAAGGGCCGCCACCATGGACCCGCAGCCGAAAGCCGCGAGCGCGACGGCGACATCGCTCTCCGATCCGGCATAGGCAAAGCGGACAATGACAACCGTGTTGACAATGACAAGGGCGCCGACGGACGCGGCGGCGAAGTTGAGAAAGAACAGACCGCGCAGCCGCGGCGTCGCGGCGAAGATACGGCTGCCGCGCGTCAGCCTGTCGATGAAGCCGCGCTGTTTCGCCGGTTCCGCCGCCGGTATTGTTGCCGCCAGGACCAGCAGAGCGGATCCGGCAAAGCCGACCGCCGTTCCGGCAAAAAGCCAGTTAAAACTCATGACCATGAGCAGCAGCCCGGCTGCAACGGGGCTTATGATATTCTCCAGATCGTAGGCCAGACGCGACAGCGACAGCGCCTTGGTGTAATCCTCTTCCTTCGGAAGAATGTCCGGTATCGCAGCCTGGAAGGCCGGCGTGAAGGTCGCGGAGGCCGCCTGCAGGACAAACACCAGCACATATATCTGCCAGACCGCATCGATGAACGGCAGAAGCAGCGCTGCCGCCGCGCGCACAAGATCGGCGCCGATCAGCACCCGTTTGCGGTCGAGCCGGCTGACCAGCGCGCTGGCGATTGGCGAAAGCCCGACATAGGCGATCATCTTGATTGTCAGGGCAACGCCCAGAACCACGCTCGCCTGCGCACCGGCGATCTCATAGGCGGCAAGTCCGAGCGCGACAGTCAGCAAACCTGTCCCGAGCAGCGCCACGAGCTGAGCCGAGAAAAGCCGCGCATAGGTGCGGTTGGAAAGAACATCGAGCATGACAGTATCTATGTCATGTCGATCGATTCCTCGGCAAGCCGGCACTCACTCGAATACAGTTACGAGGTTCGGCTCACCGACCGAGGAAAGATAAGTCCTCGAAAGCACCCATACCGCCATGATGACTGTGAATACGGTGATCGCATTGTACATTAGAAATAGCAGGCATACCGGTATATTCGGCCGCCCTTCCGCGGTAATGAATTCAATGCCGGTATCACTTGTCGGGAATTCGCCTGCGGACAAGGCCAGCGCCGAGAAGTACAGACCGAAACTGACAATACTGAGAAAGGCGGGGCCGGCAAGCATGAGCGGCGCAGTGCCCCAAAACGTCGCTTTGCCCCGCTTGAACGCCGCCGCAAGACCAAGTTGTCTCCGCGCCATGTAGGCGGGAAGGATGGTTCCGATCAAGGAATAACAGACAACATATGCAATCGCGGCCGCCACCGTGCCAACGAACACCGAAAGCATGTAAATTTCATCAATGTTCCCATACACCCCGGCAATGGCGAAAACGATGCTGACCGCAAGCACAAAAGGGACAAAGATGAGCACTCCAATGCCGAGATCTCTGACAGCAAATCCCACCACCCGTGAAAAGGCGATTGTTCTTTCCCGGCCGACCAGTTCCAGTGACTCGGTATAGGTGACATAGGCCATTAGGCTGAGAGACAAAAATGGCGCAATTGTCGTTGCTATGACCAGATAGCCGTCCAGACCCCGATCGGCAAAATACTCTGCGGCCATCTGGACACCCAAAGCAAATATGAAATAGCGCATCACATTTTTGCAGAGAACAAAGGATTCCCGATACACGTGCAAGCCCTCACCTTCGCGTTGCGGTAGCGTTTACCGAGAAAGCCGCAACCTGAACAGCGTAAATATCCATTACAAGCAACCAACAAGCAGTCCCGTTGCACCCATTTTGGCGAACGCATGCGCCCGGTTCCTTGCCAGACACCAGAATTCTGTAGACAGACACCACCCGCCCATGCATCTGTTCGGGCCAGCGAAAGGACTGATACATGGCTGAAAAGTGGGATTTCTGGATCGATCGTGGCGGCACATTCACGGATGTCGTCGGCCGCTCGCCATCGGGCGCGCTCATTCAGAGAAAATTGCTGTCCGAAAATCCCGAAGCCTATCGCGACGCGGCCATCCAGGGCATTCGTGACGTTCTCGAAGTGCCACAGGGATCGCCCATCCCCAGCCACCTCGTCGGCGAGGTAAAGATGGGCACGACCGTAGCCACAAACGCCTTGCTGGAGCGTCGCGGCGACCGCACGCTGCTTGTGATCACCCGTGGATTTCGCGATGCGCTGCGCATCGCCTACCAGGCGCGGCCCGACATCTTCGCCAAGGAAATAATCCTTCCCGAACAGCTCTACGAACAGGTGGTCGAGGTCGAAGAGCGCGTCCGCGCCGACGGAACCGTGGAGGCGGCACCTGAACCGGAACGGATCAAGCAGAAATTGCGGGACGCCCATGACACGGGAATCGAGGCCGTCGCCATCGTTTTCATGCATTCCTGGAACTATCCGGCCCATGAGGCGCTGGTCGCCGATCTCGCCCGCGAAGTCGGTTTTCAGCAGATCTCGGTGAGCCACCGCGTATCGCCGCTCGCCAAGCTTGTCGGGCGCGGCGACACGACGGTCGTCGATGCCTATCTCTCGCCGATCCTTCGGCGTTACGTCGACGAGGTCGCGGCCGAACTGGGCGCCGAAACCGGCGAAGAATCGGGCTCGTCTCCGTCGCTGAAATTCATGATGTCGTCCGGCGGACTGACGGCCGCGGGGTTATTCCAGGGCAAGGATGCGATCCTGTCGGGACCCGCCGGCGGTGTCGTCGGCATGGTCGAAACGGCGGGCCTTGCCGGCTTCGACCGCGTCATCGGCTTCGATATGGGCGGCACCTCCACGGACGTCGCCCATTTCGACGGGGATTACGAACGCGCCTTCGATACCGAGGTCGCCGGCGTGCGCATCCGCGCGCCGATGATGCGCATTCACACAGTCGCCGCGGGCGGCGGCTCGATCCTCCATTACGAGGCCGGTCGCTTCGGCTGCGGCCCGGATTCCGCCGGTGCCGATCCGGGCCCGGCCTGCTACCGCCGCGGCGGGCCGCTGGCCGTCACCGACGCCAATGTGATGCTCGGCAAGCTGCAGCCGGATTTTTTTCCGGCGATTTTCGGCCCCGGCCAGGACGAGCCGCTCGACACGCAGATCGTGCGCCGGAAATTCTCGGATCTTGCCGACGAAATCGGCGATGGCCGCACGCCCGAAGAGGTGGCGGACGGCTTCGTCAAGGTCGCGGTCGAAAACATGGCCAACGCCATCAAGAAGATCTCCGTCCAGCGCGGCCACGATGTCACCCGCTACCTGCTCAACTGTTTCGGCGGCGCCGGCGGCCAGCATGCCTGCCTCGTCGCCGATGCACTCGGCATGGAGGCGATCCTCATCCACCCCTTCTCCGGCCTTCTTTCGGCCTATGGCATCGGCCTTGCCGGCCTCTTCGCGTCCCGGCAGCAGGCCCTCGTCAAGCTGCTTGAGCCGCAAACCCAGGACGATATCTCCCGCATCATCGACCGTCTGGCGGGCGAAACCCGCGACGAACTCGAGGCGCAGGGCGTCCCGCAGGACGCCGTTTCGTGGCGCCCGCTCCTGCACCTGCGCTATGACGGCACCGATACACCGCTGACCGTCGATTTCAGCGACCGGTCGCAACATGGCGCGCGCGCCGCCTTCGAGGCCGCGCACAAGGCGCAGTTCGGCTTCATTTACGACAACAAGCCGGTCATCGTTGAAGCGGTTGCCGTCGAAGCCAAGGACAGCCGCAGCAATGCCGCCGCCGAGCCGGATCTTCCGCTGGCGGCCGACGAGCCGAAGCCGGGAGAGACCCGCAACCTCTTCTCCGGCGGCGCCTGGCACGATGCGCCGGTCTATCTGCGCCGCGACCTGCTTCCCGGCCATGCACTGGATGGCCCCGCACTCATCATCGAGGCCAACCAGACGATTGTCGTTGAGCCCGGCTGGCGCGCCGAGATCAACGCCAAGGATCACGTGCTGATGCGGCGGCACGAAAAAATGGTCCGCCAGGAGGCCATCGGCACCCGCGACGCCGATCCGGTCATGCTCGAAGTGTTCAACAATCTTTTCATGTCGATCGCCGAGCAGATGGGCATCACGCTGCAGAACACGGCCTATTCGGTCAACATCAAGGAGCGCCTGGATTTTTCCTGCGCGGTGTTCGACCGCAACGGCGCGCTCGTCGCCAACGCGCCCCACATGCCGGTGCATCTCGGCTCGATGGACCGTTCCGTCGAGACGATCATCCGGCTGAATGAAGGCAAGATACGACCGGGCGACGTCTTCGCGCTCAACGCGCCCTATAATGGCGGCACCCATCTGCCGGACATCACCGTGGTAACCCCGGTCTTCGACGATGCCGGAAAATCGATCCTTTTCTATGCCGCCTCGCGCGGCCACCATGCCGATGTGGGCGGCACGGCCCCCGGCTCGATGACGCCGCTGGCGACGACCGTGGACGAGGAAGGTGTTCTCATCGACAATTTCCTCGTCGTCGACCAGGGCCGCTTCCGCGAGGAGGCGCTGATCGAAATGCTCACCGATCACCCCTACCCGGCCCGCAATGCCCAGCAGAATGTCGCCGATCTCAAGGCCCAGATCGCCGCCAACGAGAAAGGCGTCGCCGAACTGCGCAAGATGGTCGATCATTTCGGCCTCGACGTGGTCGAGGCCTATATGGGCCATGTCCAGGACAATGCCGCCGAAAGCGTGCGGCGGGTGATCGACGCGCTTTCCGACTGTTCCTACGAATACGCCACCGATACCGGACAGCTTATCCGCGTGAAGATCTCCGTCGACCGCGAAGCGCGTACCGCGACGGTGGATTTCACCGGAACATCTCCTGTGATGAAGAACAATTTCAATGCACCGGAACCGGTCACGCGCGCTGCGGTTCTTTATTGTTTCCGGGTCATGGTCGAAGGCTCCATTCCGATGAATGCAGGCTGCCTTCGCCCGATCAATATCGTGCTGCCGGATGACTGCATGCTCAGACCCTCCTATCCGGCGGCCGTGGTCGCCGGCAATGTGGAGACCTCACAGCATGTCACCAATGCGATCTTCGGCGCCCTTGGCGCGCTCGCCAACAGCCAGGGCACGATGAACAACCTGACCTTCGGCAATGACCGTTATCAGTATTACGAAACGATTTGCTCCGGCTCGCCCGCCGGTCGCATGAACAACGGTCACGGCTTTAACGGAACCTCCGGCGTGCATGTGCACATGACCAATTCCCGCCTGACCGATCCCGAAATTCTTGAAATGCGCTTTCCCGTCCTCCTCGAGGACTTCCATATCCGGGAGGGCTCGGGCGGAAAGGGCCGGTTCAGTGCCGGCGACGGCACGCTCCGCACCATCCGCTTCCTGGAGACGATGGAATGCGCGATCCTTTCATCGCACCGCAATCGGCCGCCGGAGGGGATTAACGGCGGTGGCGACGGTGAGGTCGGCCGCACCGACATACGCCGCCTGGACGGAAGCATCGACGCGTTGAAAGGCTGCGACCAGACGGTTCTCGAAGCCGGCGAGGCAGTGATCCTGCAAACACCGACCGCCGGCGGCTACGGTACCGGCTGAGCCGTCCTGCCCAGCCGAGTCACCGAACCGTCATCCACCTGTCATCCATGTGTCATGGCGCGGGGGTACCCGCGTTTCAACGAACGCGACACACAGGTGATTCATGTCCGATGCGGTCAATCAGGCGGGTCTGCCGACAAGCACCATCCGCAATCTCGGCAACGCGGTCTACCAGAACAGATTGCTGTCCCGTCAGGGTTTTTCGGAGCGGCTTTTCGCAATCTTCTTCACCAACCTTGTCTATCCGCAGATCTGGGAGGATCCGCAGGTCGACATTGAAGCCATGGAGCTTAACGAAGAGCACAGGATCGTCACCATTGCATCCGGCGGCTGCAACATGCTGGCCTATCTGTCCCGCAGCCCGGCCCGCATTGATGCCGTCGACCTGAATGCCGCCCATGTGGCGCTCAACCGCCTCAAATTGACCGCGATGCAGCACCTGCCCGGCCATGGCGACGTGGTGCGTTTCTTCGGCAAGGCCGATCAGAAACACAACAGCGCCGCCTATGACCGGTTCATAGCCCCGCATCTCGACACCAAATCGCGGGCCTACTGGGAGCAGCGCACCTGGCGCGGCACGCGGCGGATCGCCGCCTTCAACGGCAATTTCTACAAGACCGGCCTGCTGGGCTGGTGCATCACGGCCGGCCATCTCGTGGCCCGATTGCATGGCGTCGATCCCTCCGAAATCATGCAGACACGCTGCCTTCGCGAACAACGGCATTTCTTCGACGCGCACCTCGCGCCGCTTTTCGATCGCCCGCTGGTGCGCTGGGCAAGCGGGCGCAAGGCATCGCTCTTCGGCCTCGGTATCCCGCCTGCACAGTATGACGAACTGCTTGCCGCCGGCGACGACGGAACCATGGCATCGGTGCTGAGGGAACGCGTCGAGAAACTGGCCTGTCATTTCCCGCTGCGTGAGAACTACTTCGCGCGGCAGGCATTTTCGCGCAGCTATGGCGAGGATGAGAATGCATCCCTGCCCCACTACCTGGACGCCGACCACTATGAAGCCGTCCGCGACGGCGCGGGCCGTGTCGCCGTTCATCATTGCAGCTACACCCATCTTCTCAGCCGAAAGCCGGACCAATCGGTCGACCGTTTTGTGCTGCTCGATGCACAGGACTGGATGAGCAGCGAACAGCTCAACGAATTGTGGGGCGAGATTACCCGGACAGCTGCGCCCGGAGCGCGGGTCATCTTCCGCACCGCGGGCAAGCCTTCGATCCTCGACGGCAAGGTATCGGATGATCTGTTGTCGAAATGGGACTACCGCGCCGAGGAGTCCGCGCGTCACTGCCGACGCGACCGCTCGGCGATCTATGGCGGATTTCATCTCTACGTTAAACTGGAATCATGAGCAGCCCGACCCATGCCGCGCTGATGGACGGTGTCTACCGCCGCCAGAAGCACATTTACGATGCGACGCGCAAATATTTCCTGCTTGGCCGCGATCCGATGATCCAGCAACTGGACGTTCCGCCCGGCGGGGCTGTCCTGGAACTGGGCTGCGGCACCGGCCGCAACCTTGTGCTGGCTAACCGGCATTATCCCGATGCGCGGTTCTACGGGCTGGATATCTCTGCCGAGATGCTCCAATCGGCCGAAAAGGCCGCAGCCAGGGCCGGCTTCCGCCCGCACCTCGCCCGCGCTGATGCGGCCACGTTTAATGCAGGGGAGCTGTTCGGCCGCGCAAGCTTCGACCGGATCTTCATTTCCTACGCGCTGTCGATGATTCCGGCCTGGGAAGAAACCATCGAACATGCGCTGGGTCATCTGCCCCCGGGCGGTTCGCTCCATATCGTCGACTTCGGGCAACAGGAAAGGCTGCCCGCCTGGTTCCGCTCAAGCCTTTTTGACTGGATTGCGCGATTTCACGTGAACCCAAGAGAAAAACTCTTTGAATTCATTGATGAAAAAGCAAGGAATAGCGGTGCGGTTTCGCGCTGCAATCCGCTCTTTCGGGGCTATGCCTGGCACGCCATTGTTCAAATGGCGTGACCATCACTCAAATGTCTATTACAAGTCTTTATAGTGATCGACTTGTGATTCGGCCCTTACGAGATGCTCCGTCCCGGCTTTGCACTGATCCCCCTGCTCGCTCTGCTTATGTCCTGCACGACCTACGACCTTGGGCTCGAGCAGGAAGTGTCGCCCTCGCGCTACGGGGACGCCGACCCGCAATATTTCGGAGCCAGACATCCCGGCACCCATGAGGTCCATGGCGTCGATGTCTCGAAATGGCAGGGCGACATCGACTGGAAGAAGCTCCGCAAGGCAGATATCGCCTTCGCCTATATCAAATCGACTGAGGGCGGCGACCACCGCGACGAGCGATTCCTGGAATACTGGCGCGGCGCCAAGCGCGCGGGCATTCCGCGCGGTGCCTATCACTTCTACTATTTCTGCCGCACCGCCAGGGATCAGGCCAACTGGTTCATCAAGAACACGCCGCGCGATCCGTCGGCGCTGCCGCCGGTGCTGGATATCGAGTGGAACCACAAATCGCCGACCTGCAAGAAAAGGCCTTCGCCCGAAAAGATACGCCGCGAGATGCGGGTTTTCCTCAAGCGCGTTGAAGCCCATTACGGCAAAAGGCCGCTGGTCTACACGACGGTCGACTTCCATCGCGAGAACCTCGTGGGCCATTTCAGCGACTACCACTTCTGGGTCCGTTCCGTGGCCGACCACCCGGACGCGGTCTACACAAACCGGGCCTGGCACTTCTGGCAATATACCGGCACCGGGCGCGTACCGGGCATCACCGGCGACGCGGACATCAATGTCTTTGTCGGCAACCGAGAGCAATGGGCCAAGTGGCTGGCGAATACGTCACGCCAATAAATGCCCAAATTCCGGGATTACGCGTTGAACAAGCAGTCGAGAAACAGCTTCAGACAGGGCAAAATATGAAATCACCGATCACACGCACCGCCATCAGCCTCCTTGGCGTTCTTTCCGTTGCCATGACATCGCCCGCGTTGGCCGCCGAATGCGGCGGCAATCTGGGACAGTTTCTCAATGGGGTGAAACAGGAAGCGGTTTCGCAAGGGATCTCGGCACGCGCCGCCGACCGGGCTCTGGCCAATGCGGCAATCGACAACAAGGTGCTGCGGCGCGACCGCGCGCAAGGCGTGTTCAAGCTGACTTTCCTGGAATTCTCGAAACGCGTGATCAGCCAGAACCGCATGGATCACGGCCGGAAGAACATGTCGAAATACGCCGCCGTTTTCGATCGCGCCGAGCGCGAATACGGCGTGCCGCGCGCGGTGATCACGGCCTTCTGGGGTCTTGAAACCGATTTCGGTGCCGTACAGGGCGACTTCAACACCATCAACGCGCTGGTCACCCTTTCCCATGACTGCCGGCGCCCGGAACTTTTCCGTCCGGAACTGATCGCCGCGATCAGGATGGTCGAGAACGGCGATCTCGATCCGGCGCGCACCACCGGCGCCTGGGCAGGAGAGATCGGCCAGGTGCAGATGCTTCCCGTCGATATTCTGGAATTCGGCGTCGATGCCGACGGCGACGGCCATGTCCGTTTGAAGGCAAGCGCGCCCGACGCCATTTTGACCGGCGCGAACTTCATCCGCCATCTCGGCTGGCAATCGGGCCAGCCCTGGCTCCAGGAAGTGATCGTTCCGTCCGGCCTTGCCTGGCAGAATACCGGTCTCGGCAAGGCCCTGCCGGTAAGAGAATGGTCGGCCAAGGGCGTTCAGGCCAAGGAAGGCTCGCTGGCCTCGAACGACCTTGCGGCTGCGCTGATCCTGCCCCAAGGACGCAAAGGCCCGGCCTTTCTCGCCTATCCGAATTTCTCGATTTATCTCGAGTGGAACAAATCGTTCATCTACACGACCAGTGCCGCCTATTTCGCCACCCGTCTCGGCGGCGCCAGCCGTTACAATGCCGGCAATCCCGACCCGGGCCTTTCCGACGCGCAGATGAAAACCCTGCAGAGGATCCTCCAGGGCAAGGGATACGATGTCGGCAAGATCGACGGCATACTCGGCGCCGGCACGCGCGCCGCGGTCCAGAAAGAGCAGCTGCGTCTCGGAATGCCGGCTGATGCATGGCCGACGCCGCAGCTTCTGTCGCGGCTTCAATAGACCTTACTGCGCCGCCTCGCCGGTCTTTTCCTTTTCCGGCTGCTCCGCGCTGATATTGGCGTCGTCGGCTTCGGCCTGCTTGGCCTTCTCCGCCCGCCGGTGATAGAGCGCAAGCCGCGCCGCGCGATAGCGCAGCCGCGCATGGAACACCGCGCGGTCCACCGCTTGGCGGCCGCGCTGCATTTCGCCGATCTCGGTCGCATAGGCCTCCATCAGCGCCGACCTGTATGATGTGAGCCCGGCCGTTGCCACCCGTTCCACGCGGCGCATCAGATTGGCCCATAGCGGAGAGATCAGAAGCGAGATTGCGGTCACGGCGATCGCCAGGCGATAGGCATCGCCGCTGAGTGCCGCCGCGCTCAGGCCGGCGGCCGCCAGCACGAAGGAGAACTCACCGATCTGCGCCATGGAAAGGCCGGCGACGAGCGCCGTCTGCTCGCTCGAACCGGTCAGCCGCAGAAGGGCGATATTGAGGATCGATTTTGCGGCGATGACCGCCAGCGAAGCGGCAACGACCAGCAGCAGATTGTCCCAGATGAATCTCAGATCCATGAGCAGGCCGATCGAAAGGAAGAAGACGACCAGGAGCACGCTCTGGATCGGCTCGATCACCGGAATGATACGGCTGCGCAGCGTCGAATTGCCGATGAGAATGCCGGCAACGAACGCGCCGTAGACGGGCGACAGGCCAGCAACGCCCGATATGGCGGCCGCCGAGAAGCAAAGCGCCAGAGAGCCGAGCGCCAGGATTTCAACCTTGTTTTCGATCTGCTCCGCGAACGGCACACGCAGCTTGCCGCGCCTTCCGAGCCACCACAAAAGGCCGCCGAGAAACGCCACGGCAATCACCACCTTGAGCGTCACCGCCGCGAAATCGATGTCGCCCGAGCCGAAGCTGCTGACAAAGATCAGCATCGGAACGACGGCAATGTCCTGCGCGATGAGAACACCGACCGCGATGCGCCCCTCCTCGCCGCGCAATACGCCCATATCGTCGAGCATCTTCATGGCGACGACGGTGCTCGACATGGCGATGATGAAGCCGAGGATGACGGATTCGGCGAGGCCAATGCCCAGACCAAGACCGATGAGAATGGCGACGATCAGCGCCGCCGTGATCTGACCGCCTGCCACCAGCAAGGCCTGACGCAGGGTCAGCACGAACGCCCGAAGCGAAAGCTCCATGCCGATGAAGAAAAGCAGGACGAGCACACCCATCTCGGCAAGCAGGTTGACGCTTTCCGATTCCGGAATGACGCCGAAGCCGGTGGGCCCGAGCGCAACACCGGCGAGGATAAAACCGACGAGCGGCGGCTGCCGCAACCAGATCAGTCCAAGGCCCATAATGCCCGCGACCGCAGCCACGAATGCGATACCGCTCAGGGCTGCGCCGTGCGATGCGGTTTCCGCGACCGCTGCTGGGACGGTACCTTCCAGATAACTTCTCCTGCCGCGGCAGGGCGATCGGCCCTGCTGTTGATGTCCCGGTGATTTTTACACGGTGCCGGACGACCGGCAACCCGCCGGGAAACGTCCGATCAGACCTTGTCGAACTCGTCCTTGTCGGTCGGCAGCAACAGGACGGCGGTCGTCAGATAGGCAAAGCCGAACGTAACGCCGAAGGAAAAAAACATGATGAACAGGGCGGTGGCGACATGCCGCGATTCAAGGACGAGGCTGCCAAAGCCGTTGATGTCGAAATAGACGACGCCGGCCGCCAGCGCCCAACCGATACATATACCGACCAAGCTGTTTCTAAGTACAAACCGTACGAGTTTCGGCAATTTGGCTGTCATCATGGCCGATTGTCCCGTGGCACCACTGATCACGTTTCAAGGCACTTTACCGCATGACCGGTGTTGCGGTCACTGCTACCAATTGTCCGCAAGGACGGCGCAAGAATCGGATGGCGTGGCATCCATCCCCGCCTTAAGACCCTGTTTGTCCAATTGACGATCTGCGGAGATGGAATGACCGAAGGCACCAATCCAATCAGCCCGATGATCTGGCTGCTGCTCTTTCTCCTCGGCGCGATCTGGGGCGGGTCTTTCTTTTTCGCGCGTGTGGCGGTCGAATATGTCCCGCCCTTGACGCTTGTCTTCCTGCGCGTGTTCCTGGCGGCGCTGGCCCTGCACCTTTATCTTTTCGCACGCAACGGCCTCTATCGCACGATCCTGGCGCGCTGGCGCGCCTTTCTGTTGTTGGGCTTTCTTAACAATGCCATTCCCTTCACGCTTATCTTTTTCGGCCAGACCGAGATAGGCGCCGGCCTTGCGGCCATCCTCAATGCCACGACGCCGCTGTGCACGGTGGTGATCGCCAACGCGCTGACCAGCGATGAAAAGATGACGACGCTGAAGATCGCCGGCTGCCTGCTGGGCCTCGCCGGAACCGCGGTGCTGATCGGACCGTCGGCGATATCCGGGCTCGGCGCACCGGTGTGGGCACAGCTTGCCATTATCGGCGCCGCGGTCTCCTACGGCTTTGCCGCGACCTATGGCAAACGCTTCGGCGACTTGCCGCCGGTCGTGACCGCGACCGGACAGCTGACGGCCTCATCGGCGATCATGCTGCCGGTCATCCTTCTCCTCGACCAGCCATGGACAATCCCCTTCCCGCCGGCAGGCATCGTGGCCGCGATCCTGTTGCTCGCGGTCCTGTCGACCTCGCTCGCCTACATCCTCTATTTCCGGATTATCGCCGCCGCCGGCGCGACCAACGCATCCGTGGTGACGCTTATCGTTCCGCCGAGCGCCATCCTTCTCGGCGTCGCATTCCTCGACGAACGGATGACGGCAGAGGCGCTCGCCGGGCTTGTGCTCATCGCACTCGGCCTTCTGACCATTGATGGCCGGCCGATAAACTTTCTTAAAAATAAAATGAAATTAATGATTTATAGGAAAAGTGAGCGTTGAAGGCCGTGTCCGGCCGGGCAACAAAAACCCTTTGAAATTGACGGCACCGCCACAAAGTCGCCACGAACGGCTCCTTCGCACCTGCAAAATAAGGGTGAATCTGGCCCATGATTCACACTTTTTTGGCACCAAACTAAGTCAATGAATTTCATGCGCTTAAAAAGCTAAAATTTGAAATATCCGTTGCGTCTTTCGGCAGCGCAGCAACTATTTTGCTTTTCAATCCGCTTGTCTCCGGCATAGCATTTATCGGTAAACCGCAGGGAGGTCCGCTATGGGATTGGCGCGTTCGCTCAATGTCCTGGTGATCGGTGCAGCGTTCCTATTCATCGCCCTGATGCTTTTTTTGTAAGCTGATGGCGATTGGCCGCCGCAGGACCGGCTGGCCCTGAACAATCGACGGGGATGGTTTTCACCATCCCCGTTTTGATTCCGGGCCTTCGCCTGGCTTCACGCCGCCGCCTTCTCAATGGCATCACGTGCCCGCTTCACACTGTCGTCGGCCGCCATGGCCAACTGATCCGCGGCAATGAATTCGACATCCGTGACGCCCAGAAAGGCAAAGACATGCCTCAGATAGGGTGTGACGAAATCGGCCGGACTGCCCAACGGAACACCGCCCGAAGCGTTCACCACATAGATCTTCTTGCCCGCAAGCAACCCTTCCGGCCCCTGCTCGGTGTAGCGGAACGTGCGGCCCGGCTGAGCGACGTGGTCGATCCAGGCCTTCAGCGCTGCGGGAACGCCGAAATTATATGTCGGGGCTCCCACCACAATGATGTCGGCTTCCGTCAGTTCCTCAACCAGCACGTCCGTTTCGGCCAGCGTCGCATGCTGCTGCTCGGTCCGGTCTGCCGCCGGAAGCACGCGGTCGGAGACCCAACTCTCGCTCGGGAAGGTCAGACCGTCCGCCACATCGCGCGTGCGAACCGTTGCATTCGCATGTTTGCGCGCAAGAACTTCGACCAGTTCATCGGTCAGTTTCCGGCTGACGGAATCGTTGCGCCGCGCCGACGAATGGATGGTCAGAATGTGGGTCATTGTTGCTTCTCTCCGCTGTGAAGGATTGCGCCGGCATCAGGCCGGCCCTTCACGCAGAGATAGTCGCAAACGGGATGAGCATAAGTCCCGGAATGAAGGACTTACTGTTCAATAAAAATGAACAAAAATCCAAAAATCGTCAAGCAGCAGCGATCGAGGTGACCGTGCCGCCGGCCTTTGGCGCGCGCAGACCGAGCAGATGGCAGATCGCGTAGACGAGCTGCGCCCGGTTCATCGTGTAGAAATGGAAATCCTGCACACCGCGTTCGACAAGATCCATCACCTGATCGGCGGCAACCGCCGCCGCAACCAGCGCCCGCGTCTGCGGATCCTTGTCCAGCCCCTCGAAACGGGTCGCCAGCCAGTCCGGAATGGAAGCGCCGCAAAGCCCGGCGAATTTCGCGACCTGCTGGAAATTGTGCACGGGAAGAATACCCGGCACGATGGGAATATAGATGCCGGCCCGTCGCACGCGCTCGACATAGCGCTCATAGGTGTCGTTGTCGAAGAAGAATTGGGTGATCGCCCGCGTCGCACCGTTGTCGACCTTGCGCTTGAGCATGTCGATATCGGTCATGAAATCGGGGCTTTCGGGATGTTTTTCCGGATAGGCCGATACGGTGATCTCGAAATCGGCGAAGGCTTTGAGGCCCGCCACCAGTTCGGCGGCATTGCGATAGCCGTCCGGATGGGCATTATAAGCCGTTCCGATGCCTTCGGGGGCGTCGCCGCGCAGAGCCACGAAATGGCGCACGCCGGCCTGCCAGAATTCACGCGCGACCGCATCCACCTGCTCCCTGCTCGCATTGACGCAGGTCAGATGCGCCGCCGGAGACAGTTCGGTTTCTTCCAGTATCCGCTTGATCGTCGCCAGCGTCGGCTGACGCGTGCTTCCGCCGGCGCCATAGGTGACCGAAACGAAATCCGGCCCGAACGGGGCAAGACGCATGATGCTCTCCCAGAGCTGGCTTTCCATGTCGCCCGATCTGGGCGGGAAGAACTCGAAGGACACATTCATCGAATCACCCAGGGGGGACGGGCCGGAACGGCGCAGGACGGACATTGTTATGCAACTCCTTTTACGGGTGATTCACTTTCGGCGCTTTCGGCGATAACAAGACGCGGGTCGCGCGCCAGCCAGATGCTCACCGTCAGCCCCTTTTCAACTTTGTCTTCCGGTGTCAGCGCGACGACCTTCTCGACATTGAGGCCGGCCTCGCCGAGCCAGGTCGAAACGGCGTCAGCCGGGAAACCCAGACGCAAATGGGCATGCTCATCACGCAGATATTCGAATTCATGCGGGGCGAAATCGACGACAATGACACGCCCGCCGGGGCTCAGCATGCGTGCCGCCTCGGCAATCGCCTCCTCTGGATGCTGCAGGAAATGCAGGACCTGGTGGATCGTGATCAGATCGAATGAACCGCGCTCCAGCGGCAGGTTCAGGATATCGGCATGGCGCACGGAAGCGTGCGTGATGCCGGCGGCATCGATGTTCGTTCGGGCAACTGCCAGCATATCGCGGCTGGCATCGACCCCGACGCCGCGCCGGTAAAGCGGCGAGAAGAGCTGCAGGATGCGGCCGGTGCCGGTGCCGAGATCCAGCATGGAATCGAACGGCGTATCGCCGATCATCTCAATCAGGGCCTCTTCCACCTGATCGTCCGAAATATGCAGCGACCGCAATTCGTCCCACTCGGCCGCATTGCGGCTGAAATAGGCCTGGGCACGTTCCGCGCGCGCCTGCTTGACGGAACGCAGCCGCTCGCTGTCACGCGAAAGCAGCGGGTCCGAAGCGGAAACGGATTCGACGATGTGGCGCGCCAGTGCATGCGATCGCCCATCGCCGCTCAGGCGAAAATAGGCCCAGGCGCCTTCCTGGAAGCGCTCCACCAGGCCGGCTTCGGTCAACAGTTTCAAGTGACGCGAAATGCGCGGCTGCGACTGCCCGAGAATTTCCGTGAGATCGGTGACCGTCAGGTCGCCGCCGAACAACAGCGCCAGCACCCGCAGCCGCGTCGGCTCACCGGCTGCCTTGAGCACATCAACGGCCTTTTCCAGGCTCATCTTGTTGTTATCCAGCATGGCTTCCTCGATCACTTCACGACTGGCCGCAAAGCCTGCATGAAATCACATAAAGATATCTTTATATCATTTTCTCCTGTGGCGCAACAGGAAATCAAAATGTCGCGCACAAGAAACAATGGCAGCAATTTGCGACCAACAGGTGAAGAAACCGTCTGGATGCTTATGAATTCGTGAGAGAATTGGCTATGCCGACTGCGCCCCGGAATAGATCCACTGTTCCGGTATCTGGGCGCGGACCGCCTCTCCGGCCCGGATCGTTCCGGGGATTTCCACCCAGGCAAGAAGTCCCCGGCGCCGCTGCGCCGCCTTGACGAAATCCAGCGGCAGCGCAGTCTGGTCGCGATCCGGATACTTTTCGGCAATCGCCGAACCCGCCACCCGGCATGGCAGATTCTGGAAATCGATCTTCAGCGTCACACCACCTTCGAAGAAGAGCAGCGTCCTGGCCGGCAGCATGGAAAGATGCGCAATGCCTTCAATGGTCAGATTGCCGCCGATCCACTCCGGCCGGATCTCGCCAATACCCATATCCGCCGCCACGCCAGCCAGTTCGTCCGCGCACAGGATGGTGATCTGCCGCTCGTTGCGCATTTCCGTTCCGCGCGGATACCACGGCTCGCGCGCGCCCGCGCGGCGTGTCAACCCGGCATGACGGTCACCTGAGATTCCCTCGAAAGTCAGCTCAAGGCTTTCGACCGGCTGCGTTGTGAAGCTATTGCCGGTCGCCGAATAGACGGCGCCAACCTTGCCGATGGCTTTCTGCTGGCCGATGATTTCCATGAACGCAGCGTCCCTGTTCAAGAAGTTACGCGATGCAGCCGAAGCCGCAGCGCAAATTACCAGGCCAGTCGCTCGCCGTCCCAGTTCCAGAAATGGCCGGTTGAGGACAGTTCCAGCTTTTCGCAAAGATCAAGCACACCCGCCGCACTTTCTTCCGGGCTGATATCCGCGAAACTGCCGCCCATATCCGTGCGCACCCAGCCAGGATGCGCCGTCGCCACTGTGATGCCTTGAGGCCGCAGCTCGCTGGCAAGGCCCTGCATGACCTTGTTGACCGCTGCCTTGGAGGCCCGGTAGGCGATACGGTCGGATTTGGCGTGGGACATGGAACCCATGAAGCTGGAAAGCGTCAGGATGCGGGCATTCGCACTGCGCTTCAGATGCGGCAGGAAGGCATGCACGACCCGCAGCGGCCCCACCGTATTGATCGCCAGCGTATCCGCGAAGCCGTCATAGTCCATGTCGAGCACCGATTGCCGTTCCGGCCCGATCACGCCGGAACAGTTGACCAGGATGTCAACCGGCCCCTCGATCGTCGCCGCTGCCACCTCGACGGCCGCCCCGTCACGCACGTCGAACACGAGCGGCGTGAACCGCTCCGTGGCCAGATCCCGCAGAAGATCGGCATGGGACGCCTGGCGGACCGAGCCGATCACGTTCCACCCCCTGTCCAGCGCCTGCCTGGCCATCTCGTGACCGATGCCGCGTCCGACACCGGTAATCAGGATCGTCGTCATGCCCGCCTCCCGTTTCATATCAGATCACCGCGTCAGCCGCTTGTAGGTCACCCGCTTCGGATTGACGCTGTCCGGGCCCAGGCGGCGGATCTTGTCCTTCTCGTAGTCCTCGAAATTGCCCTCGAACCATTCCACATGGCTGTCGCCTTCGAAGGCCAGAATATGGGTCGCCAGCCGGTCGAGGAACATGCGGTCGTGGCTGATGATGACGGCGCAGCCGGCAAAGTTCTCAAGCGCGTCTTCCAGCGCCGCCAGCGTTTCCGTGTCGAGGTCGTTGGTCGGCTCGTCGAGCAGGATGACATTGCCGCCAGACTTCAGCATCTTGGCAAGGTGCACGCGATTGCGCTGCCCACCCGAGAGCGTGCCCACCTTCTGCTGCTGGTCGCCGCCCTTGAAATTGAAGTTCGAGCAATAGGCGCGCGAATTGATCTCGTGCTTGCCGAGCTTGATGATATCGTTGCCGCCCGAGATCTCTTCCCAGACGCTCTTGTCGGCGGCGAGCGCGTCGCGGCTCTGGTCGACATAGGAAAGGTTGACCGTCTCGCCGACATTGATCGAACCGCCATCCGGCGCCTCCTGGCCGGTGATCATGCGGAATAGCGTCGTCTTGCCGGCGCCGTTGGCGCCGATCACGCCGACAATGCCGCCGGGCGGCAGCTTGAATTCCAGGTCGTCGATCAGCAGCTTTTCGCCGTAGCCCTTGGAGATATGATCCGCCTCGATCACCGTCTGGCCCAGCCGCTCGCCGACCGGAATGACGATTTGCGCGTCGCCGGGCCGCCGGTCCGATGCGGCCTTGACCAGTTCGTCATAGGCCTTGATGCGGGCTTTCGACTTTGCCTGCCGCGCCTTGGGGCTGGAGGCGATCCAGTCCTGCTCCCGCGACATGGCCTTTTGCCGGTTGGCCTCTTCGCGGCCCTCCTGCGCAATGCGTTTGGCCTTCTTTTCAAGATAGGCGGAATAGTTGCCCTCATAGGGAATGCCGCGGCCGCGGTCGAGTTCCAGGATCCAGCCAGTAACATTGTCGAGAAAGTAGCGGTCGTGGGTGATCATCAGCACGGCGCCGGGATATTCGCGCAGGTGCTTTTCCAGCCAGGCGATGGTCTCGGCGTCGAGATGGTTGGTCGGCTCATCGAGCAGCAGCAGGTCCGGCTGCGACAAAAGCAGCTTGCAGAGCGCGATGCGGCGTTTCTCACCGCCGGACAGATTGGTCACGGCGCTGTCGCCCGGCGGGCAGCGCAGCGCGTCCATGGCCATCTCAACCTGGCTGTCGAGGTCCCACAGATTCTGCGCATCGATGATGTCCTGCAGCGCGGCGCCCTCCTCGGCCGTCTCGTCGGAATAATTCATCATCAGCTCGTTGTAGCGGTCGACGATCGCCTTCTTTTCGGCAACGCCCTCCATGACGTTCTCCGCCACGGTCTTCGTCTCGTCGAGTTCCGGCTCCTGCGGCAGGTAACCGACCGTGGCGCCCTCTGCGACCCAGGCTTCGCCCGTGAACTCGGTGTCGAGACCGGCCATGATGCGCAGCACGGTGGACTTGCCGGCGCCGTTCGGCCCGAGAATGCCGATCTTGGCATCCGGGTAGAATGACAGATGGATGTTTTCGAGCACTTTCTTGGAGCCATAGGCCTTGTTGAGCCCGGCCATGTGATAAATGAACTGGCGTGCCATTGCGCGCTATTTTCCTTATGGATTCGAATAGTTCGGGATTGCCCCGCTTTTAGGCAAAGCCGACCGCGAGAGCAATCCAAATGTTTCGCGGGCGTATCTCTCCAATCGCTCGGCAACACGTCGGCCGACGGGCTCCTCACGCAACGTGCCGTCCTGTAAGACATTGTGAGCGCTTGGAAATCCAACCTCCGCTATCACACCGGCCTCGCAAAAGCGTGATCCCGCGCCATGCCATCGTTACTCCACTTCGCTTCCGCTTCGGTTAGTTTGCGGCGGACCGAAACGGATTTTCGGCGCAACCCAGAGGAGAACTCGATGAACAGCAAATCCAAAAAAGCACTGGCCATGATGGTTGTCAGCGGCGGCCTGGTGGCTGCAGTGGCTGCAACGCCCGCAGTCGCAGGCTGCGGCGCATGCGGTGGCACCAAGGTCAGCGCCTGTGCCGCTTGCGGCGCATGTGGTGCCTGCGGCGCCAAGAAAAAGGCCTGCGGTGCGTGTGGCGCATGCGGTGCCTGCGGCGCTTGTGGTGCCAAGAAGACCAACTAAGCTGCTTCCGTCTGCCGGGAGCCAGCGGTTCCCGGCAGCCATTGTATCCGGGATCGTCGGTCGCTAAATTTCATTTATTGATTTCATCGAGACAGGTTTCATGAATATTCCGGTGCGCGACGACCCCCAGATCGATTTCAAGTCATTGCCGCGTGAGGATCTCCTGGCAATGCAAAAAGCCGCCGACGAGATGATCGCGGTGCTTGAGCAGGCCGCGACCGAACAGAAACACATTCTCATCGACGTGCTCAGTTCCACGACGCCCGACCCTTTTACGCTTTGGCAACACTACCCGCCGGGCGATGTGCACGACCGCGAGAAGGGTGCGCTGTGGTTCTACCACGCCCATTCCGAGGATCCGGAGTCACGGCCTTGGAGCGAGCACGGTCACTTCCATCTCTTTGTCTGGACCGAACATGTCCGCGAAGGTGTCGAGCCCATCGCGCTGCCGCCCAAGCCGGACTTAGAGAATGGCGGCCTTTGCCATCTCGTGGCGATTTCCTTCGACAATGCCGGCACGCCCATGCGCATATTCACGGTCAACCGCTGGGTGGCGATGGAATGGCAGTATCCGGCCGAGGAAGTCATCCGGCTCCTCGACTTCTTCGACCTCGACAATGAAGAATATGCCCTGACATCCAAATGGCTCGTGGCCGCGCTGAAAGTATTCCGGCCGCAGATCGAATGGAGCCTGCGCGAACGCGACCGGGTCATCGACAAGATGCGCGAAAAAGACCCCGAGGGCTTTTCCGAGGATGAGGATGTCGAGGTGCTTTCCTCGTTCCCCTTCGATCTCGGCGCCCAGATCGACGCCATCGAGGACGCGCTCGCAAAATAGCGCGGCATTGCACTTTGCGCCGCCCGCGGGCAATCTCCGCCCATGAGCGGATTCGACGAACAGACCACCCTTCGATCGCCCACCGGCGCGGAACTCAACCTGCTGCACAAGAGACCGGCGGACAGGCCGCGGGCCGTCGTCCAGATCAATCACGGACTTGCCGAACACGCGGCGCGTTATGCGCACTTCGCCGATTACCTGTGCGAAGCCGGCTTTGCCGCCTTCGTTCATGACCATCGCGGCCACGGCCACACAAAGGCGCCCGATGCGCCGCTCGGAACCTTCGGCAAGGCACCGGCCGGCGAAAGCTGGAAACTGGCGGTCGCCGACGTGCTGGCCGTGCACGACCACGCGGCCCAGATTTGTCCGGACGCGCCGATCATCACGTTCGGTCATTCCATGGGCGGCATGATCGCCCTGAATTTCGCCCTGTCGCATCCGCAAAGGCAGGCAGCGCTCGCCGTCTGGAACTCGAACTTCAAGATGGGTTTCGAGGGACGCATCGCCCAGGCCGTTCTTGCCGGCGAGCGTATGCTCAAGGGCTCTGACGTGCCCAGCACCATCTTGCCGAAACAGACCTTCGGCGCCTGGGGCAAGGCGATCAAGGACGCCCGCACGGAATTCGACTGGCTGTCGCACGATCCCCAACAGGTCGATGCCTATATCGAGGATCCGCTATGCGGCTGGGATGCATCCGTTGCCCTGTGGCAGGACCTCTTTGCGATGGGTTACCGCGGCTCCGACCGCGCCGCCCTTGCGGCCCTGCCGCCCGCACTTCCGGTCTATCTGGTCGGCGGCGGCCAGGATCCGGCCACCGGCAACGGGCGTGCCGTTACCTGGATCGCGGAGCAAATGAGGGCCTGCGGCATGACGGACGTGACCGGCCGCATCTATGACGAGATGCGCCACGAGACCCTGAACGAAACCGCACTGCCGGGGGCCCGCGGCGCCATGGAGGATTTTGCCGCCTGGGCCGTCGCCGCACTTCAACGTTCTCGCGCAATCGCCTGAATTGAATCCGTAAATCCTCTCATCAACACCCGGGCCGGCGAATTTGTCGTGGCGCGTACCGGCCGGTTTTGCTACCACGAACCGAATGCAGGTAGGCAAGACGGGGACCGCCTATGCTCGAAAATCTCTTCACCATCGACCATCTGACGACATTCCTGGTGCTGACAGCGCTGGAAACCGTGCTCGGCTTCGATAATCTTCTCTATATCTCCATCGAGGCAAAAAAGGTCGATCCGGCGCGCGAGGCCTGGGTGCGGCGCTGGGGCATTATCCTTGCCATCGTTTTACGCATCGTCTTGTTGTTCGTTGTTCTGCAGCTGATCAGCCTGATGCAGACGCCATTGTTCACGCTGGACCATCCATGGATCTCCGGCGCGGTCAGCGGCCATGCACTGATCGTGCTCGCAGGTGGCGTTTTCCTGATCTACACGGCGGTCAAGGAGATCTATCACATGATCGGCGTGGACGACTTGGAACACGAGGCCAAGACGGCGCCCAGACGATCGGTCCGGCGGGCTTTGTTCTGGATCGTCGTGATGAACCTGGTGTTCTCCTTCGACACAGTCCTTTCAGCGGTCGCGCTGACCGACCATTTCATCGTCATGGCGGCGGCGATCATCATCTCCGGCGTCCTGATGGTCGTCATGGCCGATGCCGTTGCCTCCTTCCTGCAGCGAAACCGCATGTATGAGGTGCTCGGCCTGTTCGTCCTGCTTCTCGTCGGCGTCATGCTTATGTCGGATGGCGGTCACATCGGCCACCTCGAGTTCTTCGGCTACCCGATCGAACCGATGGCGAAATCGACCTTCTACTTCGTTCTGATGACGCTGGTTGCCGTCGAGGTGGTACAGAGCCGCTATCAAAGGCGCATCCTCGCCGAGGCGGCCGCGAAGCGGGCACAACATGGCTGATGCACCGCTGAAGGGCATCCGCGTCCTAGAAATGGCGCGGGTGCTTGCCGGACCGTGGGCCGGGCAGTTGCTTGCCGATCTCGGAGCCGACGTCATCAAGGTTGAAAATCCCGATGGCGGCGACGAGACCCGCCAATGGGGACCGCCATTCCTGGCCGACGCATCCGGCGAGAACCTCGGCGCGGCCTATTTCCATGGCACCAATCGCGGCAAGCGGTCCGTCACGGCCGACTTGCGCGACAAGGACGATCTGGCGTTCGTGCGCCGCCTGGCCGCCCGTTCCGACGTGATGATCGAGAACTTCAAGACGAGCGGATTGAAGAAATACGGCCTCGACTATGAGAGTCTTCGCAAGATCAATCCGAAGCTCATCTATTGCTCGATCACCGGCTTCGGCCAGACCGGCCCCTATGCCGGCCATGCCGGCTACGATTTCATCATACAGGGCATGTCCGGCTTCATGTCGGTGACGGGCGAACCGGACGGCCAGCCGATGAAGGCAGGCGTTGCCTTTGCCGACCTCTTCACCGGCCTTTATGCCGTCTCGGCCATCCAGGCAGCGCTCATTCATGTGATGAAGACCGGCGAAGGTCAGCATATCGACATGGCATTGATGGACAGCCAGGTCGCCGTTCTGGCCAATCAGAACATGAACTTCCTGGCGACCGGAAAAAGTCCGCAGCGCCTCGGCAACTTTCATCCCAACATCTCGCCTTACGAGGTTGTTCCAACCCTCGACGGCCATCTGATCCTGGCCGTGGGCAATGACGGACAGTTCGCTAGGCTGTGCAATCTGCTCGATCTGGAAGACTTGCCGTCAGATCCGAAATTCGCCACCAACCCGGACCGCGTCGCGAACCGCAAGGCGTTGCACGAACACATTTCGGCGAAGACGGAGTTTTTTGAGCGCGATGATCTGCTGGCCCGATGCGAGGCCAATGCGGTGCCGGCCGGACCGATCAACGCGATCGGCGAAATGTTCGACGATCCGCAGATCCAGGCCCGCGGCATGCGCCTTGACCTTGATGACGGTGGCGGCGGAACCCTGCCGGGTGTCGCGTCGCCCATGAAAATGTCGCAAACGCCGCCGCGCCATGATCGGCGCGCACCACGCCTCGGCGAGCACAATGACGAGGTCCGGAAGGAACTGCAACGGCTGGAGCAGTCTTGAGATCAGCCCGGGACAGTCGCCGCGTTATGGCGATAGACCATCGATGCAACGTTCATGATTGGAAGATCACATGACACAAGACAAACCGGTAAACCGGGCGACAGACTACCTGATGACTCTCCTCCTGCAGAGGCTCGAGTCGTCCAAACCCGGTTTGATTCAGGAACTGTTGGATGGTGTTCTGGCTGACACGAAAGCGGTCGCGACTGCCGGAGACATGACACCGGATGTAGAGGAAACCTTCACGGTCGCCCGTTCAATTCTGGAACGCGCACGGGGTTGACGGTTGCCGTCCGTGCTGCCGCGCCAAGATCCCGCGCGATCGGATTAAGCCCGAATGTGCAGCGTCTGCTGGTAGATTGCCGTCGAGCGGGCGCCGGAGCGGCAATAGCCGAGCATCGGGCGGTCCATCTCGTCGAGCGCGTCGACGAATTGCTGGACCTGCTCGAAACCCACACCCTCGCGGCCGACCGGAATATGCCGCGTTTCGATCCCCAGCGCCTTGGCCGCCGCGGCGATCTCGGCGAAGGTCGGCTGTTCATCGACCTCGGCGTCCGGGCGATGGCAGACGATCGCCTTGAACCCCATATCCGCGATGGCAGCGAGATCCTCGACCGTTATCTGGCCGGCGACGGAATACTCATCATTGATCTGGCGGATGTCCATGTCTCAATCCCTGCGGTGATGGTTTTGCCCGTCTTATAGAGCATGTATCCCGCAAAGAGAATATCGGTCGGCAGCGGATTCAGGCCTTGCCCCAGCCGCCGCCATTGGCGGTGTCGATATAGATCCGGTCGCCGGGCTTCAGCGCGACGCCGCTGGCGAAGGCGCGCTCGTCGCGTTCGCCGTTCGCGTGCTCGATCGCAAAGCCGTTGGTGCCGCCCGGTTCCCCGCCGTCCGATCCCCACACCGGAATGCGGTTGCGGCTGTAGCCGGCCGAGAACAGGGCGTCCCCGCGCATGCGGTAACACAGCGAAAGGCCCTTGCCGCCGCTGTGGTGTCCCTGCCCCTCATTGCCGTCGTTCAGGGTCTTGTAGTCGACGGCAAGCCCGTAACGGGCCTCGGCAATCTCGATCGGACAGTTGAAGGTCTCGCCATGGCTGCAGGAATACATGGCGTCGAGCCCGTCGCGCTCGGCGGTCGCGCCCCAGCCGCCCATCTGCGGCTCGACCATTGTGTAGCGCCGCCCAGTATCCGGATGCACCCCGGCCAGCACCGTGCCGCAGATCGAGGCGAAGTGCCCTGCCGGCAACCGTTCCGGCATGGCTCGCGCGAGGCACTGCCACAGCATGTCGTATAGGCGGATGCGGGTTTCGAAATAATAGCCATGCGGCGCCGTGCCGGTCGCATGGAAAATCGTGCCCGGTTCGGTCAGCACTTCGAGCGCCCGGAAGGAACCGGCATTGGCAAAGAGCGACGGATCGGTCAGCGCCTTGAAGATCATCTGCGCCGAAATGACGGCACCGTCGCGGCTCGTATTGTAGGGCGCGTCCCGGACCTTGGGATTGTCGCGCAGATCGACGGTGAACCGGTCTGGCGCAATGGTGATCGCCGCGCGCCAGCGCGCGCCGTCATCCTGCTCCTCCTCGATCTCGAATGTTCCCTCCGGCAGGCTCTTCAACCCCGCCAGGCCGCGCCGTTCACCCTCCTCGAACAGCGCTTCGAGCGCCGCTTCGAAGGCGCCGGCCCCATGGGTCCCGACAAGGCTGACGATACGTTTCTCCGCAATCCGGCTGGCCGCGACCTGCGCCCACAAATCGCCGTTGGAGAATTCCGGCAGCCGCGAATTGGCGGTGATGATCTCGAACACCGGGCGCACTTTTTCCCCGGCGTCGAAAAGCTTGACCGCCGGCAGCCGCAGCCCCTCCTGAAAGATCTCGGTCGCTTCCGTCGACATGGAGCCTGCGACCCGCCCGCCAATGTCGTTCCAGTGGGCAATGGAGGCTGTCCAGGCGAGCAAGGTGCCGCCCGCGAAGACAGGCAGCGCGATCACCACATCGTTGAGATGGGTCACGCCGCCGAAATAGGGATCGTTGGTAATGTAGGTATCGCCCGGGCGGATCGCGTCCTTGCCGTGGATGTCGATGATCCGGCGAACCGCCTTGTCGAGAACCCCAACAAAGGTCGGGATACCGGCGCCGGAACTGACCAGATTGCCATCCGCATCGGTGATGCCGGTGCCGACATCCAGAACCTCGTAGATGATCGGGCTCATCGCCGTCTTGCGCAACACGGCGAACATCTCGTCGGCGGCAGCAACGAGACTTGCCTGGATGACGGCGGCGGTGAAGGGGTCGGGTCCGGCGGGCGCGGCCATGTCAGACCTTCACATAATGCGCATCGCGCGGCATCTGCGACAGGATTTCCGGCCCGTCATCGCGCAGGATAACGATATCTTCCAGACGAATGCCGAAACGGCCGGGAAGATAGATGCCCGGCTCGATGGAAAACACCATGCCGGTGTCCAGAATGACATCCGAAGTCGAGGTGACATAGGGCGGCTCGTGCCCCTCGACACCCATGCCGTGTCCGGTGCGGTGGACGAAATATTCGCCATATCCTGCCTCGGTGATGACGTCGCGCGCTGCAGCATCCACTGTGCTCGCCTTGACGCCGGGCTTTGCCGCGTTCAGCGCCGCCTGAACGGCGGCCTCGACGATGCCGTGAACCTCTTCATAGCCTTCCGGCGGGTCGCCGATGACCACCATGCGCGTGATATCGGAGGAATAGGTGCCCTTGCGCGCACCGATATCGATGACGATGGCATCGCCCTCCGCGATCACCGTCTCACCGGTGTGATGATGCGGGAACGCGCCGTTGCCGCCGGCACCGACGATCCGAAAGAGCGGTTTTGCACCGCTGGATTCGAAGCTTTCGGAAATCGCATCCGCCAGCTCGATCTCCTTTATGCCGGGCCGCGCCGCGGCAAAGGCCGCGCGCATGGCTTCGTCGGCAAGGCCGGCATTCATCTTCAGTTCGCGATACTCCTCTTCGCTCTTGCGCATGCGCAAGGCACCGAGCGTCGCGTCGGTAAAGGCGTGCCGCGCGCCGGGAATCGCATCGAGCACCAGCAGCGCGAAATCGGCACGCATGGCTTCATCCAGAACAACCGCCTTTGCATTCTTCGCATCGACGGCCGACAGCGCCGCTTCCAGCGCCGCGCCGGGCCCGTCCGCATCGTCCCAGGTGTGAAATGCGATCCCGGTCTCCTGGCGGCTGCCTTCGGCATTCAGTGCCGGCATGAGAAATGCCTCCGCCGATGGGCTGACAAACAGCAGGCAGGGGCGCTCATCGGGATGCGGGTAAAACCCGAGCATCCATTTCATGTGAGCACCCGGCCCGATGACCACCAGGTCGGTTCCGGTCTCGGCCATTTTTCCACGCAACTGGGTCAGACGATCCACTTGTTCAAACTCCTGTTTCTACAACAATTTTTTTCACGACGGGTGCCGACGCCCGGCGCCCTCGCCGGCTCACATCAAGCGGCATTTGCCGTGATCGTCTCTGCCGGAACGACGATGCGGCTTCCGAAAAACTCACCGTCATCGAAGCCGCCGAAGCGAGCGATTTCATCCTCGGGCGGCGCCTCGCACGACCATTTGCGGCTCGGAATCCAGCCGCATTGACGCTTCAGGAGCGCCGCATATTCAGCCCGCTTGAACGCCGCGATGGATGGATCGATCACCGGAACGCCGAGCTCCTTTTCAAGTTCCTTGTAGAAGCCGACTTCCAGCGTACAGCCCAGAACCAGCGCTTCCGCGTAATCCTCCTCAACGGCCTTCCTTCCTGCCTCCAGCAGCAGATTGTTGGTGCGCTGGTGGTCGACCTGAAAGTCATTGACCCCCAATTCGACATGGTAGAAGCCGGAAAGCCGGTCGCCCTGCCCGTTGGAACGCACTGTGGCTTCCATCTGGTCGACCCACTTGCGCCGGCCGACAATCACGCCGAAACGGTTGGCAAGGCTTGTTGCAATCTCCAGGGAGGCTGTGCAGGGCGCCGTGACGATCATCTCGCCGGAAATCTCCCGCGCATCGTGCAGCGCAGTGTCATAGAAACACCCGATGGCCAGCGCGTCGAAACCTTCGCGGGCCGCGGCGCGTGTCGCGCGGATGATGCCGCGCGTCACCATCGCTTCGTAGGAGCGGAACTCGATATGCGTGAACGCGCCGTCCTGCGGCGGAAGCGAGGTGACGTGGACCTCCGTGTTCGGCAGCTTGTGCGCGGCCGTCATGTCGGCGAAGATCTGGTCGTAATCGTCCCTGCCCGTCGGGCTCAGATACATGACCTTGAGCGGCTTGTCGGTTTGCATGACTTATCCTCCTCAGAAATTCTTCAGACTTTGACGCCGTAAATCTCATAGGCGCGTTCCGGCGTGATCAGCTCGTTCTTGACGTCCCTGCGCACGGCGTCCGGATCACGCTCCTTCGGATCGCCCAGACCCGCGCCGTTGCCGGTGACCACCCGGATGACGTCGTCCCGATGGGTCGTCAGGCCGGAAACGAAGGCGAAGCGCTGCGTTTCGCCCTCCGTCGGTCTGAACTCCACATAGTTGGACGAACCCTCATTGCCGCCATCGAGCGGCCAGGCCGGGAACTTCGATCGCGTGTAGCCGGCGGTCAGGAAGCCGTTGTCGGCGCGTACGCGGTAATCCATGACGATGCCGCGTCCGCCGGTGAACTTGCCCTCGCCGCCCGGCTCCATGTTGAGCTCGAGCCGGTCGACATAAAGCCCGTTGCGTGCCTCGTTGATCTCGGCCGGGCAATTGTAGGTCTCGCCATGGAAACCGCAGAAGACGGCGCTGTTGCCGTCGCTTTCACGGCTGGCGCCCCAGCCGCCGAGCTGCGGCTCGATGATCGTATATTGCCGGCCGGTATCCGGGTGGATGCCACCGATGAATGTGCCGCAGACGGACGCGAAATGCCCGGCGGCGAGCCGTTCGGGCATATGCGGGGCAAGGCAGCGCCACATGATGTCATAGACCCGCAGCTCGATCTCGTAATAGAAGCCGATCGGCGCCGGCTCCTTGGCATGAAACACAGATCCCTCGCGCGTCAGCAAATTGATCGGCCGGAACGAGCCGCCATTGGCCGGCGAATAGGGATCGGTCAGCGACTTGAAGATCATCTGCGCACAGACCATCACCCCGTCACGGCTGGTATTGACCGGATTGTCGGACTGATCGGGATTGTCCCGCAGATCGACGGTAAACTCGTCCGGCCCGATGGTGATCTTCACATTGAAGATGCGTCCATCGTCCTGCTCTTCAGAAAGCTCGAACGTGCCCTGCGGAAGGTCCGCGAGCGCCGAAACCGAAACCTGCTCGCCGAAATCCATGAAGGACGACATCGCCCGCTCGAATGTCTCCGTGCCGTATTTTGCGGCAAGCTCCTTGAGCCGTTTCTCGCCGACGCGCACCGAGGCGATCGCCGCCCACACATCGCCTTCCAGGACGTCCGGCATGCGCGAATTGGTCTTGATGATCTCCATCACCGGCCGGATCGGCTCACCCCTGGAGATGATCTTGATCGCCGGCAGGCGCAGCCCTTCCTGGAAGATCTCGGTCGCCTCGCCCGACAGCGATCCCGGTGCCATGCCGCCGACATCGGAATTGTGGGCGATATTGGCCGTCCAGGCGATGATGCGCCCGTCGGCGAAAACCGGCATCGCGACGACGATGTCGTTCAAATGCGTCACGCCGCCGTAATAGGGATCATTGGTGGCGAACACGTCGCCGGGTTGGATATCGCCGGGCTGATCGAACTTTTCGAGGATGACCCGGACGGCCTTGTCGAGAACGCCGATAAAAGCCGGAATTCCGGCGCCGGACGAGGCGAGCATGCCTTTGGCGTCCATGATGCCGGTGCCCATGTCGAGCACCTCGTAGATGATCGAGCTCATCGCCGTCTTGCGCATGGCTGCGAACATCTCGTCGGCCGTCGCCTGCAGGGAATTCTGGATGATTTCCAGTGTGATCGGATCGTTGGAACTGCTCATCTTCATGCCCCCTGAAGTTCGATGTAGATGTTGCCATAGGCATCGACCCGGGCGGTCGTATCGGGGTTGATCACAACCGTGGTTCCCGGATCCTCGACGATCGCCGGCCCGGCGAATTCCATGCCCGGTTTTAAGGCCGGACCGTCATAGATGTCGCTCTCATGGGTGCCTTCGAGCGCGAAATCGACAGCCCGCCGCCCCTTCAGCGCAGCGCCCGCATCCTTGTCGCCAAGCGGCTGCGGGGTCATGGTCAGCTTGCCGACCTCGGCCGCGGCAACCAGATGGATACCGACCATTTCGACCGGGGCATCCAGCCGGTAGGTGTATTCGCGCTCATAAGTCTCGTGGAACAGCGCCTCGATCTCCGCGAGCCGCTCATCGCTGACAGCACCATCTGGCAAAAGCACCTCGGTGGTGTGCTCCTGGTTTTGGTAACGAAACTTGCCGAAACGGTGGAAGGTCACACGCGAGGGATCGATGCCTTCGGCCTCGAACTGGCCGCGCGCCTGCGCTTCGGTCTCGGCGAAAAGCGCTTCGATGGCTTTCGCGCCGCCTTCCTGCAGGTCGACAAGCCGGGTGACGAAATAGTCGCGCCGCAGGTCGGACATCATCATGCCCCAGGCCGAGAACACCGAGGCGCCGGCGGGCACCACGACTTTCTTGACACCGAGTTCGGCTGCCAGCGCAACCGCATGCATCGCGCCGCCACCGCCGAAAGCAACCAGCGTGAAGTCGCGCGGATCGAAGCCGCGATTGAGCGACACCAGCTTGAGCGCATTGACCATATTGTTGTTGGCGATGCGCACGATGCCGCGCGCCGCCTCCTGCGGCGTCACGCCAAGCTTCTCGGCGATCTTCCCGATGGCAGCGTTCGCCGCGTCCATATCGGCATCGATCTCGCCGCCGCAGAAATAGTCCTTGTTGATGCGCCCGAGATAAAGATTGGCATCCGTGGTCGTCGCCTCAGTGCCGCCCTTGCCATAGGCCGCCGGTCCCGGCAGCGCGCCCGCCGACTGCGGGCCGACATGCAGCTTCTGGAAATCGTCGACCCAGGCGATGGAGCCGCCGCCATTGCCGATCTCCACCAGATCCACCACCGGCACCATGATCGGATAGCCCGCAGATGTGCGGTCCTTCTCGATCCAGTAATCGGTCATAATCTTGATCTGGCCGTTCTCGATCAGCGAACACTTGGCGGTCGTGCCGCCGATATCGAGCGCCAGCACATTCGGCTCGCCGATCAGCTTGCCGAGTTCGGCAGCGCCCCAGAAACCGGAAGCCGGTCCCGATTCAACCATTGTGATCGGAATGCGCGACACCGATTCCAGCGAATCGACCCCGCAATTGGACTGCATGATATAGGGGCTGCCCGAAAAGCCCTTGCTCGAAAGACCGTCATTGAGCCGCGACAGGTAGCGTTCGGCGATCGGCTGTACATAGGCCGAAAGGACCGCCGTATTGGTGCGCTCATATTCGCGCCACTCGCGGGTGATCTGGTGCGAGGAAACGACCGAGACGTCCGGCCACAATTGTCCGACCTCTTCCAGCACGGCCTGTTCGTGCGACGGGTTGGCATAGGAGTGCAGGAAGCAGATGGCCACCGCCTCAACACCTTCAGCCTTGAAGCCGTCGAGAATCGCCGGCAGTCCCGCCGTGTCGAGCGGCAGCAATTCCTCGCCGCGATAGCTCATCCGCCCCGGCAGTTCCCTGCGCAGATAACGTGGGACGAACGGTTCGGGCTTCTTGTAATGCAGGTTAAAGAAATCCGGACGATTGCCGCGCGCGATCTCGAGGATGTCGCGGAAGCCCTCGGTGGTGATCAGCCCGACCTTGACGCCCTTGCGCTCCGTCAGCGCATTGATGACGACCGTCGTGCCATGCGCGAGGAAGTCGACCGAGCCCGGATCGACGCCGCCCTTTTCCAGCACGTTCAGAACGCCCTTCTCGAAATCCGGCGGTGTCGTATCGGACTTGGCCGTGCGCACGCTGGCAACACCGTTTTCATCCGTCTCGAAGCAGACCAGGTCGGTGAATGTGCCGCCCACATCGGTTGCGACACGGATCGTAGAGCTCGCCATCACTGGCCTCCCTTGCTCAGTTTTTCCTTGAGGAAGCAAACGCTTCCGGGAAGTTTCAGAATCTCCGCCGCAACGACCTTGTCCGGCGTGTAAAAGCCCGCCTCGTGCAGCAAATTGATCGTGCCCAGCACCTCGCCGCCGACGACAACCGGCAGGTTGAGCACCGACTCGCAGCCCAGCGACTTGATCAGCTCATGGTCGTCGAAGACCTCTGCGATGCCGCCGATATCGTTGGCGACGAAATTCTGCCGGCCATCCAGCACCTGCTCGGTCCAGCGGTCACTGTCGACCCGCTTCGTACCCGAACACGGATATGCCTCCGGCATATTGGTGTAGCAACGGCTGGCAAGACCGCTCTGCCGATCGAAAGTCATCAGCGTGAAGAGCTTTACGCCGACCAGCGCCGCCGTCAGTTCCTCGAGCGCCCGGTGAACCTCCTGGGCATTGCTCGCGCGCTCGACCGCGTTCTTGAAATCCCGCATCATGTCCTCAACCGGCACTGTTTTCCTCCATCACTTTTCGGCGCAGTGCTTCCTCGTCGTCAGTGATCACCGGGATCGCACCGATCAGGCTGCGCGTGTAAGCATTTTCAGGCCGCTCGAAGATCGCCTCCGTCGGCGCCTGCTCGACCAGCCTGCCCCGCTCGAAGACGGCGACGCGGTCGGCAATGTTGCGCACCACGCCGAGATCGTGCGTGATGAACACATAGGTCAGGTTGCGCCGCTGTCGCAGTTCGTCGAGCAGCTTCAAAACCCGCGCCTGCACCAGCACATCAAGCGCCGAGGTCGGCTCGTCGAGCACCAGAACCTCGGGTTCGCAAGCCAGCGCCCGGGCAATGGCCACACGCTGCCGCTGGCCGCCGGAGAGCGCCGAGGGAAAACGCTGCGCGAATTCCGCCGGCAACCCCACTTCTTCGAGCAGCGCGCCAATACGCGCCTTGCGACCCGGCCGGTCGCCGATGTCGTGTACATTCAGGGCGAGCCGCAGCGAGGCGCCGACCGTGCGGCGCGGATTGAGCGCTGAGAGCGGGTTCTGCTGGACAAGCTGGATCGACCGGCGCAGCGGCAAAGTCCGGCGCGCCGGCAGCAGCTCGCCATCGAGGAAGAACTCGCCGGTGCTGGGCGGATAGATGCCAAGCAGCATGTTGGCGAACGTCGTCTTGCCGGAGCCGCTTTCACCGACAATGGCCAGGCACTCGCCCCGCGCGGCCGTCAGCGAGACCGAATCCAGCGCTTTGACCTCATGGGTGCCGGTGTAAAAGATCTTGGAGACGTTGCGTGCCTCAAGGACCGTTGGAAGGTTTGACGCCGCATCAGTCATGGCGACACCTCATGGTCAATCAGCGGTTCGGTAAATCCGGAGCTGTTTTCCGCGATCTCCGGAATACCGCCGCCGGTGATGCGCGGCACCGCCGCCATCAGTGCGCGCGTGTAGGGATGGCGCGGCCGGTGGAACAGCTCACTCGTCTCGCCGTGCTCGACCAGCCGGCCCTTGTAGATCACATAGACCCGGTCGGCGAATTCGCGCACCACGCCGAGATTATGCGAAATGAACAGAACGGAGGTGCCGCGACGTTCCACAAGGTCGCGCATCAGGTGCAGGGTTTGCGCCTGGACCGTCACGTCGAGAGCCGTCCCCGGCTCGTCGGCGATCAGCAGCGACGGCTCGTTCGCCAGCGCCATGGCGATCATGACGCGCTGGTTCATGCCCCCCGACAGCTGGAAGGGATAGGAGGCCAGAACCCGCTCCGGCTCGGGGATCGACACATCCTGAAGCAGTGACACGGCGCGGGTGCCCGCATCCCGTTCCAATATGCCCGGATTGCCCCGCTTCAACACCTCATTGAACTGGACGCCGATCGTGTAGACCGGGTTGAGCGACGAGGTCGGGTCCTGGAAGATCATCGAGATCTTGGTCCCGCGCAGCGCGAGGCGGGTGCGCAGGGCCAGCGCCTCGAGGTCCTGGCCCTCGAAATGGACCGAGCCGGAAATGCGCGCAGAGCTGAGCTCCTGCAACAGGCCCAGGATGATGCGCGCGGTCACGGACTTGCCGGAGCCGGATTCGCCGACCAGCGCCACCTTCTCGCCGCGCCGGATATTGAGCGAGATGCCGTGCAGCACCTCGACGAGGCCGGCATAGTTCTTGAAGGCGAGCTTCAGGTCCCGGATATCGAGCAGATAATCGCTCATTGATCGCTCCCCAGGATCTGGCGCAGCGCATCGCCGAGCAGGTTGAAGCCGAAGACCGCGATCAGGATGGCAAGCGACGGGAAGACGGTCAGCCACCAGGAATCGGGCAGGTAATTGCCGCCCTCCGCGACCATCGATCCGAGGTCCGGCGTCGGTGCCTGCACGCCAAGGCCGAGGAAGGAAAGCGACGAGGCAATCAGGATGACGAAGCCGAGATCGAGCGTCATCTTGGTGACGATGGACGGCACGCAGTTGGGCAGGATCTCGCGGAACATGATGTGCCATCGCGAAGCCCCGATGATCTCGGCGGCAAGGACGTAGCCTTCCTGCGCTTCCGATCGCGTCACATTGTAGACGAGCCGCGCATACCAGGGCCACCACATGGTCGTCACCGCCAGCATGCCGTTGGTCAGGGTCGGCTCCAGAACGCCCATGACGGACATGGCGAGAACCAGCGGCGGGATCGACAGGAAAACGTCGGTCAACCGCATCAGGATGAAGTCCGCCCAGCCGCCGAGATAACCGGCGGCAAGCCCAACGGTGACGCCGATCGGGACGGCGATCGCCAGCACGACAACGCCAAGCATCAGCGAGATGCGATAGGCATAGAGAATGCGTGAGAAGACATCGCGGCCCACGAGATCGGTGCCAAAGATGTTGGGCCAGTGCGGCGGCTGGTTGAAATTGGAGAAATCGACGACCGCGCCGCGATGCGACGGAAACGGTGCGATGAAATCGGCGAAGAGGGCCGAGAATACGACGGTTCCCACCAGGATCAGCCCGATCACCGAAAGCGGATTGGACAAAAGGATCGAGAATGTGCGCCTCATGGCCGCCCCCTCTCCGCCAGGCGGATGCGCGGATTGATATAGGCGATCAGGAGGTCAACGATGATGTTGACGATGAGGAAGGTCGCCGAGATGACGAGGACCGTTCCAACAATGGCGTTGAGGTCCTTGCGCAGGATCACCTGCACGCCGTAGCGGGAAAGACCGGGCCATGCATAGACCGCCTCGACGAGAAAGGCATTGCCGAGCATCGCCGCGAAATCGAGGCCGATAATGGTCAGCGACGGGATCAGCGACGGGCGGAACGCATAGCGGTTGGCGATGCGGCGCGCCGGAAAACCGTAGGACTGCGCCATTTCGATGTAAGGCTTGTCATAGGTCTCGACCATGTTGGAGCGCGTCAGTCGCGCCGCCTGGCCGATGCCGGAGAGCGCCAGTGCGAAAGCCGGCAGGATGATGTGGTGGACAGCGCTCAGGAATGCCGGGATATCGCCGGCGAGCAGCGTGTCCACAAGAAGAAAACCGGTGATCCTTGGCGGCACGGTCAGCGTGTCGGAAATCTGCCCGGCGATCGGAAACAGCGGCAGGAAGAACGCAAAGAGCAGCATCAGGATCACGGCCCAGACGAAACTGGGCGCCGACACGCCGAGCAGCGAGATGACCCGAATGACATTATCCGCGGTCTTGCCGCGATAGCGCGCCGAGGCGATGCCCAGCGGAATTCCAAAACCGATCATGAAGACGCCGGCGACGATCACCAGCTCCAGCGTCGCTGGCAGAAACTGGGCGATGTCGGTCGTAACCGGGCGGTTTGTATAGAGCGAAATGCCCAGATCGCCGCGGGAGAAATCGCGAATGAAATAGCCGTACTGAACCCAGATCGGTTCGTTAAGGTGCAGCTTTTCCCGCAACTGATCGACCTGCTCGACCGTCGCGTTCGGACCGAGCGCGATGCGCGCCGGGTCGCCGGGGATGACCCGGGCGATGGTGAAGATCAGCATCGATACGCCGATCAAAACGATGATCGAGATCGACAGCCGCTTCACGAGAAGGCGGACGACAGGCGACATGGCGGTTCAGCTGTTCTTTCGACGCGGTTTGCGCGGGTTCAAAAAAGCGGGCCGGCGCATTCACGCAACCGGCCCGACGCACAGGGTCAGTTTTTGTCCTGCATTTCCATCAGGCGGAAGGAAAAGCCCATCCCGTCCAGGCCGAACGCTTTGGACGGATCCGACATGGCCGGAACCTTGACCCGGTTGCTCGCGGCAAAGACCGACTGGCGGTCGTAGCCGTAGATCGTCGGAGCGATCTCCATAAGCCTGTTGTTGAGCGCGTGATAGGCTTTGGCGCGAGCCGCCTCATCCGTATTTGTCCGGCCTTCCTCGAGCAGCCGGTCAACCTCCGCATCCTTCAGATGCTCCGGCGACTGCCACGTGCCGGGCGCCTTGGAATCATACATGCCGTAGAGCAGCGTGTCCGGATCGCCGGTCACCGCATTGTTGAAGATCTGCGAGATATGCGGCGTGTTCTCGGCCTTCGAGACCTGCTCGGCGAACAGCGCCCACGGCATCTTCTTGATCTCGGACTTGATTCCGAGTTCGGCGAAGTTGGCCTGCATCAGAAGCGCAAAGCGCTCCTCAAGCGGCACTTCGGCGATCCAGGAAATTTCGATATTCTGGTCGCCTGCCGCATAACGGCATGAATTGAGATGCTGCTTCGCCCCGTCGAGGTCGCGGACGAGTTCTGCTGACGGCGGATTGGCGCCGAGCATGCCGACCGGGATGGCGCCGGTCGCCGGGCTGCCCTGCGACACATCATCGGTAACCGCGATCATCTTGATCGCCGCTGCATAGTCGAAGGCCTTGGCAAGAGCCAGGCGGCACTGCGGATCATCCAGCGGCGGCTTGGTGGTGTTCATCTTGACATAAAAGGCACCGCTGCCGGATTCGGTCAGCAATTGCGCGCCGTCCTGTGCCAGTGCCTTGAGCACTTCCGGCGGCAGCCATTGGGATGAAATATCATGCTCGCCCTGCGAGATAAGCGTGCGCACGGTCGCCGGCTCCAGCCCGTAGCGCAGGCGCACCGTATCGGGAGCGGCACCGGGGACGCCGAGGAAGTAATCGGCATTCTTGGCCATCACCGTTTCCTGCTGCGGATTGTGGGACGTAACGGTGTATGCGCCCGTTCCCGCACCATTTGCCGAAAGGAAGGCCTGTCCCCAGTCCTTCATTTCGCCCTCGCCTTCGCCGAGATTTTCCATCACCAGCTTCTTGTCGACGATCGGCAGACGCAGCATGGACGCGACAAACGGCGCATAGGGCTCTTTCAGAACGAATGTCACCGTGTGATCGTCAACCGCTTCGGCCTTCTCAACATTGGTGAAGAGATAGGACAGGCCCTGGCCGAGCGCCTGCATGCGGTCCAGAGAAAAGACCACGTCGTCTGCCGTCAGCGGATTGCCGCTCTGGAACTTGACGTCCTGGCGCAGTTTGAAGGTGTGGCTGTTGCCGTCGGCCGACCAGCTTTCCGCAAGGTGCGGCACGAGGCCCGGGGCGCCCTGCGCCGGCAGGACCAGCGTGTCATAGACATTGAACATCAGGATGGAGTCGGCATAGTCAGACGCCTTGCCCGGATCGAGTTCGCCGACCGCCACCTCGTCGAGCCGCAGCACGGTCTCGGCAAGTGCCGGTGCCGCCGGCACAAGCGCGAGCGTGCTGACACTGAAGAGCGCCGCCGCCGCTGTTTTTGCAATTCTGTTCATTCGTATTCTCCCTGCACGGTTAGGTTTGCGAAATTGTTCGGGCGGTCATTCCGCCTTCTGGTTCTTGTCCTTGTGGAACGGAGTCGCCGGCTCCTCGCAAAAAACATCCATCGTGCCGGTCCACAAAATGGTCGCCGGTTTGTCCGAGTGGTTCCAGCTCGAGTGGACGCGCGTCGACGGAAAATGCACCGAGTCCCCGGTTCCCAGAATGGTCCGCTCGCCGTCGATCTCGACGGTGATCGTTCCGTCCAGAACGAACATCATCTCCTCGCCCTCATGGGCGATCGGCTCGCTGCGGTGGCCGGGCGGCTCGTTCATGATGACGCTGCGAAGGACATGTCCCGGAAAAGACGACGACACCCGCTCATAGGTGACCGTGCTTTCGCTGACGGCAAAGACCGGCCGGTTCGCCTGGCGGGTCCGAACCTGGTTCTCGTCCGGCTGCGGCTGGCTGGTCAGAAAGTCACCGACATTGACGTCAAGCACCCGTGAGACCGATACCAGTGAGGAAAGCGATGGAACGGCGATGCCCCGTTCAATCTGGGAAATGAAACCGACCGACAGACCGGCAGCGTCGGCGACCGCCTTCAGCGTTAGTCCGAGTTCACGACGCCGCTCGCGCAGGCGCATCGCCAGCGCCCCGTGATCTTCGACGTCCTTGGATTTCGCTGTCTCCTGTCCGCTCAATCCAACCTCCCGTTTTTAGTATTACTAAAACGATGACTCGCAATTTCAGTGGAGTCAAGAGGTTTTTAGCAGCACTAAAATTTGGAGATAGGCGCGCCAATAGACGGCATCAAAAAAGGAGAACAAGCAATTGTAAATAATGTCTTTCTTTCGGACAGGCGCTTAGAGCCGGCTAGTCCCGTCGGCTCAAGGTGCGTCGAACGGCATCCTTCCAGCCTGCAAGATCGGCGCTGCGCGAGGCATCGTCAATTTGAGGCTCAAAGCGACGATCGCGGGCCCAGCCGGCGGCAAAGGCGTCCATGTCGGGCCATACCCCTGCGCGCTGTCCGGCAAGCCATGCCGCCCCCAGCGCCGTCGTTTCAAGAATCTCCGGACGATCGACCGGCACGCCCAGTATGTCGGCGAGGCGCTGCATCGTCCAGTCGGAGGCCACCATGCCGCCATCCACACGCAGGACGGTTTGCGCATTGCCGCCCTGCCAGTCGCCGCGCTTGGCGGTCAGCAGATCATGCGTCTGATAACAGACCGAATCCAGCGTCGCCTTGGCGATTTCCGCAGGCCCCGTACTGCGCGTCAGGCCGAACATGGCGCCGCGCGCATCCGCATCCCAGTACGGTGCACCGAGCCCGACAAAGGCCGGTACCAGATAAACCGCCTGCTCCGGGTCGGCTTTCTCGGCAAGCTGTCCGCTTTCCTCTGCCGCATTGATCAGCCCAAGACCGTCTCGCAGCCATTGGACGCCGGCCCCGGCAACGAAAATCGAACCCTCGACCGCATAGGTCGTGGCACCATCCAGACGATAGGCGATTGTCGAAAGGAGGCGGTTTTGCGAGCGCACCAGTTCGCCACCCGTGTTGAGCAGCGAGAAGCAGCCGGTTCCGTAAGTCACCTTCATCATGCCCGGCTCGAAACAGGCATTTCCGATGGTCGCTGCCTGCTGGTCGCCTGCAACGCCCAGGATCGGCGTTCCGCCAAGCACATGGTCTTGCCTGACCGTTCCAAAATCATCGGCGCTGTCGCGCACCTCGGGAAGCATCTCCGACGGAACCTGCAGATAGCCGAGAAGCTCTTCGTCCCATTGGTTCTGCTCGATATTGTACATAAGCGTGCGCGACGCATTGGTCGCGTCGGTGACGTGATGCGCACCGCCGGTCAATCGCCATATCAGGAAACTGTCGACGGTTCCGAAACACAGTTCGCCCCGTTCGGCGCGCGCCCTGCCCTGCGGAACATTGTCGAGCAGCCAGCGCAGCTTCGTTCCCGAAAAATAAGGATCGAGCAGCAGGCCCGTTTTTCGGGTGAACAAAGGCTCCAGACCGTCATCCTTCATCTGGCCGCATAGCGAAGCGGTTCGCCGGTCCTGCCAGACAATGGCATTGAATACCGCCTCTCCGGTCTCGCGGTCCCAAACCACCACGGTTTCGCGCTGATTGGTGATGCCGACGGCCGCGATGTCCGCACCGGTCAGCCCGGCCTTTTCCAGCGCCTCGGAGATCGACCGGTTGACGGTTTCCCAGATTTCCTCAGGGTCATGTTCAACCCAGCCCGAACGCGGAAAATGCTGGGTGAATTCCTGCTGGCCGACACCCGCCACCGTCCGGTCTTCGCGGAAGATTATGGCTCTGCTGGACGTGGTTCCCTGATCAATCGCCAGGACGTGATTTGCCATATTCTGTCCTCCCCCGCTTTTTCGGCAATGCGTCTGCGGGCAACCGGCCGGGCCTGCCCGCCGCTCAGCCTGCCTTCAATTTTTCCGTTTTGGAAGTGCGCAGATAGGCCGAAAGTTCGGAAATCTGCTCCTCGGACATATGCAGACCACGCTTGGTGCGCCGCCACAAAATATCCTCCGCGGTCACGGCCCATTCGTTTTCGACGAGATAATCGACTTCCGCCGCATAAAGATCGCTTCCGAAACAGGTTCCAAGGTCCTCGTAGCGGCCGGCACTGCCGAGAATTGCCTCGGCACGGGTTCCGTAGAGCCGCATGAGGCGGTGGGCATGCGTGTCGGTCAGGAACCTGAACCGCTCCTTGAGACCGGAGAGCAGACGCTGAAAATCATTTGCCGCGAAATCGCCGCCCGGAAGGCTCGAATTGGCCGTCCAGCCCGCCTTGCGTTTTCCAAGGCGCCGCTCGACCTTTTCAATGACGGCCTCGGCCAGGCGCCGGTAGGTAGTGATTTTTCCACCGAATATGTTGATCAGCAAACCTTCGTCTGCGCCGCCTTCCTCGACGAGGACGTAATCGCGTGTCGCCTCTTGCGCAGCCGACGCACCGTCATCATAGAGCGGCCGGACACCGCTGTAGGTCCAGACCACGTCATCACGGGTCACCGGCTCGGCAAAATATTCGGACGCTGCACTGCAGAGATACGAAATCTCATCATCGCTGATCTCGGCCGCATCCAGATCTTCATTAAAGTCCCGGTCTGTGGTTCCGATCAGCGTGAAATCGCCCTCATAGGGAATCGCGAAGATGATGCGCTCGTCCCGGTTCTGGAAGAAGAATGCTCTCGCGTCCTCGAATTTGCGCTTGATCACGATGTGACTGCCCTGCACCAGTCGGACATTGCGCGCATCGTTTTCACCGGCAGCCGAGCGCAAGACACTGTCGACCCACGGGCCTGCCGCATTGATCAGCAATCGCGCCCGCACCGTCTCGGCCTGCCCCGTCAGACCGTCTTCCAGCGAAATCGACCAGGCATCCGCATCCCGCCGTGTTTCGACGACTTTCGTTCGGGTGCGGATTTCGGCGCCGCGATCGGCTGCATCGCGCGCGTTGAGCGCGACCAGCCGCGCATCGTTTACCCAGCAGTCGGAGTATTCGAACGCCTTGGAAAATCCCGGCTTCAAGGGCGTGCCGGCCGCGTCCGCTTTCAGATCGAGAACCCGGGTCGGCGGCAGCAATTTGCGTCCGCCCAGATGATCATAAAGGAACAGGCCGAGGCGCAGAAACCAGGCCGGGCGAAGTCCCTTCTGGTGCGGCAATATGAATCGCATCGGCCATATGATGTGCGGCGCCATGCGCCAAAGCACTTCTCTCTCCATCAGGGCTTCACGCACCAGCCGGAACTCATAGTGTTCCAGATAACGCAAGCCGCCATGAATGAGCTTCGTAGAGCTGGACGACGTGCCACTGGCGAGATCGTCCTTCTCGGCCAGCATGACGGAGAATCCGCGACCAACAGCGTCGCGGGCGATGCCGCAACCATTGATGCCGCCGCCGATGACAAACAAATCATATGGGTCGGAATTGTTCATTTTTCAGAATATTTGCTGAATGTTCAGACAAAATCGAAACTATATGAAAAAATTCGAAAGTCAAATGAAAGAACGCTGTCTGCGCGTCATTCTGCCGGACCTGTTTCCAGGAGATCGGTATCGTATTCCTTGCACAGACGCCGGACATTCTCTGACGGGCAGGAGTTCGTGACAAGACTGTCCACTTGCGACAGGTGCGCGATGCGCACCGGTGCATTGCGCCCGAACTTTGTCGCATCAACCACCAGGATAACATGGCGCGCATTGGCGATGATCGCCTGCGCGACCTTCACCTCGCGAAAGTCGTAATCGAGCAAAGCACCATCGGAATCGACGGCCGAAGCGCCGATTACGGCAAAATCCACCTTGAACTGGCGGATGAATTCGACAGCCGCCTCACCGACGACGCCACCATCGGAACCCCGCACGACACCGCCTGCAATGATGACCTCGGCCCCCGGGCATATGCGCATCCGGTCGGCAACATTGATGTTGTTTGTGATCACCATCAGTTGCTTGTGCTCAACGAGCGACCGGCTGACCGCCTCCGTCGTGGTACCGATATTGATGAAGAGCGATGACTTGTCGGGAATAAGCGCCGCGGCGGTTCGGCCGATGGCCTCCTTCTCGGCCGAAGCCAGACGACGCCGGGCCTCGTATTGCATGTTTTCACTGCCGCCGGCGAAGACCGCCCCGCCATGGGTTCTCTGCAACAGGCGCAGTGCGCACAGGTCATTCAGATCCTTGCGGATTGTCTGCGGTGTTACCCGAAAATAGGTCGACAGATCGTCAACGCGCACGGAGCCCTGCGCCTTGGCGATTTCGATGATCTCGTCCTGACGGCCGGTGAGAATCATGGGCAGTGTACCTGACATTTCGCATGCGATCTGCGCACGCCTCCGACCGTTCAGGTATATCGGTCGTGTGTCACCTATGTCACAAATGTGTAATTGCTTGATTTGGGTGTCTTGCATCGGCGGGATACAGAACAGGCATCGAGGCACACAAGCAACCGCCAAAACCCATGAATGAGAACGAAACGACCAGACCCGCGGTCTTTCAAACCGGCAGCCTTCTGACAGGTGCTGTGGCGTGCCTTGCCCTGTTGCTGTTTGCCCACCAGGCCGGGACGGCCAGGCTGCTTCTTGCCGCGGCCATCGGATTGCTGGCTGGCGTTGCGCTCTATCACGCTTCATTCGGCTTCACCTCCGCCTGGCGCAGCTTCGTGTTCGAAGGCCGCGGCGCCGGCCTGCGCGCGCAGATCCTCCTGATCCTCCTGACGTGCGCGATCGCATTTCCGCTGATCGGATCCCAGGGTCTGTTCGGGCGACCGATTTCCGGCGCGGTTGCGCCCTTCGGCTACGCGGCCGCGTTGGGTGCATTTCTTTTCGGTATCGGTATGCAGTTCGGCGGCGGATGTGCCTCCGGCACGTTGTTCACCGCGGGTGGCGGCAATACCCGAATGCTGGCGACGCTCACCGGCTTCATTGCCGGCTCCGTGATCGCAACGGCCCATCTGCCCTTCTGGTGGTCTCTTCCGGCCCTGCCGGCATTCTCGCTGGTCGACAGGTTCGGCGCCCTGTTGGCCTTTGCGATAACAGCATTTGTGCTTGGGTCCATCTACTATTTCACCCGACATCGCGAAATCGCCAGGTTCGGCGAACTCGAGGCCGGTCCACGCAATGTCAGCCTCATTCGCGGCCCCTGGCCGAAATCCTGGGGCTGCATCGCTCTGGCGGCCGTGGGCATCGCCACGCTCTTCGTCCTGTCGCGCCCGTGGGGCATCACGTCCGCATTTACGCTTTGGGGCGGCAAGATTGCCCAGGCCGGTGGCCTGCCGTTGCAGGAATGGCCGTACTGGTCGGCGCGCACGGCGTGGCTGAACCAGTCGGTGTTCGCAGACAGCACATCGGTCATGAATTTCGGCATCATCATCGGTGCCTTTGTCGCCGCCTGCCTTGCCGGCAGATTTGTGCCGAACTGGAATATCGGAAGGCGTGATCTGATTGTTGCGATATGTGGCGGCCTGCTGATGGGTTATGGCGCCCGCCTCGCCTATGGCTGCAATATCGGCGCCTATCTCGGCGGCGTTATCTCCGGAAGCCTGCATGGCTGGGGCTGGCTGGTCTTCGGTTTTATGGGCAGCAGTCTGGGGGCCTATTTGATGATGCGCTTGAAACCATCACATGCCGCCAGGAACGCCTGATACGCTGTCCAAGCTATATAGACACTTCGAAGTCGATATGCTTCAGGCCGGCATGGCACGGCAACGACCCGATCCGGGAAGACACGATGTGTCGGCCGAACAACGACACGCACCCGGGTGTAACAATATGCGAATTGACTTTCCGCGCGATACGCGCTCAACCTAATTATGTAGACATATCTTATTTGCAACCGACGATGACAGGCGGTTATATCGTAAACATATGACTAATTGGCCTTAGGTTGTGTCAATTAGCATTAGCCAAAGGCACAAAGGCATGCGATTGTAGTCGCACTGATTTGCGAGGGCGGTCGCAGGGGCGGGACATGCAATTTGACAAAAGGCGGCCGGGGGGTCTGCTAGCCGGAGTCGCATCGAGTGTGATGCGTTCAATTCATCAGATGTTCCTCGAAATGGGGCGACATCAAAAGCGCGCCATTTTCATGGCCGTTGACGGCATTGCTATTGTGATCTGCATGATCGCAGCGATGGCGTTCCGTTTTGGTGAGCTGGATTTTCCCGACCGCGGCAACCTGACATGGCTCCTTGTCGCCCTTCCGATCATAGGGATAGTCGCCTACCAGATTCTGGGCCTCTATGATGTCCTGATCCGCGCCATGGAAAGCCGGATGATCGCCATCGTCGCAGGCGGCGCGATCACATTGATGCTTTTCGTCGCGGCAGCATCCCATATGGACAGCGGTGTCGATATTCCGAGGGCCGTGCCGCCGATCTTCGGGATCCTGGTTTTTCTGGCAGTGGGGCTGAGCCGCATACTGGCCCGTGCCTATTTCCAGCATGTGACCAGCGGTCTGAACATTCGCGAAAACGTCCTTATCTACGGTGCCGGAGCAACGGGCACGCAATTGGCCGCGGCAATTCAAAGCGGCAACCAGCAGCGTGTCGTCGGATTTCTCGACGACGATCCGTTGCTGAAAGGAACGATGATCCGCGGATGCAGGGTCTACGCACCGGACAAGATCGGGAAGCTGCAGCAGCGCTTCAATATCACGCGCGTGCTTTTTGCCATGACCAATGCCACGCCGACACAGAAGCGCAATGTCGTTGCCCGGCTGGCGCCATACAAGCTGGAACTTCACACCATCCCGCCCTTGAGCGACATACTTCGCGGAAAAGCGGATGTTCAGCAAGTCAAGGAGATACGTATTGACGATCTGCTTGGCCGTTCCGCAGTCAGTCCGATTTCAAGTCTCTTCGACGAGGCGATCCAGGGCAAGAACATCCTGGTGACCGGAGCGGGCGGATCCATCGGTTCTGAATTGTGCCGGCAGATTTTAAAGGCCAGGCCGAGCAAGCTGATCCTGCTCGAGATCAGTGAAATCTCGCTCTACAACATCGAGAAGCGACTGCAGAAGCATCTTCCGGACAGCGACGCAATCGAGGTCGTTTACGCGCTTGGCGACGTTCGGGACCGCCAGCGTGTACGCACGCTGCTTCTGCGCCATGGTGTGAATATTGTCTACCACGCTGCGGCCTACAAACATGTACCCATCGTCGAGGCCAATCCGTCCCAGGGTGTGATGAACAATATCTTCGGCACGCTCAGTGTCGCACAGGAGGCCGTGGGCTGCGGCGTCGAACGATTCATCCTCATATCCACGGACAAGGCGGTGCGGCCCTCCAACATGATGGGTGCGTCCAAGCGTCTCGCCGAGCGCGTTGTGCAGAACATCCAGGCAACCACCGACGAAACGGTTTTCGCCATTGTGCGCTTTGGCAATGTTCTGGGTTCATCCGGCTCCGTGATCAATCTGTTTGCAGAGCAGATTCGCAATGGCGGGCCCGTTACGGTCACCCATGAAGAGGTCACACGCTATTTCATGACGCCGCAGGAAGCGGCGCAGCTCGTTGTCCAGGCGGGCTCGCTGGCCAAGGGCGGCGAAGTGTTCGTTCTGGATATGGGAGAGCCGGTCCGGATCAAGGACCTCGCCAGGCTGATGATCCAGTTGAGCGGCAAATCCGTCAGGGATGATGAAAACCCCGATGGCGACATCGGAATCGAAGTCATTGGGCTGCGACCCGGCGAGAAGCTGTTCGAAGAACTGCTCATTACCGACCGTGTCGTCGGAACCACGCATCCAAAAATTCTGCGCGCCGAAGAAAAAGGTGATGCAGAGGGCCCGACCATGACCGATCTGATGCTTCGCCTTGAACACGACATCGAAAGCGAGGATCCGAACCGGCTCCGCTTGACCATGCAGGATGCCGTGGAAGGCTATACACCTGATGTTGATGAGGCCGAGCGCCGCAGGCGTCAGACGGCCAAGGTGCTTAGTCTTGAAGAGCGAAGAGCTTTCCGGCAAAAAGGGCACTGACATCAGACCTTCACCACTGCCGCGCCCGCAACTGAAATGCGGTTCGCGCTAGTTTGCCGTCCAGGCCGGGAATACAATGATAATACCTGTGGTTGTCAGCGGTGGCGTCGGTTCACGCCTTTGGCCCGCGTCGCGCCAATCCCATCCGAAGCCGTTCCTGCCGGTTGAAAACGGCAAAAGCTTGCTGCTGAACACCTTTGTCCGCGCGGCGTCGCTGCCGGACGTTACCGACATTGTGACCATTACCGCGCGCGACTCATCCTTCAAGACCATTGCCGAATACGAGAAGCTTGATGCAGCGCATATCGCCAGCCACCTGATCCTGGAGCCGATGGGTCGCGACACGGCGGCCGCGGCCGCGGCGGCCACGGTTTATGTCGAAATGAATTTCGGCCGCGACGCCGTGATCCTGTTCCTTGCCGCCGACCACCTGATCCGCGACACCGCCGCTTTCAGCAAGGCGGTCACAGCAGCCAAAACTCTGGCCGAACGCGATCGGGTCGTAACATTCGGCATCGAGCCGAACCGCCCCGAAACCGGTTATGGCTACCTCGAAGTCGATAAAGACAACGTTATCCGGTTCGTTGAAAAGCCGGACAGCAAGACGGCGGCTGCTTATCTGGACGCGGGAAGCTTCTTGTGGAACTCCGGCATGTTCTGTTTCAGGGCTGGCGCCATGCTGGATGCCATGGACAGGCACTGCCCGGATGTGCTGCGGGCGGCTCGCAAAGCGATCGAAAAGGGCATACGACAGGACATCGGGTCACGAACGGCTGAAACAACCCTCGATGCGGCTGCATTTGCGGACGCGCCCAAAATATCCATCGACTATGCTGTGATGGAAAAGATCGCGAACCTGTCGGTTGTCAGGGCCGATATCGGCTGGAGCGACGTTGGCACATGGTCGTCTCTTTCCGAATGCTACACACCCGACGATAAGGGCAACACAGCCATCGGAGACACGGCACTTGTCGACGCAAGCAACTGTTTCGTCAGTTCACAAGGCCGGCTCGTCAGCCTTGTCGGCGTGAACGATCTCGCCGTCATAGACACGCGCGACGCCACGCTTGTGGTCGACAAGGCGCGGTCGCAGGACGTCAAGGTTCTGTTCGAGAAACTGAGGGACGCGGGGCACGAAGCCCATGCAAGCTTCCCGACCGGCCACCGTCCCTGGGGCTCCTATACCATTTTGGACGAGGGCGCCGGATACAAGGTCAAGCGTATCGAGGTAAAACCCGGCGGTTGCCTGAGCCTGCAATCCCACAAGCATCGCTCCGAGCACTGGACAGTGGTCCAGGGCGTTGCCCATGTGGTCAACGGGGACGAGCAACTGGTGCTCAATCCGAATGAATCGACCTATATCGAGTGCGGAAACATCCACCGCATGGAGAATCGCGGAACCGAGCCGATGACACTGATCGAAGTCCAGACCGGTTCCTATCTGGGTGAAGACGACATCGTGCGCTACGAGGACATCTACGGGCGCTCGTAAGCCTGTTTTTCGAAACGGTCGAGGAAATCGGCATAGGCGAGCGCAATACCGTGCCTGAGGCCTGTTCGCGCCGTCCAACCGCGCTCCTTCATGCGGCTGACATCGAGCAGCTTGCGCGGTGTTCCGTCTGGTTTGGATGTGTCGAAAACAATTTCGCCGTCAAAACCCACGACATCCATGACCGTTTCCGCCAACTCCCGAATTGTAATGTCCCGGCCCGTTCCGACATTGAAAAGTCCTTCGCGGATGCCGGACTGCATCACATGAACGCATGCGTCAGCCATATCGTCGACATAGAGGAACTCTCGCATCGGCATGCCCGAACCCCAAACGACCAGTTGCCGCTCGCCGCGTTTCTTGGCCTCATGCGCCTTGCGAATAAGCGCAGGCAATACATGGCTGCTGGCGAGATCGTAATTGTCGTTCGGGCCGTACAGGTTGGTCGGCATCACACTGACATAGCCTGTGCCGAACTGCGCATTGTAACTCTCGCACATCTTGATCCCGGCGATCTTGGCGATTGCGTAGGGTTCGTTCGTCTTCTCCAACGGGCCGGTCAGCAGATAGTCTTCCCTGATCGGTTGCGGGCATTCGCGCGGGTAGATGCAGCTCGATCCGAGGAACAGGAGGCGGTCGATGCCGGCCCGGTGGGCACCATGTATGACGTTGGCCTCGATAATGAGATTTTGGTAGATGAAGTCTCCGCGCGCCGTGTTGTTTGCGTGGATGCCGCCGACCCTTGCCGCCGCGAGGAACACATAATCCGGCCGTTCCGATTCCAGAAACGTGAAGACGGAAGCCTGATCCGCAAGATCGAGTTCGGAGCGATCGCGAACAAGCAGATTGCCGTAACCCGCCTTTTCCAGCCGCCGCACGATCGCCGAACCGACCATTCCGCGGTGCCCGGCAACGAAAATCTTCGCGTTTGTGTCCATGCGACCTACTCGTGATAATTATAGGCGGAATAGCCGTGGCTTTTCACCAGCTCATCGCGGGCCGCCGACTGCAGGTCCTCGCGCATCATTTCCGCGACAAGGTCATCAAAACTGGTCTCAGGCTTCCAGCCGAGCTTTTCTCTCGCTTTTGAAGAATCGCCGAGCAGCGTCTCGACTTCCGCGGGCCTGAAATAGCGCGGATCGACGGCAACAATGCATTTTCCGGATCCGTCGTAACCCTTTTCTTCGATACCCTCGCCTTCCCAGCGGATCTCGATGCCGGCTTCCCTGGCCGCGGCATCGACAAAATCACGAACGCTGTATTGAACGCCCGTGGCTATCACAAAGTCCTCGGGAGCTTCCTGCTGCAGCATCAGCCACATCATGGTCACGTAGTCCCTGGCATGGCCCCAGTCGCGTTTCGCATCCAGATTGCCGAGGTAAAGGCAGTCCTGCAGTCCGAGTTTGATGCGCGACAGCGCCCGGGTGATCTTGCGGGTCACGAATGTTTCGCCGCGCAACGGGCTTTCATGATTGAACAGGATGCCGTTGCAGGCATACACGCCATAAGCCTCCCGGTAATTGACGGTTATCCAGTAGGCATAGAGCTTGGCGACCGCGTAGGGAGAACGCGGATAAAAAGGCGTCGTCTCGGTCTGCGGCACCTGCTGAACCAGGCCATAAAGCTCCGACGTGGATGCCTGGTAAAAGCGCGTCTTGTTCTCCAGCCCCAAAATGCGTATCGCCTCGAGAATGCGCAGGGCGCCCAGCGCATCCGAATTCGCCGTGTATTCGGGCTCCTCGAAGGAAACGGCCACGTGCGACTGCGCGGCAAGATTGTAGATCTCGTCGGGCTGCACCTGCTGGATTGTGCGCACCAGGCTGGAGGAATCCGTAAGGTCCCCATAGTGCAGGATCATTCTCGGATTCTCGACATGCGGATCCTGGTACAGATGGTCGATCCTGTCGGTATTGAACAATGACGACCGGCGCTTGATGCCGTGGACGGTGTATCCCTTGCCCAGGAGAAACTCCGCCAGATAGGCGCCGTCCTGTCCGGTGATGCCTGTAATCAACGCAACTTTGCTCAATGTTCGTTTCCCGTATGCAACTGATGGCCGACCGCCGCCGTTCCTAGCAATCCGTATCGTCAATTGAAAGCCCATTCCTCGCGCCGTCACCGGACAAAGTCCGCCAGATGAGTTGAATCCCGATATGTCGCAAAATGCAATGGAACATAATTTCATTCGCTATTTACAAAAGAAATGTTTCATGTTTCCTGTCTATATCGAATTTTCTCATTTTGCGACGGAGCGATCGTGGAAGCGTTTCCTGACAAGGCCCTGCAAAACCGGCCTGGCAAGAATGGCTTAGCCGAGCCGTGGACCATTGAGCTGTTGCACGCCTCGCTGGAGGAGGACGGGCCGGCCACCTCGAAGCGGACGGTAGAACGCAGCGTCGTTTCCAAAGGCCTGCTGCCGCCGGCACTTTCTCTGAACGACATCGCCGATGAAAATGGCAGGCCCTTGCGCAGATTTGCTGCCGAAGCCCTTTTAAACAAAGCACGCCGCGAAAGGACCGTCTCCCTGTTCGTCCAGATGCACCGGACACCCTCCGGCAAACCGTTGCTGGCCGCCAATGACGGACGGCAGGCACGGCGCTGGGTTTTTGTGGACACATCCGATCCGCAGGATGAAGAACTGACCGCGGCGCTTGACGCACTGTGCGGCGATAGCGCAATCCTGTTGTGGCCGCACGGCGAACTCTGCGCACGCTTGCGCCGGCTGACCGATTCGAACGGCAGGATCGCAGAACGCCTGGCAACGGCACTCGCGGTCTACGGGCCTTCCTATACCGGCAAGCCTGAGACACCGCTGCCTGTCAAGCGCAGCGCGGCAACCACCCTCTCCCACCTCGACCGCCTTGAGGCGGAGAGCATGCATATCATGCGCGAGGTCGCGGCAACCGCCGACAATCCCGTCATGCTCTACTCTGTCGGCAAGGATTCGTCGGTCATGCTGCACCTGGCGAAAAAGGCCTTCCACCCGGCCCCTCCCCCGTTTCCGCTTCTGCATGTCGATACCGGATGGAAGTTCCAGGAGATGTACCAGTTCCGAGACCGCACGGCCGCCGACGCGGACATGCGATTGCTGACCCATATCAATCGGGAAGGCGTGGAAAGGAACATCAATCCGATCGATCACGGCAGTTCCGTTCACACCGACATCATGAAGACACAAAGCCTGAAACAGGCGCTGGACGGCCATGGCTTTGATGTCGCCTTCGGCGGCGCGCGGCGCGATGAGGAAAAAAGCCGCGCCAAGGAGCGCATTTTCTCCTTCCGCACCAGCAGCCATCGCTGGGACCCGAAGAACCAGCGCCCGGAACTCTGGAACCTCTACAATACGGCGATCGCGAAGGGCGAGAGCATCCGCGTCTTCCCGATCTCCAACTGGACGGAGTTGGATGTGTGGCAATATATCCACCGCGAAAACATCCCCATCGTTCCGCTCTATTTTGCCGCCTTGCGCCCCTTTGTCCGCCGCGACGGCATGCTCATCATGCTTGATGACGACCGGTTGCAGCCCTTGGAGGGCGAAAAGGTCGAATTCGGCCGAATCCGCTTCCGCACCCTTGGCTGCTACCCGTTGACCGGGGCGATTGAATCGGATGCCGATGATCTCGATTCAGTCATTCTCGAACTGCTTCACGCCAGAAACAGTGAACGGCAGGGCCGTGCCATAGACACGGATGTGTCCGCTTCCATGGAAAAGAAGAAGCTGGAAGGGTATTTCTGATGAATGCGCGCCAGGAAATCGACACCTATCTTGAGGGCCAGGCCGACCTTGAAACCCTGCGATTTATAACCTGCGGCAGCGTCGATGACGGCAAATCGACCCTCATCGGCCGCATGCTTTACGAATCGCAGATGATCCTCGACGACCAGCTTTCCGAACTGGAAAAGACCTCGTCAAAGATCGGCACGCAGGGCGAGCAGATCGACTTCGCGCTGCTGGTCGACGGGCTGAGCGCCGAGCGCGAACAGGGCATCACCATCGACGTTGCCTATCGCTATTTTTCCACCGACCAGCGCAAATTCATCGTCGCCGACACGCCCGGCCACGAGCAATATACCCGAAACATGGTCACGGGCGCTTCGACCGCCGATGCCGCGGTCGTCCTTGTCGACGCGCGCAAGGGTGTTCTCGAGCAGACCCGTCGCCATTCCTTCATCGTGTCCCTGCTCGGCATCCGCCATGTCGTTCTGGCGGTCAACAAGATGGACCTGGTCGGCTTCGACCAGGCAATCTTCGACGACATCGTCGCTGAGTACCAGGACCTGTGCCGGCGCTTCAACTTCGAAACGGTCACGCCGATACCGATTTCGGCGCTGGGCGGCGACAATGTCGTTGTGCGCTCGGCCAGCACGCCCTGGTACCGCGGCCCGACGCTGCTAGGTTTTCTCGGCGCCGTGGACACCCGCAAGGCGCTTGTCGATCACGGGTTCCGCATGCCCGTCCAGTGGGTCAACCGGCCCAATCTCGATTTTCGCGGCTATGCCGGGACGGTTCTGGCCGGCCGTATCGCGCCGGGCGACGACATCCGTATCCTGCCTTCGGGCGAAACCGCGACCGTCAAGGGCATTGTCCTGGGCGAAGACGAGCTTGAAGCCGCGCAGGCCGACCAGGCGGTCACGCTGACGCTCGACCGGGACGTCGACATCTCCCGCGGCGATGTACTGGTCGCCGCCAAGGATCCGTGCGAGACCTCGGATCAGTTCGAGGCCAGGATCGTCTGGATGGCCAGGGACAGCGGCTTTCACGGTCGCACCTACCTGATGAAAATCGGCACGGCGAGCGTCAACGCGGCGATCTCGGAAATCCGCCACACATACAATATCAACACCTTCGAGGAGATGATGGGCCGCTCGCTTGAGCTTAACGACATCTCCGTCGTCAAGCTCGCGCTCGACCGGCCCGTCGCCTTCGAGCCCTATGGCGACTGCCCGCCGATGGGCGCCTTTGTGCTGATCGACCGCCAGAACCACCAGACGGTGGCCGCCGGCATGATCGATTTTGCACTGCGCCGGGCCGACAACGTTCACCGCCAGGCCGTCACGGTCGACAAGAAGGCCCGGGCAAAGCTCAATGGCCATCCGGGTCGTGTATTGTGGTTCACCGGCCTGTCGGGCTCCGGCAAGTCGACCATCGCCAACGCGCTGGAAAAGAAGCTCCACGCGAAAGGCTTCCGCACCTACATTCTCGACGGCGACAATGTGCGCCTCGGCCTTAACCGCGATCTCGGCTTCACCGACGCCGACCGTGTGGAAAATATCCGCCGCATCGCTGAGGTCGCCAAGCTGATGGTCGACGCGGGCCTGATCGTCATGACCGCCTTCATCTCCCCCTTCCGCGCCGAACGCCAGATGGCCCGCGAGATGTTCGAAGAGGGCGAATTCGTCGAAATCTTCGTCGACACGCCGCTTGAAGTCGCCGAAGAGCGCGACCCGAAAGGGCTCTACCGCAAGGCAAGGCGCGGCGAACTGCCGAACTTCACCGGGATCGACAGCCCGTATGAGGCGCCAGAAGCGCCGGAGTTCCGATTGGAGACGGAGGGGGGGCAGGCCGAGAAATTGGCGGAGGGCCTGTTGAGCGGATTGAAGCTGGAAATCGACGATTGAGGCCTTGCAGACATATTTTGGAACAGCCTTCGACTATGATCGAATCGCATCGACATCCTCTTTGTAGAAGACAGGGCTCGGCTACGCGCAGGAGGAAGAGCGCCCCGTTTGCAGTCAATCGCGCTCTAAATCTAAATGAGCCCGGCCGGCTTGGATCGGCAAGCAGAACCGAAAGCTAGCTGCGAAGAAGCTCATAATCCGGCCTTGCATCGAAATCCACATACCCTGTGGCGACTGCCTCGGCGACGGGCAGTATGCGAACGGCATAGGCGTCAAGCTGCCTATGGGCATAATCGTGATTTTCTCCAGTGGAGCCAGTCACGCCGGCATTCAAAAAATAGGTGCCCGGGTTCAGCGGCCAGCGTAAATCAAAGCGCACACGATAGGACGTGCCAGCCTCCGCAGTCTCCAATACAAGATCTTTCTTGAAATCCGTTGCCCCGCCACCGATCTCCAATCCCTGCAGCGACTTGATCATCATGCCAAAACCAACATTTCGGATCATGCTTTCGAAATGAACCGTATATTCGTAGATATAGCGTCGACCCGAAACGAGAACATTGACCTCACGGCCCTCAGCCGTAACAACCCGTATGTCGCAAATACGGGCTCCTTTGCTTTCATACTCGACACGCGAAGGCGACTTGATGTGTGGGTCATATGAAGCGCGATCGTCGTCAAGAATCGCCGATGACCCATTCACGTGCTTAGCCGAAACACCGCTCTTGCCGGCAGCGCTTTTGCTATTCGGCGTCGGGGTTTCGCCAGACCATCCATCCATCGCGAGAATTTCATCGCGCACCGGTTCTGCCTCGTCGCCATTCAGATTCATCAAGCGTTGATATTGGCTGACGACTTTTGACGGCTGCCCCTCAAGAATAATCTGACCGCGATCCAAGAGCATGGCCCCGTCGCAAAGCTGGACGATGGACTGACCGTTGTGCGACACGAAGAGGACGGTGCCGCCTCTGTCTTTGATGTCTTCTATTCGGGCGAAACATTTACGTTGAAAGGCTTCGTCGCCTACGGCAAGTGCTTCGTCGATGACCAGCACGTCCGGGTCGACACTGGTGGCAACTGCGAACGCCAAACGAACATACATGCCGGAAGAATACGTCTTGATCGGCTGGTCGATGAACATGCCTATGTCGGCGAAACTGGCGATGGAATCGAATCGGCGCTCGGTTTCGGCGCGCGACAGACCAAGTATCGCAGCATTTATGTAAACGTTCTCCCGACCGGTGAAATCGGGGTTAAAGCCGGCGCCAAGCTCCAGAAGAGCTGCAACTCGACCGTTAACCTCTATTGTGCCGCTTGAGGGCTGCAGGATACCGCACACGACTTGCAACAACGTGGATTTTCCGCAACCGTTGCGTCCAATGATGCCGACCGTTTCACCACGCTTCACATCGAAGGAAATACCTTTGAGGGCCGCGAAATCGGTAAAATAAGACCTCTGTTGTCGCCCGACCAAACGCTGCAGGCGCGGCACCACCATCTGCTTCAGGCGATCCTCCGGCCGTTCGAATATCAGATAGTGCTTGGAGATATTCCTGACCCGGATTGCGACATCGTTAGAGGACATCAGCAAAGCCTTTACGGGTCTTCTGGAAGAACTGGAAGCCGAGAACGGCCAACGCAAGCGACGCCAAGCTATACAGCGCCAACGGCCCCATGTCTGGTAACTGTCCGAAAAGCAGCACATTTCGTGCCTGCTCGACCGGCAACGCTATAGGGTTCAGCGCCAACCACGGCTGCAGCCAGTCAGGCAATGCAGAAAGCGGGAAAAAGATCGGCGAAAGGAACATGAGTGCGGTGATGATTGTTCCCAGGATCTGACCGATGTCGCGCACGTAGGTGCCGAAACTTGCCAGGAACCAGGATAGTCCAAGGATGGAAAGACAATAGGGAACAAGTACCAGAGGTAGCAGCAGAGCCGTCATGGGCACGCTGCCATACACCGGCAGCATGAAGACAATCAGCACGACTAGGCTAAGCCCCGTATGGAAAAGCGCCGCGCCAAGAGCCACCGGCACCAGCGTCTCAAGTGGAAAAACGATCTTTTTCACATAGTTCGGATTCGACAGGACCAGCATTGGCGCGCGGCTGACGACCTCGGCAAACAACTGGAACATGATGAGACCAGCAAACAGGGTAATTGCGAACTCCGCCATGGACGTGTCTTCTGCGGCCCCAGCCCAACGCGCCTTAAAAACCATACCGAATACAAATGTGTACACACCCAGCATAAATAGCGGGGTGAGCAACGACCAGAGTATCCCCAGCATCGACCCCTTGTAACGGCCTACAACCTCGCGGCGAACCAACTGCATGGCAAGAGAAAACCGGCTGCGAAATGTCCATTGCTGTGGTTCTCCATTGTGCCCTTCATAAGGGAGTGTCATGTCCGGTTCCGTTAGTATGAGGATGTGTCGTGCCTGATCGGAGCTTTCAAAATACAGCACCAGGCCAGCACTGCACTTATCATTTGATGGACTGTTGCCACCGCGCGCAGGTGTTTTCAAGGCCCTGTCGAGATATCAACTCCAATGGAATAGGGGCCGGATCATGTTCCTTCCTGTGTAAAACCTGAATGGCAACATCACAAATATACGACCAGCCCGCAGACGATAACCAGGTCGAACCAATACCATTTGTGCGGCAGTCAACCTCCGCGCTGAAATGACAGACAGAGCGCTAATCCCCTGTCTCAAAGTCAAAGTCAGCAGCGCAAAGGCCGTAATGTCTCACACCCCGTCCGAGATCTCAGAGCTTAAATTTTCAAGGCCAAATAATTCGACACAACTTTGTTCTTAATCGCTCTTGCTCGCGTTTATGCAGGTTGATAACCTTTTGCCAACAAATGTCCGGAGCCGATACCTGTGAATGGCCTCACTGATCAATCATCCAAAAACCGAACCGCTATTCTGGTCACCTTCCATCGCACACCTCGAATGGATCTCGGATCTTTGTTCAGCTCATGTATTTGAAGCTCTCTCCATCTAGTGACATATTCGGTGAATAGAAGGGATCGGTTCTGATTTCGGTTTCCCATCGTTCTGTCATGGTTGCAACTTCACCTGCAAAGCGCCGTTTCTTTTCCGGCGTGTCTTCTTTTCCGCGGGAAAGACTCTCGTGGTGATATAGCTCGGCGAATGGCGTCCAAACATTCCAGTATCCAGCCTCGCGAACTTTGAGACAAAAATCTACATCGTTGAACGCCACTTGAAGATGATGCTCATCCAAGCCGCCAACCTCTTTGTATACCTCTTTTCTCACAATCAAACACGCGCCAGTTACCGCCGAGAGATTTTGAATAACCTTGGAGCGTCCAAAATAACCGGGATCGTCTTGGGTTAGTCCCAGATGTGCATGATTTGCAACACCTCCAAGCCCAAGTATGACTCCACCATGCTGAACTGTATTATCCGGATAGTATAGCTTCGCTCCCACACAACCGATCCGGTTCTGCTGAGCCCAAGAGACCATCTCCGTCAGCCAATCAGGCGAAATCACTTCGACATCATTGTTTATCAGACCAACGATATCACCCTTTGCTTGCTGAACGGCTTCATTGTTTATGGCAGAAAAGTTGAACGGATAACTGTATGAAAGCACACGAACTCGCCGATCTTGTGCGACCTTCTCCAAATAGGTCGTTGTCTCTGGCTCTTGCGACTCGTTGTCAACAATGATTATTTCGTAGTTCGGATATGTCGTCTTTTCGAGAATCGATTCAACCGCTACCCGCAGAAGTTCAACGTGGTCGCGTGTCGGTATTATCAGGCTTACCAAGGGTTTGGGATTGCGAACGGTATGGCGAAGGCGGTAAAATGGTAGGCCAGGCACTGGTTCAACAGTTGCGCCCGATCCAGTACGTTTGCGGTGCGCCTCAAGCGCCCGAAAACCAGCCCTGTAGGGATAGTCTTTTTCAGAACCAGATAGAGCCGTTGAACCTGAAACTGCGCGCCAGTGATATAGGATTCTCGGTATATGGATGATCTGAGCCGGATCAATCTGCTCCGTAATCCGAAGGTTGATGTCGTAATCCTGACTACCTTCAAATCCTGGCCGCCATCCTCCAACTGACTTTACGAGGTCAGCGCGAAGAACGGTCAGGTGATTGAAATAGTTCATGGAGTGAAACAGTTCTGGAGAGAATCCGGGCTTAAAGTGCGGATCAAATCGATTGCCATGCTCATCGATCTTGTCCTCATCGCTGTAGATTAGGCCCGCATCTGGATTCTCGGCAATCGCCCCCGCAACTTCTGCCAGAGCATGGGGTCTCAATACGTCATCATGATCCAGCAGAGCGATCCACCCGCCACTGGCGAGTTCAAACGCTGAGTTGGTCGCTCGACATATGTGCCCGTTTTCCGTCCGATGAATAACTTTGATCCGCCCGTCTCGCTGGCTCCAAGCATCCAACTGCGCCTTGACGTGTCTGTGGGTAGACGCATCATTCGCTATACAAAGTTCCCAGTTGCCGTAGAGCTGGTTCAAAACCGAGTTTATTGCCTCGTCAAGAAGCTTCATTGGCGTGTTGTAGACTGGCATTAAAATACTGAACTTAATGGACCGCTCGAGCGAGTCCACCTTTGCCCGAACCACCTCGCGATCACGACTGTCATTGTAATCGTGTATCTTGATCCAATCTGAGTATCGTCCCCTTCCTTCTTGTGATGCACGATCCTTGTCCAGCGTTATCAGCCTCGTGCCGTCATATGAGCGCATGTACGCGATGGCTCGGCGATAAAGCGCTAGCGGATCATGTCGATATGTGCTTAATCCCAGTCGTAAAAGATAATGGAAGCGGCGCAAAAAACCGTACCGATAAACTTGGATATTTGTTGTCTGCGTGGTTACATTTTCGTCGGATGGATCGAGCCGCAGCTGTCGTAGCCGCGTAGGTGATAGGAAAACAGCTTCATACTCGCCTGATACTCCATTTGGACGGAGGCCAATCGACGTTTCTTCGCGAAATCCGTCGCCAATATCTAGATACAGCCGTGGACGAACCCCAACAGAAGAACCGATACAAGCTTTCGCCTTATAAACTCCTTTCCCGAGGCTGAAACCCGGTCCGATTAGAATTTGAGGATCATCGTTACTAGGCAACAACACACCATCAACCAAATCAGCATTAAATACTGCTGTTTCGTACAATGACATCAGATTTTTTGGAACGAAGGCATTGCGCAATGCTCGAAGCGGCGCCGTCAACTTCCAAGACGTAGAATCGTGGAACTCATTTGTCACTCTTTCCAACAGTCCGCCAGCGGCCTGCGCTAGATTTGTTTGACGACGAAGAGCTGTTTTAAGTTCATCGATGTTTCGTTCACGTTCCGCTGCTTGACCTTGAAAATCTTCGATTCTCGACGTGAGCACCACTACATCTCGCTCCAGCTTCCCAACACGCTTGGTATTTTCGAACGCCTTGGCGTCCAAGATTTTCAACTGCTCCTCAAACTGCAATTTATCCGTCTCAACGCCTTTCCGCAGTTCTTCAAATTCTTTATGCAATGTGCGAATTCGCAACTCCAGTTGTGTCGCCGCTGTTTGCTTTGCGTGAAGCTCGACTTCGAGTGTGTCGACACGTCTTTTGGCAGCATCTTCCATTCCTATTAGAATCGGCATCGCGCGTGCCAGTTCGGTACGCACCGCATCAAGACTTGCAAGTGCTTTCGGTGTGTCAGGAGTACGCTCAAGCTGCCGCAACGAAGAAAATGAGGCTTTAACCCAGCCACAAAGCAAGGGATCTAATGCGACTTCCTCGTCACTACTGGTATGGTGCCTGAGATCAGGTCGCAAAAATCTCTCGATGTCAGACGAAACTTGGTCGATTGAGTTTGGAAACGAGAGGTTCAGTGCTTGAAAACGGTCCGCAACAGTACGCCAATCCGCCTGCAAATCCTCGTAACTTGCGAACAAGCGATCAATACTTCGAGTCGCCTCCTCCGCCTCAAGTACATGAGTCAGCCACAATAATGCGGCGTCGCCGCGGCCTCGAGTTTGCTGCCATGTTGGGGTGCGCTCAACAAGCGAAGCCATGACTTCAAGAGGATTTCGAAATTGCAGAATTGAAACGAGCCTGATCTTCCGTGCCCCAAGAACCTCTCGATAGAGAGGCACAAAGCGGCAGATCCGCGGATCCTTCAACACAATAAGCGGCGCGTCACCATACTCTTCGTCAAGCAGTCGAACGATCTCCGCTTTGAAATGGTCAAGTCGTTTTTTCGGCAGCCGCTCACCAAGATCGAGCCTACGCCAATCGATCCAGGAACTCCCGGCTTCGGCAAGCATCTGGTCATGAAGTTCAACAAGCCGAGCCGGCTCCCAGTGACCGGTTTCATTGCCCGGACCGGCGCCAAGCATGTTCTTGGGCAACTCCGCACCTAAAAGACTGAGGACCCGGGTTAGAGCACTCGTTCCGGAGCGGTGCATACCGAGCACGAGGATGCAAGTGCGTTTGTCTTTGGACCGGAAAGGGTGTTCCTCACCAGCAGCCGTCTCCACGTCTGTACTGACAGTCTTATCGTCTAGGCTTGTAGCGGTCATTGCACACGTCACTTCTACCGGCGCTTTCCGGCCGGATGTTGGTCGGCGGATTGCTATCCAGCATGGGGACGGTCGTCAGACCCGGCAGGCCTGCTTCGATACTTGCCCGCTTTTGGAAAACAGGCTGCGAGCCTGCTTGCCGCCAACCTCGAATTCATCGGTCGCCTGGCTCTGGTCGGATATTCCGCCGATGTGATCCGCCGTATTTTGGCAAAGGGCCCACCCTTAACGCTGCTCTCTCGCATTATTTTCTCCGCGAAATCCGCCCAGCTCATCGCTTCCTTCCCGGCCAGATGGAACACCCCCCAGGGTGTTACCTCGCTTTGCGCGAGCGGTCCCAGGCAGATACTCAAAATCGTGTCGGCGATTTCATGGGCCGATGTTGGATTTCCGATCTGGTCGTCAACCACAGGGATCTCATCGCGCGTTTCAGCAAGCCGCAACATAGTATTCCTGAAGTTTTTGCCATAAGGACTATACACCCAGGACGTACGCAAGATGATATGCTGTTCGTTGGCCGCGGCAACCGCCCTTTCGCCAGCAAGCTTGCTGGCTCCGTAGACGCTCTGCGGATCCGGCTGGTCATCTTCCCTGTAGGGCCGGTCAAGTTCGCCCGAAAAGACATAGTCTGTGGAAAGATGAATAACTGGCGCGCCCATCACCCTTGCTGCAGCGGCCACGGCACCCGCACCGGTTTCGTTGACGGCAAACGCGATATCCGGTTCGTCCTCCGCCTGATCGACGCCCGTATACGCCGCCGCCGAGACAACAACGTCCGGTCTGTGGCGCGCAACAACATCCCGGACTTCCGCCGGCTTCAGCAGATCAAGCTCTGGTCGGCCGACAGCCACCAGTTCCACATCACCGCGATCTTGGGCCATGTCCTGCAAGCAGCGCGACACCTGCCCCTTTGTGCCGGTGACGAGTATCCTCAAGCTGCACCCTCTTTCAGTTTGCCGAGCCGGTTGCCGTTATAAGTGCCTTCACGGATCGGCCGCCACCACCAGTCGTTCTCCAGAAACCAATCGACGGTCCGCGCAAGGCCGCTTTCAAAACTCTCAGACGGCGCCCAGCCGAGTTCGCGGCGAATCTTGGAGGAATCGATCGCATAGCGCCGGTCATGGCCGGGCCGGTCGGGCACAAAGGTAATCAGGTCGCGGTATTTCTTGCCGCCGGCGCGCGGACGAACCTGATCGAGAATATCGCAGATCGCCTCGACCACCTGCAGATTTGTGCGCTCGGCATTGCCGCCGATATTGTAGCTCTCGCCGACTGTTCCTCGCGTAAGCACCGTTGCCAGCGCCTGTGCGTGGTCCTCGACTTGCAGCCAGTCCCGCACATTTTCGCCCTTGCCGTAGACCGGTAGCGGCTTTTCTTCGAGTGCATTTAGAATAACCAGTGGAATGAGTTTTTCCGGGAAATGGAACGGGCCATAATTGTTCGAGCAATTGGACAACACCACGGGAAGGCCATAGGTCTCGCCCCAGGCGCGCACCAGATGATCAGAAGCTGCCTTGGATGCCGAGTAGGGCGAAGACGGCGCATAGGGCGTTTCTTCGGTAAAAATGCCGCTCTCGAAGGGCAGGTCACCGAAAACCTCATCCGTCGAGACATGGTGAAAACGGAACTGCGCCTGGTTTTCTTCAGCAAGCAGACGCCAGTGGGTAAGTGCAGCGCTCAGCAGGTGATAGGTTCCCACGACATTGGTCTGGACAAAGGCCGCCGGCCCGTCGATGGAGCGATCGACATGGCTTTCCGCCGCAAGATGCATGATCGCCTCGACCCGCTCCTGTTGAAGGATCTGCAACACACGGGACTCGTCACAGATATCAGCCTTGATAAATTTGTAGTTGTGGCTGTTTTCGATTGACCGGAGCGAAGCGAGATTGCCTGCATAGGTCAGCTTGTCGAGATTGATGACGAAATTGCTGGGATCTTTGACCAAATGGCGACAAACCGCCGATCCGATAAATCCCGCACCGCCTGTAACGAGAATCCGCATGCCCCTCTCCGCGTCCTTTAGAACTTCTCCGCGTCAGCCAGCAACGGCGCCGCAGCGTCCTTTTCCGACAAAATAATATCCTTGCTGTCTATCGGCCACTTGATACCGATTTCCGGATCGTCAAACCGGATCGCGCGGTCGTGCTGCGGCGAATAAAACTCCGTCACCTTATAAACCACCTCGGTGTCATCCTCCAGTGTCAGAAATCCGTGCGCGAACCCCTTCGGCACAAAAATCTGGTTCCAGGCTTCGGCGGATACGACCAGCGAAACCCAACGACCGAAAGTGGCCGAGGTCCGACGAATGTCGACCACGACATCGAGGATCGAACCACGGGAAACCCGTACCAACTTGTCCTGCGCTGCGGGAGGAAGCTGGTAATGTAGCCCCCTTAGGATGCCCTTGGCGGCCGAATAGGAAAAATTGTCCTGAACGAATTCGAGGCAGATTCCTGCTTCTTCCAACCGTAGCTTATTGTAGGTCTCCGAGAAAAAGCCCCTGCTGTCGCCATGGCGGTTTGGCTTTATTTCGAAAACACCCTCAAGGCCAAGTTCCCGCGTTTCCATCAGGCGAGATCCCTGGCGCGCCGATCAAGATATGCAGCGTATGGCGTATTGCCCAGCTGGCTGGCCCGCCGCAAAACTTCATCGGGCTTCAGCCAGCCCATCACCAAGCCGATCTCCTCCGGGCACGCGATCTTGATGCCCTGCCGGTGCTCAATCGTTCGCACGAAGGCAGAGGCTTCGTGCAGGCTGTCATGCGTTCCAGTGTCAAGCCAGGCATAGCCGCGGCCCAACTGATGGACAAGCAAGTCACCCCGCTCCAGATAGGCATTGTTTACGGCGGTTATCTCGAGTTCGCCGCGATCGGACGGCGCAATTGTTCGCGCGATATCCAGAACATCATTGTCATAAAAATAGAGGCCAGTCACAGCCCAGTTTGATTTCGGTGACTGAGGCTTTTCCTCGATGCTTAGGGCTCTTTTGGTTTCCGTATCGAATTCGACGACCCCGTAACGATGCGGGTCATCGACGTGGTAAGCAAAGACGGATGCGCCTTCCGATCGAGACGCAGCCTGCTGGCACAATCGCGAAAGCCCATCGCCGAAATAGATATTGTCGCCAAGGATCATTGAAACACCGTCGCTACCGACGAAATCCCGGCCGATAATGAACGCCTCGGCCAGCCCGTTCGGTTGCGGCTGTTCGGCATAGCTCAGGCTTACGCCATAACTGCTGCCGTCGCCCAACATCGTCTCGAATATAGGCAGGTCCCGCGGTGTGGAGATGATCAGGATTTCACGAATGCCCGCGAGCATCAGGACGCTCAGCGGATAGTAAATCATCGGCTTGTCGTAGACCGGTAACACCTGTTTTGAAACCGCCAGTGTAAGCGGATAAAGGCGTGTTCCACTGCCGCCCGCAAGGATAATGCCTTTCATTTGTACCTCAACCACGTTACTTCGTTCATAGCCTGTTCAATAGAGCCGCAACACACAACCCTAAATTTCCTTTGTCGGATTGCCGATATATGCCAGAGTTGCGCAGTCGTTGCAGCCGGCGTAGCGGGGATTTCTCGACCCTGAGCAACTGAAATTCATCGACAACCGCTTGGGACTCCTCTTCCAAAAGGCCGTAGCAAATCTGCAGACTTGCCAGGTTGTTGTCGCTCCACGATGCGAGCTGCCCGCCGACCAGCCGCCGGATGCGTTGAATTTGCGAACGCCAGCTTATGTTGTCACCAACCAGATTGCTGCCGTGCCGACGGTAACCGATATGCGGCTCCGGATCGTAGATCACCGTGCCGCCGCAGCCCGAGATCATGATGTAGCACCACCAGTCGTGGCTGACGAATGACGTTCTGCGCGCACTCTCCGAAAGCACAGCCCAGGCGGCCCTGTTGAACACCATTGTATTGCCGCCAGCGATGTTCTGGACAATTGCGTTACCAAAACCCGGTCTTCGGCGAAATTGCGGCGAGTGGCCCAATACACGACCGGCTTCATCGATTATCCGTGTACGGCCACCGTACAGTGCCGGGCGATCGGGATCGCACCTAGAAAGCGCGCGGATCGCCACTTCGAGCTTGTCCTGGTCCCAAATGTCATCCTGATCGCTGAATGCGACATAGTCGGCATTGATCTTGTCGTTGCGCATCAGGCTTCTGAAGTTTTCCGAAAATCCGCTTTGGGGTCCGTCAACGATATGAAACTCACCCTTGCTCCATTCCCCTTTGCGGGCATTGAGGATCGCCAGCGAGCTGTCTGTCGAGCCATCATCGCTCACCCAGAGGTCAATCTGTTCAACGCTCTGGTTTCCAATGGATTGAAGCTGCTCGTGAAGAAATCGCGAACCGTTGTAGACACCCATCAAAACGGCAATTTTACCGGTTTGCGCTGCAGGCACGTTCTTCACATTTCAGTCCTGCTTCCACAGTTCCGGAATCGCTCTACGGGCCCGCAGCGTTGGGTTTCCCCACCGCGCGATTTCTCTTGGATAAATGATCCGCCCATCCAGCGGATAGCAATGGGAATGCAATTGTGTCAAATGGATATTCATCCTCACCGGCAGCCGCCCCATGAAACGCTTTGTTGACATCGCTCTGTCCCTCCTCCTCCTCTCGCTCCTCTGGCCGCTGATCCTGCTGCTCGCCCTGCTTGTCCGCCTCGAAAGCTCCGGCAATCCGTTTTTCGCGCAAACGCGCCTCGGGCGCGGAGAGCGGCCGTTCACGATCTGGAAGCTGCGGACGATGCGCGCCGGCACGCCGCACAGGGGCACACATGAAATCGGCATAGATGCGCATACGCGCCTCGGCGCATTGTTGCGCCGCGCGCGGTTGGACGAGTTGCCCCAGACGTTCAACGTTCTGGCAGGCCACATGTCCTTCGTCGGGCCGCGCCCCTGCCTGCCAAATCAGGAGGCGGTGATTGCCGAGCGCCGCCGCAGTGGCGTCTTCGCGATCCGGCCCGGCATTACCGGCCTTTCCCAGATCCACGGCATCGACATGTCCCGCCCCGCTGAACTGGCGCAAAGCGACCGCGAATATATGGAGCGCCAGTCACTGGCGCTGGATTTGCGCATCTGCTTCAGAACCATTGCCAGCGTCTTCACACGATAGCGCCTGCGTATCCGGTTAACGGTCCCGCCCCGCCTGCAAGTTGGCATCCGGAAGCCGCGAAAGGGTGCAGAACGCGGTTATCAGCGAAAGGTAATAGAGCGTCGAGACGTCGTGATAGAAAAGCAGGTTGGTTACGCCGTAGAGCGCATAGGAGATCGTGACGCAAAAAATACCGCCGAAAACAAGTGGCGGCGCGTTGCGCAACACCATCAGCGGCACGAACAGGACGGCAAGCAGCGACAATAATCCGAGCACGCCGGAGGCGACGAGATCGGTCAGATAGCCATTGTGAAGATGCGAATATGTGAAGAACCTGGCGTTTTCCGGGTCTTTCGCAATCGCCGCGCGCACGACGTCCTGCCGGCCCCAGCCGGTCAGCGGCCGCTCCATAAAGGCAGCCAGGCCAGCCTTGTAGAGCAAGATGCGGATGGAAATGCTCTCTTCCTCGAGGCCGCTGTCCGTCGGCCGTTCGACCCGCTCGATGGCGAGTTCGATCCGGTGGGTCAGTTCCGGATCGGCCTTGATGACACCGAAGCTGAGCGCGCCGACCGCCATGGCAGCCAGCAGACCGCGCTTTGCCATGAAGACCAGGCCGAAATGGCGGTATCCCATGACAAGCGCATAGGCGAAAAGCGTGATCATATAGGACAACAACGGACCGCGGCTTCCAGCACTGAGCAAGGCAAAAAGCGCCGCCAGCGCCCCGGCCGCCAGCAGCCATCGCATGGCCCCGCGAAAAAACAGCAGCCCGTGGATGCAAAGCAGGCCGGAAACCATGGTACCCAGCGCCAGGATCAGCGGATTGCCGCTAAAAGCCGAGCGCATATGTTCATGCGAGGACTGGCCAGCGATCAGAACGATCAGCGCCGCCAGAATGGCACCGCTTGCGGTGCCGGCAAAAAACACATTGGTCCAGTATGGTCTGACAAAACGCCTGAGCACCGGCATGACCGGGGCAAAGGCCAGAAACAGAATATTGCCGTAGACCGCACCGAAATGCTCCCAGGTGCCGGCGGGGATCGCATTGAGCACGGCGAAAAAGACCATGATCAGATAATAGGCCGCAAAGGCAGCGATGACGGGCTTTTCGACGGTATCGAAGCTACGGTTTTGCGGGTCGAACGCAAAGTAGAACAGCGCGACGAACCAGAAACCGACGGCAACAACCGAGCCGCCGCTGCCAATGCCCGGAAAAAGCAGGAAGAGGGCGAACAGGCCGATTGCCCATCGCAACGAAGCGCTGACGTCGCTGCGATGGAAATGCACCCAGAACAGGCGGCTGAACACGCCGGTCGGTTCCGCCAATTGATCGCTCCCGCGCTGATGGTCCCCGCCGCTGAGGGTTATGAGAACCGGGGACACAATGCAAGCAGCGCAGCAGCGCATTCAGCACCGCAACGGCATTTGAGGCGGATCAAAGCCAACCGGAGATATTTTCGCTATTGGTCCGGTGAAGGGAGATCCCATGGCCGCGCAAAACAAGGACCAACTCATTGATATCACGCAAAAGGAGTTTGCAAAGCTGAGCCAGCTTCTCGATCGTGTCGACGGCGAGCAGGCGCTCGTCAAGGGCGACGAAGACACCTCGATCAAGGATATTGCCGGACATCGCGCCCATTGGATCGACCTGTTTCTAGGCTGGTATGCGGACGGACTTGCCGGCCGGCCGGTCTATTTTCCGGCAAAAGGTTACAAGTGGAACGATCTGAAACGTTACAATGCCGAGTTAAGGGCGGCACAGGCCGGCCTCGGCTGGAGCGATGCGCACGCCATGCTGGAGGCGAACCATCGCAAGCTGCTCTCTTTTATGGAGGAAAAGTCGGATGGCGACCTCTATGGCGGTCCGATGAAGGGCGCCAACAACAACTGGACGCCCGGCCGCTGGGCCGAGGCGGCGGGACCCAGCCACTATCGCTCGGCGGCAAAATACATCCGCGCGCGGCTTAGAGCGTATCTGGCTTAAAGCGCTTCGGCCGCCGTATCCAGGCAGGTCGTATCCATATCCGCCAGCAAGGCGCATTGCGCCTCGATCGCCGGAAGTTCGTAACGGAAGAAATAGCGGCACGCCATGATCTTGCCGACACACAGCGCGTCATCCGCGCCGCCTGCTCGTTTCTCGTGCGCCACCAGTGCCTGGCGCAACCAGATCCAGGCGACCACCACGTGGCCAAGCATGTCCAGATAGATCGTCGCATTGGCGAGATAGGCCTCCTGGCCGAGTTGCTCCGCCTTGCTGCCCATCGACAGCGTCGTCTCGGTCGCGCGATTGATGGCCGCCTCCAGCCCTTCGGCCATGTCCGCGAAAGCGGGAACGGCCCGTGCCGCGTGCACCGTGGCCTGCATCTCGCTCACCAGGGCACGCAGCGGCGCGCCGCCATTCATCGGCACCTTGCGCCCCAACAGATCCAGCCCCTGAATGCCGCGCGTCCCCTCATGAATGTGATTCAGCCGATTGTCTCGGTAGAACCGCTCGACCGGATAGTCACGCGTATAGCCCGCTCCGCCGAAGACCTGGATGGCAATCTCGTTGGCCCTGAGGCCGAATTCGGAAGGCCAGGATTTCACGATCGGCGTCAAAATATCGAGCAGCGCCGTCGCCTTTTCCTGCGCAGTCGGATCGCCGGCGCGTTTCTCGTCGGCCAGCCGCGCCGCATAGAAGCAAAGCGCCATCGCCCCTTCCGCATAGGCTTTCTGCTGAAGCAGCATGCGCTTGACATCGGCATGTTCGATAATCGGCACCATCGGGGTTTGCGGGTCACGGTCGGCAAGCCTGCGGCCCTGCGTGCGATCCTTCGCATAATCCAGCGCATGCAAATAGCCGGTCGCGGCCAGCGCCGCCGCGCTCAGGCCGACGCCGATGCGCATCTCGTTCATCATGGAGAACATATATTGCAGGCCGCAATTCGGTGCGCCGACAAGATAGCCGACCGCGCCGTCGCGATCGCCGAAATTGAGCACGCAGTTGACCGTGCCGCGGCAACCCATCTTGTGATTGAGGCCGGCAAGGCGCACATCGTTGCGGTCGCCGCGCGAGCCGTCTTCGTTGACGAGATAGCGCGGCACGATGAACAGCGAGATTCCCCTGACGCCCGGCGGCCCGCCCGGGATCTTCGCCAGCACCAGATTGATGATGTTCTCCGACATTTCATGATCGGCGCCAGAGATCCACATCTTGTTGCCGAAAAGGCGGTAGCTGCCATCGTCCCGCGGCTCGGCCCGGGTGCGGATATCACCCACGGATGAGCCGGCATGCGGCTCCGACAGTGCCATGGTGCCGAAATAGCGGCCCTCGATCATGGGGCGCAGATAACGCTCTTTCTGCGCGTCGCTGGCATGTTCGGCAAGCAGGTTGCCAGCGGCCACTGTCAGCCCCGTATAGCCGCTCGTGCCCCAGTTGGCGGCGGAAAACCAGGCCGATATCGCCGTCTGCAGCAGATAGGGCAATTGCAGGCCACCCTGATCCGCATCGAAACTGGCGCCCATCAGCCCTGCTTCAACAAAGGCGTCGAGCGCTTCCTTAACCTCGGGAATGATATACACGCGCTCGCCGTCGAATTCCGGCTCGTTCGCATCGAGCTTCTGAGCGTGCGGCTGATAGCGCTCCTCAGCGATCTTTTCGACACTATCAAGGATGGCGTCATAGACGCTCCGGTCGGCATCGGCAAAATGCGGCAGCCTGCTCAATTCCTCCAGATCGAGGAAATCGTACAAAAGGAACGCAATATCCTCCCGCCGCAAGATATTGGGCATGATGATCTCCTTGATGTGTGGCCGAGACGGCGCCGCCCGAATTGTTCATCCTTGATCTAACCTATCGTGCCGCCTGCGCGGTGGCAAAGAAATAAGCGCATGATCGCCGCTGTCCTGCCGTCAGCGGCAGCTTTCCAGCAGCCAGTCGGTAAACAGCAGAACTTCCGGCGCGTGCTGGCTGCCCGGCCGGCGCAGCACGTAGTGCGCCTGCTCGTTCGGCAGGCGCGCCTCCACGGGCTGGACGAGACGGCCGGACTCCAGATAGGGCTCGGCAAAGGCGTCCAGCACCAGCACCGCGCCGAGCCCGGCCGCCGCATATTCAAGCGCCACGAGAGAGGTGTCGGATTTGACGCCGGATTTCGGTTTCAGCATCTCCAGCCCGTACTGCCGCATCAGGTCGTTCCACATACCCTCACAGCCCATGATTTCAATGAGGCTACCGGAACACAGTTCGGCAAGACCGGCATCGGCGCCGAGACGGTCGGCATAGTGCGGACTGCATACGACGATCGACGATTCATCGCTGATTTTCTCGGCGAAGCCGCCCTTGCCGGGCTGGTCGGCCCAGGTGCCGTCGCCATAGCGAATGTCGATATCGACCGATTCATGATTGAGGCCGTCGCCCCAGATGGTCGTGCACAATTGCAGCTCAATGCCGGGATACGCGCTGCGGAACTCCGGCAGTTTCGGAACGAGCACCAGCGTGGCGTAGGAGATCGGCACCCGGATGCGCAAGGTCTTGTCGCCGAGCGAGCCGAAAATGCCCATCGTGGCGAGCGAGAGCTCCTCGAAGGCCTTTCGCACGGCCGGCACATAGGCGGCCCCCATATCGGTCAGGCGCACGCCACGCGGCAAGCGCTCGAACAGGCCAAACCCCAGACGCTTTTCCAGCGATCTGATCTGGTGGCTGATGGCAGCCGACGTCATATTGAGCTCACTCGCCGCGGCCGCAAAGCTGGAATGCCGCGCAGCGGCCTCGAAAGCCCGCAGCCATGCAACGGGCGGAAGTTGGTAACTCATACGGATTGCTCCCGCATCAACAAATATTCTTGGGCCTTTGACCGATAAAGCTTCGTTTGATTATAGTCATATCACCATCAAGACTGGCGCGAAATCAAGACGGTACCGCCATGTCCACCCAGGAATTCGATTTCATCATTGTCGGCGCGGGATCGGCCGGATGCGTCCTGGCCGAACGCCTGACGCGTGACGGTCGCCATACCGTCCTGCTCGTCGAGGCCGGCGGCTCGGACCGTAAGATGCGAATCCGCGTCCCGATCGGCTACGGGTTCACCTTCATGGACCGGTCCGTCAACTGGTGTTACGGCACCGAGCCGGACCCGGAGCTCGGCGGCCGCACAGCCTATTGGCCGCGCGGCAAGGTCATCGGCGGCTCCAGCTCCATCAACGCCATGGTCTATATCCGCGGACTGCCGCATGATTTCGACGATTGGGCCGAAAGCGGCGCCAATGGCTGGGACTGGCAAAGCGTGCGCCCGGTCTTCGAACGCACGGAGACAAAGGCTCGGCGCAAAAACGGCCGGCTGCAAACCAACGGCAACGGCCCGCTTTGGGTAACCGACGAAGCCGATCAGGCACACCCGGTGACCCGGCACTTTCTCGAGGCGGCACGAGAAGCCGGTTGGCCGACAACCGCCGATATCAACGGCCCTGAGCGCGAAGGTCTCGGCATCTTCCACAACACGACACGCAAGGGCTGGCGGTGTTCTTCGGCGGATGCCTTCCTGCGCCCGGCCCTGCGGCGTGGAAACCTCAAAGTCACATCCGATGCCCATGTGGAACGGATTCTTTTCGACGGACGCCGCGCCGTCGGCATAAGCTACCGCGTGGGCGAGCGCCTCGAGCAGGCCCGCGCGCGCCGCGAGGTCATCGTCAGCAGCGGTGCGGTCAATTCGCCCAAGCTTCTGCAGCATTCCGGTGTCGGACCCGCCGATTTGCTGTCCGGTCATGGAATTGATGTCCACACGGACCTGCCGGAAGTCGGCGGCGGCCTGCAGGACCACCTGGCGGTCAACTATTACTACCGCTCGACCGTGCCCACCCTCAACAATCAGCTCCAGCCCTGGCGCAGTCGCGTCTTTGCGGCGCTGCAATATGCCCTGACACGCCGTGGCATGCTGAGCCTCGGGATCAATCAGTGCGGCGGCTTCATCCGCTCGGCGCCGGACCGGACGCGCCCCGACATGCAGATCTACTGCAACCCGGCGACCTATTCGACGGGCGACGGCACAAAACCGCAGATCGATTCGGAACCCGGCTTCCTACTGTCTTTTCAGCAGTGTCGGCCAACCAGCCGCGGCCGCATCGATATCGCATCGAACGACCCGGCCGAGCCGCCGAAGATAAAGCCCAACTCGCTGACCACCAATGAGGACCGCGACGCTGTGATCCGCGGCGCACGGCTGCTGAGGCAGCTTGTCGATACGCCAACGATGAAACAGTTGATCCGGGCGCCGAAGCAACCCGATCCGGCGAGCCTGAGCGATGAAGAGGTGTTGGAAGATTTCAAGGCCCGCGCCTCAACGGTCTACCATGCGACCTGCACCTGCCGTATGGGCACGAGCGCCGAAAACTCCGTACTCGACGCCCGTCTGCGCGTGCACGGAATCGAGCGCTTGCGGGTTGTCGACGCTTCGGCCTTTCCGAATGTGACATCCGGCAATACAAATGCGCCGACCATCATGCTTGCCCAGAAGGGCGCGGACATGATCCTGGAAGACACGCAAGAGGCAGGCTGAACGGGATGAAGATCAAGCGCCTCGAAACCTTCAGCAACGAATATGTCGGTTTCGTCCGCCTGACGGCCGAAGACGGTTCCAGCGGCTGGGGACAAGTCTCGACCTACAATGCCGACATAACGGCACAGGTGTTCCACCGGCAGGTCGCGCCCTGGGCGCTTGGAGAAGACGCCCTGCATATCGATGCGCTCATGGACCGCATCGTCGAAAAAGAACACAAGTTCCCCGGCTCCTATCTGCGCCGCGCCATGGCCGGCCTCGACACGGCCATCTGGGACCTTCGCGGCAAGCAACAACAAAAGCCTGTCTGCGAATTGCTGGGCGGCAGCCCTGGTTGGCTGCGCTGCTACGCCTCAAGCATGCGCCGGGATATCGAACCGCACGCTGAGGCCAGACGCCTGCAGGAATTGCGCGACCGTCAAGGCTATGACGCCTTCAAATTCCGCATCGCCAGCGAATGCGGCCGCGACCGTGACGAGTGGCCGGGCCGCACCGAGGAGATCGTTCCGGCAGTCCGGTCGACCCTTGGCGACAATGCGACCCTGCTTGTCGACGCCAACAGCGGCTACAGTGCGCAAAAGGCAATCGAGGTTGGCCGCATGCTGGAGGACAATGGCGTTGTCCACCTGGAAGAGCCTTGCCCCTATTGGGACCTCGATGCGACGAAACAGGTCAGCGACGCACTATCGCTGGATGTGACCGGCGGCGAGCAGGATTGCGATCTCGTAATCTGGCGCCAGATGATCGCCATGCGCGCGGTCGATGTCATCCAACCCGACATCTGCTATATCGGCGGCATTGCGCGGGCACTCCGGGTCGCCAGGATGGCAGCCGATGCCGGCCTGCCCTGCACGCCCCATTCGGCCAATCTTTCGATGGTCACGCTCTTCACCATGCACCTCCTGCGCGCCATACCGAATGCCGGCCCCTATCTGGAATTCTCCATCGAGGGCGCGGATTATTATCCATGGCAGCAGGAGCTCTTTGTCGGTGATCCGTTCGCTGTCACCGATGGCGGCGTAACCGTGTCAGACGCGCCCGGCTGGGGCGTCGAGATCAATCCGCAATGGCTCGAAAGAGCCCATTACCAGGTCAGCGAAACCGGCTAGGACGCATCATGAAACTGCAATCCATCGAAACCTTCGTTGTCGGCAACCCGCCCCCGTCCCGCGGCGGACGCTACTTCATCTTCGTTCAGCTCCACACTGCCTGCGGCATTGTCGGGGTCGGCGAGATCTACAACGCCACGTTCAGCCCGCACCTGGTCGCCGACATGGCGACGGACATGTTCGCGCGCATATTCGAGGGCAGCGATCCGCATCATATCGAGCGGCTGTGGCGCAACGCCTATGGCGCCGGCTATACGTTGCGCCCCGATGTCACCGTCATGGGCGTATTGAGCGCCCTGGAAATGGCCTGTTGGGACATTGTCGGCAAGGCGGCAGGCAAGCCCGTCTACGAATTGATGGGCGGCCGGGTGCATGAGCGGTTGCGCAGCTACACCTATCTCTACCCGCCCGGCGACGAGCATGTGTATCCGGACCCGGATGCGCCGAATGTCTACAACGATCCGGATATTGCCGCGCAGATCGCTCTTGATCTCGTCGACCAGGGCTTTACCGCCGTGAAGTTCGACCCGGCCGGACCTTACACGGTCTATGACGGGCACCAGCCGAGCCTCGAGGATCTTGAACGCTCTGAGCTGTTCTGCAAGCGCATCCGCGAAGCCGTCGGCACACGTGCCGATCTTTTGTTCGGCACGCACGGCCAGTTCACCGTCTCCGGTGCCAAGCGCATGGCGCGGCGGCTGGAACCTTACGAGCCGCTCTGGTTCGAGGAGCCGACACCGCCGGAGATGCCGGAACAGATGGCAGAGGTCGCCCGGGCCACTTCCATCCCGATCGCAACCGGCGAGCGGCTGTGCACCAAGTATGAATTCGCCCGCGTGCTCGATACCGGCGCTGCCTCCATCCTGCAGATGGATCTCGGGCGCGTCGGCGGCTTGCTCGAAGCCAAGAAAATAGCGGCAATGGCCGAAACCCGTTACGCCCAGATCGCGCCGCATCTTTATTGCGGCCCTGTTGTCGGCGCCGCCAATATCCAGTTCGCCGCATGCATCCCTAATTTCCTCGTTCTGGAGAGCATCCTGAAATGGGAGGGCTTTCATGCCGACTTGCTGAAAACGCCGATCCGCTGGGAAGACGGCTACGTCATACCGTCGGATGCGCCCGGTCTCGGCGTCGAGCTGAATACGGATGTCGCGCGCGCCCATCCCTATGAGGGCGAGGAACTCCACCTGACGATGGAAACGCGGCCGCTTCGCTAGGAATTCGCACATCGCGACACGGGAGGAACACATGAAAGTCGGCTTTATCGGTCTCGGAAACGTTGGCGGCAAGCTGGCCGGCAGCCTGTTGCGCAACGGTTTCGACCTGACGGTACGCGATCTCGACAAATCAATCGCTGAACCCTTCCTGGAAAAAGGTGCCCATTGGGCCGACAGCCCGAAAAAGGTGGCCGAAGACTGCGATGTCATAATCACCTGCCTGCCGAGCCCGACAGCTTCGGCCGCCGTGATGGAAGACGAGGATGGGATTCTCGCCGGCCTTGCGCACGGCAAGATCTGGGCGGAGATGTCGACGACCGACGAGGCCGAGGTCCGCCGGCTGGGGGAACGCGTGTCGGCCGCCGGCTCCGAACCTGTCGATTGTCCCGTATCGGGCGGCTGTCACCGCGCCGCGACGGGCAACATCGCCATCTTTGCCGGCTGCGAGCGCAAGACCTTCGAGCGCATGCTGCCAGTCCTGAAGGCGATGGGCCGGCGCATCCTCCATACCGGCCCGCTGGGTTCGGCCTCCGTCCTGAAGGTGGTGACCAATTTTCTTGCCACCGCCAATCTCGTCACGCTGTGCGAGGCGCTGGTGACATCCAGGGCCGCCGGCATGGATCTCAACACCGCCTATGAGGCGATCCGCATTTCGTCCGGCAACTCCTTCGTCCACGAGACCGAAAGCCAGGTGATCCTCAACGGCTCACGCGATATCAATTTCACCATGGACCTCGTGTCGAAGGATATCGGCCTGTTCCAGCAGGTTGCCGACCGCGCAGGCGTTCCTCTCGAAATGAACCCGGTCATAATCGACATCTTCAAGGATGGCGAAAAGCGTTTCGGATCACGCGAATATTCACCGAATATCATCAAACGGCTTGAGGAAGCGACGGGACTCGAAATCCTGGCACCGGGCTTTCCCGCCGAGATGATCGACGACGAGCCCGAAGAGCCCGGTTACGAGATCGTGCCTAAAAGGACTTAGCCGTCTCAGACTTCGAATTTCATACAAAATGCGTGGACCTTGAATGCCCGCTGGTTCACTATGGCGCGGGGTTTCTTGTTGAAGGTGCCGAACGTGCTGAAATTCATCCATCTGACGGATATTCACCTGATCAGCGGCGGCCGCCGCCTTTACGGCGTGTCGCCCGAGCGCCGGCTTCACGCGGCCATAGACAGCATTTTGGAAGAACATGGCGACGCCGATTTTGTCGTCTTTACCGGCGATCAGGCCCATTGGGGCGACGATGCCAGCTACGGCGTTCTGTCCGATGCAATCGGCCGCCTCGACATGCCGGTGAAGGTGCTGATGGGCAATCATGATCATCGCGATGTGCTGCTGAAGGTTGTCCCGGGCGTTGAGGCCGATGCCAATGGCTTTGTCCAGTCGGCGCTGGACACGGAAGCCGGCCGCTGTCTGTTTCTCGACACCAAGAAGGACACGGCGACGGATGCGGGTGAATACTGCGAGACCCGCCGCGCCTGGCTGCGCGAGCGGCTTGAGGAAAGCGACGAGCCGGCGATGATCTTCATGCATCATCCGCCGCTGAAACTCGGCCTGAAGGGCATGGATGTCATCGATCTGCTGGACTCGGACGCCTTCTTCGACGTGCTTGAGCCGCATATCGGAAAGATACGGCATATTTTCTTCGGGCACGTGCATCGGCCGGTATCCGGCAATTGGCGCGGCATCGGGTTCACCTGTATTCGCGGGCTGAACCATCAGCTTGCGCTCGACCTGCGCGCACCGCAAACCAGCGTGCCGGGCAATTTCGAGCCGCCCGTCTATGGTGTCGTGCTGGCGGACCGTGACCAGATCGTCGCGCATCTGCATGAATTCATGGACCGTTCGCCGCGGTTCGAGCTGGTGACACCAGACGGCCAGGACGGTAAGGAATACAGCCTGAACATGCGGCATGGCGACTGGGACCGCATGACCTGATCGGATATCCAGAACGCGGCCGGAACAATGAGTTTGTTGGTTTCAATTCGCAGCCTGGCCCCGACTATCGCGGCGGGAATTCTACTTTGGTGCGTTTGCGCAGGGCCGGTATCGGCCGCGGAGAACACGCCGGTTTCAGCTGTACACAAGGCAATAACCGGCTTTGTTCTTCCGGCGCACGAGACCCTCAGCCAACAAGCCAGCGCCTTGAAGGAACAAATCGGCCGGCTTTGCATGACCCCGTCGTCGGACGCACTGGACGACGTTCGGGCTACTTTCGGCGATACGGTTGTGGCGATGGCCGCGGTCAATATCGTGCGCATCGGACCGGTCCTTGAGAACAACCGGCTTGAAAAGCTCTTCTTCTGGCCCGACCGGCGCGGCATCGGACTGCGTCAGATCCAGGCGATCATCGCCAAACAGGATCCGACCGCAACCGACCCCGCGCGCCTTGCCGGCAAGAGTGTCGCGGTCCAGGGGCTGACGGCGCTGGAATTTGTCCTTTACGGCGATGGCGCGGAAACGCTGGCGCAAATCCCGGACGGATACCGTTGCCGCCTGGCGCTGGCGATCTCGACAAATATTGACGGAATTGCCGGAGATTTGTTGACCGCGTGGAAAGCGTCCGAGGGGTTTGCATATGCGTGGCAGCATCCGGGACCGGACAATGCCGCCTTTCGCGATGAGAAGGAGGCGCTGAGCGCGCTGGTCAGCCTGTTCTCCAACGGAATGGAATATTACGATACGATTGAACTCGGATCATTCCTGGGCGTGACGCCGGAGCGCGACCGGCCGCGCCGCGCGCTGTTTCGCCGCTCGGGCAATACGCTGCGCTTTCTTCAGGCCGGCTTGAAGAACTTCCGGCAATTCTATGAGAAATCGGAATTGGCTTCGCAACTTCCCGACGGCTCCGCCTGGATCGACGACGCGATCGTTTTCGGCTTTCGCCACGGCATCGCCGGCATCGAATCGCTGAGCGGCACGGCGGCGGAGCTGATCGAAGACCCGCAACAGCGCTCCAGGCTTGTTTTCGTTCGCACGGTGGTTCGCGGCCTCGGCGAGAATTTCGGCATCGACATGACCGCCGCGCTCGATCTGACGGCCAATTTCTCCAGCCTCGACGGAGACTGATCTTGGCTGCGCGGCATCTGGACAGGCGCGCCTTTCTGTCGGCATCCGGCACCGCGTTCGCCGCCGCGCTACTGCCTGCGCGTGCCGAGGCGCTCGTCCGCACCGACGCGGTGTTCGCATCGGCCTATGTCGATCGGTCCGGCGGTTATGGCGCGGCGCTCCTGACCGAAAGCGGAGACATCGTCGCCGAAATCCCCTTGCCCTCAAGAGGCCACGACATCACATGTCACAGCCCGAGCCGCCGTGCGGTCGTATTCGCACGGCGCCCCGGAACCATTGCCGTCACCTTCGATGCTGACGGAAAGTCCGCGCCTGGAACCATTGTCGCCACGGCCGGTCGGCACTTCTATGGGCATGGCGTTTTCAGCCGCGACGGCAGCCGGCTCTATGCCAGCGAAAATGATTTCGAAAACGCCGCCGGCGTTGTCGGGATATACGATGCGGATGACGGCTACCGAAGGATCGGTGAGATATCCTCCGGCGGCATCGGGCCGCACGACATGCTCCTCCTCGGCGATGGCCGCACGCTGGTCATCGCCAATGGCGGCCTCGAGACCCACCCGGATTTCGGGCGCACGAAACTCAACCTTGCGACCATGCAGCCATCGCTCTGTTTCATCGATCGCCGTGACGGTACGCTGATCGAGCGACTGTCCCTGCCGGCGACGCTGCATCGGCTTTCGATCCGCCATCTCGCCGGCGACGGCGCCGGGGGCGTCTATTTCGCCTGCCAGTATGAAGGAGCCGGGCACCGCCGTCCGCCGCTGTGCGGCCACGCCAAACCCGGCCGGGAACTGCGGCTTTTCGATTTGCCTGAAGATCATCTGATGGGCCTGAAGAATTACATCGGCTCGATCGCCGCCAACAATGATGCCGGCACCGTGGCGGTCACCTCACCGCGCGGCAACAGCCTCCTCGTGCTCGACGGCGCAACCGGCAATGTCCTGTCACACCGCCGAATTGCCAATGTCTGCGGCATCAGCGACAACGGATCGGGCTACCTTGCGTCCACCGGCAACGGTCTGCTTGCAAATGGCCGGCAACGCATACCCGGCTCGGATACGCACCTTTGGGACAATCACCTGGTCAGGATCGCCGGATAGCGCAAAAGGATCGCAAATGACCGACCGCAACGAACTGATCGGCCTCAGCGCCAGCGCCATGGTAGCGCTTCTCGACCGGGGCGCCATCTCACCGGCCGACGCACTTGAAGCGCTCGAAGCGCGGATCGCCAGGGTCGATCCGCTGATCAACGCGCTGCCGACCCTGTGTTTCGACCGCGCCCATGACAATGCGCGGCAGTTGCAGGAAAAACCCGTTCAAGAGCGCGGGCTTCTTCGCGGCCTGCCAGTTCCGATCAAGGACCTCACCCAGGTGGCCGGCGTGCGCACGACCTCCGGCTCGCTCCTGTTCAAGGATCACGTATCGGAGGCAACCGGCCTGCCCGCCCGCGTCCTTGAAGAAAACGGTGCGGTCGTCTACGCCAAATCAAACACACCGGAATTCGGCACCGGTGGCCATACGCACAACAAGGTCTTCGGCATCACCCTAAATCCGCGCGACCGGTCCCGCTCCGCGGGTGGATCGTCCGGCGGCGCGGCGGCGGCGCTGGCAACCGGCATGGCCTGGATCGCCCACGGCTCGGACATGGCCGGCTCGCTGCGCACCCCGGCAAGCTTTTGCGGCGTGGCAAGCCTGCGCCCCTCGCCCGGGCTGATCGCCTCCGACCAGCCCCAGCTGCCGTTTCAGGTGCTCGGGCAGGAAGGGCCGATGGCACGCAGTGTCGAGGACGTCGCCCTGATGACGGACGCCATGAGCGGATTGTCCGCCGAGGCAGGTTTGTCGAAACCGGCTCCCGCTACTTCCTTTCTCAGCGCCGCACGCCAACCGAAACGCCCGCTGCGCGTTGCGGTCAGTCCGGATCTCGGCGTGACGGAAATAGATGACGAAGTCCGCGATGCCTTCAACACGGCAATCGGCGCTCTGGAAAGCGCGGGCCTGCAGCTCGAAGAAAGCCATCCGGATTTCTCCGATGCCGTGGAGGCCTTCACCGTTCAGCGCGCAATATTCTACGCAATCAAGCTCGGCGACGCACTCGCCACGGCCGGCCATCTGTTCAACCCGCAGGTCGTGTGGAACATCGAAAAGGGTCTCAAGACCGATGCGGCCTCGATCCGCAGCGCCATGGCGGCGCAGGGCCGGCTTTTCGGCAAGGCATCGGCATTCATGCACGATCATGACCTGCTGATCTGCCCTGCGACGATCATGCCACCCTTCCAGGCCGAAGAAACCCATCCGGGCTCGTCCGCCGGTGTGCCGGTCAGCGAATATTACGACTGGCTGAAAATCGTCTATGTGGTTTCGGCCGCGACCCTGCCGGTCATAACCGTCCCATGCGGTTTCACGGCAAACGGCCTGCCGCTCGCAATCCAGCTCATCGGCCGCCCGCACGGCGAATACGAGCTGTTCCGGCACGCCCGCTACATCGAGGAAATCCTCGGTTGGGACACAGCGCCCATCGATCCGGTCGCGTGACGGGATTTCTTAACGCGACCGGACCGCTAGAGGTTAATCCTTAACCATATCCTTCATGACAATTTTAAGGGATGGCCGTCATCCTTGGAGCACGTTCAGTATGTTCCTCGGTGCGGTGCTATGCGCAAGACAGTCTTTTCGATTCTGATCGTGGCTCTGGCCAGCCTGCCGCTTTCCGGCTGCGCCAACCTCTTCGGCATCGGCTCCTATTCGTCGAAGGTAAACTACAACGACACCAAATGGTGCGTGCCGCGCAAGCTCAAGCGTGTGCTCAACCGCGTCTCACGGCGCTACGGTACCGTCACTGTCCATTCGACCAAGCGCTGGTGGTTCGAGAACTGGCGCAAGGGCGGCGCCCGCAACTCCTACCACCTGAACTGCCAGGCGGTCGATTTCTCCGTACGTGGCGATCCCAAATCGGTCATCGCCTTTCTTCGCGCCCAGCGCGAGGTCGGCGGCTACAGCTATTATGCCCGCACCGGCCACTATCACATCGACACCGGCCCGCGGCGCACCTGGTAGGCCGGATCGGGCGCAGCGTAGTCGGCCAACCGTGGCCGGCTGTTGACCAAAAACGTCTTTTACGCATTAAATAGCCTCCATGTGACGAACGGCCGCACCGGGCGGGATGCGGCATGCCGGCAACGACCGGCGCATGGAGGATCAAATGGAAAGGCGTAGCCTATTGAAGGGCGCCGTGGCGACAGCGGCCGGTTTGAGCGTACCCTTTATCTGGACCGGCGGCGCGCAGGCGCAGCAATCGAAATATTTCAAGGGCGCAACCAACGACGGCGCTCACACCTATCCGAACACCAACTTCAAGTCGATCGACCCGCGCTGGCACCGACAGATGGTGAAGTACTTCTCCGACGAGCCGCAGGGCACGGTCGTTGTCGATACCCGCAACCACTATCTTTACTGGATCTGGGAAAACAACACGGCGATGCGCTACGGCGTCGGCGTCGGGCGCGAGGGTTTCCAGTGGTTCGGGCGCGCCAATGTCGCCCGAAAGGCGCGCTGGCCACGCTGGGTCCCGCCCGCGGAGATGAAGAAGCGTCAGCCCGAACTGCCCGATTCAATGGAAGGCGGCCCGAGAAATCCGCTAGGCGCGCGTGCGCTTTATCTGCATGGCAAGGGCGGCGGCGACACGGGCTATCGTCTGCATGGCACCGCCGAGCCCTGGTCGATCGGTTCGAACGTCTCGTCGGGCTGCATCCGCATGTTCAACGAAGATGTCATCGATCTCTACCGGCGCGCGCCGGTCGGCACGGCGGTTCTCGTCCTGGAGCACATTTCCGACAGGGCATGAGTTGAAGAAGCGCGCGACGGGGAGCGCGCAATACGGGGGAAAAGAGTATGAAGAGTATTCTCCATCTGGTGGCGATCATCGCGCTGCTTCTGTCCGGTGTGGCGCTTTCGGGCTGCAACGCGGCGCGCGCGCTGGGCGATCCCAATTCCGGGCAGACGGACGACGCCGCCGTCGGCTTCGCCAGCATCAAGTCCGGCAGCGAGGAAAACTTCATCATGACCGCCGGCCGGCGGGTCTACTTCACGTCCGGCTCAGCCGAACTGGACGATGTGGCGCGCGAGACGCTGGACCTTCAGGCCGCCTGGCTCAACAGCCACCGCAACTGGCTGGTCAAGCTGCAGGGCTTCTCCGACGATCCGGGCTCCGGCGAGGCGAACATCAAGCTGTCCGACCGGCGCGCCAAGGCCGTCATGGACTATCTTGCTTCAAAGGGCGTCAGCCCGCAGCGCATGTGGGCCAAGGGCTACGGCAAGGAACGGCTGGTCCGCAACTGTCCGGAGATTTCCTGCAAGGCGCAGAACCGGCGTGTCGTCGTCAATCTGCGTGAGGAGTTCGACGCCGCGGCACCGCAATATCGGGGCAACCAGAGCTAAAGCGTGTCTGGAGCGGCTTTCAGCCGTTTTTCGTCACATAACCGGCGATCAGATTAATCGTGCCGAAATTCTCGATGGTCAGGTCATCGTCGGGAATGGATATTCCGTAGGTCTGCTCCAGCCACATGATCAGTTCCATGGTGGCTGCCGAATCCAGAATGTCGAGCTGCGGGATGAAATCATCGTCGCCGAGACCGTCCGCCTTGTTGCCGAGCGATTCCGCGAGCGCGGTGATCTTGTCGCGGATTTGCTGTCGTGCCGTATCCGGGTCCATGGGTTCATATGTTCCTATTTTGAAGTGATTTCTTTGTCGTCCGGCGACGTCAGGTGGTTGAGCGCCTGGAAGGCGGCGGCTCCGTCGAGCACCCGGTGATCATAGGTCGCGCCGAGGATCGAACGGCCATCTTGCGGCGCGCTGTGCGCGACCATCAGCGAAACGAAGGGCGGCAGGATCGGCATGTGCCGCAGCACCGGCCAGCGCGCCATGCTGGAGATCGCGATCGTCGCGCCTTTCATATCTGCCGGCTGCAGCTTGCCGCGCATCGCCGAACGGTGGAGGCCGGCAAAGGCATCGACGAATTCCCTGGCATTCATGCCATCCGCCTCGTGGATGACCGGAAGGAACAGCTTTCCGCCGATATGGACGGTAAAGCCGAGATTGACGCGGTCATAGACGAATTTGCGGCCGTTATGGACCGTGCTGTTGAGATCCGGATTATCCGATGCGTGCCGGACAAGCTGATAGGCCATCAGCGGCACCAGCGGACTGCTCAACAGTCCGTGCCGGTCCCGGAACCCCTGAGCAAAGGCCTGCCAGTCGGCCTCGTCATAGGCGGCTTCAAGATAGGTGGCGGCAGCTTCATGAGCGTGCCATGAAACAGAATGGAGCATCGCCGCCTCATAGGCGCTGAATTCCGTGCTCTTCCCGCCGGCATCCGGCGCTCCGAATTGCGGAGCGGGGGGCCTTTCCGGTTCGGCAGGCGGCGCGTTCCCGGAAAGGAAGGCTTCGACATCCGATACTTTCAGGCGGGCGCCGGCGGCGGGAATGTCAACGGCGGAAAGCCCGTGTTTGCCGATCAGAGCCAGCGCGCCGGCCGTCGGCCGGTCGGTGCCGGCTTGTCCATCCACGGATTGCGGCGCAGGATCATTCTGCGGCACGGTCTCATCCGGCGTTTCGCCAAGCCAAAGAAGCACGGCGCCGACATCGAGCATTTGGCCCTGCGTGCCCGAAGTTTCGATAACGAATCCGTCCTCTTCCGCTTCCACGACGACCGTCGCTTTTTCGGACTCGACTTCCGCCACCGCCTGACCGGATTTCACTGCCTCGCCCGGCGAAACCAGAAAGGCGATGAGCTTGACCTCGTCGTCATTGTTGTTGATGCGCGGCACGTGGATCGGACGGGGCATGGCGGGCTCAGAACATTTCCAGGATTTCAGCAATCAGCCGGTCGCGGTCCGGCAGGACCTGCTCTTCCAGCGAGCGTGCCGACGGGATCGGCACCGGGGGCGGGCCGACGCGCAGGATATGGCCGTCAAAGCCGGCTTCGGCAAGGCTTGCCGCGATCTCCGCGCCGACCCCGAATTCCGTCGGAGATTCCTCGGCAAGGACGATGCGCGGCCGGTCCGACAGCGCCGCGATCAGCGTGTTGCGCGGCAGCGGTGCGATCAGCGAAGGAAGAATGATCTCGACCGAGAGTTCCTCCTCGCGCTCCAGCTCTTCCGCGACCACTTCGACCAGGGGCGCCATACCGCCATAGGCAATAATCGTGATGTCGGGTTCGTCCCTGCCATTTTGGAGCGTTGGAAAGAGGCCTGCCGCCGGATCGGAGGCGTGCGCCGCCAGCGCTTTGTAGCCATCCGGTTCGTTCGGTCGGCTATAGAGCAGCTTGTGCTCGAAAAAGACCGTCGGATGGTCCCAGTTCAGCACGGCGTTCTCCAGAAGCCCGCCCGCATCGTGCCGGTGGCTGCCATAGATCACGGTCAGGCCCGGCACGGAGGCGCAAAGGCTCTCCGGCGTCTGGCTGTGGGTCGCGCCATAGCCGCGTCCGCCGCCGCAGGCCGCGCGGATCACCAGCGGCACCGTCACCTCATCGAAGAGCGGCGGGAACTTGACCGCGTGATTGTAGATCTGGTCCATGCCGAGGCTCAGGAAATCGGCAAACATGATCTCCACAATCGGCCGCTTGCCTGCCATGGCAAGACCGATCCCGGCGCCGACAATGCCGGCCTCGCTGATCGGGGTCGACAGGACACGGTCGGGATAGGCTGTTGTCAGACGCTCCGAGACCTTGAACGCGCCGCCATAGGGATCGTGCAGATCCTCGCCGAGCAGGATAACCTCGGGACTTTGCTCGAGCATACGGTGTAGCGCCGCGTTGAGCGCCTGACGCACCGTTCCGCCAACTTGCACGGTCTTTGCCTGAACCGGCTGATTGGGACCAAACGGGTGCAGCGGCACTTCGTCGAACTGCGCCGGCGGCGACTGCATCGCCTCATCGACGGCCGCTTTCAGAAAGTCGGCGTTGCTTTTCTCGATCGCCTGCCGCTCGGCATCCGGCAGGCGTTCTCCCAGCCGTGTCAGAGGATCGCGGGCCCGGATCGCGTCCATTTCCTCGCTGCCGCGCAGATCATCGCCCTTGCTGTGCGGCCCGAGCCGCATCGTGTCAATGACAAGGAAGCCGGGTGAACCCGTTTTCCTGACGGCGTCCACCGCCGCTTCGGCCCGCTCGAAAAAATCCGGTGCATCGTCGCTGACGCGCCATGTTTGAATCCCGAAAGCCTCGCCTCGCGCGGTCAGCGATCCGGCTGTCGTCATGTCGGTGGGCGTGGTCTGCGCGATGCTGTTGTTTTCGACCACGAAAAGCACCGGGACATCCCAGACACCCGCCAGGTTGAGCGATTCATAGACAAGCCCCTGCCCCAGCGTGCCGTCTCCGATGATCACCGCGACAATACCGCCGGCGCCATCCTGTTTTCGGGCCAGGGCCTCGCCCACCGCAATGGCCGTCATGCCGCCCTGAACGCCGCTGCTGTGAAAACCACGGTATGCCAGGTGCTGGCTGCCGCCATGTCCGCCGCACACGCCCGCCTCACGTCCCATGATTTCCGCGAAGAGACCCGCGAAATCGCCACTATAGGTGAGAAAATGCCCGTGATTGCGATGGTTTGAGAATATGGCGTCCCTGTCATGGTTGAGCGCCCGCACGACACCCATCTGGCAAAGTTCCTGGCCGAGGCAGGTATGGGTCGTGCCGGAAAGCTGGCCCTTGCTGAAAAGATCGAGCAGCGTTTCCTCGGAGCCGCGTATCAGATGTCCGAAGCCGTAGAGCGCCGCAGGGTCAAGCGGCAATTCCGGTTTCGACCTGCCGTCGAACCCGGGCCGCGTCTCAGCCGTCGGTTCAGATACCATGTCCGACCACCATGGCGGTCACTTCGGGCGGATTGTCATCGCCCGCCCGGCTCGGATGCCGCACCGTCAGATGCGCATGCACCGAAAGCCCGCCATCCTCCACCAGCCGCAGCAGTTCTTCCTCGCTGCGAAACAGGAAGATATGGTCGGGCTGCGGCGCATTGATCGCGCCGGTCAGGAAGGCGAGCCCGCCCGGTTCGAGACTGTCCCGGATCCGGCCGACCAGAGCCTTCGGGTCCGGCACATGCTCAAGAAGCTCCCCGCAGATAATGCGGCTTGCCTTTGGCAGATCCGGTGCGGCCAGAACGTCTTCAAGTCGCGTTTCGACCCGGGCGCCCGCCCCGCTGGCTCCGAGGACAGCCTTGCTGAAATCGAGGCTCTGCGGGCTGAGATCGATCAACAGGGATGGGCTGTTCGTCCACCGGCCAAGCGCCTCGACGCTGAGCAGTCCGTGGCCCGGCCCCCATTCCATGACGAGGCCTTGCGGATCATGTGGTGGCGCCAGGAATGCGTCCCGGTAAAACCGCAGCAATTGGTAGTGATGCGGCCACAGGAAATAGGTGCAGTAGAGCCCGACGAGATAATAGCCCTCCATAACGTCCGGATTGCTGTAGAAATCGTCCTTAAGCGACTGAAGTTCCTCGACACCTGCCGAGTATTGCCCGGTCTGCTTAAAGGCCACTTCCTCGCGCAGGATAGTGCTGCCGAGGCGCTGGAAGCCGCGCACGGCCCAGCTCGGAAACGCATTCTCCGGGAACGCTTTTTTCAGCAAATCGAGGCTGCGCTCGAAGTCGGCAAGATAGCCGTCGCCATAGTCCGCGCGCAGACCCTCGACAGCCGAGGCCGACGCGCCGAAAAGCGTCTTGTTCAGGCCATCCTGGAGCGCCGATACCAGCGGATACGAACCGGTCTTCAGGTCGTGCTTCATGTCGCGTGCAATCGATCCGTTTGCTGGTTCGGGATTGGTTGGACGGGATATCATTCCCTCTGTAAAACGCAAAATAGGCGAATTGGTTTGAAACCGAAAGGCATAATCGGATGGTCGAAATTCGAACTTATGACGGCGACGGAAGCGACTTTGCCGAACTGTGTCTGCGCATACGCAAGCAGGAGGGCGAAGAGGAAAAATGGTCGCCGCTGTGGGATGCCGCCTATCTGCGCCGCCAGATCGAGGCTCCGGCCGCCGACCGTGAATTGATGGTGGGCGCCTATGACGGCGAACGCCTTATCGGCTCCTTCTTTGCCGTTCCCTACATGTTCGATGTGCGCGGCGAGACGTTGGCCGGAACCTTCTCGACCTGCCTCATGATCGATCCCGCCTTTCGAGGGCTGACGCCCTATGTGATCGAGAAACTGCGGCGGCGCCACCGCGACAATGGCTACGCTTTCTCGCTTGGCTTCGTCATGGGTGGCCCGAATTCCGGTCCCCATCAATGCTGGACGGGCTACGCGAAGGCCTATCCGAAGAATTTCCAGTTCATAACGGATGCCGGCTACTGGATCCGGGCCTTCGATCCGTCCGTGCTCGACGAAGCCGGTCGCGCCGAACAGGCCCGCGCAAACGCTGAACTTGGCGCGCGGCTGCAAAGCGGCGCCGATGCAGCGCCTGCCGGTATCGGGGTCAGGGCCTGTCGCCACGACGATCTCGGTGACTGTCTGGAACTGCTGAAAGCACAAAACGCACGGGCGGACTGGTCGATCCGCTGGGACCGCGACAGTCTGGGCCAATACCTGATCGGATCGGGCAAGACGGATGCGCTGGTCGCCGAGCGCAACGGTTCCGTCGCCGGCGTGATCGGCCTGCACTGGCTCTCCGTGTGGAACGAAAGGGAAATACGCGGTGTCGTCATTGACATGCTGGCTGCCGGGGACGATCTGATCCGGCGCCACTTGCTTCAGGAGGCCTGCACACGGGCGCGGCAGGAAGGCGCGCAGGTCGCGACGGCACTGCGGTCGTCCATGTTCCGCGCACGCACCGTCATTCCGTCCGGCTTCCTGCCGGCGCCCGATCCCGGACGCCTGGTCGTATTGTTTGCCGATGAATCCATCGAAGCGTCAGCCTCCGACAGCTTCGAGCTGATGCTGCGCTGACGTGATCAGATCCAGTTCGGAACTCTTGAAAGAATTCGCTTAAGGCCTGAAAAAGCCTCATCAAAATGCGAGTCCTCGAGAATGAAGGGCGGCAGCATCAGGATCCGGCTGCCGGCGATATGCACCCATAGGCCACGCGCGAAACAGGCCTTGGCCACCATATCCATGGCTTCGGCGTCAAGCTGCTCGCGTCCGGCCGGATCGCGCACCAGATCGATCGCGAAGAGCATGCCGATGCCGCGCACATTGTCGACGACCTGCAGTTCCTTCAGTTCCTGGAGCCGCTCGAGAAACGCTTCACCCCGTGCCGCCGCATCGGCAATCAGATTGTCCCGCGTCAATATGTCGATGGCCGCGAGACCGGCCGCGCAGGCACCCGGATGGCCGGCATTGGTCGAGCCGTGGTTGAACCGCATGGCGTCCGTATCGGAAAGAAAAGCCTCCCAGATCTCATCGGTGGCAACCGCCGCGCCCAGCGGGAAATAGCCTCCGCTGATCGCCTTGCCTAGGCACATGACATCGGGATCGAGATTGAACCGTTCCGAGGCGAACAGCGTCCCGGTGCGGCCGAAGCCCGTCGTCACCTCGTCGACCACCAGCTTGATGTCGTGGCGCTTGCAGGTCTCACTGATGATGTCGAAATAGGCCTGCCCCGGCACGATGGCGCCGCCCATGCCCTGCACCGGTTCGAGGATGAACATGGCGACCGTTTCAGGGCCTTCGGCGACAATGGCCTTTTCGAGCTGTTCGGCGCAGGCAATTTCGAAGGCTTCCCGCTCCGCCTCGGTCTGGCTGTCGCGATTAAACGGCTGCGCGATCTTCACGAAACCCGCCGGCATCGGCCCGAAGCCCTGCTGGTCGTCCGCAAATCCGGACGCCGCCAGTGCGCCGTAGGAAACGCCGTGATAGGCGTTCTCCAGCGAGATCACCTTGTATTTCCCCGAGCCCTTCCGGTGGAAGTACTGGCGCACCATCTTGATGGCCGATTCCACCGACTCCGAACCGTTGGAAGTCAGAAAGACGCGGTTGAGGCGCTTCGGCGCGATCTCCGCTACCTTGCGGGCAAGATCGATCGCCGGTCGGTGCGCCGTGCGGAACAACGCCGCGAAACTCAGTTCGTTGAGCTGCTTGTGAACCGCCTCGATGATGTCCTGTCGGCCAAGGCCGAGCGGCGCATTCCACAGGCATGATGTCAGGTTCAGATAGCGCTTGTCGTTCTGGTCGTAGAGATACGGTCCCTCGCCACGTTCCACGACAATGTTCTGCGCGCCGAGAATCTTCTGCATCTGGCTGAACGGATGCCACAGGTGATAGTCCTCGCCGGCAGGGGCTTCCTGTTCGACGCTCTGCTGTTCGGATAGGCTCATGACTGCTGTTTCTCCGATGACACCATGGGAAGCGGAATGGTCCGGGTCCAGCCGAGCGGCAGTGTGCTGCCGGTGATCCAGCCGGCATCGCTGGAGGCCAGGAAGGCAACCGCGTTGGCGATGTCGTGGCGCGAGCCGGTGCCGAGCGGATGGCAGGCATTCACCTGGTCCCAGGCTTCCTGCGTGAAGTCTTTTGCGAAATCATGCAGCATCGGCGTATGGGCGAGCGCCGGCGCGATGCACACCGCGCGGATCTTCTTCGGCGCGACTTCCAGCGCCAGCGAATTGGTCAGCGCGATCACCGCCGCCTTGCTGGCACCGTAGGCCGCGTTCCCCGCGCAGGCATTTTCGGCCAGCACCGAAGCGATATTGACGATCACACCGCCCGGCGACGTCATATGCGGCAACGCGGCGCGCGAAACACGGACCGTGCCTTTTACATTGACGTCGAAGGTAAAATCCCACTGTTCGTCGGTCAGATCCTCGAACAGGCCGAAACAGCTGACCCCGGCACAATTGACAACCGTGTCGATGCGGCCGAATTCCGAGACGGTCTCCGCAACCATGTTGTTGACGAAACCCGCATCCGTAATGTCGCCTTCATGCCAGCGAACCGATGCGCCGCGCCGCTCGAGCCGGCCGAGCAGACGTGACGGAGCGACCCGGTCCGTCAGCACCAGCGTTGCGCCCTCCTCGGCAAATTTTTCGGCAATGGCACCGCCGAAGCCGCGATCATTTGCGCCAGTCACCAGTACGATTGAATTCTCGAAACGTTGCGACATGACAGACTGGCACCCCCACCTTGTTCATCGCTGTTCGGATTGGCCGACAAACCGGCATAGTAGCGACGTAGACACCAGCCGGAAACGCCTTTTTTCATCATTCATTCGTTTGCCCGTCAAAGGTGCGCGGCCGCGCCCTGCCGCCCATTTTTTCTCGACGCAGCGACGGCTGATGTGCAATCTAACGGCAAAACATCCGGTTTGCGGGCCAGCCGTGGATTACCCCCGGCGCATGCCCCCGCGAAACCGGGCAATTGGGCAGCAGACTGACAGCAGGGAACCACGATGAAACTGATAAGATTTGCTCTCGCATTTTCTCTGACATTGTCCGCCGGTATGGCGATGGCCGAGGAAGTGCGTGTCTATAACTGGTCCGACTATATCGACGAGGAACTCCTGAAGAAGTTCGAAGACGAGACGGGCGTCAAGCTGATCTACGACGTCTTCGATTCCAACGATGTGCTTGAAACCAAGCTGTTGGCCGGCAGCTCCGGCTATGATGTCGTGGTGCCCTCGGCCAGCTTCCTGCAGCGCCAGATACAGGCCGGCGTCTTCCAGCCGCTTGACCAGGAGAAACTTCCGAACAGCAAGAACCTGTGGGATCTGATCAAGCAGCGCACCGCACCCTACGACCCCGACAATGCCTATTCGGTCAACTACATGTGGGGCACCACCGGCATCGGCGTCAATGTCGACAAGGTCAGGGAAGCGCTCGGCGACGATGCGCCCATCGACTCGCTGGAGCTCGTCTTCAACCCGAAATACATGGAAAAACTCGCCGCCTGCGGCGTCCATTTCCTCGATGCCTCGGCGGAGATGATCCCGGCCGCACTCACCTATATCGGCGAAGATCCCAAAACGCAGGACACCGATATCATCGCCAAGACGGAACCTGTTCTGATGGCGGTGCGGCCCTATGTGACCAAGTTCCACAGCTCCGAATACATCAATGCGCTGGCCAATGGCGACATCTGCGTCGCATTCGGCTATTCGGGCGACATATTGCAGGCGCGCGACCGCGCCGACGAGGCCGAAAACGGCGTCACCATCGCATACAACGCGCCGAAGGAAGGCGCCGTGATGTGGTTTGACCAGATGGCGATCCCTGCCGATGCGCCCAATCCGGACGCCGCGCACAAGTTCCTCAACTTCATGATGGATCCCGAAAACATGGCCGCCGCCTCGAACTATGTCTATTACGCGAACGGCAATCTGGCCTCACAGGAATTCCTGGAAGAGGACGTCATCACCGATACGGCGATCTACCCGAACGAAGAGACGCTGAAGTCGCTCTATACGACGATCGCCTGGGTCCCGCGCACCCAGCGATACGTGACGCGGCTCTGGACCAAGATCAAGTCCGGCACCTGACCGGATTTTCGCCGGAAGGACGCGTGCTCATGCGGGGGACATGATGCAACAGACGGCAAATGGCTGCGGCTTTGCGCCCTGGCAGGATCCGAACGAGGAACCGCTCATCCGCTTTGAGGGGGTGACCAAGAAGTTCGGCGAATTCACCGCGGTCGACCGGCTGGATGTCGACATCTTCAAGGGTGAGTTCTTCGCCCTTCTCGGCCCCTCGGGCTGCGGCAAGACCACCCTGATGCGGATGCTGGCCGGTTTCGAGAAGCCGACCGAGGGCCGCATCCTGCTTGACGGGCGCGATATCGGCCCCGTCCCGCCAAACAAGCGCGCCGTCAACATGATGTTCCAGTCCTACGCCCTGTTTCCGCATTTGAGCGTCGCCGAGAACATCGCTTTCGGCTTGAAACGATCCGACATGCCGAAGACAGAGATACCGGGCCGCGTCGACGAGATGCTGGGTCTTGTCCAGCTCAGGGAATTCGCCGGCCGCAAGCCGCACCAGATCTCCGGCGGCCAGCGCCAGCGTGTCGCCCTCGCCCGGGCGCTCGCCAAGGCCCCGAAGCTGCTGCTTCTGGACGAGCCGCTCGGTGCGCTCGACAAGAAACTGCGCCAGCAGACGCAGTTCGAACTGGTCGACATCCAGGAAAAGACCGGAACCACCTTCGTCATCGTCACCCACGACCAGGAGGAAGCGATGACCGTGGCGACCCGGGTCGCGGTCATGGATCACGGGCGGCTGATCCAGGTGGATACGCCCGACCGCATCTACGAGATGCCCAACTCGGTCTACGTCGCCGACTTCATCGGCGACGTCAATCTGATCGAGGGCAATGTCGCATCGACCGAAGGCGAGCGCGTCGAGATAAGCTGGGCGGAAGGACAGCCGCTGATCGTCGGCTCTTCCGCCTCCCCGCTTGCGGCGGGGACCCGCTGCTCCTTCGCCATCCGGCCCGAAAAGGTGGCGATTTCGGCCGAACGGCCGCCCGATGCCGTCAACGCGATAAGCGGCAACATCCACGACATCGCCTATCTCGGAAACATCTCGACCTATCACGTGCGGCTCGATACCGGCCATATTGTCAAGGCGCAGACCGCGAACAGCAGGCGAATCGGGCGGCGCGATTTTACCTGGGAGGACGCGGTCTGGCTGTCCTTTACCGACACCGCCGGGATCGTGCTGACGGGATGAACGGATGAACCTGCGCCGCCTGATACTGATCGCCATCCCCTATCTGTGGCTGCTGCTGTTCTTCCTCATTCCCTTCGGCATCGTCCTGAAGATCTCGCTGTCGGAGACGGCGATCGCTATCCCGCCCTATACGCCGACGCTCGATCTTTCCGCCGGCTGGCAGGGTTTCACCGCTTACTTAAGCGAACTCGATTTCGACAATTTCAGCTTCCTCGCCGAGGACGATCTTTACTGGAAGGCTTTTCTTTCAAGCCTGACGATCAGCGTTGTCTCGACATTGCTGACGCTCGCGGTCGGCTTTCCCATCGCCTACGGCATGGCCAACGCGCCGGAGGAATGGCGGCCGAGCCTCATGGTGCTCGTCATCCTGCCCTTCTGGACCAGCTTTCTCATCCGGGTCTACGCATGGATGGGCATCTTGAGTCAGGGCGGACTGCTCAACCAGTTCCTCATATGGACCGGCCTGATCGACACGCCGCTGACGATCCTCAACACCAACACCGCCGTCTATATCGGCATCGTCTACACCTATCTGCCCTTCATGGTGCTGCCGATCTACGCGACACTGGAAAAGCTCGACAATTCATTGCTCGAGGCGGCGGAAGATCTCGGTTGTTCGCGCATCCAGGCTTTCTGGCTTGTCACCGCGCCGCTCTCGCGTCCGGGCGTGATCGCCGGCTGTTTCCTGGTCTTTATCCCGGTGCTTGGCGAATTCGTCATACCGTCGCTGCTCGGCGGATCGGGGACGCTGATGATCGGCAAGGTGCTGTGGGAGGAGTTCTTCACCAATCGCGACTGGCCCGTCGCCTCGGCCGTGGCGGTGGTGCTGCTCCTCATCCTGATCATTCCGATCACGCTCTTCCAGCGCAACCAGCAGGCCCAAAGGGAGGCGGACGAATGAGACGCCTGACCTGGTTCAACGTCACCGCGCTGACGCTCGGCTTTGCCTTCCTCTACATCCCGATCGTCATCCTCGTCATCTACAGTTTCAACGCCTCGAAACTGGTGACGGTCTGGGCAGGATTTTCAACCAAGTGGTATTTCGAGCTGATGCGCAACGAGGCGTTCCTCAATGCCGCCTGGGTGACGCTCAAGGTCGCGCTCGCTTCCTCGACGGCGGCCACCGTGCTGGGAACCATGGCCGCCTATGTCATGGTGCGCGGCGGGCGCTTCTTCGGGCGCACGCTGTTTTCCGGCATGATCTACGCGCCGCTCGTCATGCCGGAGGTGATCACCGGCCTGTCGCTGCTGTTGCTGTTCATCGCCGTCGGCCTCGAACGCGGCGTGTTCACCGTTGTCCTTGCCCACACCACCTTTTCCATGTGCTTCGTCTCGATCGTCGTCTCTTCGCGGCTTGCCACCTTCGACCGGTCCATCGAGGAAGCCGCGCTTGATCTCGGCTGCACACCCTTCGATGCCTTCCGCAGCGTCACGCTGCCCATTATCGCGCCGGCCGTGATCTCCGGCTGGTTGCTTGCCTTCACACTGTCTCTCGACGATCTCGTCATCGCTTCCTTCACCACCGGGCCCGCATCGACAACCCTGCCGATCAGGATCTTCAGCTCCATCCGGCTGGGTGTCAGCCCCGAGATCAACGCGCTTTCGACGATCCTGATCGCTCTGGTCACCATCGGCGTCATCACGGCATCGCTGGTCTCGAAACGGGCCATCATGCGCCAGCGGGCGGAAGAGCAACGCGCCGCCGCGACTTGAATCGATCGTTCAGAAAGTTGTTCCGAAGAACCAGCGGAAACGCGCGAAACATCTTGAAATCGCTGAGTTGGAAGATGTTTCGCATAGCGTCTTCGGTCAATGGGCCGCATCGCGCAACCGGCCGCATACTTGTCCGGGCAAGCGTGCGGCCGGATCTCATGCTAATGCATCTGCCATCCATCGGGCAGCGATCAGTGTCTGGGGTCAGTGTCTGGCCGGCCGCTGCCTGATATGCGTGTTGCCGGACGGCCCGGTCCGCCTGACGGTGCAGTTCGGATCGCCGCTGCGGCAGGTGACCGTTTTGCTGGCCGAATTTCCCGTGGGGGACGTCACGCTCTGCCTGGTGGCGCAGGCACTTCCGACGCAACCGCCGCTGCGTCTCAGCGTATTTCCCTCGGCGCCGGTGGTCGCACGGGTCGCGCCGCATGCATTCCCGATACAACCCGCGCCACCCGTGACTGAGCCGGGCGGCGGCGGCGGCCTGTAGTAGAAGTTCCACTGCCCGTACCAGGGATATGTCGAATAATAATTGTCCCAATAGGCACGACTATAGGCAACCGTGGCGATGCCGACCGTCGCCGCGACTGCCGGCGTGACCACCGTTTGCGTTCCACCGCTGGAAACGCGGATATAGTTGGCGGAAGCCCAGCCCCGGTAAGAGGCATAGGAAATGTCGCACCAGGTAACATTGGCATTGCATCCATGCATGGTGACAGGAGCGGATTGCGGGACAACGGCAACAACGGGATATTGCGTTGAGGGCCCCGCGCGCAGATTGAGATCGACTGTCACGGAGGCCGAACTGGCCGCTTGAGCAGGCGAAGCAGTGAGGACGACGAGGGCGACGAACGGTAGGATTATTCTATGATTCACGACAATTACTCCGTGGAGAACTGTTGGAACCGCCGGACGGGCCGCCGGGGGGGACGGCAATTGGCCTGTCCTGGCGGTCGGGACTGTGCGATGGCTCCGGCAATCGGATTTGAGACACCCGGTTGAGAAAGGCGCCGCGAAATCCGCCGGGCCATGACACGGCCCGTTTTACGATTGCAGTTTCTGCAGACATTTGCCGGCTGACATGGCATTGGCCTGCGCGACCTGTCGGGTCATTTGACCCGAGACGACCAGGCTCCGCGCCTGCTGGCGGACCACATCATGCAAATCGGATGTCGGTGTTACATGGGGTGCGCTGGCATCGTAGATTTGCTTCGCCGGTGCATCGAGCCCGGCCGCACATGCATTCGCCTCGGCCTGCCCGGCGGCCGCCGAGACCGGTAGAAGAACCAGGGTCAATACGATAAGATGTTTCATTGTTTTCTCCGATAGGTTTTGTTCGGTCCGACATAGATATGTTCGCCCTCGGGCATTCACTACTCAGTTTTCGGATCCGCGGACATTTAAGAGTTCATGCCACAAGCACCTGAAAAGAAGAGGAAATTTCCGCACCAGAAGCGGGCGCAGAAGACCATTGAGGAGATTTTGGAAGCCACTGCTCAGCTTTTGGAGCACGGCGGAAGGGCCGGTTTGACCACGAACCACATCGCCCGGCGCGCCGGTTACTCAATCGGCACGCTGTATCGCTATTTTCCGCACAAGCTGGCAATCATGCGCGAAATGGTGGAAGCCGAACTAAAGCAGCAGGAGATGGCTACACGGGCACTGCTGGAACGGACCGATGGCCTGGATGCCGATGAGCTTATTCTCGGCGTCGTACGCGCGATCCTGCAGCGCTTCGGCCGCAGCAGGGCACGAAAGAGCGTTCTGACGACGCTGATTCACGACACGGAACTGGTGGCGAGGACGAACGAAACCAATCTTCGCATAATGCATATGTTTCAGACGCGCCTTGTCGAAATTGATCCGGCACGCTTTCGCCGACCCACGGAAATTTCGTGCCTCGCCCTCTCTGGCGCCCTGCTGGGCAGCATCCGGTCGACGCTCTTTTCAGAACCGAGATATCTCAAGGACCCGGAATACGAGCGCGAACTGGTTGCGATGGTCACACATTTCGTCAGCACTCGGGACGAGGCTGTAGAGCAATGAAGTGGGCCCGCCGGACGAAGACCGGAATGGGGCGACAATCCGGCCAGGGGTTTGGTGATGTCCGGCAGGCCCGAGGCAAGGAATACCCTGCCATCTCGCCACCGTTATCCGGCGCAGAAAGGAGCGCGAAGATCGCGCCATCCACCGCCGTTCTTTCGGTCATCCCTCGTTCTAATGCCGCATCCGAGACAGCCCAAACCAACGCCCGCATAGACTGGCTGTCAGCGCATCACACCCAACAAAACTAACTAATTAATTATTTTTCTTATATTGAAACGCGTAGGCTCTGCACAAAAAATTGTCAAGCCGGCCAAATCCCTTGAAAACCCCTGAGAAAGTAGGGTGTTGCATTCCCACAACACACGCGTTTTACGGGCATAGGCTAAGCATGACAACCTGCAAAGATAGACCCAGATTAATCCGGCACAGGAACCCTCATCCCGGAGTAATTCGCCGGCCGGACGCCAGTATTTTCACGCATTCAATCTGACAATCGCAAGAACACAGGACCGGCTTTATAAGAGCGATGTTGCGAAAGGCGCCGCGACGCGCCGTTTTCATTTACGCGACCCGTCAAACACGCCGAAATCACCGCAACAACGATCCGATTGCCGAACCGGCAGGCACATTCCCTGTCCGCATAGCGGACAAGCAGCGCAGGTCAATTTCTCAGCCCGCCTCATCCGAACTACGCTCACAAAACAGGAGGAAAACTTGAATTTGGTAACGGAAAGAGGTCTCGCGCCTGATTCGACACATAGCCGCAACGTCTGCTCGAAGGCGTACCTGCTTCAGGCGGGATAGGGGCGCCGGGTCATGGAGTGTTTTGATGTCGCCATCGTCGGATACGGTCCGACCGGAGCCACACTGGCCCATCTTCTCGGACAATGTGGCGTCAGTGTCGTCATTCTCGAACGCGAAGGCAACGCCTACCATCTGCCCCGCGCGGTTCATCTCGACGCCGAAGTCATGCGCACCCTGCAATGGGCCGGCATCGCCGATGCTCTGGAGCCGAAAACCGCACCCCACCCGGGCATGCGCTTTGTCGGCGCGGACGGCAGGCTGCTGCTCGACTGGCCGCGACCGCAAGGCCAGGGTCCGCAGGGCTGGCGCGCAAATTACCGCTTCCACCAGCCGGATCTCGAAAAGCTGCTGCGCGATCATATGGCCGAACGCGAAACCGTCTCGGTGCGAACCCGCTGCGATGTCGTCTCCTTGAAGGAGCGGAAAGATGGCGTTGAACTGCGCTATGAGGACAGGCGCAATGGCCGGACCTGCCGTGTCAGTGCAAAATACGTTGTCGGCTGCGATGGCGCCAGATCGCTCGTGCGCGGCGTCATCAGAGCCGGCATGGAGGATTTCGGTTTCCACGAACGCTGGCTGGTGATCGATGCGATACTCAACCGGGAGAAACCGGAACTTGGCGATCACTCCGTGCAATATTGCGTGCCGGAACGCCCCGCCACCTATGTGCGCTGCCCGGGCTTGCGCCGCCGTTGGGAGATCACCGTTCGCCCCGAAGAGGATGCGAACGAAATTGCACGGCCGGCGCGTGTGTGGGAATTGCTATCCCGTTGGCTGACGCCGGACGAGGCGGAACTCGAACGCTCGGTTGTCTACACATTCCACTCCCTTGTGGCGAAATCCTGGCGCAAGGGGCGGTTGCTGCTGGCGGGCGATGCCTGCCACCAGACGCCACCCTTCATGGGACAGGGCATGTGCGCCGGCATTCGCGATGTTGCGAATCTATACTGGAAGCTCGCCCTGATCTGTCAGGGCAGCATCACGGCCACAGCAGCAGAACGGCTGCTCGACAGTTATGAAAGCGAGCGCAAGCCGAATGCACGCGAATATATCGCCACTGCCGTTCGCCTCGGCGGGCTGATCAACACTTGCGGCACGCAAGAGGCGCTGCGCGCGGCATTTCCGTCCGCCGACGGCGCGGCGCGCATGGAATCCATCGCGCCGCCGCTGGGAAAAGGCCTTGGAACAGGCGACAAGGCCGGGAGGCTCTTCGGCCAGCCGCGGCTGTCAGGCGGCGCGCTGATGGATGACGTCCATCCGCACCGTTTTGTTGTGGTGGCTGATGCGGATCTGGTCGACCAACTCAGCGCGCCGGAGGGAACGGCAATCGTGTCGACAACTGCATCCGCTGATGCAGCCGAACACCTTGCGCAAGTCGGTGCGCGCGCCGTCATCTTGCGCCCCGACCGGTACATATTGGGTGCGGCGGACACGGCGGAAGAGCTCACGCAGCTTCTATCTGATAGGCTTCCCGATCCCGTTGCCGCCTGACAGCCGCATACGGGTAAACGGCTCCCGCCATCCGCTCGTGAAACCCCGCAGCCGCCCTTCCCTGCCGGACGGCAACATGAAAGGATGCGGCATGTTGTCAAAACCGGATCGGGGCAGAAAGGGCGACACCGTTCGCGCATTGACGCGCGGACTTGCCATCCTGCGCCACATAAGCGCTGTCGGCGAAGCACGGCCGGGCGCCATCGCCCGGGCACTGGATATCCCCCGCCCCACCGTCTACCGGCTGCTTTCGACGCTGGAGGAAGAGGGCTATGTCGTCTTCTCCGCAAGCGCCAACATCGTGCGGATCACGCCTCAGGCTGCAGCGCTCGGAGATGGCCACGCGCATCGGTCCGCGCTGTGCCAGGCGGCAGCACCGCTTTTTGCCAGATACGGCGCGAAACTCATTTGGCCGCTCGATCTTGCGGTTTACGAAAACGCGGCGATGGTGATCCTTGAATCCACCCATGCACGATCGCCGCTTTCGATCGACCGCGCGATGGTCGGATACCGATTGCCGATGCTCAGAACGTCCGCCGGACGTGCCTATCTTGCCTTCTGCCCGCGGGAGGAGCGTGTGCTGATCCTTGAACATCTTCGCCGCTTGGGCGATCCGGCCGATCTGCCGTTCCTGCGCTCCGCCTGGTTGGATCCCATGATCCAAGAAGCCCAAGAGCGTGGCTATGCGATCCGCGATGCCGGCGAATTCCGTCCGCAAACAGCGTCGATCGCCGTGCCGATCCTTTCGGGCGGCGCAATTCTCGGCTGTGTTTCGATGATCTGGATCCGCTCTGCGATGACAACGCAAAAGGCCGTCGAGACCTCCGCAGAGCCCCTGCGCGAAATCGCCGCCAATATCGCGGAGGCAATCCGGCCGGGCTGACCGGTCGTTTCAGACGAATTTTCGGAACAGGCCGGTCCGATCGAAAATGCCTTCCAGTTCCTCGGTCCGGCCGCGCGTGTCGTCCCAGTGCAGTTCCTGGACAGCGGCGATGGCTGCCTCCACGACAAGCAGGATGGCGATCGACGAATCCCACGCGGACGGCACGGTTATGCGCGCCGAAACGGTGTGGCTGGCAATGGCCTGGATCGGCGAGCGCCACTGGTCGGTAAACAGGATGATCTCAGCACCGCGCTCGCGCGCCATTTCCGCCAAGAGCTGCGTGCTGCTCTCGTAGCGGCGGATATCGAAGACAGCGAGGATGTCGCCTTCCTTCAAATCGAGCAGATAATGCGGCCATGCATTGGAGTTGGACGGGACCAGCACGACATCGGACCGGATCATCTGCAGGTGCAGGAACAGATAGTTCGCCAGGGTCTGGGTGATACGTCCACCCGAGATATGCACACGGCGTTCCGGATCGGCGATCAGGGCCGCGATGCGGTCGAAGGTCGTCGGATCGAGCTGTTCCAGGCTGCTGCGGATGTTCTCGCTGGCTTCCTGCGTGAATCGGTTGAGTATGTGTTGGTCGGGCGCCGCGCTGACCCAGGTATCTCGCTTGGCAATCGGATTCGACAGAATGTCGTTGAGTTCCTCGCGCAGCTTGGCCTGGAATTCCGGGTAGCCGGCGAAATCGAGTTTCTGAACCATGCGGGCGATGGTCGGGGTCGAAACATCCGCCGCTTCGGCAAGCTCGGTGATGCTGCCGAGGCCGGATGCGGGATAGTTGCTGAGGATCACATCGGAGACCTGTCGCTCCGCGCGCGTCAGTTCCCGCTGCCGTGCGTTCAAGCGTTCGGCGACCGTTGTCTCATGTGGTTCCAATGCTTCGGCCCTCTCGCATTGAACAATCGATGCCCATGGCAACCGTGGATGAAGAAAATTTTTCAGTAATTATATTGACAGCCGCCATGGTTGTGAAGAATTATTTTCAGATGCTGCTGGACGAGCCAAACGCCTTAACGCCCGATCAGGTCGTCGCCGTGCTCAACGAACACGGGGATCACGGCGTGATTCTGGTTTGCGAACACGCCTCGAACTGGATTCCGGCGCTCTATGACGGGCTCGGCGTGGACACGCTGGCACAGCATAGCCACATCGCCTGGGACCCGGGTGCGCTCGGCGTTGCCGAGGCTCTCAGCAGCGCGCTGAACGCGCCGCTGGTTTTCGGCTGCGTGTCACGGCTGGTTTACGACTGCAACCGCCCGCCAGAGGCGCAGGATGCAATACCGGCCGTCAGCGAAGTGACGCCGGTTCCGGGCAACCGGGATTTGACCGCCGAAGACCGCACCGAGCGCATCGACACCGTCTACATGCCGTTCCGGCGGCGTCTGGAAAAGGTCGTCGGCAATGCTCCGTCCAATGCGACGCTGGTCACCATCCACAGCTTCACACCAACCTATCACGGCCAGAAAAGATCGACCGAGATCGGCGTTCTTCATGGGTCCGATCCGCGCCTTGCCGAGGCCATGATGGCCACCGCCGGACAATTCACGCAACGCACTGTCCGGCTCAACGATCCTTATGGGCCTCAAGACGGCGTCAGCCATACGCTGAACCTGCATGGAAGCGCCAACGGGCTCGCCAATGTGATGATCGAGATACGCAATGATCTCATCGACACACGGCACAAGCAGAACAAAATGGCGAAACTGCTGCACCCCTGGCTGCGGGCGGCGATTGCGGGCCTTTCGCCGGAGGCCGCGCCATGAACCGTGCGATGGCGGCTTATGTACGTGTCGTGGATGCGGTCAACTACCGCATCGGCCGCATCATGATGTACGGCGTCTTCGTCATGATGGCGATCCTGTTGTGGTCGTCGGTCTCCAAGACATTCTTCCTGCCCTCGCTGTGGACCCTGGAAACCGCGCAATTCGCCATGGTCGCCTACTACATCATGGGCGGACCCTATTCGATCCAGCTCGGCTCCAATGTACGCATGGACCTGTTCTACGGATCCTGGAGCGTGCGCCGCAAAGCCTGGTTCGACAGCTTCACCGTGTTTTTCCTCATCTTCTATCTCGGCGTGCTGCTCTATGGCGGTGTCGGCTCCACGGCCTATTCGCTGGGCCACTGGGGTGACGAGCCTTTCGGCTTCCTCGGCCAGATCGTCGCAGCTTTCTTTACCGGCGGGCCGGACGCGGCAACCGAAGTTATCGGCCGCACCGAACGCAGCCCCTCCGCCTGGCGCCCGTTTCTATGGCCGATCAAGACCGTGATGTGCTTCGGCATATTCCTGATGCTGCTGCAGGCCGTCTCGGAACTCTTCAAGGATATCGCCTGTATCAGGGGCTATGAATGGGGGCGCCGCGCCGATGTCGCATGAGATGATCGCCATCTTCATGTTCGCATCCATGATGCTGATGCTGTTCACCGGACAGCGGGTCTTCGGCGCCATCGGGGCTGTTGCCGCCATCGCGGCGCTCGCCCTTTGGGGTACCGGCGGTCAGGACATCCCCTTCTCGGCCGCCATGAAGCTGATGAAATGGTACCCGCTGCTGACCCTGCCGATGTTCATTTTCATGGGCTACATCCTGTCGGAATCGAAGCTCGCCGACGATCTCTACCGCATGTTCCATGTCTGGATGGGGCCGATCAATGGCGGGCTGGCGATCGGCACGATCGGGCTGATGGTTCTGGTCTCGGCAATGAACGGACTTTCAGTGGCCGGCATGGCGATCGGCGCAACAATCGCCCTGCCCGAGCTGTTGCGACGCGGCTATGACAAGCGCATGGTCACCGGCGTCATCCAGGCCGGATCGTCGCTAGGCATCCTCGTCCCGCCCTCGGTCGTCCTTGTTCTTTACGCCATGATCGCCCGCCAACCGGTGGGCCAGCTCTGGCTGGCAGGTGTCGTGCCGGGTTTGCTGATGGCCGGCATGTTCGTGCTCTATATCGGACTGCGCTGCTATTTTCAGCCCAATCTCGGCCCGGCGCTCAAGGACGAAGCGCGCACCATGCCGAGGGCCGAGAAGCTCAAGCTGCTGCAGGCCGGCGCTTTGCCGCTGGCGATCTTCGCGGCGATGATGGTCCCCTTCGTCAATGGCTGGACCTCGCTGGTCGAAAGCTCCGCCATCGGCGCCCTCACCGCCTTCGCGGCGGCCGTGCTGAAGGGGCGCATGACCCGCGAGGTCTTCGAAAACAGCACGCGCCAGACCCTGGCGATCTCCTGCATGTTCATGTGGATCATCCTGGCGGCGCTCGGCTTCGGTGCCGTGTTCGACGGGCTCGGCGCTGTCCGCGCCATCGACAATCTCTTCACCGAACAGCTCGGGCTCGATCCGTGGATGATCCTCATCCTGATGCAGCTCAGCTTCCTGTTGATGGGAACGTTCCTGGACGACACGGCAATGCTGGTCATCGTCGCGCCGCTCTATGTGCCTTTGGTCAAGGTGCTGGGTTTCGACCTCATCTGGTACGGCGTGCTCTATACGATCACCACGCAGATCGCCTATATGACGCCGCCATTCGGCTACAACCTCTTCCTGATGCGTGCCATGGCGCCGCCGGAGGTGAACCTCTCCGACATATACAAGTCCATCATTCCGTTTGTCGGGGTGATGATCGCCTGCCTGGCGCTGATCATGGCTTTCCCCCAGATCGCGCTGTGGCTGCCGCAATATGTCTACGGAAACTGACAAGAACTCCGAAAGGAGCGGGAATGCCAACCATAACGATGACAAATCGGAGGACGACATGACTTCAAGACGTAAATTTCTGAAAACCGCCGGCATCGCCGGGGCCGCAACCCTTGCCGCGCCCGCCGTCAAGGCCCAGGCGCCGATCAAATGGCGCATGCAGACCTATGCCGGCCCGGCGCTGGCCGAACACGTGATCAAGCCGTCGATCGACGCCTTCAATATCGCCGCCAAGGGCCAGATGGAGATCGAACTGTTCTTCTCCGACCAGTTGGTACCGACCGGCGAACTCTTCCGCGCCATGCAGAAGGGCACGATCGACGCCGTTCAGTCGGATGACGACTCCATGGCATCGCCCACGGAAGTGACCGTCTTCGGCGGCTATTTCCCCTTTGCTTCGCGCTATTCGCTGGACGTGCCGGTGCTCTTCAACCAGTACGGTCTGAAAGAGATCTGGGACGAGGAATACGCCGCCGTCGGCGTCAAGCACATTTCCGCCGGCGCGTGGGACCCGTGCCACTTCGCCACCAAGGATCCGATCAACAGCCTGGAGGACATGAAGGGCAAGCGCGTCTTCACCTTCCCCACCGCCGGCCGCTTCCTGTCGCAGTTCGGCGTCGTGCCTGTGACGCTGCCATGGGAAGATATCGAGGTCGCCGTACAGACCGGCGAACTCGACGGCATCGCCTGGTCGGGCATCACCGAGGACTATACGGTCGGCTGGGCCGACGTGACCAACTACTTCCTGACCAACAACATCTCCGGCGCCTGGGCCGGCTCGTTCTTCGCCAATATGGACCGCTGGAACGAACTGCCCGAGCATCTGAAGGTGATGTTGCAGATGGCCATGGACCAGTCGCACTATTATCGTCAGTGGTGGTACTGGGGCGGCGAGGCCAATCTGCGTGTCCACGGCACCAAGCTCAAGCTGACCACCATTCCGGACGAGGAATGGGCGACGGTCGAAAAGGCCGCGGTCCAGTTCTGGGACGAGATTGCCGCCGAAAGCCCGACAAAGGCCAAGGTGGTCGATATCTTCCGCAAGTATAATGCGGATATGGAAAAGGCTGGACGGCCCTACCGTTACAGCTGATACCAACCTGCGGGGCGGACATTCCCTGCCCCGCAACTTTGATGGAACGGATGATGACTTTCGACGAACTCAAAGCCGCCGTCGCCAACGGCACGATCGACACCGTGCTCGTCTGCATTATCGATATGCAGGGCCGGCTGATGGGCAAGCGCTTCGTCGCCCGGCACTTCGTCGACAGTGCCTATGAGGAAACCCATTGCTGCGACTATCTGCTGGCGACCGACCTCGAAATGGCGACGCCCGACGGCTATGCGTCGACAAGCTGGGAATCCGGTTACGGCGACTATGTCATGAAACCGGACCTCGCCACGCTGCGCCCCGTCCCATGGCTTGAGGGCACAGCGCTCGTTCTTTGCGATGTGCTCGACCATCACAGCCACGAACCCGTACCGCATGCGCCGCGCGCCGTGCTCAAGCGCCAGATCGCGCGGCTCGCCGACATGGGCCTCTCGCCGGTCATGGCCACCGAGCTGGAATTCTTCCTGTTCGAAAAGAGTTACGACGAAATCCGCAAATCCGGCTTTCGAGACCTGCAGCCGATCAGCGGCTACAACGAGGACTACCACATCTTCCAGACCACCAAGGAGGAGGCGGTCATGCGGCCCCTCCGCAACCATCTGGTCGCGATGGGCGTTCCGGTGGAAAACACAAAGGGCGAGGCCGAGGCCGGACAGGAGGAACTGAACATCCGCTATGCGGACGCCCTTTCCTGCGCCGATCATCACACGCTCGCCAAGCACGCGGTCAAGGAGATTGCCTGGCAGAACGGGCATGCCGCGACCTTCCTGTCGAAATGGGATCATCGACGCGTCGGCAGTTCCTCGCATATTCACCAGTCGCTGTGGCACGATGGCGGCAACGCCTTCCAGGACGCCGGCGCGAAACTCGGCATGTCGGACCTGATGCGCAACTACATTGCCGGTCTCATCAAATATACGCCCGACATCATGGTGTTCCTGGCACCTTACGTGAACAGCTACAAGCGCTTCGCCAAGGGCACCTTCGCGCCGACCAAATCCGTCTGGTCGGTCGATAACCGCACCGCCGGTTACCGGCTTTGCGGCGACGGCACGGCGGCGGTGCGCGTCGAATGCCGCATCGGCGGCTCGGATTTCAATCCCTACCTGGCGCTCGCCGCACAGCTTGCTGCCGGCATTGCCGGCATTGAGGAAAAACTGGAACTGGCCGACCCCACGACCGGCGATGTCTACAACGCCGCCGAAGCACCCGATATCCCGAACACGCTGCGTGCAGCGACCGAATGCCTGCGCGGCTCGGCGATGCTGAAATCGGCCCTCGGCGAGGATGTCACCGCCCATTATGTGCGCTGCGCCGAATGGGAACAGGAGGAGTTCGACCGCATCGTCACCGACTGGGAAGTGGCCCGCGGCTTCGAAAGGGCCTGACCATGCTCGAATGCATCTCACCGATTGACGGGTCGGTTTTCGCCACCCGCCCGACGCTTTCCGCCGACGAGGCGGCAAGTGCCATTGCCCGCGCCCGCGCGGCTCAGCCAGCATGGGCGGCACGGCCGCTCGACGACCGCATCGCCCTGGTGCGCGCCGGTGTCGCCCGGCTGCGGGACATGAACGACGAGGCCGTTCCGGAACTGGCGCATATGATGGGCCGTCCGGTGCGCTATGGCGGCGAGATCGGCGGTGTCGAGGAGCGGGCAAACTATATGGCCGACATCGCCGAGCAAGCGTTGGCACCCTTTGTCGTCGAGGACGGTCCGGCATTCGAACGCCGTATCCTGCGCGAGCCGCAGGGCGTCGTCCTGGTGGTCTCGCCCTGGAACTATCCCTATCTGACGGCGATCAACACCATTGCCCCCGCCCTCATTGCCGGAAACGCAGTCATCCTCAAAGGCGCGACCCAGACCCTGCTCGCCGGCGAGAGGCTGGCCCGTGCCTTCCACGAAGCGGGCGTTCCTGAAGATGTCTTCCAGAACCTGTTCCTCGATCATGCGACAACTTCGGATCTGATTGCCCGGCGCAGTTTCGGCTTCGTCAATTTCACCGGCTCGGTGGCCGGCGGGCAGGCGATCGAGCGCGCCGCCGCGGGCACCTTCACGGGCGTCGGCCTCGAACTCGGCGGCAAGGACCCCGGCTATGTGCTTGACGACGCCGATGTCGACGCCGCGGCCGAAACGCTTATCGACGGCGCCATGTTCAATTCCGGCCAGTGCTGCTGCGGCATCGAGCGCATTTACGTGCACCAGAACCTTTTCGATACCTTCGTCGAGAAGGCGAAAGCCATCGTTGACGCCTATGTACTCGGAAATCCGCTCAACACCGACACGACGCTCGGCCCGATGGCGCACCTGCGCTTCGCCGATCTTGTCCGCGCCCAGACATCGGAAGCCATCGCCGCCGGTGCAAGGCCGGTCATCGACACGGCACGCTTTGCCGACGATGGCGGCACCTATCTGGCGCCGCAGATCCTGACCGATGTGACCCACGACATGCGGGTGATGCGCGAGGAAAGCTTCGGCCCGGTCGTCGGCATCATGCCGGTCGGCAGTGACGACGAAGCCGTGGCGTTGATGAACGACAGCGAATTCGGGCTGACGGCCTCACTCTGGACAGCCGATGCAGAGCGTGCGGCAGCCATCGGCGCACGCATCGAGACCGGCACGGTCTTCATGAACCGCTGCGACTATCTCGACCCGGGCCTTTGCTGGACCGGCTGCAAGGACACCGGTCGGGGCGGCGCCCTGTCGCATATCGGCTACCAGCACGTCACCCGTCCGAAATCCTACCACTTGAAGAAGAGCTGAGCGCATGAAGCTTGAAGCCAACTGGTCCTACCCCACAGCCATTCGTTTCGGCGCGGGACGCATTGCCGAACTGCCGCAGGCCTGCGCGGATGCAGGCATTGAGAAACCGCTGCTGGTGACCGATCGCGGGCTGGCCGATTTACCGATCACCGCTCGCGCACTCGATATTCTGGAAGCCGCCGGCCTTGGCCGCGCGCTGTTCGCCGATGTCGATCCCAACCCGAACGAGATCAACCTGGCCGCCGGTATCGAAGCCTTCCGGGCCGGCGGGCACGATGGCGTGGTCGCTTTCGGCGGCGGCTCCGGTCTCGATCTCGGCAAGATGGTCGCCTTCATGGCCGGCCAGACGCGGCCGGTCTGGGATTTCGAGGATGTCGGCGACTGGTGGACCCGCGCCGACGCAAGCGCCATCGCACCGAATGTCGCGGTGCCGACAACGGCCGGAACCGGTTCGGAAGTCGGCCGCGCCTCGGTCATTACCAACGCGGCCACCCACGAAAAGAAGATCATCTTCCACCCCAAGGTCCTGCCCTCGGTCGTGATTGCCGACGCGGAACTGACGGTCGGCATGCCGCCGGCGATCACCGCCGGGACCGGCATGGACGCCTTCGCCCATTGCCTGGAAGCCTATTGCTCGCCCCATTATCATCCGATGAGCCAGGGCATCGCGCTCGAAGGCATGCGTCTCGTCAAGCAATATCTTCCGCGCGCCTACGCGACACCGGACGATCTGGAAGCCCGTGCTCACATGATGTCGGCGGCCATGATGGGCGCCACCGCATTCCAGAAGGGCCTCGGCGCCATCCACGCGCTCAGCCATCCGATCGGCGCTCTTTACAACACCCATCACGGCACAACGAATGCCGTGGTCATGCAGGCTGTCCTGCGTTTCAACCGGCCGGCGGTCGAAGACAGGCTTGCCGAGGCTGCCGCCTATCTCGGCATCGATGGCGGATTCGACGGGTTCTACGCATTTGTCGGCGAATTGAACGCGGCGCTTGGCATTCCGAAAAACCTCGCCGCCATGGGCATCGGGGAACCCGATATCGACCGCATCGTCGCCAGCGCCCTGATCGATCCGAGCCGTGGCGGCAATCCCGTGGTTCTGACGGAAGAAAACACGCGCGCGCTGGTGATGGAGCTTGCCGGCGCGGCGTGATGACGCTGAAATTTCCGGCGATCAGTCCGCCACGGGCTGATCGTCGCTCAGGCTGCGCAGGAAGGCGAGCAGGTCATCGACCTCGTCATCGGACAGATTGAGCGGCATCAGGATCGCTTCTCCGTCCGCATGCAGGCGCTCCATATCGATGGTGTTGTAATGGGCGACAACGGATTCGAGATCAGGCAGACTTCCATCGTGCATATAGGGTGCCGTGCGTGATGCGCCGCGCAGTGACGGCACCCGGAATTTCCCGAAATCCAGATGCGTGCGCCGCACATTGCGCACCGCCCAGGCGCCCCTTTTCCCGGGATCGTCGGTGAACGCGCCATCCAGGGTGAACGGGCTCTCAAGCAACGCTTTCAGCCCGCCATGGCGCCCCGGATCGACGCGCCCCGGCTCAATGAAATAGGGCACGCCCGCATCGTGGAACTCGCCATTGGTAAAGGCCGGACCCGTATGACAGAAGGCGCAATTGCCCTTGCCGAGAAAGATCTGCAAACCCCTTTGCGCGCTTTCGGGATAGTCCGCCGCACGTGCCATATCGCCCAGCTCCAGCGCGTCGCGGAAGCGATCGAAGGATGTTTGGCCAGTGATCAGCGTTTCCTTATACGCCGCCAAGGCCTTTGCGATATTCACCAGCACCGTTTCGGATGCGTGATCGGATGATGGCCCGAACAATTGCGCATAGGTGCTGGCATAAGGACCGTCGGCCATCATTGTCTTCAGGCTTTGCGCATCGCTTGCCAGTTCATCCGCATTCAGAATGGGCAAAAGACTTTGCGCCCACAGATTGTCGCTGTCCCCTGCCCAACCGAACCAGCGGTGCGTGCCGACATTCATAAGCGAAGGCGTATTGCGGTCCAACGCGACGCGCCCCATGGCGCGCGGCCGGTCCTCCGAAAAACCGCGCGCCGGCACATGGCAGGTGGCACAGGAGATCGAGCCATCCCTGGACAAGTCCGGATCATGGAACAATTGCTCACCGAAAGCGATCGCGGCCGCGTTGCCGGACACGCGATTGCTCGGGTCCGGTCCAACCGCTGGCGGCCAAGGTCCGTGTGTCAAGGTCCGGGATATCTCTTCCGGCGTCAGCAACACATCGGCCGCCGCCGGCCCGGCAATGATCGCGGCGACCAAATGAAAAGCGACAATGATGCGGCAAAGCCGGTTCATGGGATCGGCATATCCAGCACGTAGGACGCCCGCTCTGCTCCAGCACGGACGGTGACCGTCAATTCCCACGGCCCGGGCATGTGATAGACCATGTTTGTGATTGCAAAGCGCCCGTTGCCCAAGGCCTCGATGTCCGGCTCGTAATTCATGCCATGCTGGTGGCTGGGCATCCAGGCATCGACATCAACGCTTGAAACCGCGCCTGAATTCCACGGGCAGACCACCAGTTCCAGGCCGGTGGGCTGCGAGACCACGGACGGACCGAGGATTGCGTAGACCTCCGGAGCCGCCTCGGTTTCCGGCGTCATGCGTTGCGCGTCAGGGTCGGAGACACAGGCTAGAGCCGGTCCGGCCAGATATGCAAGCAGGCACAGCGCCGCGACAGCTCTATTTGCTGGCAATCATGGCCTCCGCATTTTCATAGGCGATTTTTCTGGCCACATCATCCGGCAGGTCCGCCAGCCAGTCGCGCGACGTCTGCGCATGTGAACCGACATAATACCACCGCTCCGGCGCAAAGGTGTCGGTACCCAGCATGAACCGGTCGGGATAGGCCGTGAACAGCGCCCGCCAATCGGGCCTGACTTCGCCGAGGCTGGCCATGCCCGACCGTATGGCAAGATCGGCCCACAGGCGCGGATAGGTCTTCAACGCATCGGCAATGCCGTCCGGCCCCTCAAAGCCGGAATGCGCCCACAGGACACGTGCCTCCGGCCAGGTCTTGAAAATCAAATCGAGCGCTTCACGGTCGCCGTGATGGTGCAGGATCAAGTTGCGGTCACGCGCCATGCCGATCATCTGCTGTATGACGGGCGCTTCGATGTCGTCGCCAAAGGCGTGAAATTCGCCGATGGCTTCATAGTCGTATGCGCTCAACCGCTCATTGAGATAATCGATCACCGTCGGATCATGCATCCAGGTGCCCAGTTCGCCGCGCCGCCTGTAGGGCCGGAGCGCCGGCACGATTATGTCGGGCGCCGCCGCTTTCAGTTTCTGCGTCCCGTCATCGTCGGAACTGGAAACCATGGCCTTTCTGATGCCCGCGTCCCGCAGGATCTTGGCCACCTCCTCTGGCGGAACCAGTTCAACGGCATCGTGACTGTAGTGAATATGGGCATCAAAAATCGGCAAGTCATCCGCGATCGCTGCGGCAGGAAATCCAAGAATGGCAATAACTGAAAACACACGAAACATGACAAATGCATCCCGATAGAAACCAGAGCAATCCCGCTGAAACAACGCCTTTATTACGGACGAAGCAAGACCCTGGTTCACAAAATCGCGGCGCAATCGTAATTCGCAAGCGGCAACGGACGAAGCTGGTCGGCGGATCTCGCTAGTCCATCGGCCTGCGGCCGCGGATAAGCTGCGAAATCGACACCGCGATCACCAGCCCGCCGCCATAGAAGAGGTTCTGCACGAAACTGTCCACGCCGAGGAAGTTGAGACCCATGATCCCGGTCGACAGGAAGAACACCGCAACAAACGCGCCCAGCGCATTGAATTTCCCGGGATAAATGGCGGTCGAACCAAGAAATGCTGCGGCAAAGGCGGGCAACAGGAAGGCCAGCGCAGAGGACGGGTCGGCCGCGCCTCGCATGCCCGTATAGAGGACGCCGGCAAAGGCCGCGATGGTGCCCGAGGCCATCAGCGCTCCGGCGCGAACCCGGTCGACATTGACGCCGGACAGGCGCGCCACTTCCCGGCCACGCCCGACAAAAAGCAAACGGCGCCCGAGACTGGTGTGCTGGAAGACGTACCAGATGATCAGGGTCAGCGCGAGCGCGTAGTAAAAGCCGATCGGAATGCCGAACAGGCGCGTCAGGATCACGGCGTTGACCAGCCCCATGGAAACACCGGCAATGGTCGCTGAATCCGACACCCAAAGGATAAGCCCATTGATGAAATAGCCGGTGCCGAGCGTGACGATCAGCGAGTGAACGCCGAAATAGAGGATGAAGAACGCATTGATCAGGCCGACGACCGCACCGACCAGCAGGACAATGACGACGGCACCGCCGATGGGCATGCCCATTTTGACGTTCAGCACCGCCAACAGCATGGAACTCAGCCCCATGACACTCGCCACTGACAGATCGAAATCGCCGCTGGTCAGCGGGATCATCAGCGCCAGCGTCAGGACCACCACCATGGCGTTGGAGCCGAGCATGGTGGCGTAGGAATTCCAGGCGAACATCTGATCCGGTTTGACCGAACCGAGGATCAGGATCATCACGCCCCAGGCGATCAGCAGCCCGTAGCGCTCGCCCCACATTTTCCAGTCAAAGCCGTGGCCGGCCTGTTCCGCGCTCGCGGCGACATTTTCCTCCAGCGCGCGCAGCTTGGCTTCGAGCGCCTCGATGCGCTCCTCATAGGCGGCTATGCTGTCGTCGGACTGTCCCTCACTCATCAATCGTTGCATCCCCTGAACGACCTGCGGCCCCTAAACGGCCTGCGGCATAGACCGGTAACATCTCTCGGCGATTTTGTCTTTGGTAAGCCCGGAGCCGGACAGCTCCGCCACGATCTGCCCGCGCGAGAAGATCAGCACGCGATGACAAAGCTGGGCCAATTGCTCGTAATCGGTCGAACCCACCAGGATCGGCGTTCCCGCCGCCGCCGTCCTGTCCAGCGCATCCCAGATCTGCTGCCTGGCGCCCACATCCACGCCCTGCGTCGGCTCGTCGAGCAGCAGAAGGCTGGGATCGGTCTGCAGCCATTTCGCCATCAGCGCCTTTTGCGCATTGCCGCCGGACAGTGCCGAAAGCGGCATCGCCGGCACATTCGGCTTGACACCCGCCTCGCCGCCGAGCCTGGCGGCATGCCGCTGGATACTGCGGTCGGTCAGCCCCAATGCCCCCCTGAGCGTGTGGTAGACCGGCATCGCGACATTGTCGCCCACCGGAAGCGACCCGATACCCGCCTCGCCCAGCCGGTCCGCCGGCAGGTAGGCGATGCCGCGTGACAGTGCGATTTCCGGCGACAAATGTTTCAGATCGGCATCGAAATCAGCGACTTCCATATAGCCGCTGGTGCCGCCGCGCGCGCCGTAAAGCAGCGCCGGTATATTGTCGAAACCGGACCCGATCAGCCCGGTAAGGCCGAGTATCTCGCCGCGACCGATTTCGAACGAGACCGGCCCAAGCCCGGGCGCAGCCAGGTCGCGGATCATCACGGCAGGCGCACCGGCCTTTCGCTGTTTGCCGGCGCCGGCATAGCGCTCCATGCTGCGGCCGATAATGCGCTCGACAAAAGCCTCGGTGCCGGTATCGGCGGTAACGACAGTGTCGATCAGATGGCCGTCGCGCAACACCGTCGCCCGGTCCGTAATTTCGCGCACCTCGTCCACATCGTGGCTGACGAAGATAACGCTCGCCCCCTGGTCGGTGCACTGCCTCACCAGTCCGAAGAGCTGTTCGACCCCGGCCCTCGGCAGGAACGGCGTGGGCTCGTCCAGAACGAGAACGCCCGGCCGGTCCGCATGATCCTTGGTGGCGATGCGGATATCCTCATAGGCGCGCACGATGGCAAGCAATGCCTGCTGCACCGCCGACAGGGACGCAACCGGCGCCTCCGGCGCCAGCGCCAGGCCGAAGGACTCGAAGATGCGCCGGGCGTTGCGATGCGCCGCACGCCAGTTGATGGCCCAGTTGTGCCCCGTCGACAAGGATCCCATGAAGAAATTCTCGGCAACGCTCAAGGACGGGATGAGGCCCAGATGCTGGTGGACGAAGGCGAGACCCTTTGCGCGCGCATCGACGCCTGAGATCGGCAGGTGCAGTTTTTCACCGTAAAGCGAAATTTCCGCGCCCGGTTCCGGCGTGTGAAAGCCGGCAAGCACCTTGATCAATGTCGACTTGCCCGAACCGTTCGATCCGAGCAGGCCGTGCACCTCGCCGCGGCGAACCGTCAGCGAAACATCGTCCAGCGCCACGGCACCGCCGAAGCGCTTGGACAGATGCCGAATGACCAGCGCGTCGCCATGCGCGGCGCGCTGGACCATGCCTGACGTCACTCAAGCCCCCACAGCTTGGCAAATCCCGCCTTGTGGACATCGCCATAGCCGTCGTTGAAGGTCGCCGGATTGCCGGCGGTCGCAACGTTTTCGTCGGTGAAGATGAAGGCCGGCGTGTTGAGCACGGTCACCGGATCGAGACCGCACAGCAGACGCATATTCGCATCGGTGCCGGCCATGCCGACCCAGCCGAGGCTTTCCCCGACATTCATTTCCACGATGTCGCCGTCGCGCATCATGTCGAGCACGAATGGCGTGCCGTTATAGGATACGATCTTGGCGTCCGAATTAGCGATCTGGATGGCCGGCACGATGAATTGCGACATGGAATCGTAGACCGGCAGCACATAGTTGATCGTCGGATCGGCAAGCAGCGCATTCTGCACCGCCGGCTGCGTCTTGGTTGCCCAGTCGTTCACCGGCACGTTGATGTACTGGGTTTTGCAGTCCGGGCAATTGTCCTTCAGATAGTTGAGAATCGCGTCGCGCAACGGAGCGGTCGGCGTAATCTCGTCCGGACCGAGCACCAGCGCGTTGACCTTGCCGTCGGTCTGCACCATCGCCCAGGCGGCAATGATCTTGCCCACTGTCACATAGTCCGTATTGGCGGCGCTATCGAGAAACTCCGGGATCTGCTGCGTGGTGGCGTCGTAATTGTGCGTCGCCGTCACCTTGACGCCATTGGAGCGCGCCTCGGTGATCTGCGGCACCAGGAATTCCGGCGGCAGGCCGCCCTGCATGTCGATCAGGTCGAAGCCTTCCGCAACGGCCGTGTTGATCCCCTGGATCCAGCCGGCCGGATCCATCTGGGTTTCCCAGTCACGCAGCTCGAAACCCACCATGGCGGCCGCGTCGACAAAGCCCTGGCTGATCGCAGCATTGAACGGGTTCGCGTTGGTCAGCGGAATGACGAACATCTTCTTGTCCGCCATGCAGGCTTTCGCGTCGAACGCCGGTCCGGGCGCCTCGAAGGTTGGCAACTTGCTGTGTTTCTCGATCAGCGCCTTTGCGGCATCCATATCCGCATGCGCCGCCGGTGCGAACATCAGCGCGGCGCCGAGCGCCGGCAGGAAAAGCTTCTTCATGGTTCATTCCTCCTTGTCGTGGTTCTTTTGTGTCTGCTGCATGTATTCGATCGCCGCCTCGGTGCTGAGGAGGTCGGCATATTTGGCGCTCATGTCGAAGAGGTTTGCGGCGTGCGGTTCCTCCGCACGGTCGCCCACCGCGTCCTCGACAACGAGCGTCACAAATCCGTACGAGATGCTGTCGATGCAGGTCGCCCGAACACAGCCGGATGTCGTGACGCCGGCAAGCAGGAGCGTGTCGATGTTCAGCCACTTCAGCGTTGCTGCCAAAGAAGTTCCGAAAAAGGCGCTTGGATATTGTTTTGTAACGAGGATATCGCCTTCCTCGACCGCCAAACCGGTAGCGAGTTTTTGCGTATCTTTTCCGGCATCGAAGCAGGACAGTGCCGGCACCTTGGCGTAGAACGCCCCGCCATCGGCTCCGCCCGGCTGATACTTGACCTCGGTGAAGATGACCGGAACGCCGGCGGCACGCGCAGCCGGCGCAAGACGCACTGCATGGTCGAGCGCCGCCTGGCAGTTCTCGCCGCCGAAGAGCGGCGCGTTTTCGTCGAAATAGGCCATGGCGAAGTCGATCAGCAGCAGCGCCGGGCGCCGGCCCCAGCTCTGCCGGGCGTGGTATCCGGCACGGGCATAGTTGCTGTCGAGTGCCTCGGCCATCATCCTCTCCTATTCCGCAGCCTGCATGAAGCGGTGGAAGACCGGAGCGGCCGGCGGCTCGAAACCGGTTTCCGCCTTGCAGCGCTTCTTTAGTTCCTCGATGCTTTCGAAGCCGCGGTTGAACAGCTGCTTGGACTGGCTGCCGGCCATCTTGTTGCGCAGCTTCTCGGTCGCCTTCCTGTCGACCTTGCCGCGCGACAGGACGACGCCGTAGCGCTTCGCCCCCTCTTCCGAAACGAGCTTGCGGCTGACATCCAGCGCCACCAGCTCGGGATCCCGCTTCAGCGGATTGCCCCAGCCACCGCCGCCCCAGGTGTTGAAGTAGAGGATATCGCCCGGGTTGACCGCGATCCGGTCGCATTTCGAGGGAATGTTTTCCTCGCTGCCGTCGGTGCGCACGAGTCGCTTGGTCGAGCGCATGCCCGGCTCGCCGCCATTGACGCCCCATGGATAGGTCAGCCAGCGGTCGTCATGAATCGAGATCTCGCCCTTTTCCATCATTTCATAGGCGATGGTGATGCCATTGCCGCCGCGGTGCAGTCCGGCCCCGCCGCTGTCGGGGATCGTCGCATATTCGCGGATACGCAGCGGGAAATAGGCTTCCAGGAACTCGTTCGGCACATTGGTGAAGGCCGGCCACATGGAATGGCCGTCCGGCCCGTCGCCCGCCGGTCGTCCAGGCACGCCGCCGAAGCCGATCTGGAACAGCTGATACCACTCGCCCTGTTCGTTGAAGCCCGAATACATGAAGTGCGGACTGTCGGAGAATCCGGCTGCATTCAGCGCGTCCGGCGCACCCTGTCCCAGAAGCCCGCCCATCAGGTCGAAGATACGGCCGAGCATATGGGTCCGGCACGACAATGCCGCCGGCTTTTTCGGCTTCAATATGCAGCCTTCCGGAATATGGACCTCGACCAAGTCGTAGAAGCCGTCATTGAACAGGATCTGCGGGTCGAACAGGTTGATGGTAAAGGCCCCGAAGAACATCTTGAACATTTCCTCGTTCAACAGGAAATTGATCGAAGACAGGCTCTGCGGGTCGGAATCGGAAAAATCGAAATGGGCGACCTCGCCCTCGCGCCACAGGGAACAGGCGATCCGGTACGGCCCGTTGCCCATGCCGTCATCATCGATCCAGTCTTCGAAATGCGCCTTGTGATCGCCTTCCGGGATGATCATCTGGATGATCGCGCTCATCGCCGCCTTGTTGCGGTCGAGCATATCCCACATGGCCGAGATGTAGGTGTCGACGCCGAAGCGGTCGATGTTCTCGCGCACCCGGCGCTCGGCCAGACGCAGCGCGGCGATGATTGCGAAGAAATCCGACTTGTTCCATTCGGGCATGCGGCAGTTGTGCAGCATGATATTGAGCACTTCATCCGCCAGTTCGCCCTTCCGGAAGATCTTGGTCGGCGGCACGATCATGCCTTCCTCGTAGATCATCTTTGCATCGGTCGGCAGCGAACCCGGCACCTTGCCGCCGACATCGGTCATGTGACCGAACATCGCCGCCCAGGAGACAAGCTTGCCTTCATGGAAGATCGGCATCATCAACAGCCAGTCGTTCAGGTGACTGACAGCGCCGTTGCAGGAATAGGGATCGTTGGTGATGAAGATGTCGCCATCCTCGATCGTTCCCTCATAGCCGTTGATGAAACCGTAGAGGAACGAGCCGAACTGCCCGACGACCATCTTGCCTTCCTGGTTGGCAATCATCGGGAAGGCGTCGTGCTGTTCGCGTATGCCCGGCGACATGGCGGTGCGGAAAAGGACTGCATCCATTTCCGTGCGCGCATTGCGCAAGGCGTTCTCGACGATGTCCAGCGTGATCGGGTCGACCGCAATGCGATTGAAGGGCCGTGTGTCGCTCTGAATGATCTTGGCTACCATTTCACTTGTCCCTCAACGTGCGTTTTCATGATCTGCCGGCCAGATGAGAATATTGCCCACATCGTCCACCACCCCGACATGGTCCGGCAGGATCAGCGCCGTTGAATCCATCTCCGTGACGACAGCAGGGCCCTCGATACGGTTGCCCGGCCGCAGCCGGTCGCGGTCGTAGATATGACCCTCCTGCCAGTTGCCGTCGGTATAGATGCGCGTCGTGTGAACGCGCGCCGATGAGGCATCCGCGCCGCCCGCGCCCTGGTTCTCGGCAATGAAGCTCTTTTCGGCGTCCTGGACGACGGCGCGCAGGCCGACCAACTCGTGCTCCGCATCGAGGGCAAAGGTGAAGAGCTGCTCGTGTTCCTTGTCGAAACGCCGCCCGATACCGGCCAGCCCTTCCCGCTCGAAATCCTCCGGCGATACATCGATGGTCAGCTTCATGCCCTGGCCGTGATAGCGGATGTCGATCTGGTAGATCACGCTCTGTCCGGACTGGGCGACGCCTTCGGACGTCAGCTCGCGGGCGGCTGCGTCGCGCAGCGCGTTGAGCATCTTTCCGACTTCCGCGTCGGAGGTGTCGGCAACGCGGGTGACATAGGTCTGGCTTGCCTCATTGCGAAGCTGCGTGGTCGCATCGCCATAGGCGCACAGGACACCCGGCCCGGGCGGGATGATTGCCGGCCAGGAATTGATCAGGCGGGCCAGCGCATTGGCATGCAGCGGCCCGGCACCACCAAAACCGATCAGCGCGAATTCGCGCGGATCGTAACCCTGTTCCACAGAAACAAGACGCAGTGCGCCGCACATATTCTCATTGACGATCTTTATGATGCCCTCGGCCGCCTCTTCCACCGGGATCGAAAGCGCATCGGCGATCTTGCCGACAGCCTCTGCCGCCTTGTCCCGGCTGATCGCCATATCGCCGCCCAGCTTGGCATCGGAGGGCAGATAGCCGAGCACCACGTTGGCGTCGGTCACCGTCGGTTCCTCGCCACCTTTCATATAAGCCGCCGGCCCCGGATCGGCGCCGGCCGATTGCGGCCCGACGCGCAGCGCCTTGGTCAGTTCCGGCACATAGGCGATGGAGCCGCCGCCGGCTCCGACCGTCCGCACGTCTATGGATGGCGCACGGACGGTCACGTCGGCGACGCGCGTCTCGCGCCTCGTGCGCGCCACCGAATTCTGAATCAGGGCCACATCGGTGGATGTGCCGCCCATGTCGAATGTCAGCAGGTTCTCGAATTTGGCCTGCTTCGCGATCCACAGCGCGCCGGAGACGCCGCCGGCAGGCCCGGACATCAGCAGGTTGACCGGCTGATCCATGGCAAGCTGGGCCGAGGACAGCCCGCCATCAGAGCGCAGGATCTGCAGAAGCACGTTCTCGCCCATCCGGTTGCGCAACTCGCGCTGCAGGTTGGAAACATATTTGGAGACGACCGGGCGCACATAGGAATTGACCACCGTCGTTTCGGCGCGCTCATACTCATACATCTCCGGCATGATCGAGGCCGATGTGGAGACCGGAATATCCGGCGCGATGTCGCGGGCGATCTCGGCGATGCGCTTTTCATGCGCATCATTGGCATAGGAGTTGAACAGCGCGATGGTCAGCGCCTCGATGCCCTGATCGAAGAGCTTCTTGAGATCCTTGCGGATCCTGGATTCGTCAAGGCTGGATACCACCTCGCCATTTGCACCCATGCGCTCATCCGCCTCGATGGTCAGCTCAAGCGGCGCCAGCGGCGGCGTCTTGTTCCAGATCACCCAGCCGCCGAGCCCGCCCGGCACATAGGAGCGCGCAATCTGCAGCACGTCCTTGTAGCCCTTGGTGGTGACAAGCCCGACCAGCGCGCCGGCATTGGTCAGCACGGTGTTGGTGGCGACCGTGGTGCCGTGCATGACCTCGGTGATATCGGTCGGCGCTATGCCGGCTTCGCGGCAGATCTTTTCGATCCCGTTGAGAACGCCGATGGAGCTGTCGGCCGGCGTCGAGGGCACCTTGGCGGTGTAGGTCCTGCCGTTCTTCTCATCGAGCATCAGGAGGTCGGTAAAGGTGCCGCCGACATCGACGCCGAGCCGCAAGCCGGTTCCGGCACGCATCGGGCGGACAGGGGCTGGCGCCGAGCCGGCATCAGCCTCCATTCGCCGCAATCGCTCCTCAAAGGCGGCCAGCCGTTCCTCATAATGCTTGATCAGATCGTCCGTGCTGTTCATCGTGCAGTGTTTCCCCTACGCGCGCCGAAAGCGGCGCTGAAAATCCTCTACTCTACCGGCCCGTCAGCCATGCAAGCCACCACCAGCGGCGGCGCGGCTCCACTGTGACCAGATTGATGGCCCGCTCCGAAATACCGATCATCCGGCCGACCGCCGCCTCATGCCGGCGCACCAGCCGCTCGCTTTCACGGATCTGGCTTTCGAGCCGTTCGCCGGTTGCCAGCGCCCGTTCCAGCATGGCTGAAAGCTCGGCGGTCGCCGCGCCCTTGCGCTCGGCCTCCTGCAAGGCGCGATCCAGAAGGCTCATGGCGCGGTCGGCTGCTTCCGTCAGCTCCCGGCTGTCGCGGCCAGGCGCCGTCGCCGCGTCCGAAAGCGACAATGCCCGCTCCAGCAGCTGCCGGTAACGGGCATTGTCCTGCAAGGCGGCTTCCAGCCTGGCCGTCGCATCGTCGAGCATGGCAAGCGCCCGGTCGGACACGCCGGCCAGTTCCTCGGTGCGATCATCCTGCGGCCCGGCCTGCTCGTTACGTTTGGCGAGCAAATCCATGGACTGCGCCAGCGCACTGTCCTGCCGTTCGAGCAGTTGATGGATCTTGCCGATTTCCTCGTCGCGTTCGGCAAGCAGGCCCTGGAGCTCCTCGACCTCGTCGAACAGCGTGTCGAGCAATTCGGCGGGAGCCATGCCCTTGCCGCTGATCTGACCCTCGAGATCCGGCGGGATGGATGTCAGGTCGACACGCAGCCGCCCCTCATTGTCGCGCCTTGCCGGCAGAACACCCTTGGCAATGGCTTCACGCAAACGCATCCGGCTCAGGCCAAGCAGCCTTGCTGCCTCCCCGACGGGGAGAAAATGACGCCCGGAATCGCTACGCTTTTCAGCCATCGCTCACTGGTCCGATCGCATCAGATTATCCCCTTCTCCCGGAGACTTGCCTGCTTGTCCTGCGGAAGCGAAAGAACTTCGCCGTAGACGTAATCGTTGTGTTCGCCCAGCTCCGGCCCGACATGGCGGATGGCTCCCGGTGTCTCAGACAGTTTCGGCGCCACATTCTGCATCTTGATGGTCCCGAAATCGGGATGATGAACATCGACAATCGCGTCCCTTTCCTGAAAGTGCGGATCGTCGATCATGTCCTCGGCCTTGTAGATCAGGCCACAGGGCACGCCGTGCTCGTTGAGCAGCGCCTCGAGCTCCTTCAGCGGGATCGTCCTGGTCCACTCATTGATCAGACCGTCGAGCTCCGCCTGGTATTTTCCGCGCGCCGAATGGGTTGCGTAGCGTTCGTCTTCGGCCAGCTCCGGGCGTCCCATGGCCTCGGCGAGCCGTTTGAACACGGTATCCTGGTTGGCCGCGATCAGCAGCAGCTTGCCGTCCGCCGTATCGAAGACATTGGAGGGCGACACATTGGGCAGGATCGGACCGGTGCGCTCGCGCACATAGTCGGCGACATTATATTCGGTGACCAGGCTTTCCATCATGTTGAGGACGGCTTCGTAGATGGCGCTGTCGACGATCTGGCCGCGACCGGTGCGCTCGCGCGCGTGGATGGCCATCAGTGCACCCATGCAGGCATGGATCGCAGCCAGTTCGTCGCCGATGGAAATGCCCATGCGGCTCGGCTGGGTTTGCGGATCGCCGACGACATAGCGCAGACCGCCCATCGCTTCGCCGATGGCGCCATATCCGGCCCGCGCCGCATAGGGGCCGGTCTGGCCGAAGCCCGTCACCCGCACCATGACAAGGCGCGGATTGATCTTCGACAGCTCGTCATAGCCGAGGTTCCAGCGTTCCATTGTGCCGGGGCGAAAATTCTCGATCAGGATGTCGGTTGTCTTGATCAGGTCGCGAACGATCTCCTGACCTTCCGGGGTGCGCAGGTTCAGCGTGATGGATTTCTTGTTGCGGGCAACGACCGGCCACCACAGCGACTTGCCATGCGGCTTCTCCCGCCCCCACTGGCGCATCGGATCGCCTGCCCCGGGCTGTTCGCACTTGATCACCTCGGCGCCGAAATCGGCGAGCAGCTGGCCGCAGAACGGTCCGGCGAGAAGCTGTCCCATCTCGAGAACTTTCAGGTCCGTCAAAGGCCCCTGCCGCGGCACGCCCGAATTCATTGTGATGAACCTCCCGACAACAAACTGTGACTTGCAGACTGGTCTAAACCGGCATACTTGTCTATAGTATTTTGCATACAAAAATCAAACGGATTTGGCTTATGAGCGAAAATTTCGTTGAAATCATTGAAGTTTCCCCCAGAGATGGGATACAAAATGACGAAAAGATTCTCACCACCGCCGTCAAGCTCGAGCTCATTCAGCGGGCCGTGGACGCTGGCGCCGACCGCATCGAGGCGACAAGTTTCGTCAATCCGAAACGCGTTCCGCAGATGGCCGATGCCGATGAGGTGGCACGCGGTCTGCCGCGCGGCACCGCGACCAAATTCATCGGACTGACGCTCAACCGCCGCGGCTTCGACCGTGCGGTGGCCGCACGGCTCGACGAGGCCAATTTCGTCGTCGTCGCGACAGATACGTTCAATATGCGCAACCAGGGGGTTCCGACCGAGGAGAGCATCAGGGCCTTTGGCGACATCATGCGCGATGCGCCCTCCGGCATCCGGGTCGGCGTAACCATCGGCGCCGCCTTCGGTTGCCCGTTCGAGGGTGAAGTCCCGCTTGAGCGGCTGATGCAGGTCGTCGAGGCCTGTATTGCCCACACCCCTCGTGAAATCGGGCTCGCCGACACGATCGGCGTGGCGGTGCCGCAGGATGTCGCACGGCGGGTCACGGCCGTTCGTCAGGCCTTTCCGGACATTCCCGTGCGTCTGCATCTGCACAACACCCGCAACACCGGCATCGCCAATGCCTGGGCCGGGCTGGAAGCCGGCGCCCGGTCGCTCGACGCGAGCTTCGGCGGCGTCGGCGGCTGTCCGTTCGCGCCGCGCGCCACCGGCAACATCGCCACCGAGGATCTGCTCTATATGCTGGAACGGTCTGGCGTGCGGACGAATATGTCGCTCGATGCGGCCATCGAAACGGCGCTCTGGCTTGAACAGCAACTCGGCAAGCCCGTACCGGGACAGCTCATGAAGGCGGGCGGTTTTCCGAAATCCGAAACCGGCGAGGCAGCCGCATGAGCAATCCCGCACAGCGAACCGCCGCCACGGACCAGGCCTACCACGCCATCCGCTCGGACATCCTGTCCGGCACGCTCAAGGAAGGCGAGCGCATCACCGAACAGAGAATGGCTGAAAATCTCGGCCTCAGCCGGACACCCGTGCGCGAGGCGATCAGCAAGCTCATCCATGAAGGTTTCGTCGAGCGCGGCACCGGATATACGACGCGCGTCGCTCATTTCGAGGACGAGGAACTGGAGCAGATGTTCCAGATCAGAAAGCTGCTCGAGAGCTATGGCGCTGCTCGCGCGGCCGAATTCGCGACCGATGAGCAGGTTGAACATCTGAAGGAACTGAGCGCTGAAATGTCGGCCCACACGCCGCCGAAATCGCAATCCGACTACAAGATCATCTCGGCCGCCAATGAGAAGTTCCACCGCACCATCATGGAAGCGGCCCGTTCGCCGCGCCTCAGCGCTCTCATCTCCATGGCCGTCAATGTCGGCATGGTGGCGCGCATGTACCACCTCTATTCCGACGAGGACCTCATCCGCAGCGCCGCGCACCACCACGAGATAACGGATGCGATCGCCGCACGATCACCCGAATGGGCGGCCAGCGTCATGTCCTCACACCTCCTGGCCGCCGCATCCATGGCGGCGCGCGCCGGCCAGCGCAAGGTTCCCGCCGCCTTCTGAGCACTGTCAGCTGATATGCAGCGGCGCACATCCACCGCTCTTCACCTGTCACGGCAACGAAAACGTTGAAATAGCCAATTGACAACAGCGGCTTAGGTCGCGCCCTTAACGGAGACGAAGGTCGTGTAGACCGATGTGGTCGCGGTGATCAGCAGCCGGATATTGCGGCGGCCGCCGAAGGTGACATTGGCCACCGTCTCAGGCGTCGCAAGCATGCCGAGACGCATGGCGTCAGGGTCGAAACACTGAACACCGGCGGCGCTGCTGGTCCAGATATTGCCCTGGCAGTCGGCCCGGAAGCCGTCCGGAACGCCCTCCTCGATGTCCACAAAAATCCGTCCGTTTGCGAGCGCTCGGCCGTCCTTCACATCGAAAACGCGAATGTGATGCGGACCGTCGGGATCGTGCGAAAGCCCGGTATCCGAAACATAGAGCAGGCTTTCGTCGGGAGAAAAGGCAAGCCCGTTCGGCTTGACGAAATCATCGGCGACGACGCTCAGCTCTCCGGTGTCCGGGCACCACCGGAAGACGTAACAACCGTCCTGTTCCTGCTCCGCGGCCGCGCCTTCGAAATCACTGAGGATCCCGTAGGGCGGATCGGTAAACCAGATGCTGCCGTCCGACTTGACCACCACATCATTGGGCGAGTTGAGTCGTTTGCCGTTGAAGCTGTCGGCAATGACGGTGACGGATCCGCCATGCTCCAGGCGGGTGACACGCCGCGTCAGGTGCTCGCAGCTGATAAGCCTTCCTTCGCGGTCACGTGTGTGGCCATTGCAGTAATTGGGATTGTGATCGAAAACCCGCACGCTTGAGCCGCTCGACCACTGATAGCTGCGGTTGTTGGGAATGTCGCTCCACAGGAAATAGTCGCCCTGCGGGAAATAGACCGGTCCTTCCGTCCAGATCATGCCGCCGGCGATCTTCTCCAGATGCGCGTTCGGCTGAATCAGGGACAGGAAGCGCCGATCGTCGACGACGATGTGATCTTGCATTGGATTGCTCTGCGGTCCGCGTGATGTCGGCCAAGGTAAGACCGGTCGCCGGTGAGTTTAAACCCGCAATTGCGGTCAATGTACTGCGTGACAACGAAGTTCAGCGTGCGGATTCCCGCAACGTGCTGCGGGATAAAGGGATTTGCGCCGGCAGCAAACTGTGATGATATGTGCGCATATGGAACAGAAAACGGACAGGATTCAATCCGACAGCCTCGATCGCTACCTGTCGATCTCCAGGGCGGTCGCGGGACAGCTCGATTTCCAGAAAGTGCTCCAGCGGATCGCCGACGAGATCCGCGAGATATTGCCCTTCGACCATATGGACATCGCCATCATCACCTCCGACCGCAAGGGCGAACACATGGCGTTCGAGGTCGGCGTTGAAACCGGCTGGAGCGAGGGTGACCGGTCGCGGCCCATCGCAAAGAGCCCGATCTGCAACCTGCTGCTCGGCAAGATTCCCTATATCCTGACCAGCGACGCCTGGGAGGATCCGCAGTTCCACTTTGACGGCGCCTTCGATGCGCCGATCTACGAGGCGGATCTGCATTCCCGGATCCACGTCGCCTTGCACGTGCACGGCGTCGTCCACGGTTCGCTGAATATTTCAAGCCACGCCAAGAACGTCTATTCCCAGGACGACCTTGAAGAGGCCAAACGCATCGCCGATCTCATTTCACCCTATATCTACGCGCTGAAAATGGGCGAACAGGCCCGCCAGGCGGCCCTTCGCGAGGGCGAAGCCATCGGTCGCGAACAGGCGCTTCGCAGCGGTGCGTTGCGGCTGACAGAGGGCATGGAGGAGGAGCGCAAGCGTCTCGGCATGGAACTGCACGACCAGACGCTCGCCGATCTTTCCAGCATCTACCGGCAGGTCACGCAAATGACCCGCCGTGCAGGCACGGAATCCCTTGAACTTGCCAAGGTCGGCCGCAGCATCGCCCGCTGCACCGATGAGCTTCGCCGCATCATCGAAAATGCCAAACCCGGCATACTGGAACTGTTCGGCCTGCAACAGGCGATCGAGGCGCAACTCGAAAAGGCCACCGCCGGAGCCGGCCGTTCCATCAAGACGGTCCTGAATGATGAAACAGGCGGCATCCTCGACCACGGCTCCGACACCATCCGGACCGCTGTCTTCAGGATCGTGCAGGAAGCCTTGACCAATGCCGTCAAGCACAGCCAATGCGGCACGATCTCCGTGTCGCTGTATCGGGATGGCGACCATGTGATCGTCGAAGTACGCAACGATGGCGCGACACCGACCGACGGATGGTCCGATTCCAAACGCGGCGTCGACAATATGAAGGTCCGAGCGGCCCTTATCGGTGCAGATATCGCCCTGCGGCACGATGCGGACGTCACTTGCATATCGCTGCATGTGCCGCTAGCGATCCTGCAAATACCGGACGATGCCGATCCTCTTTCCGCTGAGAGCACCGCGGTAAAAAGGGCGGGCTCATGAATTTGCTGATTGCCGAGGACGATCCCTTCCACCGAACGTTCCTGAAGAACGCGGTCGCCACCGCCATGCCCGAATGCGAGCAGATCTTCGAAGCCTCGGACGGGCAAACCGCGCTCGACCTGGTCGCCGGCGAAAAAATCGACGGTATCATCATGGACATGCAGATGCCCAACACCAGTGGCGTTACGGCCGCCAGCGTGATCTGGCGCAAGCACGCCGCCATGCGCATCCTGTTCTGGTCCAACTATGCGGACGAAGCCTATGTGCGCGGCATTTCCCGCATCGTGCCCAACGAGGCGGTGTATGGCTACCTGCTGAAAACGGCCAGCGAACAGCGGCTGGAACTCGCCCTGCGTGGCGTCTTCCAGGAGGATCAGTGCATCATCGACCGCGAGATCCGCGGCGTGCAGCAGCGCAGCGAAAACATACATGAAGGCCTGAGCGACGCCGAGTTCGAGGTGCTCATGGACATCGCCCTCGGCATGACGGACAAGGCGATTGCCGCGCGCCGTTCGATTTCCACGCGCGGCGTGCAGAGCCGCCTGAAACATCTCTATGAGAAACTGGGCATCGATCAGACGCCCGTCGACGGCAAGGTCGGGCCGGCCTTCAACTCCAGGACCCGGGCGGTCGCCGTTGCCTTTTCACGCGGCCTGCTGAATGTCGAGGGCCTGGCGCTCGGCGAAGAGCATCTCAAGGCCTGGCTCGACAAGCATATCCTTTAGGCTTTGGTGACTGCGGAAACCCGCTATTTGCCCGGCGTGAATACGCAGGAACAAACCCGCATTGGCGGCTTTCCCGCGTCCCGGCCACGCCGTAGCCTTTGCCTGACCGGGAATACCGAAAGAAAAAACCGGGCGCGCGGATGCGGAAGCATCGGCGGGAGGATTTGAGCGGGTCGCCGCCATGGCCGGGCGATCCGTTCTGAGGGATCGCTATAGGGGTCCGGTTTGTGCCATGGGAGGACGAAATGAAGAGTTTGACCGCAAGCGTTTTGGGTCTGGGTGTTGCCATCGTAGCCGCGACGACCGTTCAGCCGGCTGTAGCGGACACATCCGGCAAGAAGATCGCGCTTTCCAACAACTACGCCGGAAACTCCTGGCGCCAGGCAATGCTGAACAGCTGGGAAAAGGTAACCGGCGAAGCCGTCAAGAACGGCGTGGTGGCGGCCGCCGATCCGTTCACCACGGCCGAAAACCAGGTCACGGAACAGGCCGCCCAGATTCAGAACCTCATACTCCAGGGCTACGACGCGATCGTCATCAATGCCGCCTCGCCTGAAGGTCTGAATGGTGCTGTCAAGGAGGCCTGTGATGCCGGGATCACCGTCGTTTCATTCGACGGCGTCGTGACCGAACCCTGCGCATGGCGCATCGCCGTCGATTTCAAGAAGATGGGCAAGAGCGAGGTCGAATATCTCGCTGAAAAATACCCCGACGGCGGAAATCTGCTCGAGATCCGCGGTCTTGCCGGCGTATTCGTCGATGACGAGATTTCGGCGGGCATCCATGAAGGCGTCGCTGAAAGCGGCAAATTCAAGATAGTCGGATCCGTCCATGGGAACTGGGCGCAGGATGTTTCCCAGAAGGCTGTCGCGGGTATCCTCCCAAGCCTTCCGGAAATCACTGCGGTCGTGACCCAGGGCGGTGACGGCTATGGTGCCGCACAGGCCTTCAAGGCCGCCGGCCGCGACACGCCAACCATCATCATGGGCAATCGCCATGACGAGCTTACCTGGTGGAAGGAACAGAAGGACGCGAACGGATACGAAACCATGTCCGTGTCCATCGCACCCGGCGTTTCGACGCTGGCCTTCTGGGTCGCGCAGCAGATTCTCGACGGCAAGGACGTCCCCAAGGACCTGACCGTTCCCTTTCTGCGCATCGACCAGGGCAATCTTGAAGCAAACCTGGAAAACACCCAGGCCGGAGGCGTTGCGAATGTCGAATATTCGCAGCAAGATGCCATCAAGGTGATCGACGAAGCCTCCTGACGGAGTGCGAATAACGATCACAGGGCAATGTTGATGGACGGATCGGCACAGGACAGCGATGTGGTCGTGGAATTGAACGGCGTCGGAAAGAGTTTCGGCGCCGTTCAGGCTTTGGCCGGGGTCGATCTCGCGATCAGCGCCGGGCGGTGCCTCGGACTTGTCGGCCACAACGGGGCCGGCAAATCGACCCTGATGAACATACTGGCCGGTGTCATGGCACCCGATCAGGGCACGCTCAAGATAGCCGGCGCACAAATAGCCGCGCACAGCATCGCATCCGCCCATGCAGCCGGTCTGCGATGCGTTTTCCAGGAGCTTTCCCTGTGCCCGAACCTGACGGTTGCGGAAAACCTGCGGGTTTCGCTGAAATCCGTGCGCGGACTGTTGTGGAAGAGACAGGCCACCGGCATCATCCGCCAACAGCTCGATGAGATATTCCCCGGCAACAATATCTCGACCGAGGACGTTGTCGGCGACCTGACGATCGCAAAGCGGCAGATGGTCGAGATCGCCAGGGCGTTTGCCTCGGACGGCCCGCCGCCCCGGCTTGTCATACTCGATGAGCCGACATCTTCGCTCGACCAGGGCCAGGCGGAGCAATTGCTTGCCTATGTGCGAAAATACGTGACTGAGGGGGGAACAATCATCCTGATTTCGCATCTTCTCGGCGAAATCCTCTCGACCTCGGACCGCGTCATCGTCATGCGCGACGGCCGCATCGTCGCAGACAGGCCCGTCGGCGAATTCGACCGTGCCGGCCTCGTGCAGGCCATGGGCAATGTGGTCGATGAGAACGCGGAAAAATCCGATCGGGGCAGCAAGGGCGAAATGGCGGACATCGTGATCACGGCGTCCGAAAAGGTCTCCGGGGCCGATTTCAAGCTTCACCGCGGCCAGGTCATCGGGTTGGCGGGTCTCGGCGGCCATGGACAGACCGAGATGATCATCCGCCTGTTCGATGCGGCCTCCCGGCGCGACCCGGACATAAAGATAAGCGGCAGCGTCGCGCTGGTGCCCGGAGATCGCCAGAATGACGGGGTCTTCCCGCTATGGTCCATCATCAAGAACACCTCCATATCTTCGCTGCGGCGCTTCACGAAATCCGGCCTCATCCAATCCGCGCCCGAGCTGGAACTGGCCAATAGCTGGCAAAAGAGAATCGGCATCAAATCGCTGGATCTGAACATGCCAATCCTGTCGCTCTCGGGCGGCAACCAGCAAAAGGCGCTGTTTGCGCGCGCTTGGTTCCGACGCCGACATCATCCTGATGGATGACCCGATGCGCGGCGTTGATATCGGAACCAAGGAAGAGGTCTATTTGCTGATCGATCAGGAAGCACGCAGCGGTCGCAGCTTCGTCTGGTACACCACGGAAACCGACGAGTTGAGCCATTGCGACCATGTCTACGTCTTCCGGGAAGGCCGGATCATGGCCGAGTTCGATCGCGCCGATGTCACCGAAGAGCGTATTCTCGAGGCATCCTTCAAGGACAAGGCGGCATGAGGGATATCATCAATCCCCGCCTTTTCCGGACGCTGCTGCCGGCGGTTTCGCTGGCGATCCTGCTGGCCGCGATTTTTTATATCCAGCCACGCGCGATGAGCTATTTCGGCCTCAACCTGATGCTCAACCTGGCCATACCGATCGCGCTCGCGACGATCGCGCAGATGTTCATCCTGTGCGTCAACGACCTTGATCTGTCCATCGGCTCCTATGTCAGCCTGATGGCCTGTATCGCCGCGACCCTTCTTCAGGAAACCCCGCTTCTGGGAATCCTGGCGATTGCCGGCTGCATCGCGGTCTATGCCGCGCTCGGCGCCCTCATCCAACTGCGCAACCTGCCCTCCATCGTCGTAACGCTCGGCATGTCCTTCGTCTGGCTGGGCATCGCGGTCATGCTGCTGCCGACCCCCGGCGGCGAGGCGCCGGGCTGGATCCGTTCGCTGATGACCCTGAAACCGGCTTATGTGCCGTTTCCGATCATCGCGTCGATCGTCATCGCGCTCGTCGTCCATATCGCGCTGATGAAATCCTCCTATGGCGTTGTGCTGCGCGGCGCCGGCGGCAACGCCAGGGCGGTCGAACGATCCGGCTGGTCGATGGTCCGCATCAAGGCGACAATGTTTGCGCTTGCCGGCTTTTTCGGAGCGCTGTCGGGCATTGCGCTGGTCGGCCTGACCACATCCGCCGACGCCAATATCGCCCTGCGCTACACGCTGCTTTCAATCGCCGGCGTGATATTGGGAGGCGGAGAGTTTGTCGGCGGACGCGTGTCGCCCATCGGTGCGGTTATCGGCGCGATCACCCTGACCCTGACCGGTTCGTTCCTGTCGTTCCTGCGGCTGAACCCGGACTGGCAGATCGGCGCGCAGGGTGCGATCCTGATCATCGTCCTGGCCCTTCGCGTTCTGATCAACAGGCTGGAGGCAAGGAAATGATCGCCGCGATATTCCGTCTCCCCTGGTTCTGGTCCTGGTTCGGCGCGGTGCTGATGGTGGTGGCGATCATCGCCGTCTCCGGCGGCGCGGCCGGTGCCGGTGTCGTTTCGGCCGCCCTGTTGTTCGGATCGTTTTTTGTCATCGTTGCCATCGGGCAGATGCTGGTGATCACGACAGGCCCCGGCAATGTCGATCTGTCAATTCCGTCGAGCATGACACTGGTCGCCACGGTGGCGATGAAGGTAATGGACGGGTCCGACGGCATGATCCTGGTAGGCCTGCTGCTGGCACTCGTGCTCGGTATCTTGATCGGAAGCGCCAATTATCTGGTGATCCGGCTTTTGAACATACCGCCGATCATTGCGACTTTGTCCACCAGCTTCATCTATCAGTCGCTGGCCATCTGGTACAATCGCGGCCTGCGCATAAAACCGCCTGAAGCACTCGGCGATTTTGCCACCGGCAAAATCCTCGGGCTTCCCTACCTCGCAATCGCGACGATCATGCTGGCAGCCATTATGCATGTGGTGTTGCGGCGCACGGTTTACGGCCAGTCTGTGCTTGCCATCGGGCAGAACGCCCGCGCGGCGCGGCTTGCGGGCATCAATGTCAACCGTGTCCGCTACCTCACCTACACGCTCTGCGCGGTCTTTTCCGCCATATGCGGCTTCTTTCTGGCGGCGTTTTCAGGTGGCGCGGCACTCAATATGGGCGAAGAATATCTGCTGGCTTCCATCGCCGTCGTCGTTATCGGCGGCACATCCGTCGCCGGCGGTTTTTCCAACGTGCCCGGCCTTTGGGGAGCGGCCCTCTTCATGTTCCTGCTCGTGACGATGCTGAACACCTTCGGTCTCGGCGCGGGGCCGCGCCTGATCCTGACCGGCCTGATCATCATCGGCGTCATCCTGGCGGCATCCGGCCGCGACCGCTGATCGCCACTGGCAGGCACTAGATCCTTTCACTGCTTCATCAGCGAAGGCACCGAGCCGTCATGTGCGGACCAGATCGGCATTCTCGACAATGATATCGGCGATGAGCGTGCAGTCCTGCGGTGAGAAAGTCAGCGGCAAACGCATATCGAACAGGGTCGACAGGACCGCATCGGTCCTGGGCAAGGTCTGCGCTTCAAAATACCGCCAGGAAGCGTGGTCCGAGGTGAAGCCGCTCGGTTCGCGGTCGCCGAACCATTTGAGCTGCACGCCGTGGTCGCTGCAACGGCGGATGAGGGTCCGGCAACCCGCAACATCAAGCGCGGGCACGCGGAACTGGATCGACGATCCGACCATGTCTTCTTCCTGCGGGCGCCTTGGGACGACAATGGCCGGGCTTTTCTTCAACCCATCGGCGACGGTGTTGTAGAGCGTATTCCACCGGGCGATGTTTTCTTCGAGCAGGCGCAATTGCGGCCTCAGGATTGCCGCGCGCAACGCGTCCATGCGGGCGGACTGGTTGGGCATCTGGTAGCGTGCCGCCTCGAAATGCTTTTCGTCGGGACCGGCGCCATGGCGGTCGTAGAACATGTAGCTTCCCGACAGGATGGTCGCCCGGGCCATCAGGTCAGGATCGTCCGAAGTCAGGAAACCGCCCTCGCCCGAGTTCATGTGTTTGTAGGTCTGGGTCGAAAAGCAGGCCGCAACGCCATAGTTGCCGGACTTTGTTCCTTTCCAACGCGCGCCCATTGTGTGCGCACAATCCTCGATAACCTGGAAGCCCCTGCTTTCCGCAACCGCCATCACGGCGTCCATGTCGCACAAATGTCCGCGCATATGCGACAGCAACAGCGTGCGTGCCCCGCTTTCTGCCGCCTTGCGGTCGAGGTCTTCCACGTCCAGGCGCAGATTTTCATCGATCTCGACAAGCACGGGCAAACCGCCGACGGCGGCAATGGCGCCCGGCACCGGCGCCAGCGTGAAGGCGTTGGTCAGGACCTTGTCGCCGTCCCCGACCCCGGCCGCCCGCAGTCCCGTCTGGATGGCCTGGCCGCCGGATGCCATGGCAAGGCAGTATTTGCTGCCCTGCCAGTCCGCAAATTCCCGTTCCAGGAGAGCCGTTTCACCATGTTCGCCACTGGTAAGGTTGTAGCGGTGCAGACGACCGCTGCGCATTACCGCAACCGCCGCCTCGATCGCCTCCTCCGGGATCGGCTCCTGCTGCGTAAAACTGCCACGAAAGATCCTTGACGTCATGGTGCTGATCCCGCCAGAGCAAGCATCATCGCAATAAACCGGGACAGCAGAAAAACGATCCGTACATTCATCTCCTCCAATTTCGTCTCGCCTGCGCCGGAGCCGGCAAGACCGGGATATTAGGCCCGCATACGATCATGGGCCGGGTCATAGGGGCTCATTTCGATGACCCGCGCCGCAACCCGTTCGCCAAGCACATCGACCTCCATTCGGGTATCTGGCACAGCAAGATAGGGCTGCACGAAAGCATAGGCGAGGTTCTTTGAAACGCGGTGCCCAAACGCACCCGAGGTAACGGTGCCGACCACCGGACCGTCGCGCAGAACGGACGCACCGCCATGGGCCGGCGCATCCCTGCATTCGATTTCAAGCGTGACCAGCTTGCGTGACGGACCGCCCGCTATCCGCTCCGACAACGCCGCCTTGCCGACAAAGTCCGCCTTGTCCATCTTGACGAACCGGTCGAGCCCGGTTTCAAACGGGTCGAATTCCGTCAGAATATCGGCCTTCCAGTGCAGGAAGCCCTTTTCCAGCCGCATGGAATCGATGGCGCGCGCGCCGAAGAGCTTCATTCCATGCTGCTCGCCGGCTTGTCTCAGCGCCAGATAGGCGGCGTATAGCTGGTTGTTCGGCACATGGATCTCGTAGGCAAGCTCGCCGGAAAAACTGACGGACATGACGACTGCCGGCGCGATGCCGACAAAGCACGCGCGCACGGACAGCCACGGGAAAGCCTCCTTCGACCAGTCGGCGCGGCTGACGGCCCGCAGCACGTCGCGCGATTTGGGGCCGGCGACGACCAGGATCGTGAAATCGTTGGTCAGCGTCTCGATCGAAACATCCTCATCCGGCGTGATATGATCCCTCAGCCAGTCGCGGTCGTGATATTCCGCGGCCGCGGCCGATCCGTACCACACCCTCCCGTCCGGCAGGTTCGCGATGGTAGCCTCGGTTTTGACCATACCGTGACGGTTCAGCAGGTAGCCAAGCCCGACTTTGCCGGATTTACGCGGAACCCGGCCGCACATGACCCGGTCGAGAAAATCGTGCACATGCGTGCCGGTGAGCGCATAGCGGTTGAAGCCGCTGACTTCCGTCAGGCCGACATTCTCGCGCAGATTGGCGATTTCGCCGGCCACCGTGTCGAATGCTTCATCGAACCGGAATGTGTGTGTCGGGTGAAAGTCGGGAGCCGGCTTCACATATTCAATGCGCTCCCAGCCATTGACCACCTCGAACGCCGCCCCTTCCGCGGCAAGCACGGCGGTCAGCGGCGTCGTCTTGAAGGGACGTCCCGCCGGGCGATGCTCATTCGGGAAGTGGAACCGGAACTCGTTCCGGTAATCCTCGATGGCTTTCACGGCCGTCAGCTCGACATTGCCGTGGCCGGTAAACCGGCGCGGATCGAGGCACCAGGTGTCATAACAGGCTTCACCGTGAACGATCTGCTGCGCCAGCAGCCATCCATGTCCGCCGCCCTCGCCGAGCCCGGCGCGCAGGCCGATGATGCAATAGGCATTCCGCTTGCCCGGAACCGGTCCGACCAGCGGCGCGCCGTCGATCGTATAGGTGATGGGACCGTTGATCACCGTATGGATGCCCGCATCCATCAGCGCAGGCATGCGTGCAAATGCGCCTTCCAGCACGTCCGTCACACGATCCAGATCGTCCGGGCACAGCGCATTGGTGAAATTGGGATCGATGCCGTCCATGCCCCAGGTCCTGCAGTCCTGCTCGTAGAAACCGAGCAGCAGGCCGAATTTTTCCTGCCGGCAATAGAAATCCGAAATCGGACAGCGCAACAGCGGCATGCGGTGGCCCGCTTCCTCGATAGCCGGGATAGGATCGGTCAGGAAATACTGGTGTTCCATCGACGCAACCGGATGGTGCACGCCCATCATGGCGCCGACTTCGTTGACACGGTAGCCACCTGCATTGACCACGATATCGCAATCGATGTCGCCCTTGGCGGTATGCACGGTCCACGTATCGTCATCGCGCTGGGTGAGCGCTGTCACCGGTGTGTGGCGATAGACTTCCGCGCCGGCCTTGCGCGCCCGGCGCGCCAGTGACTGGCACAATTGCGCCGGATCGATATCGCCGTCCAGCGGGTCCCACAGCCCGCCGACGAGGTTTTCCGTCGAGATCAAGGGGTGACGGCGCGCGCATTCCTGCGCATCTATCACCTCGAAATGCACATTCATGCCGCGGGCAAGAGACGCGAAATGCCGATAGCCGTCCATCTGCGCTTCGGTATTTGCAAGACGAATACCGCCATCCCCGTGGTGGTAGTTGATCGGATATTCCGGATCCTCAGCCAGTTCCTTGTACAGCCTGATCGAGTGCGATTTCAGTCCGATCATTGTCTGGTTCATGCCGAAATTGGTCACCTGGGCCGCCGAATGCCACGTGGTGCCGCTGGTCAGTTCGTCCCGTTCCAGGAGAACCACATCGCTCCAGCCTTCGCGCGTCAGGTGATAGAGCGTCGAGCACCCGGCAATACCGCCGCCAATGACAACAACTTTGCAACGCGATTTCATCAAGGCGCTCCATTGAACCAGTCATAGGCAGCGGTTTTCTGGAGTTTCGGTCAACCATAGCATCTCTTATCCGATAATTTCGAAACTCGAATTCGACATTTTCGCTTGAACCGAAACGTGCTTGTGCAATTTTCAAGCCGGCATCCTAATCCTCTTCCGAGCCTCGCTATGGCAATGGAGAGATCTGTCATGGGACACAGTTCGCCGAAACGCGCGGGACGGCGCGAGCGGATAAGCCGACGGGCTGCCGGTCCCGAAACCAATCCCTGTCCGCCGGGTCAGACGGGCGGTCAGTACCGGCCGTTGAATGAACAGGACCTCCAGAAGATCTACGACACCGCGTTGCGCCTGCTCGCCACCCTTGGCATGGGCGAGGTGCCGCAACGGCTTGCCGAGCGCTTCGAGGCATGCGGAGCGCAGCGCGATGAACGCGGCCGGTTTCTGTTTTCCCGCGATCTTGTAGAGGAAGCGATCGGCAAGTCGGCCAAGACATTCGTTCTTCACGGCCGTGATGAAGCACGCTCGATCGAAGTGGGCGGCAGCCGCGTCTATTTCGGAACCGGCGGCGCCGCCGTGCAGACCCTTGATATCGAAACGGGGCTCTACCGCCCGTCCACACTGCGCGACCTGCATGATTTCACCCGGCTTCAGGACACGCTGGCCAATATCAGCTGGTTCACGCGCTGCTGCGTCGCCACCGATGTCGAGGATGTCTTCGATCTGGACCTGAACACCGCCTATGCGCTGGTCAAGAACACCACCAAGCCGACGGCAACCTCCTTCACGCTGGCACAGAATGTCGCCCCCATCGTGCAGATGTTCGATATCGCCGCGGGCGGCGAAGGCGCCTTTTCCCGCCGGCCTTTCGTCAAGGCGCATATCAGCCCGGTCATCTCGCCCATGCGCTACGGCGAGGACGCCGTGGATGTCACATTCGAATGCATCCGCCACAACATCCCGATTTCCTGCATCACCGCCGCCCAGGCGGGCGCCACGGCACCGGCCACACTGGCCGGATTTCTCGCCCAGTCCCTCGCCGAGACCCTCGGCAGCCTGCTGATGGTGCACGCCATCCGTCCCGGCCATCCCATGGTGTTTTCCAACTGGCCGTTCGTTGTCGACCTGCGCACCGGTGCCTTTTCGGGCGCCGGCGGCGAGATCGCCGTGCTGAACGCGGCATCGGCGCAATTGTCCAACTGGCTCGGACTTCCCTCCGGCGTTGCCGCATCCATGAGCGACGCCAAGGCCATCGATGCGCAATATGGAACGGAAAAGGCGCTAACATCCCTGGCGGCGGCACTGGCGGGCGGCAATCTCATCTATGAGAGTTCCGGAATGACGGCCTCGCTGCTCGGCGCCAGTTTCGAAGCTTTCGTCCTCGACGATGAAATGCACTCCAACACCTACCGGATATTGCGCGGCGTCGAGGTCAACGAGCAAAATCTCGGATTCGATGCAATATGCGGCGCGGTACTGGGCGACGGCCATTTTCTCGGCGGCTCGCACACGCTTGCGGCCATGGAACGCGACTATTTCTATCCGGCCCTGGCGGACAGGGACACGCCGCGAACATGGGAGGAAAAGGGCGCGCAGCAGGCCTGGTCAAGAGCGCGCGAAAAAGCGAAGGAAATTCTGGCTACCCATCACCCGGACTATCTGGGGACTTCCACTGACGCTGCCATCAGGAACATTTTTACACGCCTGCGTTGACGCCGCTGCGTTCCGGCAGGACATAGAAACCCTCTTCAAGCCACCGGATCTGCTGCACCGCCGGCTCGATGGTCCGCAGATGGATAAGGCGGCGCATGGTGTTGGCGATCATGCGCGCAACGCCTTGGGCATATTCTTCGGCGGTGAAAATCGAGATGAAACGCGCGAAACTTTTCCCCGGAAAGGGGTGAAGGACGGTCTGCCCGTGGAACCGGCGCGCCCTAAGATAGCTCAAAGGGGTTGTGATGGCCCAGCCGCTCCCATCGGCCACCATGCCGATGATGGACTGGTTGCTTTCCATTTCAATCCGGTTGGGCAGTGATATGCGAAGACGCCTGAGCTGCGCTTCGATCTGGCGGCCGATGATCTGCGTCTGGCTGTATCGAATAAGCGGAATAGTGCTTTTGCCGGCCAGGTAATCCTCGGGAGACATGCCCTGGGAGATCGGCGTGACGACTACGAACGGATCGCGCACCAGCGGATACTCCACCAGATCCGACACGTCGTCCATCGGCCGCGTCGCGACCCCGACATCCATCTGACGGTTGCGCAGCAGATGCAGGATTTCATGACTGGGGCGCGCAAAGTGCGTGAACTCGCAATTGCGCATGCCGGCGGCCAGCGTGCGGGCCAGTTCGGGAGCAATCTCGGCGTCAAAATCGTCGACCATCCCGAGCCGCAGACTGCGTGCCTCGATCATGTTGCCGGACACCGCCTCGATCTCCGCCTTGCGGATGAGACTGAGCGCCTCCTCGATATAGCGCAGGAACACATTGCCCGCCGGCGTGAGAACCATGGGCCGGCGATTGTGGTCGAGCAGGCTGACACCCAGCCGCTTTTCCAGACTCTGGATATGATGCGACACCGTGCTGACCGAAAGACCGGTTTCAGATGCCACCTCCTGGACGGAACCGGACCGTGCCGCCAGTTGAAACACCTCCAGCCATTTCAGACTGAGCCGCGACCGTTGCATGCGTGCCTCCGCCTTTTGCCTTCAATTTGCGCAATGGTCCCATTATGAGGCACCATCCGGGCCAGAGCGAACCCGGTTTCTACTTCTTCGCAAGTATATTCCTAATTTTTAGGAACTGCAAAAAAACGATCCATCACCGCGCCCTATTGTGGAAGTCTAAGTGCAACCCGCGAAGACGGGCAGCCGCCGGTCACAAGGCGGCAGCAAATAAGAGGAACACATTGTTTTGGATCGCGCATCGCTTTGCCAGCGTCCGGCAACAGGCTACACTCCGGTTAAACCTGCGGATGTGGCGATCAACCGAAGGGAATTGGCAACAAATTACCGTCCAGGCCGTTACTACAGCACCGGATCAACGCCAACTCATCCATCTGAGCACATCCGTCAGGCCTGTTCGGCCAGCCTTGGTGTGACCAATCGGACGAGACATATTATGCAACCGAGGGGCTGAAGCGGCGGTCTTGCGAATAATCTGCAGCCGCAGACCAACTGAATCATCATTGAACAGGGAGAACCCAATGAAACACATTTCCTCACTCATCGCCGCCACCATGTTGTCGGCAACGCCGGCCCTGGCCGCGGACGTCGTTATCGGCGTACCCAACTGGCCGTCCGTTGCAGCGACGGCCAACGTCCTCAAGGTTGTAATCGAGGACAATCTCGGCCTTGAGGTCGAATTGCAGAACGGTACCAACCCGATCGTGTTCGAGGCCATGGACAAGGGTTCGATGCACGCCCACCCCGAAGTCTGGATGCCGAACCAGCAGAACCTTCACGATACCTATGTGAAGGACAAGGGCTCGGTCGTCATGAACTCCAACGGCGTCGAGGCATTCCAGGGCATCTGCGTGCCGAAGGCCACGGCCGAAGAGCACAACATCAAGTCGATCAACGATCTGACCGACCCGGACAAGGCGGCCGTGTTCGACACGAACGGCGATGGCCGCGGCGAAATCTGGATCGGAGCCCCCGGCTGGGCATCGACCAATGTCGAGAAAATCCGTGCCAAGTCCTATGGCTATGGTGAGTTGATGGAGCTGACGGAATCCGATGAAACGCTGGCCTATGCCAATCTCGACAACGCCATCAAGGCGGGCAAGCCATGGGTCGGTTTCTGCTACACGCCCCACTACGTGTTTGTCCTGCATGATCTGCAGATCCTCGAGGAGCCAGCGCACGATCCGTCCGGCTGGAAGGTCGTACAGCCGACTGACGACCCGGCATGGCTCGACAAGTCGTCGGCTGCGATGGCCTGGGACACCGCCTATCTGCATCTTCACTATGCAAAGGCAATCGAAGAACAGCATCCCGAGGTCGCAAAGCTCTTTGCCAATATGAAGCTCGACACGGACGCTGTCAGCGCGATGACCTACGCATTGGTCGTCGACAAGAAAGACCCGGCTGAATACGCCAAGGAATGGGTCAGCGAAAACGAGGACCAGGTTCTCGACTGGCTTAGCCAGTAATCCGACCGAACCGGTGGCCGCGGCGTTTTCAGCGCCGCGGCCATCAACCAGTTGAATGAAGCCTCGGGGGCGCAGATGAGCGAAACTGTCGTAAAGCTGACGGATGTTTGGAAGGTCTTCGGGGACCGCGCCGACGAAGCGATGGAGGCCATAAAGGCGGAAGGCCTCACGAAACCGGAAGTGCTGGAGCGTTTCGGTTGTGTTGTCGGGGTCCAGGCCGCCACCTTCGAGGTCGCAAGAGGCGAGATTTTCTGCATTATGGGCCTTTCCGGCTCAGGAAAGTCCACCCTGGTCCGGCACGTCAACCGACTGATCGAGCCGACATCAGGCACCATCGAGATCCTCGGGCGCGATGTCAGCGCCATGTCCGCCTCGGAACTGCGCAATGTCCGCGCCACGCAGATCGGCATGGTGTTTCAGCATATGGCGCTGATGCCGCATCGCTCGGTCCGCGACAATGTCGCCTATCCACTGGAAATACGCGGCGTACCGAAATCGAAACGATGGGCGGTCTCCGATCACGCCCTGGAACTCGTCAATCTGATCGGCTACGAGGACCGGCTGCCAAAGGAACTGTCCGGCGGCATGCAGCAGCGCGTCGGCATTGCCCGGGCGCTGGCTTCGGACCCGGAAATCCTTTTGATGGACGAGCCGTTTTCCGCGCTCGACCCGTTGATCCGGATGCAACTCCAGGACCAGTTCAAGGCCCTGGTGGCGCAACTGAAGAAAACAACGCTGTTCATTACCCACGATCTCGACGAGGCGATCCGCATCGGCCATCGCATCGCCATCATGAAGGATGGCGTCATCGTCCAGATCGGCACGGCTGAAGACATCGTGATGAACCCTGCCGACGACTATGTGCGCGAGTTCGTCCAGGGCATCTCGAAACTCAAACTGGTCAAGGCCCACTCCATTATGGAACCGCTCGAGCGGTATGACGGACCGACCGAAGGCGCGCCCAGAGCCGATGAGGAGGCGGACCTTGATCAGCTGATCGACCATGCGGTCGGATCGGATCTTCCCGTCGTCATCACCAAGGACGGGAGCGATATCGGCGTGGTCACCAAACCGCGGTTGCTGCGTGGTATTCAGGGAGGCAAGGAATGACGGATATCACGGTTACCGCCGCGTCGGATGTCGAGGTCGATCGCGAGCAACTGGATGCCTCGATCAGCGAATTCGCCGGGAGCAATGGCGCCTATTATGCGGCCGCGTTCCACAAGATCCATGAAGCCGCCGGCGCACCGCCGCTGACCTTCAACATTGCAGCCGCCGTGCTCGGACCCGTCTGGGCGGCCATGCGGGGCGTCTGGGGCTTCTTCTGGGCCTTCCTGATCCTGGAGATGATCGCCTGGGTGCAGATCGGCCGGGGCGCCTGGGGCAATCCGGGCGCCAAATTCAGCGAACGCGCCGAAAGCCAGCTTTCCCGCTCACAGGAGTTTCTGGAAAGAGCCGCGGAGGCCACAGCCGCAGGCGAAGATCCGAGCCGCTTCGAAACGCTGGCGGCCAATATGGCGAAGGCCGCCGAGCGCAGTCAGGCACAGGCCGATACAGCCAATGCCGAGGCGATCACCATCCTTATTACCGGTCTGGTTCTGCTGCTCGCCTTCAAGCTGCTGCAGGGCTTCTACGCCAATATTGTCTACGAGAAGCAATATACGCGCTGGCGGATCAGCCCGAATACGGTTGAATCGGGCCTGAAACAGCAGAACCTTCTGCTCGGCATCGTACTGGTCCTGGTGATCGCGCCGCTGACGATCTACAAATTTACGGTCGCCAGTCCGCTGGAAATCCTGAACACCTTCCCCGAAGACCAGTTCAGCCATTTGTTCATCGCGAACCAGAACGAGACGATATTCACCGAGCTTGCCAATTGGCTGGAAGCGCGCATCGACGCGGCCGCCGTGGCCGGCCAGGGCGCCTTCGACAGCATAACGGCGGGCGTTCGCGCCATTCTCAACGCCATGACGCTGGCGCTCATTGTTACACCATGGCCGGTGGTCATGGTCGTTATCTGCGTTGTCGCCTGGCGGTCCGCCGGTCCGCGCGTCGCCATCTTCACAGCAGCCGCCCTCGCCTATGTCGCGATCCTCGGATACTGGGAAATCAGCATGGAGACGGTGGCGCTCGTCGGGGCGGCCGTGATCATCTGTGTCGTCATCGGCATCCCGCTCGGAATCTGGTTCGGTAAATCGAAGCGCGCATACAGTTTCGCCGAACCGGTGCTCGACCTCATGCAGACCCTGCCGGCCTTCGTCTATCTCATACCGATCATCGCCTTTTTCGGCACCGGCAACCCGCCGGGCATTCTTGCCACGATCATTTTCGGCATGCCGCCGGTCATTCGTCTCACGGCGTTGGGCATGCGCGGGGTCCCCGAAAGCATCAAGGAGGCCGCCAATGCCTTCGGAGCGTCCCGGTTCCAGACGCTGAGAGATGTCGAGATACCGCTTGCGCTGCCATCGATTATGGCCGGCGTCAACCAGACCATTCTCATGTGTCTGTCGATGGTCGTCATCATCTCGCTGATCGGCGGCGGCGGACTGGGCAAGGTGATTCTGGAAGCGCTGCAATATGCCGCCAAGGGTCCCGGCCTGCTCGGCGGTTTCGCCATCCTGTTCTGCGCCATGGTCATCGACCGCATCGTCCAGGGCGCGTTCCGGCGGGCCGATCAGGACTGATCGTCAGCGGCCCGAAACGCTCTCGGCGATCATAGCGACCATCTCGAACATCACCGCGCCGGCGACCAGCGCGGTGATGTTGTTGGGGCTGTCCTTGGTCGGCATCATGCACACGACATCGCCGCCGACAATGTTCATGCCGCGCACGCTGCGCAGGAGCCCGATCGCCTCGTCGATGTCGAAGCCTTTTTCGCCCGGCTCCAGGTTGGACACCGCCGGGGCGACGGACGGATCGAGGCAATCGAGGTCGAAGGTGATGTAGACCGGCCGCCCGTCAAGAATATCTTTGGTCTGTGCGATGACGTCGGACGCGCCGCGCTGCCGATATTCCGCCATGGTCACGACATTGTATCCATAATCATAGGACGGCTGCAGCCAGTCCAGGGTTCGCGGATGGCCGCGCAGGCCGATCTGCATCGAGCGGCGCGGATCGACCTTGCCCTGATCGGCAAGATAGGCGCCCCAATGGGCTGCCGACTTTTTCGCGCCAAGGAAGTGATCCACCTTGGTGAAGACATCCGTATGGGCATCGAGATGCAGGAAGCTCACAGGCTCTCCTGCCGTTAGATGACCGCAGCCGAGCGCCTGGACAATGCCGCCGGTGATCGAATGATCGCCGCCGATGGAAACGGGCCGCGCGCCTGCAGTATCGATCCGCCGGTAGAATTCGGTAATGCGCGCAATGCAATCCTCATTGTCATTGGCGCGCGGCAGCGCGACATCTCCGATATCGGCGATCTTTGCGGTCGCCCAAGGGTCGAGGCCGAACACCCCATGGACGCGCCGCTGGACAGCCGAGACGTTTCGCACGGCCCGCGGCCCCAGATGCTGGTCGCGTTCGGTGGTGCCGTTGCCGGTGGAGTGCGGAACACCCGCCAGGACGATATCCTGCCCGCCGATCTCTTCATGGGGACAGCGGAACAGCGTCGGCACGCCCCACCAGTAGAGGTTTTCCATCATGCTGCGATCGTGTTCTTCAGCCAAGGCGAACCTCTCTTTTCCGGGAGTTCAAAATCTCATCGCGTGACACCGCGCCGCCCATAGTGGCACAGGGCCGCCTCGCCGCAAGCGAAATCAGCCTTGCCCCGCAACGCTCGCACAGTCGAACATGAACTGCCGGCCTGAACGACCGGAATTCAAACATTTCCAGTGATTGCGGCATGTATCGCCACGTACCGGGGACAGCCGAATTGCAGTTTCGGCCGTCCGGGCCGAGTGGGATTGGCATTACAATTCTCACAATGAAATTTTTATCACTTCTTGACATAAATTTCACTATTGATATTTATTGCAGAAGCTGCAAAAAATTTCGTTAGACGGATTCCTGTCATTTGCAGTGGGAGAGACATCCGCGTCGATGTCCGCAAAGCATAGGAGGAATGCACATGAAAAATTTCGGGAAAAAGCTGCTGATGAGCAGCGTGCTGGCCGCATCGGTGATGGCCGCCGGCAGCATCGGTGCCGGTGCGGACGATGGGAAACGGATCGCGTTTTTCGTATCCGACCTGTCCAACGTGTTTCACCAGGCACAGGGTGCCGAGGCGGAGCGTTACGCCAAGGAAAAATACGGCGCCGAAGTCGTCGTGTTCGACGGCCAGGCCGATTCTGCTGTCATGACCCAGAATATCGACCAGGTGGTCGCCGGCGGCTTCGATGGAGCGACCCTGCATATCTGGGACGCCGAGGCTGCGACGCCCGGCGTGAATGATGCGCTCGATCAGGGTATCGTGATGACGTCGTTCTTCAGCCCGATCGCCGACACCGGAATTCCGACCGCGCGCAGCGACGAGGCGGCTGTCTCCTTCGAGATGGGCGCGCAGATGGCCAAGGCGTGGAAGGAAGCACATCCCGACAAGCCGATTGTCATGGTCCAGTTGGGCTGGCCGAACCACACCGAGGTGAATTCGGGCCGCACCAAACCGTTCGTCGAAGGCGTTTTGTCGGTCGATCCGAAGGCCGAGAATCTCGGCGCGCTCGATTCCAGCGCCGGCCAGGAAGCCGCCAAGCAGATCATCGTCGACCTGCTGACGCAGCGCCCGGAAGTCAACCTGATCTACTCCGAGGCATCCAACCTCACCGTTGGCACAATGGCCGGCCTTTCGCAGCTTGGCCGCGGCAAGTTCGACAACGGCAAGCCGCTGACCGAAATCGTCGCGAGCGTGGATTTCGACGCTGTCGAGTACGACCAGGTCTTCGATCCCAATTCGAGCCTCAAGGTTTCGATGGGCCTGCCGCCGGTTGAAACCGCACGCGGCCGCGTCGACCTGATCATGGATGTCGTCAACGGCAAGGTCGAAAAGACATCCAACGTCGCCGAGGAGTTCTTCTACAAGGCCTATACCATTTCCTACTGGACGATGGACAAGGCCGAGGCGAAGGACTGGCTGAAAACGCAGTTCGGCGAATAAGCGCAAAGGGGTTCCCGGCGGCACAGCGCAGAGGCGCCGCCGGGAACCGCACCGGGACTGAACAAGCCCGCAAGGGCGCACCGGGATCAGGGAGGCCACAGTGGATCGCGAACAGCAAACGCCCGTTCTGTCCGTCGTCGGATTGACGAAAGACTATCCCGGCGTTCGTGCCGTCGACGACGTAACCTTCTCGATCGAGGCCGGATCGGTGCACTGTCTGGTCGGCGAAAACGGCGCCGGCAAATCGACACTGGTGAAAATGCTGACCGGCGCGCTTCAGCCGACAAGCGGATCCATGAAGGTCCGGGGGCAGCCATTTTTCCCGGCCAACCCGCAGGAAGCCCGTGACGGCGGGATTGCAACGCTCTTCCAGGAAATGCATGTCGTCGACGAATTGACGGTCATGGAAAACCTCACCCTTGGAATGGAGCGCAGCCGCTTCGGCTTTCTTGTCAAATCCGATCTGGACGACCGGGTGGTCCGGACATTGAATGCGATCGAGCCGTCCATTGACGCCACGGCCCGGGTTTCGAGCCTGAGCGTCGCACAGAAACAGATTGTGGAGATCGCGCGGGCAGCCTCGTCCGGCGCGAGCGTCATCATCATGGACGAGCCGACCGCGGCCCTGTCGGAACGTGAGGTCGAACGCCTCTTCGGCGTGATCCGGCGCCTGCGGGAATCCGACGTGACGGTAATCTACATTTCCCACAAGCTCGATGAGATTTTTCAACTCGGCGACGCCGTGACCGTGTTGCGCGACGGCAGGCACATCGCAACGGCGCCGCTTTCCGAGATCGCCGACCGTTCGGATCTGATCCGGATGATGATCGGACGCAACGTCTTTCAGACGTACGAGCCGCGAAAGACGGCGACCGGCGAAACCGTCCTGGAAGCCAGAAGCCTCGCCAATCACCTGCTGGACGATGTGAGCTTCGACATCAAACGCGGCGAGATCGTCGGGTTTTACGGCCTGGTCGGCGCGGGCAAGACCGAGATCGCACGCGCGCTGTTCGGTGCCGACAAGGCGTCGGGATCCATCACGTTCAAGGGCAATCCCGTCGGCCATTCTCCCAGGCAGGCCATCGAAGCCGGCATCGCGCTGGTTCCCGAGGAACGTCGGACCCAGGGCCTTTTTACCAATCTCTCGATCCGCGAGAACATTCCCGTCATGAACCTGCGCAAACTGTCCGACAAAGGCGTTTACCGGTCTTCCGAGGAGCTTGCGGCCGCCAATGAATATGTCGGCAAGCTGAGCATCGCGACTGATTCAATCGACAAGCACACCGAGAAGCTCTCCGGTGGGAACCAGCAGAAAGTGGTCTTCGCCAAATGCCTGTTTGCGGATGCCGATCTGTTGCTGCTGGATGAACCGACCCGCGGCGTCGACGTCGGCGCGAAAATGGAGATCTACAACATCATCAAGAATATGGCCGATACCGGCAAATCCGTTGCCGTCTTTTCGTCCGAACTGGAGGAAGTGCTCGGGATTTGCGACCGGATTTTCCTTCTCTATTCCGGTGCGCTCATCGAGGAAATGGCGAACGGACCCGAGGTCGATATCGCCCATATTCTCAACGTCGTAACCGGTGGCGGCGAAGGAGCGGTGCAATGACCATTTCCGCTCAAATCCCGCCGCGGACGGAGTTCACACGCCGCAGGCTTGGCGACGAAGCCTTCATTACGCTTCTGGTCGTGCTGGCGGCTGTGGCACTCTTCCTCACCGCATCGCTGCTGGTTCCCAACTTCTTCCAGCTTCAGAACATGATCAACCTGGTGACCAACAATTGGGCGGTCATATCGCTCGGTGTCGGTGTCACCTTCCTGCTTGTATCGGGCAATTTCGATTTGTCCGTGGGCGGTGTGGTCGCGCTGTCGGGCGTTTTGTCGGTCTGGTTCGCCCAGTCCGCCGGCGGCGCGAACGCACTTTCGACCGGGCTCGGCATGCCCTACTTCCTGGCGATTGCCTGCGCGTTGCTCGGGGCCATGGCGATCGGCGGCCTCAACGCCCTCTTCGTCGTCCGGTTCGGCGTTCCCTCCATTATCGTTACGCTGGGCACCATGATGGTGGCGCGCGGAATTGCGCAGGTCATCACGCACGGTTCGCAGCGAAACACCAACCTGCCGGAAGAGTTCGGTGTCCTCGGCAATCTCTACATGTTCGGCACGTCTGTGAAACTGCCTGTCGTGTTGATGATCCTCCTGATCCTGATCGCCGTATTCATCGAGAAGAAGACCGTCTTCGGCCGCAAGACCTACTGGATCGGCGCCAACGCCGTTGCGGCGACCCTGTCGGGTATCGACCGCGCAAAGCACATAACCTACCTCTACCTGTTCAGTTCGGCCATCGCCGGTGTCGTCGGAATACTGCTCGCCTCCGAATTCAAGTCGGGTTTTTCCAATCGCGGCATGCTCATGGAGTTCGATGCGCTTGTCATCGCCTTGCTCGGAGGCGTGGCGATCGCCGGCGGTTTCGGCTCTGTGGTCGGCATGTTCTTCGGCGCCATCATCCTTGCCGTCGTGACGTCGGCGGCAACGGGGCTGGTCCTGTCGCCCGACTGGCAGTTCACGCTCAAGGCGATCGCGGTCTTCCTCGCAATCGTCGTTCAAACCTGGGCCTTGGCCCGCAGGAACCGGTGATCCGCAATGAGCCAGCCAACTGCCATAAGTCAGGGACCGACAGACCGGAACGGGCGAATTGCGCGGTTCCTGCGCGACTATTACATCTATTTCGTCTTCGTGGCCGTGATTGCCGTTCTGAGTGTTGCCAATCTTGATCAGTTCACGCTGTTCGAACGCGGCAACTTCCTGAACAAATACAACATTATCAATATTCTGCGCGTTTCCGCTCCGCTGATCACGCTTGCCGGCGCATTCACGCTGCTGATGGTTTCGGGCTATATCGACCTGTCCGTCGGCAGCGCCATGAGCCTGAGCGCCGTCGTCTATGCGCTGCTGGCGATCAATGGCGTACCTTTCCTGCCGGCCTTCGTTGCAACGGTTGCGGTCGGGGTCGTTCTGGGCACGATCAACGGTTTTTTGGTGGTGCGTCTGAAGATAACGCCGGTAATCGCGACGCTGATAACGCTCAGCCTCTACAAGGGCATCGCGCTATTACTTGTTCAGGACGGCGTATCGGCGATCAAATCCGGGGGCGGTTTGAAGATGCCGGCATGGTTCAACGATTATGGCCGAGAAGGCGTATTGCTCAGCCTGCCGATGGCCTTCTGGGTCGCGATCCTTGTCACGCTCGTTCTTATCATCGTTCAAAAACGCACGCTCATCGGCAAATACGCCGCGGCAACCGGCGGAAACCCGACAGCGGCCAAATTGTCCGGCATCAAGACCGGCAAGATCGTTTGGGTTCTTTACGGGATCGTCGGTGTCACGGCCGCACTGGCCGGGATTGCAAGATCGAGCTTCATGTCGCTTGGCGACCCATTGTCCGGCGACGGCATGGAACTGACGGTCATCCTGGTCGTCCTGCTGGGCGGCACCGCCTTCAGCGGCGGCGAAGGCCGGGTCTCGAAATCCTTCGTGGCCGCACTGATCATCATGTCATTGACCGTCGGCATGCTGACGCTCGTGCCGGCCTATTACCAGACGCTCGTTATCGGCTCCGCGCTGCTGCTCGCGGCGGCGTCGAACCACATTGTCAGCAAGAAGGGGAAGTCCTCGTGAACTCCAGCGCCCCCGATGTCGAACAGATGCGGACCATTGCCCGGGTCCTGTCGCTTCATTTCGAAGAAGGGCTTCAGCAATCCCAGATCGCCGCAAAACTCGGTCTTTCGACGGCAAAAGTGAACAGGCTCATCAAGCAGGGGCGCGAACTGGGCATGGTCCAGATCACGATAAAGAGCCCGTTTGTGCCGCTTTTCGATCTCGAACGCGAGCTCTCCAGCAGGTGGCCACTGAAACACTGCGTTGTCGTGCCGGAGGTGACCGGCAGCGCGGAAGCAACGCTCAACCAGGTCGGCAAAGGCGCCGGAACCCTTCTTCTGGAAGTCCTGCAGGATGGCGATACCGTCGCCATTTCCGCCGGCAAGGCGCTCAGCGCCCTGATCGAGAATCTCGCAGTGGATCGCAGTTTCGCCGTCAATATCGTGCCCATGACCGGCGGCGTTCAGGGCCAGCACTACACGGACGTCAATCATATAGCGACGGAATTGGCCGACAGGCTCGGCGGCCACGCCACCCTGCTGCACGCGCCGCTGCACACGGCCTCGAAACAGGAACGGGACCTGCTGATGTCGGTGCAGTCCGTCAAGAGCGTGATGGACCAGGTCGCAAACGCAGCAGTCGCGCTGGTCGGCGTCGGATCGGTGGTCGGATCGAACGCCACGTATTACGAGGCCCATCCGGTATCCGAACAGGAGCGCCAGCGGCTTTACGACGACGGCATTCGCGGCGAGTTTCTGGGCTATCTGATCGACCGGCAGGGAAAGCTGTCGGGCAACGGCTACAACTCGAAACTGGTGGCCTATGCGCCGGATCTCGCCGCTGAAATCCCGGTCACGATCGGCGTGGCGTCCGGACCGGAAAAGGTCGAACCCATCATCGCCGCGCTCGAGGGCGGATACCTCAACTCCCTGGTTACGGATGAGCGCACCGCCCGATCGGTGCTTGAAATGGAGATCGAAGATGCTTGACAGAACCGCGGGCGATCAGCTGAAGCGCCGGATCGGCGGCTCCGATATCGAGGCCTCGGCAATTGGCCTCGGCACTTGGGCCATCGGTGGCTGGATGTGGGGCGGAACGGACGAGACAAAGTCGATCCGGGCAATCCAGGCCTCAATCGACGAGGGCATCACACTGATCGACACCGCCCCCGCCTATGGCCAGGGCTTGGCCGAAACCATTGTCGGAAAGGCTCTGAAGGGACGCCGGGACAAGGTTGTCCTCGCGACCAAATGCGGTCTGGTCTGGCACACGCAACAAGGCAACCATTTTTTCGACTACGAAGGCGTCCCCGTTCATCGCTATCTCGGTCGGGACGCGATCATCCACGAGGTGGAGCAGAGCCTGAAACGGCTCGGCACCGACGTGATCGATCACTACATCACGCACTGGCAGGATCCGACCACACCCGTGGCGGAAACCATGGAAACGCTGGAAACGCTGAAGACGCAGGGCAAGATCCGCTCGATCGGGGCCAGCAACACGGCGCCCGAAGAGGTCCGCGCCTACCTGGCGGCCGGACAGCTCGATGCGATCCAGGAAGAATACTCCATGGTCAAACGCGACATTGAGACGAGCCTCGTGCCACTGTGCCTGGAAAACAACGTTTCCGTGCTGAGCTACTCGTCGCTGGCGCTTGGGCTGCTGAGCGGAAAGATCGGCCCGGACCGGGTATTCGAAGGCGACGATCAGCGAAAGGACAATCCGCGCTTTTCAACGGCCAACCGCGAAAAGGTGGCGCGACTGATGACCGCGATTACGCCGATCGCCGAGGCACATGGCGCGACAAATGCGCAAATCGTGATTGCCTGGACGCTGCAGCAGCCCGGAATCACCTTCTCGCTGTGCGGCGCACGTGACGAAAAACAGGCTGTCGAGAATGCCAAGGCCGGCCGTTTGCGGCTGTCCGCTTCGGATATCGAGGCGATCGGCAAAGCGGCAGCCGAAAACCTGACCGACCTGGACGGTTAGTCCTCGTCAAACAAAGAAACGGGAACGCTGGTGGGGAAGCTGCCGGCGAACGGGAGAATTATGTCCAAGACGCGCCAACAGATCATGGCGGAACTGCACGACGACGGCGGATTTGACGCCATCGTGGTCGGCGGCGGCGTCAATGGCATTGGCGTCTACCGCGAGCTCTCCCTGCAAGGCCTTCGGGTTCTTCTGGTCGAACGGCATGATTTCTGCTCGGGCTGCAGCGCGGCGCCCTCCCGCATGATCCACGGCGGGCTGCGCTACCTGGAAAACGGCGAGTTTGGCCTCGTTCGCGAGTCCCTTCGCGAAAGGGACGGTCTTCTCAAAACCGCGCCTCACATGGTGAAGCCGCTACCGACACTGATCCCCATCACCTCGGTTTTTTCAGGGTCAATGAACGCGGCAGCCAGCTTCCTGGGATGGTCCGGCAAACCCGCCAACCGCGGTATCCTGCCGATCAAGCTGGGCTTGATGCTCTACGACTGGGTGACACGAGACCGGCGCCGTTTGCCGAAGCACCAGGTCATATCCGCGAAACAGGCTCGTCGATCCTGGCCGGTGCTGACACGGCAGGCGCGCTTTGCCGCCATCTACCACGACGCCTGGATCACGCACCCGGAGCGGCTGTGCGTCGAGATGATTGCCGACATGGCATCCGCCGCCCCCGCCAGCGTCGCTATAAATTATGCGGAGCTGACGGCCGGGGACGACGGCCTGGTCGTGACCTGCCGCAGGACCGGCATCAGGCAGCCCGTCACGGCGCGAGCGCTGGTCAATGCGACCGGCGCATGGATCGACTCCACGATCCAGGCCCTCGGCAATGCCGCCGGCAAAAAACTTGTTTCCGGAACAAAAGGTTCGCACCTGATCATCGACAATCCGGAGCTTCGCAGCGCTCTGAACGGGCACATGGTCTATTACGAGAATGTTGACGGTCGCGTCTGCATCGCGTTCCCTTATCAAGGCTACGTACTGGCAGGTTCAACCGACATTCGCGTGGACCGGCCCGCACGGGTGCGCTGCGAGGACCACGAGCTGGATTACATACTCGGCGCAATTGGGCAGGTCTTTCCGGATATCGATGTCACACGGCAGCAGGTCGTATTCAGCTTTAGCGGCATCCGGCCTTTGCCGGAAAGCGACCACGGCTTTACCGGCCGGATTACGCGCGGACATTTCGTGCACCGGCTTGACGGCCCGATACCGCAATTCTGCATGATCGGCGGGAAATGGACGACCTTCAGGGCATTCGCCGAACAGACCGCGGACGAAGTTCTGAAGGAACTGGGGCATGAACGGCGCTGCCAAACGCCGGATATGCCGATCGGCGGCGGTCGCGATTTCGAACCGGGCGGCGAAAAAATCCTTCAAAGACTGATCCGAGACAAGGGCATTCCGCGTCAAAGGGCCGAGCACCTGATCGGCCACTACGGTTCTTGCGCCGAAGAGATCGCGCATTTCTGCCAGGAAGGCGATGACGAGCCGCTTGCCGGCGCGCTTACCCCATATACAAGCCGGGAAATCGCCTATCTGATCCGCAACGAGCAGGTCGAAACGATCGCCGACCTGGCCCTGCGGCGAACGTCACTTGCCATAACAGGTGCCGTTTCGCTGGACCTGATCGACAGCCTGGCCGCAATCATGACCACCGAAACCGGTCTTTCCTCGCAGGAAATCGCCGATCAGCGCGACAGCCTGATCCGGGAGTTGGACGACTATTACGGTGTGTCGTTGCAATCGCTTCAAGAACGAAACCACGCAAGGAGTCAGCAATGCGCGTAAGCCAGAAGGCACGCATGAACCGCATGTTCACCCACGGCAAATGCCTGGACGTGGCGATCGACCACGGTGTCTGCAATGAACCCGGCTTTCTCGTCGGCCTCGAAGATATGGCTTCGGTCATGAATACGCTCATCGCCGCCGGGCCCGACGCGATACAGTGTGCCTATGGCCAGGCTGATCTGCTGCAGAGCCGTGCCGAGAAGGACAAGCCGGCCCTGGTGATGCGCATCGATATGGGCAACCCCTATAATGACCGGCGTCACCGGGTCATGTGGTCCATGCTGCAGAACGCGGACAATCCGATCATCGGCGCGCTGGAAATGGATGCGGCGGCGGTGGTCGTCAATCTATTCATGCTGCCGGACGAGCCGGACCTGTTCCGCCAGTGCGTCGAGAATATCAGCCGGGTGCGCGAAGCCTGTCACCGCTACGGCATGCCGCTGATGATCGAGCCGCTCGTCATGCTGCCGAACGAACAGCGCGGCGGCTACCAGGTGGACGGCGATGCCGAGAAGATCGTGACGCTGGTCAGACTTGCCTCCGAAATGGGCGCCGATATCATCAAGGCGGACCCGACGGAAAATCCTGAGGACTTTCACAAGGTCGTGGAGACGGCCAGGGTTCCCGTCCTCGTACGCGGCGGCGGCAAGGAAGATCTGAGAAACGTCTTCAACAAATCAGCCGCCCTCATGGCGCAAGGCGCCAGCGGCATGGTCTACGGGCGCAACATTTATCAGCACGACAACCCGCGCGCCGTGGTTGCCGCCCTGATGGCGATGATACACAAGGGGGCTTCCGGCGAGGAAGCCTGGGAAATCTACCACAATGCCTGACAACGCATCCTATCTGCTCGGCCTCGACGCCGGAAACACGGTGATCAAGGCGGTCCTCTTCGACCTTGAGGGGCGGCAGATCGCGATGCACGCGCTCGACGGCCAATCGGCGACGCCTGAACCCGGCTATGTCGAGCGCGATCTCAACGAGCTGTGGTCGAACGCCTGCACCGTAATAAACGCTTGCATCCGCAAAGCCGGTATCCGGTCCAACGAAATTGCGGCCGTCGGCTGCGCCGGACACGGCAACGGGCTCTATCTGCTGGACGCCGAAGGCGAGCCGCTCATTGGTGTCCAGTCCCTGGACAGTCGCGCGGCCGGCCTTGCCGGCGATCTGGCCGGCCGGTCCGGCGAGCGCTTCCATGCGCTTTGCCTGCAAAAACCCTGGCCATCGCAGACGCCGAGCCTGCTGGCCTGGGTAAAGCGGAACCGTCCGGATATCTACGAAAAAGCCGGCACCGCGCTGCTTTGCAAGGACTTCATCACCCAACGTCTGACGGGCGAACGGGTCAGCGACCTGTCGGACATGTCCGGCTGCGGTATGCTGCGCCTTCCGGAGGGCGCCTATGATGACGAGTTGCTCGGCCTCTACGGGCTAGAGGATGCACGGGGCATGCTGCCGCCGGTTCGCGATCCGAGCGACATCGTTGGGACGGTTACCCGGCAGGCGGCGGAACTGACCGGGCTGGCCGCCGGAACGCCGGTGATCGCCGGCTATTTCGATGTCGTCGCAAGCGCCCTCGGGTCCGGCGCCGGACAGGCAGGCGGCGCATCCATCATCGCCGGAACCTGGAGCATCAACCAGGTCTTCTCCGAAGCGCCGGTTCGCGACCCGTCGGTGTTCATGGTCTCTGCCTTCGGGCCCAACCGCTACGTCAATATCGAGGCGAGCGCCACATCGGCGGCCAACCTCGAATGGTATGTCCGCGAACTCGTCGAGCGGGGCGGCCACCATGACGATCCCTTCGGCTTCTGCAACGAGCGCATTGCATCCGTGGAGCCGCGCTCCGACGACCCCTATTTCCATCCCTTTCTCTATGGTTCCGGTCAGGGCGCGCACCATCGCGGCGGCTATTACGGGCTGGCGGGCTGGCACGGTGAAGGCCATCTCCTGCGGGCCCTTTTCGAGGGTGTCGTGTTCGAGCACCGCCGGCATATCGAAAAGCTGAAATCCGCCGGTGTCGGCTTCGACAGGGCAATTCTATCGGGCGGCGGCTCGCGCAGCCCGCACTGGCCGCAAATGTTCGCCGACTGCCTCGGCGTGCCGGTCGCCGTCGCGGAGGCAAGGGAAACCGGTGCACTCGGAGCGGCCATCGGCGCCGCCGTCGCCACCGCCCATGTCGGCGACTACGAGGAAGGCCTGGCGCGTATGACGTTGATCAAGCAGGCGTTCGAACCGGACCCGCTGCTGAAGACCCACTACGACCGGCGCTATGACACGTATCGCGATCTCGCCGGTGCACTTGAATCCTTCTGGCAGCAACAGGCGAAGGAACAGGCGCGATGAAAGCGGTCGGCTTCCTGCAATCTTTGCCCATCGAGGCCGATGACGCCCTGCTGGACGTCGAATTACCCACCCCTGCCCTGCGCCCAGCGGACCTGCTGGTCGCGGTCGAGGCCATTTCCGTCAATCCGGCGGACGCCAAGCGGCGCATCCGCACCGCCGCGGAGGGGCCGCTGGATGAGCCGTTCCTGCTCGGCTATGACGCTGTCGGCATTGTCGAAGCAGTAGGACACGACGTCTCGGGCTTCAAAAAGGGCGACCGGGTCTGGTATGCGGGCGACGCAAGCCGACCGGGCTCTTATGCGGAGCTGCAGGCCGTCGATCACCGCATCGTTTCGCACGCGCCGCACTCGGTTTCGCCAGCTTCGGCCGCATCCTTGCCGCTCGTGTCGCTGACAGCCTGGGAGATGCTCTTCGACCGGCTGCAGGTACCGGCCGGTGTCGAAAGCCCGTCACTGCTGGTGATTGGCGGCGCCGGCGGCGTCGGTTCGATTACGATCCAGCTTGCCGCCAAGCTCACCGGACTTGAAATCATTGCGACGGCATCGAGGTCGGAGAGCGGCGAATGGTGCCGGAGAATGGGCGCGCACGACATTGTCGACCATCGCGATCTTGTCGCACAGACGAGGCGCGACGGACGGCAACATGTCGATTACATCGCGCAATATGCCGACATGTCGCGGCACTGGGATGCCATGTGCGAATTGATCGCCCCGCAGGGCCGGATCGGCACCATTGTCGAGACCACTGACAGGCTGGACATCTCCATGCTGCAGGAAAAATCCGCTGCGCTGATGTGGGAACTGATGTTCACCCGGTCACTGTTCGCGACGGCGGACATGGATCGGCAGGGAAATATCCTCGCCCGCATGGCCCGCCTCGTCGACGATGGCCTTGTCATGACGACGGAAACCGAAAAGCTTGAGGGTTTGAGCGCAAAAACGTTGAAAACCGCCCACCGAATGATTGAAACTGGCTCTATGATCGGCAAGCTCGTAATCGCGTACTGAAAATCAATGCCTGAAAAACAATCAAACCAGATCCAACGGCTCGAAGGTCGCTACGACTACATCATCGTCGGCGGCGGAACGGCCGGCTGCGTGCTCGCCAACCGGCTCAGCGAGGACCCGGCCGTGCAGGTGCTGCTGCTCGAAGCCGGCGGGCGCGATCTCTATCACTGGATCCACATCCCGGTCGGCTACCTCTATTGCATCGGCAATCCGCGGGTCGACTGGATGATGAGGACCGTCGAGGAGCCCGGGCTGAACGGGCGCTCGCTGCATTATCCGCGCGGCAAGGTGCTCGGCGGATGCAGCTCGATCAACGGCATGATCTACATGCGCGGACAGGCGGCGGACTATGACCGCTGGCGCCAGATGGGCAATCCCGGCTGGGCCTGGGACGACGTGCTTCCCTATTTCACCAAGTCGGAGGACCATTTTTCGGGATCCGGCGATTTCCACGGCAGCGGCGGCGAGTGGAAGGTCTCGCAACAGCGCCTGTCATGGGAAATCCTCGCCGCCTTCCAGGATGCGGCAAGCGAGTTCGGCTACGGCCCGACGGCCGACTTCAATACCGGCACCAATGAAGGCTCCGGATATTTCGAGGTGAACCAGAACAACGGCGTGCGCTGGAATACGCGCAAGGCCTTTCTCGATCCCGTGAAGCGAAGAGCTAATCTGCGGGTCCTGACCCATGCCGCTGCCGAAGAACTCTTGCTTGACGGTGCGAAGGTGACGGGACTGCGCTTCAAAAGGAACCGTAAACAATGGACGGTGCATGCCGATCGTGAGGTCCTGCTGACCGCCGGTGCGATCAATTCGCCCAAACTGCTTGAACTGTCCGGGATCGGCGATCCGGAAAGACTGCGCGATCTTGGACTGGAGATCCGCCACGAACTGCCTGGGGTCGGTGAGAACCTGCAGGATCACCTGCAGATCCGCACCGCCTATCGTGTTTCGAATTGCAAGACCCTCAACCAGGTCTCCAACAGCCTGTCCGGCAAGATCGGCATGGTCGCCGAATATGCGCTGCGCCGGTCGGGGCCCCTGAGCATGGCGCCGAGCCAGCTGGGACTGTTCACCAAGAGCGATCCGTCACTGGAAACCCCCGATCTGGAATACCATGTCCAGCCGCTCTCGCTCGACAAGTTCGGCGATCCGCTGCACACCTTTCCGGCAATCACCGTCTCCGTCTGCAATCTGCGCCCGGACAGCGTCGGGTCCTGTCACATCCGCACGACCGATCCGGACGAACAGCCGGATATCCGCCTGAACTATCTGAAGGCGAAATCGGACCGCGAGATCGCGGTCAAAGCGATCCGGCAGTCGCGCCGGATCATGACCGCGCAGGCGCTGAAGAAATATCAGCCGGAGGAGTTCCTGCCGGGACCCCAATACACCGCCGACGAGGAACTGGTGCGCTGCGCAGGCGATATCGCGACGACGATCTTTCACCCCGTCGGAACGGCCAGAATGGGCAGCGATCCGGCTGCGGTCGTCGATCCTGAACTGAAAGTCGCCGGTCTTGACGGCATCCGTGTCGTCGATGCCTCGATCATGCCGAAGATCGTTTCCGGAAACACCGCATCGCCGGTGATCATGATCGCGGAAAAAGCCGCAGACATGATCCGCACGGCAGCTAGAGCTGTTCCGAGTTAGATTTATCCTAAGACCTGATCCTACATCACCGCGCCGATCTGCCAGGGCACGAATTCGGCGCCCCCGAAACCCAGCTCCTCGCTCTTGGTCTGTTCGCCGGAAGCGACGCGAATGAAGGCTTCGAAGATCTGCTCGCCCTTTTCTTCGATGCTGACGCCGGCGGATACGATATCGCCGCAGTTGATGTCCATGTCCTCCGACATGCGTTCATACATCTCGGTATTGGTCGCCAGCTTGATGCACGGGGTGGGCTTGTAACCGGAGACCGAGCCGCGCCCGGTGGTAAAGACGATCAGGTTGGAGCCGGAAGCCACCTGCCCCGTCACGGAACAGGGGTCGTAACCGGGGCTGTCCATGAACACAAAGCCCTTCCTGTCCACCGGCTCGGCGAATTTGTAGCACTCGGTCAACGGCGCCGTGCCGCCCTTTGCCACCGCGCCCAGCGACTTTTCCAGTATGGTCGTCAGGCCGCCGCGCTTGTTTCCGGGAGACGGGTTGTTGTTCATCTCGCCGCCATTGCGGGCGGTGTAATCCTCCCACCACCTTATCCGCTCGATCAGCTTTTCGCCCACTTCGGGTGACACGGCACGGCGCGTCAGCAGGTGTTCGGCCCCGTAGATCTCCGATGTCTCGGACAAGATGGTGGTTCCACCGTGACGAACAAGAAGATCGGAGGCGAAACCGAGCGCCGGATTGGCGGTGATGCCGGAATATCCGTCCGATCCGCCGCACTGCATGCCGACCGTCAGTTGCGAGACCGGCGCGGCTTTCCTGACGGCCTGGTTGGCAATCTGCGCCATCTCACGCAGTTCCCTCAATCCCGCCTCGATGGTGCGCCGCGTGCCCCCCGTCTGCTGAATGGTCATGTAGCGGTAATTGCCGTCGCTGCGGATCTTGCGTTCGCCGACAAGGTCGGGGATCTGCATGACCTCGCAGCCAAGGCCGATCAGCAGGACGCCCGCGAAATTGGGATGCTGCGCGTAACCGGAAAGCGTGCGGAACAGTGTCGCATAACCTTCGTCGCGCCCGGACATGCCGCAGCCCGTTCCGTGCACGATCGGCACGATGCCATCGACATTCTCGAACCCGTCCAGCAGCCCCGTCCGTTCGGCCGCCTCTGCGATGAACCGCGCCACGGAGCCGGAACAGTTCACCGTGGTGACAATACCGAGATAATTGCGCGTGCCGACGCGTCCGTCTTCGCGATGAAAGCCCTGGAAGGTGCGCTCATCCGCGATTTGGGGAAGCGGTGCATTGGACGTTGCAAAAGCATAGTCCTGCGTGTGTTCGGCCATGCCGAGATTGTGAACATGCACATGTTCGCCCGGCGCGATGTCCGACTTCGCCTGCCCGATGATCTGACCGTACCGCACCACATTGCTTCCGGCGCTGATCGGCGCCAGGGCGATCTTGTGACCGCGGGCGATGTCGGAACGCAGCGGCCCGGCAAACTGGGCGGGCGTCTCGCCGCGACGGATGTCGCGCAGCGCGATGACGACATTGTCCGCGTCATTCAGACGGACAGTTTCAGGCAGTGGGCGATTCATTGAGGCGGTTGCTCCGGAGAATTCCTGGTCTAGTATCTGCTGTACTTCATCTTGGGATTTGACGCGATGAAATCATCAACTAACATGTTAGCATTCTAATAGGCAAAGTAAAGACGATGCACAGCCGAACCAGCG
>NZ_JAPJZH010000009.1 GCF_027889715.1 Allohoeflea poritis
GCAAGCCATTTCCTCAGCTTCATACATATCGCCGCCGCAATCCTATGGATGCGATGAATGTCGATTCAGCCTAGAGCTTCGCGTTGTTTCGAAACCAGCCCGCCAGCATCTCTTCGCCGACCGAACCGTCTGCGACGCCCATGATTGTCGTGAATATGTCGCGCTGCTGCGGTGCGCACGTAACACCATTTCTTTGCAGGAAGGCTGCAGCGACAAGATAGGCGACACGTTTGTTGCCGTCGACAAATGGGTGCGTCGTTGCAATGCCGAAACAATAGGCTGCGGCAAGATCAAACAGATCCGGTGCCGGCTTGTCGTAGAACCACTTGTTCACCGGCCTGTAGAGCGCTGCCTTCAGCCTATTGTCATCCGCGATGTCCGGTTGCGCGCCGCCAAAGAGCCGGTGAGATTCCAGGCTTATTGCAACCGCGACACTTGACGGAACCCATTTCGGTTCCTCGGCATCCGTCATCTATTTGGCCAATTCCCGCAACGCATCGCGATCGCGGGCCATAATACCGCGCGCAATCTCCATATATTCGGCCATTTCAGGATCATAGGGCGTCAGGAGAACACCATCACGCGTCTGAATACCAAAAAGCGTATCGCCTTCCTTGACGTTCAACTGACCGAGTATTTCCTTCGGTATAGTCGCAACGACGGAATTACCGGCCTTGCGTAGTTTGAATTCGAGCATATGATCACCTTGTTTGTATATACAGATGGTAATACAAACGTATGCACATTGCAAGATTACGATGACAGGCGACGCCATACGAGGCAGTCACCGTTGAAAATTCAGCGAGTGAGCCGCGCCGGCAGCCGGCTGTAGCCGCGGAAGCGGATACGGCCGCTGCGTTCGGCGCCGTCGGCGATGGCGTAGTCGGGATAGCGTTCCAGGAAACGGCCGATACCGATGCGGCCCTCCATTCTGGCAAGCGTGAGCCCGACACAGGTATGCGCGCCGCTGGCAAAGGCAAGATGGCGGTTGGGCCGGCGGTCGAGCATCATTTCATCGGGATTGTCGAACTGTGCCGGGTCGCGATTGGCCGCACCGATGCACAAATGCAGGTCGGTGCCGGCGGCGATCCGCTCGCCGCCGATCTCCACCGCTTCGGATGTCAGCCGGTTGCCGAACTGGTTGGGGCTTTCAAGGCGCAGGAACTCGTCCACCGCCGTCGGCATCAGGCCCGGATTTTCGAGCAACGCCGCCCGCGCATCCCGGTTCCGGTCGAGCAGCGCCAGCGCATTGCCGATGAGATTGGTGGTGGTCTCATGGCCGGCATTCAGGATGAAGATGCAGTTCTGGTAGAGTTCGACCTCGCTGAGGCCGCCATCGATGTCCGACTGGATCAGACGGGTCAGCACGTCGACCTCCGGATCGCCGGGGCGTGCCCGACGATCGGCGACGATCTCCCGCAGCAATGCAACGAAATCCGTGACCGCCCTGTTTCCTGTTTCATGTTGCTCCGGCGTCAGGCTGGGCTCCAGCGCACCAAGGATCGCCAGCGACCATTCGCGCAATGGCTCGCGCGCCGGACGCGGCAGGTCGAGCAGGTTGCCGATCACCTCGATGGGTATCGCACCGGCGAAATCGGCGATCAGTTCGACACTGTCCCTGCCCCCCATGCGATCGAGCAGATCGTCGACGAGCATAATAAGGCCGGGCTCCATGTGTTTGAGCGCCCGCGGGTTCATCGCTCCGACCATCACCTGCCGCACCCGCGTGTGGAGTGGCGGATCGTTGAAAACCAGCGACGTTGTATGGTGCTCGTAAAGCGGTGTCTCGGCGCCGTATTTCGGCGCGAACACCTTCTTCTTGTCGGAGATGAAGCGCCGTGTGTCCCGATAGATCATCTCCAGATCATCATAGCGCGACAGCACCACCGTACCGTCCGCCTGCCGGCAGACCGGCTCTTCCTCAAGCAGATGCCTGTAAGTGGGATAGGGATTGTCGACGAATTCGGAGGTCGGTTTTGTAATATCAAACATGCTTTGCCAGTTGCTGTGCCGCGAACTTGATTTTGCTGGAGCCCGGCTAGCGAATACGACGCAAATGCAACCGTCAAGCAGCTGTTCTTCGGCGCAATGGCGCGGCAGCAACAACATAGCAAAGAACTCGGAAATACTTCAGGCAAGCCCTCTTCTACTGACAGAAAAACGCCTTTCATAGCCCAATTGGGTTATGCGCGCCAAAATACTCGAAAATATGCTGCTCACGACCGGTTTCGTCAGCAGCAGACATCGTGACCGCATCTGCGAGCAGCGGTGCCGCGATCTGTGTGCCGACGGGACAATTTGACGGGCTAGATGGATGGGAGCGCCAAATGACGGATCTGCTTACTCTTCTGGGGGCACTTTATGCATGCAATGTCGCCGCTGAACAGGGACCACTGACACCGGATCAGACTTTGATTTGCGTCAGGAATCACGACGCCGTGAAAATGAAATTTCTGACCGCAGCGGAAATCGACAGCCTGAATGATCTGACATTCTCTGAAAAATACCAGCTCAGTCTGAAGGGGTATACGCGTTTCAAGACCTGGGAACGCGAAAATCCGGACGTCGTTGATCGCATCCGGAAACAGCAGGTAAACGAGATTTTTCCCGGCAGCTGAGGCCATTGCGACCGGCATCGCCTGCCCCTTGCCGAATACGTATCCGGCCGAGCTCGGTCAGAACGCGCGCTTCGCTGCCTGCGTGCTCCCGGGTCTGACGCTAAGCCGGCGAAACAATTATGCCTCCGGCACGGATGCTGATATACAATGAGAAGAGTTTCACGGCTATTGCAACTTGCCCCATGAACCAAGACATAAGAGATGCGATTCTGCGTATCTACGATACCGTCGCGGACCAAGCCATCTGGTCAGATGTGCTCGACAGACTGGCCGACCGTCTGAACGCCAGAGGCTGCCTGATTTTCGAACTCGGTAACGACGGACTTTCGGCGCATCACACATCATCATGGTATGAGGAGACCGCACTCCAGGAATATCTGGAAACGCATCAGAAGAGCGAGTTGACGGATCACGAAGTTTTCCGCAGACACAGCTTTTCCCACGATTCCGTGGACATCGTTCCAGATAGCGTCCTTTATGACGATATTGCCGAATTCACGTCGCGGAAGAATGTCCGGCACGTCATGCGATTCGGCATACTGCATCGCGCGGCCGCCCTGCTGAACAAGGACAATCCATTCGTCTCGCGATTCTCCGTACAGTTCAGATCCGACAGGAACGGGATTTCCGACAGCGAGCGCGCCTATCTCAACCAGCTTTTGCCGCACATAGCCAAGGCACTCGACCTCGGACGTCCGGCCTCCGATGTAGCGAGGCAGCACAGCGGCATATTGGCAGCGCTGAACAAACTGACAATTGGCGTGTGTCTGCTGGACCCTCAGGGAAGGCTCGTTGTCGCAAACGATGAATTCCTTCGCCAGCAGGAGACATATACAGTCTTCGACACTCTGGCGAATGGGCAGCTGGCACTTCGAAACGACCGGGATCAACAGAGATTCGTGGCTTTGAGGGAAGATGCGCTGAACCACGGAAAATTCGGCGCGCGCCCGCGCAAGGAAGCGATCATGACCGATAATGCCGGGTTTCTTTGCATCGAAATCGCACCGTTGAACAGGTCTGAGGAAATCGGCTCTCAGCCGTTTGAAGGCTGTATTCTCTACAGTCTGGATACCAGCCTGCCTCTGCACTTTCATACCCAGCCTCTCAAACAGGCCTACAATCTCACCGAAGCCGAGCTGTCACTGGTTGAAGCCATTGCGGAAGGCCTCACGAACGTGCAGATAGCCGAACGCCGGGGACGCGCGGTCGCGACCGTCAATGCACAGGTCAAATCCATACTGTCCAAGACAAATTGTGCCACGCGCACCCAATTCGTTCGGCTGCTGTCCGGATTCGGTGCGGATTTCACGATCGGTGATTCAGAAAAGAGATATTGAAGCAATGGTGCGGGCGGAGGGACTTGAACCCCCACGCCTTGCGGCGCCAGAACCTAAATCTGGTGCGTCTGCCAATTCCGCCACGCCCGCACGATCCCGGGAACAATCGACAACGGACCGGCCGGGAGCGCGTTTCTATATCACCGGCATTTCTTGCGTCAAAGCAAAAAACGGGCGGGCCGGTCGTTGGAACAAATCGGCGATTCGTGACGGTTCTTGCATGGCTAGCCATGCAAATTGGACATGGCTCCTATGCATATATTGCGCTGCACAATTTTTCTGGAACCCCTATATTTTGACCAAGTGGAAAACACGAAGCGGCGTTAAGCAGATACGGGGATTGAAGACATGAACTTGATGCTTACATACAAGAAATGGCGGAACTACAACCGCACCCGCGAAGCGCTTGAGCGCCTGGGTGATCGCGAACTGGCGGATCTGGGCGTTACGCGCGACAACATAAACGACATCGCCCGCAAGGCGTTGTAACACGAATACCGAGTTTCGCCGGGACATACTCCTCCTCCCAATGTCCCTGCGGATCGACTGGCAGCACTCCTCCTCCCAGCTGTCAGTCCACTAAAATGACGCCCGCTGGAACTCCTCCCCCGGCGGGCGTTATTTTTTGTCGAACGGCCTTCCGGTCTTTCGGCATCCCCCCACAAAAACGCATAGCGCAATTGCATATATTGCACTGCACAATCGGAATGGACGTTCCTATATTGGGGTCAACGCAATATTGCGGTGACAACACCGCCCCCACACAGTGAAGGACAAAAAAGATGGTATCTCTGAGACAGTCATTCAACAACTGGCGCCAGTACCGCAACACCTGCAACGAACTGTACCGCCTGTCTGATCGCGAGCTGAACGATCTCGGTATCGCACGCGGCGATATTCCCTTTGTCGCGCGCCGAGGCAACTGACGAACAAAACGGTTACCGGGCCTTTTCTCCTCCCATGGCCCGGACATTAAGGCTGGTTTTCTCCTCCTCCCATATGACTTCCAGCCTTTGATGAAACGCCCGCCGGACCTCCTCCCCCGGTGGGCGTTTTCTTTTTCCCGAAGGGCCGCCAAATGGTGCGAATCGGCAGTGCAAAAATTGCATAGCTGCCTTGCTGAAAATCACCTAACTCACCGGCGCGAAATCGCTAAATAGGGCTTGTTGTCAACACCCGAGGAAGGAGAGAGAAATGAGCATCCTCAAAGGTTACCAGAACTGGCGCAAGTACCGCCGCACCGCCGATCAGCTTCGCAGCCTGCCGGACAATGTGCTGAGCGATATCGGCGTCGACCGCTACTCCATCGACGAGTATGCACGCAAGGCCTCCAAATACTGATCATGTCCGATATTGGTCCAGCCAGGGGCGCTGAACCGGTTCGATAAGTCACGGCAACGAACTTATGACCGGCTCAGCGCCCCAATTGTATCTGGCCGGCACGAGAATTATCTGCCTGCCCAATTGATTGGACGATATCGGGCAAAGTGCTAAAACCGCCGGCATGAAAAAGACCGAAAAAACACTTCACGTCATCGGCGGCGGCCTTGCCGGCTCCGAAGCCGCCTGGCAAGCGGCCCGCATGGGGATCCCGGTGATCCTCCACGAGATGCGGCCGGTGCGCGGCACCGATGCCCACAAGACCGACGGCCTTGCCGAACTGGTCTGCTCCAACTCCTTCCGATCCGACGATTTCCAAGCCAACGCCGTCGGCGTCCTGCACCAGGAAATGCGCCTTGCGGATTCGCTCATCATGGCGAGCGCGGATCGTCACCAGGTGCCGGCCGGCAGCGCGCTTGCCGTCGATCGCGACGGATTTTCGAATGCCGTCACGCAAGTCCTTGAGGAACACCCGCTCATTACCATCGAACGTGGCGAGATCGCCGCATTGCCGCCGGCGGATTGGCAGCAATCCATCATCGCCACCGGCCCGTTGACAGCGCCCTCGCTGGCGGAAGCGATCAGAGAGGCGACCGGCGCGGAAGCCCTCGCCTTCTTCGACGCCATCGCACCGATCATCCACTTTGACACCATCGACATGGAAACGTGCTGGTTCCAGTCGCGCTACGACAAGGTCGGCCCCGGCGGAAACGGCAAGGACTACATCAACTGCCCGATGGACGAGGCGCAGTACAAAGCCTTTATCGATGCGCTGATTGACGGCGAGAAGACCGAGTTCAAGGAATGGGAGGGCACGCCCTATTTCGATGGCTGCCTGCCCATCGAGATCATGGCCGAACGCGGCCGCGAAACCTTGCGCCACGGGCCGATGAAACCCATGGGCCTGACCAACGCCCATGATCCAAAGGTCAAACCATACGCGGTCGTGCAACTGCGCCAGGACAATGCGCTGGGCACACTCTACAACATGGTCGGGTTCCAGACGAAGCTGAAATACGGCGTCCAGAAGGACATCTTCCAGATGATTCCGGGGCTTCAGAATGCCGAATTCGCGCGCCTCGGCGGCCTGCACCGCAACACCTATATCAACTCGCCGCAGCTGCTCGACGCCTCGCTGCAGCTCAAGGGCCGACCGGGCCTGCGTTTCGCCGGCCAGATCACCGGCTGCGAGGGCTATGTCGAATCGGCAGCAATCGGCCTGCTGACCGGGCGCTTCGCCGCCAGCGAACTGCTTGGCCATGACATAACACTGCCGCCGACGACAACGGCCTTCGGCGCGCTTATCGGTCACATCACAGGCGGTCATCTGTCCGCCGACGAGCCGGGCAAGCGCTCGTTCCAGCCCATGAATGTCAATTTCGGCCTGTTTCCGCCCGTGGAGATCGTCAAGCCGGAAGGCGTCAAGCGCTTTCGCGGCAAGGAAAAGGCGCGCGCCAAGAAACATGCCATCGCTGCACGCGCGCTTGCCGATTGCAGCCGTTGGCTGGGTGTCGAAAATCATACGGCCGCAGCCGAATAGGAGACCGTCCTTGTCCGAACTCGATTCGTCCTTCTTCCTCGTCCAACGCCACGGTCCGACGGTTCAGCTTTCGATGAACCGGCCGCAGAAGGCCAACGGCATGACGCCGGACTTCTGGACCGAGCTGCCGCGCCTCCTTGGCCTGCTCGACGCCGACGAGACGGTACGGGCCGTCGTCCTGACCGGCGAAGGCAAACACTTCACGGGCGGCATGGATCTGGCAGCCTTTGCATCCATTGCTGCGCTCTTCCAGCAGGAACCGGGTCGTGCGGCTTACGCCTTTCGCAAGAAAATCATGCAGTTGCAGGACGCGTTCACCGCCATCGAACGCGCACGCTTTCCGGTGATCGCGGCCATTCACGGCGCCTGTATCGGCGGCGGCATCGACATGATCTCGGCCTGCGATATGCGTCTTGCCAGCGGTGACGCCTATTTCGCGATCGAGGAAATTAATATCGGCATGGCCGCCGATGTCGGCACTTTGCAGCGCCTCCCGAAACTCATCTCACCCGCCATTGCAGCGGAGCTTGCCTATACGGGCCGCCGCTTCGCCGCGGAAGAAGCTTTGCGCATAGGCCTTCTCAGCGCGGTCACGGACAGCCGGGATGAACTGGTGAAAGCCGCACTGGCGCTCGCTGAGCGGATCAGCGCGAAATCGCCTCTGGCAATTGCCGGCATCAAGGCCAATCTGGCCTATAGCCGCGATCACGGCGTTGCCGACGGCCTTGATTACATGGCCACATGGAACGCCGGCATGTTGCGGCCGGAGGACCTGATGAACGCCGTGCAGGCGGCAATGGCCAAGAAAGAAGCCGAATTCGCCGACCTTTTGTCCGAGGGTTCACTCGCCATCTGATTTTTCCGCGAGTGCGGGCGAATCGGCTCCGACAACCGCGAACTCACCGCATAGCCACAGGGAGACCTCGGCGGCTTCCTCGACGCTGGAAAACTCGAAAAGCCCGCCGCCTGCCGCTCCCGGAAACGCGATGTTGATTGTCTGCGAATCCGGCGGTGCGCCGACCGTCAGTGTTTGCGGCTCAAGCAGGCGCGCGGCCGAGTGCAGCGCCGCGTGTTCGACGAAACCGACCCGGCTGTCCGCGAGCCGCAAAAACGCACTGCTGCCATCTCTTGTCATCACCACATTTCGTATCGGCAGGTCCGGAAACGCCCTGGAGAAGGATTCGATGGCCGATCCTGTATCCGCCATGCCGACTTCAGGCTCGACCCCGCTGCGACGCCAGCGCAGATAAAACAGCAGTGCGCTGCCGACGATAACGATGGCTGTCAGCAGCCAGAATCCTTCCGGCAGGTTCATCGTTCCGTTTCCAATATCGGTTGCGCCGATTATGCGCCTCACCGGGATGTTTGACAAATGTCCTACAGGCGCCCGCGCCGCGCCGCCCTCCAGAGGCGCAGCTGTCGCCGCCACTGGGCGAATTGAAGCGGCTCAGATAATAGCGCAGCACCCAGCCTTTCCGCGCGGTCGAACACCGGTTCGGCAAGGGCAAGCGGCAGAAAAGCGGCAAAGCTCCCGGATGGCAGTTGACCGACCATCGTCCGGGCCTCGGACAGGTGTTCCCGGCCAAGCGCAACAAATGCGGCTATCGCCTGACCAATCGCATCCTCATTTCGCGCGGCGAGGAAGGCGTCACGGTCGAGCCCGGTCGCCCGCAACAGATCGCCGGGAATATAGACTTGCCCCTGCGACCGGTGCACCGGGAGCAGCAACAGCGTTCCGGCGACCAGTTGCGCCACGCCGGCATGGCCTGCCGCGTCGGCGGAACGGCGTGCCGCATCCGGGCCCAGAACATTGACGCAAAGCTGGATGATCGCGGACGCGGTTTCGCCTGCGTAGCCTTCGAAGGCGTTCCGGTCGGGCATGGGATCGTCATACAGATCGAATTGGCGCGCGGCGATCATGTTGAGAAACGGTGCAGTGGAGAGCCCGTGCCTGTCAATCGTCGCCGCCAGCGCCGCGGCGACGGGATTCGCCTGCGCCGCACCGTGCGGGCTGCCCTCCAGGAAATCGCGCCACCATTGCAGGCGGACCTCTCCCATGGTCGGCTCGGTGATATTCTCGCGTATGCGGGCAATCTCGAGATTGAAAGCGTAAAGCGCGCTGATGGCGCCACGCGCGTCATGTGGCGTCAGGAGCGCGCAGAGATAGCGATCCCGGTCGCCGGCACGAAGAGCCGCAAGACAATGATCCGCATTCGGGATGACGCTGTCGGACAACGGGACCGGCTCAAACCGCGATCAACGCCGCGGCAACGGCGCGCGATTCGGCAAGCATCACATTGTAGGTCCGCACCGCCGCGCCGGTATTCATCGGGTCGGATATGATCCCGGCATCCCGCAACCTTATCTTGAGTTCCGGCGGCAGGCGGCGGATTTCTGTACCGGTGCCGACGAGCAGCACCTCTATGTCCGCTGATTCCTCCAGAACGCGTGCAAACAGCGCCGGCTCCAGAACGCTCTCCTCGGTCACGTCCCAGCCGTAAATTCCCGTTGGGAGGCAAAGCAGCGACCCGCGATGCGACATGCCGGCGAACCGGAAGCCGCCATTGCCATAGGCATCGATCGGCGCCCGGTCCGGAAAATGCGCGTCGCGGATTTCAATGCCCTTGCGCATACGTCACGCTGTCCCGGGCGCTGGCCCTTTTGCGTCCTTCTCGTCTTCTTCCGATCCCATGCCGGCCTGGAAGGTTTCCCCGCGCAGCTTGAACAGGATCAGAACAGGCGCCGCGACGAAGATTGACGAATAGGTACCGATGACCACGCCGAATATCATCGCGAATGTGAAGGAGCGTATGACCTCGCCGCCGAATATGAACAGCGCCGAAAGCGCCAGCAACGTCGTCACCGAGGTCAGGACCGTACGCGACAGCATCTGGTTGACCGAAAGATCAAGCAGGTCCGGCAGCGGCATCTTCTTGTAGCGCCTCAGATTCTCCCTGACGCGGTCATAGACAACCACCGTATCGTTGAGCGAGTAACCGATGATTGTCAGCACCGCCGCGATACTGGAGAGGTTGAACTCGATCTGGGTGATCGCGAACATGCCGATCGTCAGCACAACGTCATTGACGGTCGCAATAATGGCCCCGAGCGCGAACTGCCACTCAAAACGGAACCAGATATAGATCAGGATCGCGAACAGCGCCGCCAGAAGCGCAATCGTACCGGCGCGCGCCAGTTCCCCGGACACGACCGGGCCGACCGATTCAACGCGCACGATGTTGTAATCGGATTCCAGATCCGACCGGACCTTGGCGACAACCGTCTGTTCGGCGTTCTCGCCCGCGCCCTGCGCCTGAACACGGATCAGAACGTGTTCGGCGGAGCCGAATTCCTGAACCTGGATGTCACCGAGATTGAGATTCGACAGTCGCCCGCGTATGTCCCCGACATTGGCGGCCCCGGACTTCGATTCCACCTCGATAACCGAACCGCCGGTGAAGTCGATGCCGTAATTCATGCCCACTGTTCCAAACAGCACCAGCGAGCCGAGCGCGGCGGCCGCGCTGAACATGAATGTGAATTTGCGCAGCCACATGAACCGGTAATGGGCGCCGCTGAACAGGTCCGTCAGAAGCCCCTTCGGCAATTGCTTGGGACGGCGCCGGCGCACCCACTCTGCAATCATCCAGCGGGTCACCGTGAAGGCGGTGAAAACCGTGGTCACGATACCGATGGCAAGCGTTACGGCAAATCCGCGCACCGGCCCCGAGCCGAGATAGAACAGGATCACGGCGGCGATGAGCGTGGTGATGTTGGCATCGAGGATGGTTCCGAAGGCACGCTGGAAACCGGCATCGATGGCCTGGACCAATGAGCGCCCGCCGCGGCGTTCCTCGCGTATGCGCTCATAGATGAGGACATTGGAGTCCACGGCCATACCGACCGTCAGAACAATGCCGGCAATTCCGGGAAGCGTCAGCGTCGCGCCGATGAGCGTCAGAACGGCGATGATCATGATAACGTTGAAGATCAGCGCCAGGTTGGCGATCAGCCCGAGAAAACCATAGGCAATGAAAATGAACGCCACGACCAGGATCGCGCCGATAATGCCGGCCGTTTCACCGGCGGCAATGGAGTCGGCGCCAAGGCCCGGCCCGACCGTCCGCTCCTCCATTACGGTCAGCGTCGCCGGCAAGGCGCCGGCGCGCAGCAGCACCGCGAGATCGTTGGCCGACTCGACTGTGAAATTGCCCGATATCTGGCCGCTGCCACCCAGGATGGGCTCATTGATAACGGGTGCGGTAATAACCGCTTCGTCCAGCACGATGGCAAACGGATAGCCGACATTCTGTTGCGTGACCTGTCCGAAACGCTGGGCGCCGGCGGTGTCGAAACGGAAGGTGACGATCGGCTCGTTGGTGCGCTGGTCGAAGCCGGCCTGCGCATCGACGAGATTGTCGCCCGACAGCAGCGCCCGCTTCTGCAGCAGGAACGGGATCGGTGGATCGTCATTCGAATAGACAATCTCGGAGGTGACCGGCGGCCTGCCCCTCAACGCCTCTTCCGCCGACATTGAGCGGTCGACCAGGTGGAATGTCAGCTTGGCCGTCTGGCTGATGATGTCTTTCAGCCGCTGCGGATCGTCGAAACCCGGTACCTGGACAAGGATCCGGTCCTCTCCCTGGCGGGCGATGACCGGTTCCGTGGTGCCCAGCTCATCCACGCGTCGGCGCACGACTTCGATCGATTGCGAAACCGCTGAAGAGACCCGGTTGTCCAAACCCTCTTCGGTCAGCGTCATGCGCAGCAGACCGGGTTCGGGCTCCGACAGTTCGACCTCGCGCAGCGTACCGCCGCTCAACAGGCCGGCATTGACGAGTTGCGTCAATTCCGAAAGGGCTTCCTTTGCCCTTTCGACGTCATCGGCGTTGCGTATTCTCACCTGCCCGACCAGCCCGTTGCCGGACAGGCCGGTATAACCGATGCCGTCGTCACGCAGCAGCCGGCGCATGTCGTCGACAAGCGTATTCAGCCGCTCGGTTTCAATATCCTCCCGCTCGACCCGCACGAGCAGGTGCGAGCCGCCCTGCAAATCCAGTCCGAGGGTCAGTTGCTTTTTCGGAAACCAGTCCGGCATCGCCGCAAGCTGCTGCTGCGTGAACAGGTTTGGTGCCGCAAAGACCACGCCTGCCAGCACGGCAAGCCAGATAAGGGTTGTTTTCCAGCGGGAGAAATACAGCATCGCGTTCTCAGCTCATCGGATAATCGTGCCGGTTAAACGGCTGTTGGCGCCAAAGGGTCGGCACCGTTTATCCATCTACTTCTTTTGTGCCGTTTCTTGGACCGGTTCACCCTTCACTTTCACGTCAGCCAGAAGGGAACGCATGACACGAACCTTGAGGCCTTCCGCGATCTCGACTTCGATTTCGGTATCGTCGACAACCTTGGTCACTTTCCCGGTAATACCACCACCGGTCACCACCTGATCGCCGCGCCGCACATTGTTCAGCATTTCCTGGCGTTTTTTCATCTGCTGGCGCTGCGGCCGGATGATCAGGAAATACATGATAACAAAAATCAGGATGAACGGCATGATCGACACGAGGATGTCGCCGCCGCCGCCCCCTGCAGCCTGCGCATATGCCGGTGTTACAAACATCGAGTGGCTCCTTTTGGGAATTCTTTATTTATCTGACTTCAAGGCGGTAACGACCGGCCCTTTGCTTTGCCAGATATAGTGTCGCGGCCGCTATTGCAACTGCCGACGCAAGCTCCGGACCCTTTTCGTCAGCGCGCCGTCGTGCTACCGCACCCCGCAACCGCAACATTGAAGGGAAATGTCTTGGCAAAGGCGACGCTGCAAAATCTGCTTGAGGAAATCCAAAGGCTTACGGCTGCCGTCGAGTCGCTCAGCGGACCGCAGCAGGCACAAAACGACTTCGGTGCGGCCGATTGCTTCATCTGGGAACCAGCGATCGGTTACCTGCAGCCGGTCGCCAAGCCCAACCGGATCGATATCGCCCTGATACGCGGCGTCGACCGGGTGCGCGACATATTGCACGACAACACCAAACGCTTTGCCGAAGGATTTCCCGCCAATAATGTACTTCTTTGGGGCGCGCGCGGCATGGGCAAGTCCTCATTGGTCAAGGCGACGCACGCCGCAATCTGCGGCCATGAGCCCGGTGACAAGCAACACCCGCTCAAACTCGTCGAGATCCATCGGGAGGACATCGACAGCCTGCCGCAGCTGATGGCCCTGCTGCGCGGCCGCCCGGAACGCTTCATCCTGTTTTGCGACGACCTGTCTTTCGATCACGACGATACCACCTATAAATCGCTCAAGGCTGCCCTTGAGGGCGGGCTGGAAGGCCGCGCCGCCAATGTCGTCTTTTACGCGACATCCAACCGCCGCCACCTGATGCCGCGCGATATGATGGAAAACGAGCGTTCGACGGCCATCAATCCCTCGGAAGCTGTGGAGGAGAAGGTCTCGCTATCAGACCGGTTTGGCCTGTGGCTCGGCTTCCACAAATGCAGCCAGGACGAATATCTGGAAATGATCGATGTTTATGCGCGGCACTACGGGCTCGAAATGAGCTATGACCAGATGCATGCCGAGGCGCTCGAATGGGCGACCACCCGCGGCGCACGCTCCGGCCGCGTCGCCTGGCAGTTTATCCAGGACCTCGCAGGCCGGCTCGGAAAACGCTTCGACGACGCGTGAGCTGCGGCGATCGGGCTACTTTTCGTCCAGTTGCCAGACGCCATTCCAGTCCTTGGGGGCGCCGTCCCGGCGTATGATCGCCAGACGTTCGAGATAGACTTCGCTGACCGGATCGTTGAACTGCCGGCAGCCATCGAAGCCGGTTTCAGCCTTCGCCCAGTCTCCGGAACTGAAAGCGTCCAGGGCCGCCTCGAACCGCTCTTTCAGCTCGATGACAGGCTCCCCCAGCGCCGTCAGCTGCCCCAACGGCTCGTAGATGGCAACCGGTTCGGTTTTGCCCTTGACGATCAGGTTGTCGATCCTGCGGAACTCGAATTCGCCCGACGCCATCGCACAGGTCCGGCCGCATACCAGAACGCTGGTTCCGTAGACCTTGTTCGCCGCTTCCAGACGCGCACCGAGATTTACCGTATCGCCCATGACGGTGTAGTTCTTGGTTTTCTCCGAGCCGATCGATCCGACAACGGCCTCGCCGGTGGCAATGCCGATACGCATGGCAACGTCCGGCAGATCCCGCCTGAGGCCTGTCAGTTCCGGCAGCTCTTCCCGCAGTTTTTCAATCAGTGCCGAATCCTTCAGCGCCGCCCCGACCGCAAGCCTGGCCTGCTCGCCGTCCTCACAGAATGGCGCCGTCCAGAAGGCCATGATCGCATCGCCGATATATTTGTCGATCAGCCCCTGCTGCTCGGTGATGGGCTCCGACATCATGGAAAGGTACCTGTTGATCAACGTCACCAGGCCGCCCGGCGTGAAACGCTCTGAAATGCTGGTGAAATTGGCAATGTCGGCGAACAGGACGGAGACAACCTTCTTCTCGCCATTGACGAGCTCCATATTCGTATCGCCGATCAGGCCGGAAACCACACGCGGATCGACATACTGGCCGAATGTGTCCTTGATTTCCTCAGTCTTGCGCAGGCCCTCGACCATGCCATTGAAACTGCGGGCAAGGTCACCGATCTCGTCCGACGAAGAGGTTTCGAGTTGCCCGGTCAGATTGCCCGCCTCGACCTCCTGCGTACCGGCAACCAGCTGGCGCAGCGGTTTGAGCATGTTTTTAATGACAATGCTGCACAGGACGAGGGCGAGAACGCCTGACAAGGCTGCAAGGATGATGTTGATCCAAAGGGCCTGACGTTCGTGCTCCTCGGCCTTCAGGGCCGCGCTTTCTGTAAAGCCGGCAATCGATTCCCAGGTTGTGCGCAAATTGAGCGCCAACTGGTCCTCTTCTTCTTCAATGAGTTTTTCCAGTTCGAACCGCATCGGGCTGTCCTGGCGAAACGCTTCGATCAACAGCGTCAATTGCGAATGCAGATTGGAATGCTGCTGATCGATGGATTGCAGCTGCGGCAAAAGCGATTTCAACGCGTCGCGCCCCTCCTCCGTCTGTGCGGTGGTTATCGCTCGCGCAATCAGGGCCTCCGCCCTTTCAACAGCCTCATCCACCCTGGCTTCCCGGACCTCGAAATCGCGCTCTTCCAGAGAAACCAGGTTCTGCAGTTCGGTCCGCTGGTCTTCAAGTCGCGCCGACTTTTCCTCAATGGTCTCAAAGCCGCTCAGCAGGTGCCGCGGCACAATACCGGAGGCCAGTTCCTGCAGTTCCTCGTCAATGAGTTTGATGCCGGTCAGGTGTTTCTCGAGCCGCTCGACATGAATCTCCTGTTGGGCAATCTCCAGGTCGATCTCCGCAATCCGGTCTGAAATCGGAATGAAGATCTCCGCCAGATCCGATACTTCCTTGCTGACGAGATAGAGCTTGTAGGTGGAATAGGTGATCGATGCGCCCATGATGACGAAAACCAGGGCTGCGATGCCAAATATCTTATGCGGGATCTTCATGAAATTTCAGTTCCGAAAGCAGTCATTTTCCCGATTCGGCCGGTAAAGTTGATGCGCAAGGATCGCCCATTTCCTTGTAAAGCAGAAACGCCAATTCGCTAAATGAATGAAATTTAATGCAATCCGGCACAATCCGCCCGCCATTTACGGGTGGGCCGTTTTGAACGCCTGTTGCCGATACCAAATGGTGAAGTCGGCAAAACGCGTAAAACCGGGCCCGCAGGGAACAACGGACCCGGCTTTTCCTGCTTGAGACTGGAAGGTCTCTACTCGAGATATGTCAGCGGATCGACAGGCTTTGCGTCTTTCCTGATCTCGAAGTGCAGCTTGGGGCGGGTCGCCTGCCCGCTCATTCCCGAAAGCGCGACCACCTGGCCGCGCGAGACCTGATCGCCGCGCTCGACGATGAGTTCGCTGGCGTGGCCGTAAACACTCACCAGACCGTTTCCATGCCGCACGAGAACGGTCTTTCCGAATTCCTTCAATCCGGTGCCGGCGTAGATCACAACGCCATTTTCGGCGGCTTTGACCGGCGTTCCCTTGGGGAGCGATATATCAATGCCGTCATTTCTCGCGCCGCCATCGACGGCGCCGAAGCCACTCATGATCTGGCCCCGCGCCGGCCAGCGCAATTTGTCGATGCCGGTCGTCTTCGGCGTCGGTGTCGCGACGGCAGCGGCCTGGGCCGGCGTCTCTTCAGCATAGCTTTTAACGGTCGCAGCAGTACCTTTATTGGCCGGCACGCTCGCCGTCTGCACGCCATCGACGCGGCTATTTGCGCGTGGCACGATCAGGGTCTGCCCGACACGGATCGTCGCCGTGCTCAGACCGTTGGCAGCTTTCAGGGCGTTGACGGTGATTCCATTCCGGGTCGCGATACCGCTTAGCGAATCGCCGGGCTGGACCGTGTATGTGGCGCTCGTGCCCGCCGTGCTGCTGCTGGCCGCTATCGTTTTGTTTTCCGCAGCTTCAGGTGTCGTCGGCTTAGGTGTTGGCGCCTTGGGCAACACGGCCACCTGACGGTCCGGCGCCCGTTTCGGCAGCGGCACTTTGTCCGGCTGCGCTTCGCCCTGATAGCCGGTGCTTGCGCGGGCGGCGCGTGTCTTCGGATCATTGTCCGGCGCCGATACCGGTGTCGTGCGTGAATAGACATAGGTCGGAATGATGACGACCTGGCCGGCTGCAACCCTGGACGGATCGGCAATCTTGTTTGCCTTCATGATTTCCCGTGCAGGAACGCCGTAACGCCTGGAAAGATTGTAGATGGTCTCTCCGGGTGCAATCGCCACACGCGTTCCGCCCGTGGTCGTCCAGCCGCCGGCCACGTCGTTGCGCGCAGCCGCGCTTGACGGCGTCGTGCCGGTGATAATCGGATCGGGCGCAGTGCCGAGGCTGTTGCTTGAAGCCGGTGCTCGCGACGCAACCTGTTTTGGTGCCGGGACCGGTGTGGGAATGCGCGCGACCGGGACTTCGACTTTCTTCGTCACGGGCGCGCGCTGCAAGTCGGGCTCTTTCGCAGACACGACTGGAACCGGAGCAAGCCGGACGTCTTGCACCGGCGGCTCGATGGCCGGCGCCGAGCGAAGCGGCTTGCGTTCAACAGCCGGCTGCGCCACATAAACGGGCTGCTGCTGGCTTGTTGCCGGATAGGTCTGCGCAATGGATCCGGTATGGGTACGGTCATATGTGGAAGCGGTGTTTGCCGCAGATGCATCCCCCGGATAGGGTTGCGCAAGTGCTGGCTCGCCAGGCGCAGGCGCAGGCGCGGGTGCGCGCGCTGTCGCCGTCCCGGCATTGCGGCTGCCGACCGGCTCCGGCACAGTGCCGGTGAACAGTCCGTGATCGAAACGCGTCGCCTCCGAACTGCAACCTGCGGCAAGACTTGCCAAACAGACAGCGCCCGCCAGCCTTCTGGCGGTTTTCGACGAGATGGCTGATAGTCTGATACGCATCATACGAGCCCATGTACGCAAAACAACACGGGTACTATGTAACGGAGTTAAGGTTACTGCCGGGTTAAGCCATCTGTGAAAAATTACCCGGCGCAAATTGCCGTCATTCAGGCCTATTTTGCGGGTTTTACAGCCAACTTCGTGCCTTTAAAGAACCGCGGCACGGCCTTTCAACAGTGGCTGGAAACGCACGGAAAACAGATCCTCCTTCTCGAAGCGGCTGCCGATCTTGGTCAGCCGGACAACGGTCTGCGGCTGATCGGCTTCGCCGATCGCGGCGATCATCTTGCCGCCGGAAACAAGGCGCTCGGCAAACAGGCGCGGCATCTCCTGGAATGCTGCACCAACCAGGATGCGGTCGAATGTGCCTTCCTGCGGCGATCGTTCCTGACCATCGCCGGTTTCGACAACGATGTTGGAAAATCCGAGGCGGGAAAACCGTTGCGCGGCGAGCTGGGAAAGCGTCCGATAGCGGTCGACGGTCACCACCCGCTCGACAATCCGGGAAAGCGCTGCGGCCGTAAATCCTGAGCCCGTTCCCACTTCGAGAACGCGCTGACCCGCTTCGATCTCCAGATTGTGAAGGAGACGCAGGCTGAGATCGGCGCCTTCCATATACTCCCCGCACTCGATCGGGATACTGCGCGGCGAATAGGCCAGATCCATATATTGCGGCGGTGTGAACATGCTGCGCGGTGTCTGCTCCACCGCGGCGACAAGGCGATTGTCCGATATGCCTTCCGCGCGCAGCCGCAACACCAGCGACGCAAGTCCCTCCTTCTCGCTCAGTGCGGCCTTCAACCAAGCGCCTCCGCGATCCGCTGCTGGACGGAGTAGTCGGTGAAATCCAGCTTGAGCGGCGTCACCGAAATCTTGTTGTCCCCCAGCGCTTCCAGGTCCGTTCCCGGCTTGAACTCCTTGGTCTGGTGGGAAAAACGCAGCCAGTAGTAGGGAACGCCGCGCGCGTCCTCGCGGCGGTCGAGATCAATCCCGTGAACCAGCTTGCCCTGCGACGTCACCGTGACGCCGTCGATGTCCTCGGCGCGGCTATAGGGGAAATTCACATTGAGAAACGTGCCGGGCGGCAGGTCGATGTCAATGAGCTTGCTCAGCAATTCCGGTGCGACGGCCTCGGTCGTCCCCCAGGGGACCATGCGTCCATCGTCCCATTTGTAGGCCTGGCTCAATGCGATGGAACGGATGCCGAGCAGCGTGCCTTCGATGGCGCCGGCCACCGTTCCGGAATAGGTCACGCCATCGGCGACATTGACGCCCGCATTGACGCCCGAAAGCACCAGGTCGGGCGGCGAGTCCATCAGATCCCTCACAGCCATGATCACGCAATCCGTTGGCGTGCCGCGCAGTGCGTAATGCCGCTCCGAAACTTCACGCAGCCGCAGCGGCTCGGACAGGGTCAATGAGTGCGCCAGGCCGCTCTGGTCGGTTTCGGGCGCCACAATCCAGATATCGTCGGACAGGGTTCGCGCAATGCGTTCGAGCGCGGCAAGGCCTTCCGCATGAATTCCGTCATCATTGGTCAGCAATATCCGCATCCGAAGGTCTCTTTCCTTCCGCAATCCCGTCAGTCGGCGCGCTCGATACGCGTCAGGCCACCCATATAGGGCAGCAGCGCATCGGGCACCGTGACGGAACCGTCCTCGTTGAGATAATTTTCCATGACAGCGATCAGCGCCCGGCCGACGGCGACACCGGAGCCGTTGAGCGTGTGCACGAACCGGACACCTTTTTCACCGGGTATCCGGTAACGCGCCTGCATGCGGCGCGCCTGGAAGTCGCCGCAGACGGAGCAGGACGAAATCTCGCGATACGTGCCCTGCCCCGGCAGCCAGGCCTCCAGGTCATAGGTCTTGCGCGCGGCAAATCCCATGTCGCCCGTGCACAGCGCCATGACCCGGTAATGCAGGCCGAGCCGCTTGAGCACTTCTTCCGCGCACGACGTCATGCGCTCCAATTCGTCGATGGACGTTTCCGCATCGGTGATCGAAACGAGTTCGACCTTGTTGAACTGGTGCTGGCGCAGCATGCCGCGCGTATCGCGCCCGGCGGCGCCGGCTTCAAGGCGGAAACACGGCGTCAGCGCTGTGAAACGAAGCGGCAGCTGATCGTGCTCGAGGATTTCCTCGCGCACCAGATTGGTCAGTGACACCTCGGCTGTGGGGATCAGCCAGCGGCCATCCGTCGTGTGGAACAGGTCATCAGCAAATTTCGGCAATTGCCCGGTACCATACGCCACCTCATCGCGCACCAGGAGCGGTGGCTGCACTTCCGTATAGCCGTGCTCGCTCGTGTGCAGGTCGAGCATGAACTGTCCGAGGGCGCGCTCAAGGCGCGCGAGTTGGCTTCGCAGCACAACAAAGCGGCTGCCCGAAAGCCGCGAGGCAGTCTCGAAATCCATCTGGCCGAGCGCTTCGCCGATATCGAAATGCTCCATAGCCGCATGGTTCCAGCCGGGTTTCTCGCCGACAAGGCGCTCCTGAACATTGTCGGCCTCATCGGCGCCGACAGGCACTTCCTCGAGCGGGATGTTGGGAATTCCGGCGAGCGCATCCTCCAGACGGCTATCCAGAACCCGTGCATCCTCCTCCGCCGCCTGAAGCGCAGATTTCAGCTCGGCGACCTCGGCCTTGAGGCTCTCGGCCGTCTCCAGGTCCTTGCGTCCCATGGCCGCGCCGATTTCCTTGGAGGCCGCATTCCGGCGCGCCTGCATGTCCTGCAATTTCTGCACATGCTGACGGCGCTCTTCATCAAATCTGATCAGATCGGATGCCGACGGCTCCGCACCACGGCTGGCAAGAGCCGCATCGAGCGCATCGGCGTTTTCACGTATCCATTTGATATCAAGCATGTTCGTGGCCCAGTTTCAGGCTGGAGAATTACGGTTTGTCTTGCAGAGCCGGTGTCGAATACCGGAAACACGACGTTATGGTGTGGAGGCCTCGGAGGATGCATTCTCGTCATCGGACGGTGCATCGGATTCATCCTCGGCCCCGCTCTCGGCGCGCCGTTTTTCCACGATTCGGGCTGCATAGATGGCAATCTCGTAGAGAAGGATGGTGGGAAGTGCAAGGCCGATCTGGCTTGCCGGATCGGGCGGGGTCAATATGGCGGCCGCGACAAAGGCGGCAACAATCGCGTATTTGCGCTTCGAGGCCAGCCCGTCGGCTGTCACCAGCCCGACACGGGCCAGCAGCGTGGTGACCACCGGCAGCTGGAAGACCAGACCGAAGGCAAAGATCAGCGTCATGATCAGGTCGAGATATTCCGAGACCTTCGGAAGCAGCTCGATCGCCACCTTGCCGCCGTCTGCAGGCTGTTCCATCGACAGGAAGAACCACAGCACCATCGGCGTGAAAAACAGGTAGACCAGAGCGCCGCCAAGCAGGAACAGCAAGGGAGATGCGATCAGAAAGGGCAGGAACGCCGCCTTCTCGTTCTTGTAGAGCCCCGGTGCGACGAATTTGTAGACCTGCGCCGCGATCATCGGGAACGCGATCACGAGACCGCCGAACATGGCAATCTTGATCTGCGTGAAGAAGAATTCCTGCGGGGCCGTGTAGATGAGCTCGATCTGACGGCCTTCGAGGCCCGCCCATTCGACGGCCCAGGAAAACGGCACGACCAGCAGGTTGAATAATTGCTTGGCAAAGAAGAAGCAGACCAGAAAGGCAACGAAAAAACCGCCAACAGCCCACATCAGGCGCTGGCGCAGCTCAATGAGGTGCGAAAGCAACGGCTGAGCCGTATCGTCTAGTTCCTCGGTGGTCACGCGGTCTCTCCGCTGGTTTTTGCGGATTTGGAAGCCTGCGCGGTCTTGCGCGTGGCTGCGCGCCGCGCCGGCTTCTTCGCTTCAGATGCTGGTTTGGAAGCCGAAACCGGTTTCTTCTCGGCAGGCTTTCGAGTCGTGCTGCGGCGCGGCGCTGCCTTCTTTTTCGCGCCATTGTTCGCCGCCTTGGCTTCCGTCTTGGCCGCGGGCGGCTTTTTCTTCGTTGCCGCGCTGCCGGTAGCCGATTTCACCGCTTTCTTCGGTTCGGGCTCCGACTTCGCCTCGGCCTTTGTCGCTGCCGGTTTGCTTTCCGCCGCCGGTTCCTTCATCGCTTTGTCGAGGTCGGCCTTGATCTCCTTGCCCGCATCGCGGATCGGATCAATCGCCTCCTTCAGGATGTTTGTCGGATTGAGCTGCTTGGCCTCGTCGAGGACATTCTTGACATCGTCGAGCTCCGCCTCCTTGAGAGCCTCGTCGAACTGGCTTCGGAACTCGCCCGCCATCGCGCGCAACTTGCGGGTCGTGCGCCCGAACGTGCGCAGCATTCCCGGCAGGTCTTTCGGCCCGACGACAAGGATCAGCACCAGCGCTACGACCAGAAGTTCCGGCCAGCCAAGATCCAACATAAATGCGCCTCCCCGCAGCGTCCGCCGCGGTCAACATGCGTGTGAAGAAAGCGGATTATTCTGCGGCTGTGCCCCGGTCAGCTTTTTTCCGTTTTTTCATCGGCCTTGTGTTCAACCGTTTTGGCCGTGTCGGCAGACTCGTCTTCACCCATTCCCTTGCGGAAGTTCTTGATGCCCTTTGCGACGTCGCCCATCAGTTCCGGAATCTTGCCCCGGCCAAACAGCAACAGCACCACGACCAGCACGATCAGCCAGTGCCAAATGCTAAAACTACCCATACTCTTATCTCCCTGAGGATCTCATCGGTTGATGTAGGTTCTTTCTACCCACTTTCAAACATCATTATGTCATGGTCGTTAACGCAAAGCATCACCTCGCGCAATCCTGTCGGCAGCTGTCCGGCCTTCAATCTTGCCTGCACGACCTGTTCGGTTCCCGGCACCGCCAGACCCAGTTGCTCGACCACGCCCAGAAAGCGCCGGAAGACGATACGCGCCGGAATATCGCCGTCACGCTCCTTCACCTCGACGCTGGAAAGCCTGATGGCCACCGACAACCTGCCTCCATCGGCGGCATCTTTTGCCGAAAATGTTCCGAGCGGCGTCTCGACGCGGCCCTCCCGCACGTGCCCTTCAAACACGTTCAATTCCGAGAAGAATGCCGCCGTAAACAAATCGACCGGACGGTAATAGAGATCCTCGGCGGAACCCACCTGGATCAGCCGCCCGTCCTTCAAGAGAGCGATACGGTCAGCCATGCGCATTGCCTCTTCCGCATCGTGGGTAACCATCAGCGCCGTCGCACGCGTCTCCCGCAATATGGCGAGCGTCTCGTCACGGACTGTGTCCCGCAATCGCGAATCGAGGCCAGAGAACGGCTCGTCCATCAGCAGAACGGACGGGCGCGGAGACAGCGCGCGCGCCAGCGCCACCCGCTGCTGCTCTCCGCCCGACAGGGCGTGCGGGTACTGATCGGCATAGTTGGTCAACCCCACCCGCTCCAGCGCGACCATCGCTTCCTTCTTCGATTCACTCTCCGACAGCGCATTGAGGCCGAAACGGACATTCTCGAACACTGTCATATGCGGAAACAGCGCAAAATCCTGGAACATCAGCCCGACACCGCGGCGTTCGGGCGGAATGAACGCGCCGGGTCCGGAGACCTCCCGGCCGTTCAGCAGGATGCGTCCCTCGCGCGGCACTTCCAGCCCGGCCGCAAGGCGCAGCAAAGTCGTTTTTCCGGAACCTGACGGGCCCAGAAGACAAAGCACCTCGCCGGGCGCAGCCTGAAGCGAAACGCCGTCGAGCGTGAATTGGCCCTGATAGTCATGCCTGATGTCTTCAAACGCCAACTCGGCGGCAAAGGTCACACCGGCGCTTGGCTGGACGCCATGCTGAGATGAGGCTGGGGTCAATGGCTGCTTTCTTCGACTGACTTACGCTTCAGCCTACTACTCGTCTCCTTCACCCAGCGGTGTCAAGAGGCCCAGCTCCTCCAGATCCATCTGCGTAATCGGATCTTCGTCCTCTGCAAGGTCGTCATTTGCCGGCGGAACCGGCACCTTGAAGTTGGACGGAATTCGTGACGACAACAAACCGGCACCCTTCAACTCGTCCAGTCCCGGCAGATCGCGCAGTTCCTCCATGCCGAAATGATCGAGGAAATCGAGCGTCGTGCCGTAGGTGACGGGTCTTCCGGGTGTGCGGCGGCGGCCGCGCATCTTGATCCACCCCGACTCAAGCAGGACATCCAGCGTGCCGCGGGATGTCGCGACGCCTCTGATTTCCTCAATCTCCGCTCGCGTGACCGGCTGGTGATAAGCAATGATAGAAAGCACTTCGAGCGCCGCGCGCGACAGCTTGCGCACATCGGTCTGATCGCGATGAATCAGGAAGGAAAGATGGTCGGCCGTGCGGAAAGCCCAATGATCGTCGATGCGTCGCAGATTGACACCCCGCAGGCTGTAGAACCCGGCAAGGCGCTTCATGACGGCCGACACGTCGGTCCCTTCCGGAAGCTTTTCGGCAATCGCCTTTTCGGAGATGGGCTCCGCAGACGCAAACACCAGCGCCTCCGCGATGCGTTCCGCCTCGTGCATGGCGCGCTGTGCCGTGTCCGCGTCCTCGCCCGCCTCGACGGCCGGAACAGCATCCTTGTCAAAGGGCACAATATTGGCCTGTGTTCCTTCCGACATGCTAGGCTTCCTCCTCTGGTCCCGCGGGGTCGGAGACATTCTGTCCCCGCCGCAGGTAAAGCGGCGCGAATGGCACCTCCTGCCGCATCTCAAGGCGCCCTTCCCTGACCATTTCCAGCGAAGCGGCAAACGCGCTGGCAATCGCCGTCGCCCGCTCTTCCGGATCGCTCAGATAGCGGACCAGGAAATGGTCAAGCGCCGTCCATTCGTGCAGATCGCCGATCATGCGCTGCAAAATGACGCGGGCATCGCCCAGCGACCACACCCTGCGCTTTGAAATGGTCACCTGGGTGACCGATTGCCGCTGCCGCAGCCCCGCATAGGCGTTCAGAAGATCATACAGCGTTGCCTCGAACTCCGACTTGCGCTCGATGATGACGGGTTCCGGATCACCGCGAACAAACACTTCGCGGCCGACACGGTTCCGGTTGACCAGTCGCGTTGCCGCGTCGCGCATTGCCTCGAGCCGTTTCAGGCGAAACGCCAGTTGCGCGGCCATTTCCTCGCCCGTCGGCTCATCGCCGTCGCTCTTTTGCGGAATCAGCAGTTTCGATTTCAGGAACGCCAGCCATGCGGCCATGACCAGATAGTCGGCGGCAAGTTCCAGGCGCAGGCGCCGTGCGCTGTCGACGAATGACAGATATTGTTCCGCCAGCGCCAGCACCGATATGCGTGCCAGATCGACTTTCTGGTTGCGCGCCAGGTGCAGCAGCAGGTCGAGCGGTCCTTCGAAACCGTCTATATCGACCACGAGCGACGGCTCGCCGATGCCCCGATCGGAGCTGTCCGCATTCTCCCACAACTGGTCCATCGGGGCTTTCGCCTCGTTTGGACTTTGCTGTTCGCGCAGCGCGTTCACCATGGCAGGACCTCAGACATGCGACATGCTCTCCGCAACAAGGCCGTCAAACTCCGTGCGCAGCGCGGCCATATCGGCCCACTCGCTGGCACCGAACAGGGACATCACGCGGGCTGCGCGTTCGGCTGCGGCATCGCGCAGCACCGGCGTATGGGCGCAAACCTGCGTCATCTCCTGCATCGAACCGTTGCAGTGGAGCACTACATCGCATCCTGCCCTGAAGATTGCATCGGTCTTGGTACCGAAATCCCCAGAAAGTGCCTTCATGGAGAGGTCGTCCGACATCAGCAGGCCGTCAAATCCCAGTTTATCCCGGATGATTTCTTTCACCACGACCGCGGAAGAGGTCGCCGGGTTGTCTTTGTCGATGGCCGAAAACACAATATGCGCCGTCATCCCCATCGGCAGGTCGCTGAACGCGGCAAAGGGTGCGAAGTCGCGTTTTTCCAATGCATCAACCGGGGTATCGACCACCGGAAGCTGAAGATGGCTGTCCACCAGGGCGCCACCATGACCGGGCATGTGTTTCATGACCGGTTGTACGCCGCCGGCGGTCAGGCCGTCCACCATTGCCCGGCCCAGCTGTATGACTGCATCCGGGTCCCGCGCGAAGGCACGGTTTCCGATAACGTCGTGACCATGCTCGACCGGAACATCGAGAACCGGAATGCAATTGACGTTAATTCCGAACGACGACAGGTCCCCTGCGTGCAGACGCCCCATCAGCCACGCGGCGCGCAGCCCCTCATCGGCACTGGCCTCATACAGGGATCCGATAACCGACGCCGGAGGGTATTTCGGTGCGAGCGGCGGCTTGATCCGCTGCACTCGTCCGCCCTCCTGGTCGATCAGGACAGGCGCATCGCTTCTGCCGACGCAGTCACGCATGTCCGCGACAAGGTCGACGAGTTGATTGCGTTCATGGACATTGCGGGCAAACAGGATGAAGCCCCACGGGCGCTCTGCCCTGTACAAGGCTCTTTCCTCATCCGTTAGCGCTAATCCGCCGCATCCAAGGATCATCGCTTTTGATTCGGTCATATACGAATCATACACCGCTGCTTCACAAAGGATAGCCCACTAAACGGTGTCGCCTGTCGCACGCGATCCGGGCATCAACCACGTGAAGAGCTTAACGGGCGACGAAACAACTGCCGCCGGCTGCCTTGTACCGCGCGCAAAGGCTGTTGGCTTCCGCCTTCGATCCGGCGGGAATGCGCACCCGGTAGAACACGCCACGATTGGGAATGTCCGCCCGCTGGAAATCCACGCCCTTGTCGCCGATGATCGAGGCATAGCGCTGCGAAAGGTTCTGATATGACTGTCTGGCGGCTTCCTCGGACGGCTGCGAAGAAATCTGCATCATGTATCCGCCGGGATTGGCAGCTGGTGTGGTTCCGGCCAGGTTGCCGCGTTCGGTCACCGCCTCGACGATGTTGACCGGTTGCTCTGCAGGGCGCGTTTCCGGCACCGGCGCGGCCACCGCGGCCCGAAGGTCCGCATTGTTCGGCGTCGCGGAACCGACCTGGGTCGGATCCGTGTTGGATGCGGAGGGGCGGCTTTCCGGCAATGGCAAGGCGCCTGAGTCGCGCAAATTCTCGTCAATCGGCGGCAGTGCCGCGCTCTGAGCCGAGTTAGAGCCATTGCTGGCAGACCCGGCAAGGCTGTCGGACGTGGATGCTGTGGCGGCCGGCAACGCAGAGGCGACAGCAACCGGCGCCTGCGCGGAGCCATTGACATCCGACGTCAGATTGCTCTGGGTCGAGGCGTCTGCCTGTTGCCCGGACGATGCCGCGGGAGCGACTTCCGAAGCAGCCGGAGCTTCCCTTGCGACGATTGTTCCATCGGGTTTGACCACAAGGGTGCGGACCTTGCGCGGCGCAACGCCATTGGCGCCGGCTTCGGTAGCGGTCGGATCGGGATCGAGCTGATCGGAAGCTGCCAGCCTGTCCTCCGCCTTCGCCGTCTGTTCGACCGCGGTTCCGCGACCTTCGAGCGGCAATGTCTGCGGATCGAGGGTGCGCTGGACGACATCGACCGGTTCTTCCGTCGTGGTCACCAGATTCTGGTCGGGATTGGCCGAAGTGTCATTGCCGGCAACCCTCTCATAGACCGCAAGGTCCTGATTTGGAACAGTTTTCCCACCGGGGTCATCCGGTTTTACCTTGACCGGGTCATTGTCCGCGGCAATGACCGGCGGTCCGTCGGATGCGCTGTCGCCGCCAAGCGAACTGTTCCACAAGTAAAAACCGCCGCCGCCGACAACAGCTATGCCAAGCACCACGGCCGCAGCGACAAGGCCACGGCGCCCGGTCCGCTCTTCCTGGCCGTCGGACATGTCGTCAAAGGGTGGCGCTGCCAGATCTTCGACAGTGAAATCATCGCCGGGAAACACATCGGACTCATAATCGTCCTGATATTCGTCCATTCCCGGTTCGTCGTCATAGCGAATCCGCGCCGTCGCCTCATCGCCGCCATAGATCGCCGCGGATTCCACGGCCGTCGGCTCAAGGCTCGAATCCGTGTAGTCGACCGACGCGCGGTCATGGTCATCCGGCGCGGCAAACTCCGACGGATCGGGTGCGGCAAGCGCATCCAGTTCATCTTCCAGCGGCAGGCCGAAATCATTATCCCCAGCGTCGCGTCGTGGCGTTTCTTCTTCCACTTGTTCCGGCACACTGAGATTGGACATCGTCTCCGGAGACGAATCCGATTCGGTGATGCTTGAGGGATCGAACGGCATTGCCGCCACATCGGCTGAGGCTTCCTGCGCCTGAGACTCGACTTCCGCCATCTCCGCAAGAAGCATTTCCGTCAGTTCACTGCCGTCGCTGACCGGCTCTTCCTCGGCAGGTTTGGCCGCGTCCAGATCCTTCTGCAGGCGGTCATAGGCTTCCTTAAGCTCGTCGCTTTCCGACAGGGTCTCGATCGGCGCCGCGGATGCGGCCGGCATACGAGCTTCCTGTGCCGGCTGTCGTGTTGACTGCGGAACAACCTGCTCTGGTTCCGGTTCGGGTTCAGCTATGTATTCTGGTTCAACAATGGGCTCTGGTTCCGGAACGGGCTCCGGGTCCGGCCGCGCATTCCTGCCTTCCAGCGCCGAAAACGCTGCCTGCAATTCCGCTTCCAGGCTCGTCATCTGGGCTGCTGCGCCCACAGTCGCATGCGGCCAGGCTTCCTTCGCGCCGCCGGCTGTGCCCGTTTCGAGGTCGGGCTGGATCGGCGTTACTTTCTCATTCAATTTCTTGGAGGCCGTGTCCTGAAGGTCCTGCCGGATCTGCTCGGTCGCCACCACCTGTTCCTGCGGCTGAGCAGCTTCGACCGCTTTGTCAGGCGCTGTAACATCGATCTCGAGCTCACGCATCAACTCCGCCTCGAGATCGAATCCCGAGCCGGGTCGCGCTGTCTCCTGAACATCGTCGGCAGAGGTCGTGCCGTCGTCCTCAAATCCCACAATTCGCGCCAGCTCGGAGAGCGGATCATCGTTCTTTTGATCCTTGTCCGCGGGCTCGCGCGTCTCAGAAATTCGATTGTCGGCCATTCCGTTCACTCGCTACATTGAGCATTTTGTCTTGCCAGCACATTGTGGGCAAAAGGTGACGCTCAACGCATCTCAACCGGGGCGCTCGTCCCGGCTATTGACAGCCCAGACTTCAACACCGCCGCCACAGCTCTAACCAGTCCAAGCCTGGCCATGCTCAATTTTGGTTTCGTATTGTTAATAAACCGTAATTCCGCCGTTTCCTTGCCTCTGTTCCAGTGAGCATGAAACGCGCTCGCGACATCGTAAAGGTAAAATGCGATCTTGTGCGGCTCGTGCGCCGCAGCAGCACTTTCCACGATCCTGGGAAATTCCGCAAGTTTTGCAACCAGCTGAATTTCACTTTCATCGGTGATCATGTCTTCCACGGCATCGGAATAGTCGACGCTTTCCAGATCAACATCCGCGAAAACCTCGGCTGCCTGGCGAAAAACCGAGTGGCAGCGCGCATGCGCATACTGGACATAAAAGACCGGATTGTCCTTCGACTGCTCGGTGACTTTTGCGAAATCGAAGTCCAGAGGTTCGGAGTTTTTGCGGTAAAGCATCATGAATCGCACCGAATCACTGCCGACTTCATTGACCACATCGCGCAGCGTAACAAAGTCCCCGGAACGCTTTGACATACGCACCGGCTCGCCGCCGCGAAACAGCTTGACCAACTGGCACAGCAGAACCGTCAATTTCGCCTCGCCCTCGGAGACGGCCTTGGCGACGGCCTCCATGCGTTTGACGTAACCGCCATGATCGGCGCCAAGGACGTAAATCATCTCCTTGTAGCCACGCTCGAATTTGTCGTGAAAATAAGCAACGTCAGCGGCAAAATAGGTGTAGGAACCATCCGACTTGATCAGCGGCCGGTCGATGTCGTCGCCTACATCTGTTGACTTGAAGAGTGTCTGTTCGCGATCTTCCCAGTCTTCCGGTTTCTGCCCCTTGGGCGGCGGCAGCTTGCCCTTGTAGACATGACCCTTGAATGTCAGGTCGTTGATTGCCTCGCGGATTGCCTTGGCATTGTCCGCATGCAGCTTGCGTTCCGAATAGAAAATCTCATGCGTGACGTTGAGAGCGGCAAGGTCCTGACGGATGATGTCCATCATCGCATCGATCGCCCGATCCTTCACGATCGGCATCCATTCGCCTTCCGGCATGCCGCGCAGCCTCGTGCCGAATTCCTCGGCAAGCGCGCTGCCGACCGGCTTCAGATAGTCTCCGGGATAAAGGCCGGACGGAATCTCGTCGATCGCCTCGCCGAGAGCTTCGCGGTAACGCAGGAATACCGAACGGGCCAGGACGTCGATCTGCGCCCCGGCATCGTTGATGTAATACTCCTTGGTGACGTCGAAACCGACAAAGGAAAGCAGGTTGGCGAGCGAATCGCCGACAACGGCGCCGCGGCAATGACCCACATGCATCGGTCCGGTCGGGTTCGCGGACACGTATTCGACGTTGATCTTCTGTCCGCCACCGATCCCGCTGCGGCCGTAGGCCTCGCCTTCGGCAATGATCGCCGCCAGCGTTTTTTGCCAATAGGTCGAGGAAAGCTTCATATTGATGAAACCCGGGCCGGCAACCGAAATGCGTTCGATATCGGCGTCTTTTTCAAGAACGTTCGAAATCTCATCGGCCAGTGCGCGCGGGTTTGTTCCAAGCGGTTTGGCAAGCACCATTGCCGCATTGGTCGCGACATCCCCATGGCTCGGATCGCGCGGCGGCTCCACAGACACCCTCGACAGGTTGATACCGTCCTTTTTCTCCTGAATCTGCTCCAGCGCCTCAAGTGCACTCAGAACACGACCTTCAAAGTCTTTGAAAAGATTCATCATATTTCATCCGGGAAACGCCGCATGCGGGACAAGCCGCATCTTCCAGCCGGCTAGAGTTGCCGCTGACTATCGCAAATCGGGTGTATGGTCAAACAGCGCACGGTGCTGCTTGACGGCATAGTTGTCCGTCATGCCCGAAAGGTAATCGGCGACCCGGCGGCAGATCTGCCCCTGGCTGAACGCACGCATGCCCTCGGTCCAGTGACCGCCCATCAGCGCCGGTTGGTCCACATAGGCCTGGAACAGGTCCCGGACGATGGTAGCCGCCTGCTGCCGAACCCGCATGACATCGGAATGCCGGTACAGATTGGCATAGAGAAATGACTTTATGCTGCGGTCGATGGCCTTGAATTCCGGCGAGAATTGAATGAATGCCAGATCGGCCGAACGGATATCGTCCGCACTTTGCGGCTTCATGCGAGCCAGATTTGCCTGCGCCACGGCGATCACATCCTCGACCATCAGCGTTATCTGACGCCGCATGATCTCGTGTATCATGCGCGTTTCCTCCAGGCCCGGATAGCGTTCCGACACGTCCCGGACCAGTTCACGGAGAAAGGGAACGTCGTCCAGCATCTCGAGCCTGAGCAGCCCGCTTCTGAGACCGTCATCGATATCGTGGGTATTATAGGCGATGTCGTCGGCAATGGCCGCCGCCTGTGCCTCCAGGCTTGCAAATGTCGATATCTGCAGGTCCTGCAATGCGCAGTAGTCGAGGATCGGCTGAGGAACCGGGCCATTCGTGCCGGCGCCGGATTTGTCGACCAGCGGACCGTTGTGCTTGACCAGCCCTTCGAGGCTCTCCCAGGTCAGGTTGAGCCCGTCAAAGCGCGCGTAGCGGCGCTCGAGCTGCGTGACGATGCGCAAAGATTGTGCGTTGTGATCGAACCCGCCATGGTCCTCGAGCAGTTCGTCCAGCGCATCCTCGCCCGTATGGCCGAACGGTGTATGACCGAAATCGTGAACCAGGGCGATTCCTTCCGCCAGGTCTTCGTCGATCCGCAGCGCCCGGGCCAGCGCCCGTGCGATTTGCGCGACTTCGATCGTGTGCGTCAGACGGGTCCGGAAATGATCGCCCTCATGCGCGACGAAGACCTGGGTCTTGTGTTTGAGCCTGCGGAAGGCCGTGCTGTGCACGATACGGTCGCGGTCGCGCTGGAACTCCGAACGCGTGCGGCTTCTTTCCTCCGGATAAAGCCGTCCCCTGCTGTTGTTCGGATCGCTTGCCCACACCGCCCGCGCGCCGGAGCCGAAGCCGAGCGCGTTGTCGTCAATGGTCATTGTTCCGCCTTCCCCGTTGACGCGGCCTGCCGTTGTTCATACCTATAGACCAACGATGACCAATCACAATCTCTCCGAGCCTTTAACTCGGTGAGGAGGTTGCATGACACAGACAAATGAAGTGACGCTGTCGGACGCTGCCGCTATCAGGATCGCCGACATTCTGGCCTCCGAGCAGGACAAGACCGCTTTGCGCGTATCCGTCGAAGGCGGTGGCTGCTCCGGATTTTCCTACAAGTTCGACCTCGCCGACGAAGCCGGGGAAGACGATCTGGTGCTTGAAAAGGGCGATGCCCGGGTGCTGATCGATTCGCTTTCCCTTGTTTACATGGGCGGTTCGGAAATCGATTTCGTCGATAATCTGATGGGACAGTCGTTCCAGATCAACAATCCGAACGCGATTGCATCCTGCGGCTGCGGTACGAGTTTCACAATCTGAAAGACCCCTCATGAAAATTGCCAGCTGGAACATCAACGGCATCAAGGCACGCCTTGATAACCTTGTCAGCTGGCTTGAGGACAGTCGCCCGGATATCGCCTGCCTGCAGGAGATAAAGTCCGTTGACGAAGGATTCCCGCGCGAAGCCATCGAAGCGGTCGGCTATCATGTGGAAACACATGGCCAGAAGGGATTCAACGGCGTCGCCATCGTTTCGAAACAGGTGCCGGACGAAGTCAATCGCGGCCTGCCCCTGCTGTCGCCGGGCGACGAGCCCGATGAACAGGCACGCTTCATCGAGGGTGTGTTTTCAGTCAGGGGCGGTGTGCTGCGCGTCGTTTCCCTTTACCTTCCCAACGGCAATCCCGTGGATTCCGAAAAGTACCCCTACAAGCTGAGCTGGATGCAACGGCTGGAAAAATGGGCATCCGAGCGGCTGATGCTTGAAGAACCACTGGTGCTGGCCGGCGACTACAATGTCATTCCCGAACCGTTCGACTGCCACGATCCGGCTGCGTGGGAGGGCGATGCTCTGTTTCGCGAAGAAACGCGATCCGCGTTCCGAAGGCTCGAGAATCTCGGGTTCACAGAAACGATCCGCAACACGACGGATGCGGAAAAGACATACACATTCTGGGACTATCAGGCCGGCGCATGGCCGAAGAACAACGGCATCCGGATCGATCATCTGCTCCTGTCGCCCGAGGCGGCAAACCGGCTTGAAGCGGCCGATATCGAAAAATACGTGCGCGGCTGGGAAAAACCCTCGGACCATGTGCCGGTTGTCGCTGAACTGGCGTTTCAGCCCGCATAAGCCCGAAAATTTGTGACACCGGTCCGTTTCCGGGTAACCGCTTGCGGTTCGTTGCCGATGGGTGCATCATATGCACATGTTTGAATACAGCATCCGGACCCGTTCTATGGCCCACGCTGTGACAATTTCCCGGCGGTGTCGATCGCTTGTCGGCGGCGCGCTTCTGACTTTCGGACTGTTCTCCGCATCAACGGCCACGGCCGGAGATGACATCAATTGCAGTTGTGTGGCAAACGGTCAGCGCGTTGGGCTCGGAGAACTGTTCTGCATCAGGACGGCATCCGGGAAACATTTTCTGGCCCGGTGCGAGCGGGTGTTGAACAACACGTCCTGGAAACGCCTTCAGGAGGGATGTCCCAGCGCCTTCAACTGGAGCGAAATGCGCAGGAAAGCGTCGCTCTAAGGCAGTTACGCCGGGCTGTGCATGGCACGCCTGCGCAGATTACCCGCCTGCTGTTCAGCCTTAATTGTTGCCGTTGGCCAGCATGTCCTCTGCAAGCGCGATCGCCGTGCGGCGGTCGGCCTCGTTGGCGACCGAAAAGGCCTGTTCCTGCCTCTGCTGAATCCAGTCGCGATCGTTCAACGGCGCGCGTTCCAGCGCAACGGTCATATAGGCAAGTCCGCGAACGGTATGGCCTTCCTGGAAGATGGTGTCGCCAAACAGGGCAGCCGCCGCCGGATGTCCGGACTTGCGGGCCCGGTTGAGCCACTTCTTGGCCTGCCGCAGGTCGGCATGGCCGCCCTCACCCGCCAACATCATGCTGCCGAGCTGATACTGCGCTTCGGGAATGCCGAAGACCGACGCGGCCTGGAAATAGAGCTGCCTGGCCTGTGCGGGATCCGCGGTCACGGGACTGTCTGGAATGCCACGCCTGTAGTAGCTGGCGAGCCGCACAAGGGCGTTTACGAAATAGCCGGTCTCGCTTGATCCGGGCTCAACGCCCTCGCGGGCGATCCGGTCATAGATCTTGAACGCCTCATAGTCATTCTCGACGACACCGTCACCGGCCGCATACATATTGGCGAGCGCCCAGCGCGCGCCGGGGTGTCCCTGCTCGGCGGCGTGCCGGTACGCCTCAACAGCGTCATCCTTCTTGCCCTTCTTGTAGGCAGAGAACCCGAATTTGAAGAGCACAAGCGGTCCGGATTTCTCGTCCACACCGGCATCCGGATCGAACGACAGCGCCGACCCGGCAGAGCCGATCGTCAAAGCCAACATGCAGGCAAACAGGCGCCCGACCGTCAAACTAGATATCTGCATAGCACTGTTTTTCTTTTACTCCGCCCGGATGCGTAACGGCGCCCTTCTGCGCGGTTCCGACTGTCTGGGCGTATTTCCATAGTACACCGGATGTGTAATCCGTTTCACGCGGCTGCCAGTCCCTACCCCTTTGGGCCAGCTCCTCGTCACTCAAACGCACATTGATCGTGCCCTCCACGGCATCGATCTCGATAATGTCTCCATCCTTCAACAGGCCGATCGGCCCGCCCACGGCGGCCTCCGGTCCGACATGACCGATGCAGAAGCCCCGGGTCGCGCCGGAGAACCGTCCATCGGTTATCAGCGCGACCTTGTCGCCGACGCCCTGTCCGTAAAGCGCGGCGGTCGTCGCCAGCATCTCACGCATTCCAGGTCCGCCTTTCGGGCCTTCATAGCGAATGACAAGGACTTCACCTTCCTTGTATTCGCGCTTTGTCACGGCCTCGAAGCACTCTTCTTCTGAGTCGAAACAACGCGCCGGACCGGAGAAGACCTGATTGGCCATCCCCGCCACTTTCACAATCGCGCCTTCGGGAGCAAGATTGCCTTTCAGCCCTACAACACCGCCGGTCGTTGTGATTGGATCATTGGCCGGACGAACGACATCTTGCTGGTCGTTCCATTCGACATATTCCATGTTTTCGGCAATTGTGCGGCCGGTCACTGTCAGGCAATCGCCATGCAGATAGCCATGGTCCAGCAGCGTCTTCATCAGCAACGGAATGCCGCCGGCCTCGAACATGTCCTTGGCCACATATTTGCCGCCGGGCTTCAGATCGGCCACATAAGGCGTCTTGCGGAAAATCTCCGCGACATCGAACAGATCGAATTCAATCCCGCATTCATGGGCGATCGCCGGCAGGTGGAGCGCGGCATTCGTCGAGCCGCCCGATGCGGCGACAACCGCCGCCGCATTTTCAAGCGCCTCGCGTGTAACGATATCGCGCGGCCGAATATTGCGCGCAATCAGCTCCATGACTTTTTCACCGGATGCATAGCAGAACCGGTCGCGTATTTCGTATGGCGCGGGCGCGCCGCACGAGTAAGGCAGCGCCAAGCCGATGGCTTCAGCCACGGTCGCCATGGTGTTCGCGGTGAACTGGGCACCGCAGGATCCGGCAGACGGGCACGCCGCCTGCTCGATCTCGGAAAGGTCTTCGTCCGAAAGGTCGCCCACCGAATGCTGGCCGACAGCCTCGAAAACGTCCTGCACGGTAATCTGCCGGCCCCGGAAGGTGCCGGGCAAGATCGAACCGCCGTAGATGAAGACGGACGGCACGTTGAGACGCACCATCGACATCATCATGCCCGGCAGCGATTTGTCGCAGCCGGCAAGACCGACCAGCGCGTCATAGCAATGGCCGCGCATCGTCAGTTCCACCGAATCGGCGATCACGTCGCGCGACACCAGCGAAGACTTCATGCCCTGGTGCCCCATGGCTATGCCGTCGGTCACTGTAATGGTGCAGAATTCACGCGGTGTTCCATTGGCCGCGGCAACGCCCTTCTTGACGACCTGCGCCTGACGCATCAGCGAGATGTTACACGGCGCGGCCTCGTTCCAGCAACTTGCGACGCCGACGAGCGGCTGCGCAATTTCCTTGGACGACAATCCCATCGCATAAAGATAAGAACGGTGCGGCGCCCGTGCCGGGCCGACCGTTGTATGGCGGCTCGGGAGCCTGGATTTGTCGATGGTCTTGGCGTCCATTTAGGTCCTCAAAATACAGAATGCGTATTCGTCTATACCGCACGCATTTACTTCGCAGACGGATGCGTTTGGTTTGTGGCCGCATGTTGGCGGCCGCGTCACACTGCGGTCATAGCAAACCTTTGACAAAAAAGTGTTGCCAATTCGTCACATCTTAGATTCACATGGGGTTTTTGGAGTAAAAATTAAAGACCGGTTTACAACCGGACTTCAACTTTATTGGTCGCTCACCGGTTGGTTGATATCACTCCGCCTCTTCAACGCGGCTGAGCGCGATCGCCAGTTTTGTCCGCTGCTCCTCAAGCTCGACAAGCCGATCCCGTTCGGCCTGCACGATTTCCGGGCGGGCGTTGGCCACGAATTTCTCGTTCTTGAGTTTTTTCTCGATCTTTTCGTGCTCTGCCGCGAGCTTGCCTAAGGCCTTCTCCAGGCGGGCTTTTTCGGCGTCGATATCAATCAGGTTGCCGAGCGGCAGGCAGTAAGTAGCCTCACCGACGACGATCTGAGCAGAGCCTTTCGGGGCCTCCTGCTCAAGCACGACATCCTCAACCCGCGCCAGGCGCTTGATGGCCGGATCGTGGCGCAGCAGCCTCACGCAGGTCTCTTCCGCCGCGCCGACAACGACAAGCGGTGCGACCGCAGAGGGAGGAACATTCATTTCCGCCCTGACGGAACGCAGCCCTGAGACGAGATCGACAAGCCAGTTTATTTCATCGGCGGCTTCCTCGTCCTGATAGCCCGGCTCCGGCCAGGACGCGTGACACAACAGCTCTTTGCGACCGGGCGTCTGGTCCCATAATTCCTCGGTCATGAACGGCATGAACGGATGCAGCGTCTTGTATATCTCATCGAGAACATAGGCGGCGCAGCCCTGGGATTCCTTCTTCGCTGCCTCATCCTCGCCACCAAAGACCGGTTTCAGCAACTCCAGGTACCAGTCGCAGAATTGATTCCAGACAAAACGGTATGCGGCGGCGGATGCCTCGTTGAACTTGTAGCTCTCGACCCCGGCAGTGATCGCGTGAACGGTGCGTGCAAGCTCGGTCAGAATCCATCGGTTGATCGTGAGCTTGACCTTGAGCGGATCGAAATCCTTCTGCAGCGCGACCCCGTTCATTTCGGCAAAGCGGGCGGCATTCCACAGCTTGGTCCCGAAATTGCGGTAGCCGGCCACACGCTGCGGATCCAGCTTCACATCGCGTCCCTGCGCGGCCATGATCGCCAGTGTGAAGCGCAAGGCATCCGCGCCGTACTCGTCTATGAGTTCGAGCGGATCGATCACGTTGCCCTTCGACTTCGACATCTTGGCGCCGTGCTTGTCGCGAACGAGCGCATGCACATAGACCGTGTGGAAGGGCTCGATCGGCGTGCCGTTCTCGTCCTTCATGAAATGGAGGCCCATCATCATCATGCGTGCGACCCAGAAGAAGATGATGTCGAATCCGGTAATCAGCACATCGGTCTGATAGTAGCGCGCAAGCTCCGGCGTCTTCTCAGGCCATCCGAGCGTCGAGAACGGCCACAGCGCCGAAGAGAACCAGGTGTCGAGGACATCTTCATCGCGCGTCAGTTCGCTCGGCTGCCCGTAATAGTCATCCGCGGCCGCCTGCGCTTCCTCCTGCGTGCGCTCGACGAAAACCGTGCCATCCGGCCCGTACCAGGCCGGAATCTGGTGTCCCCACCACAATTGCCGGGAGATGCACCATGGCTGGATGTTCTCCATCCACTCGAAATAGGTTTTCTCCCAGTTCTTGGGAACAAAGTCCGTCCGTCCCTCGCGAACGGAAGCGATTGCCGGTTCGGCAAGCACCTTGGCGTCCACATACCACTGGTCCGTCAGGAAGGGCTCGATGGGCACACCGCCACGGTCGCCATGCGGAACCTTGTGCCGGTGGTCTTCGACCTTGTCCAGCAGACCGAGCTCTTCCATGCGTGCGACGATCTTCTTGCGCGCTTCGAACCGCGGAGCGCCGTCGCACAGATCGAGCGTGTGACCGAGTTCCTCGCTTTCCTCGAGACCCTCGAGGAAATCCTCATTGTCCTTCAGCGCAAGGTGGCCGTCACGGGTCATGATGTTGACGGCACGAAGACCGGCGCGCTTTCCAACCTCGAAGTCGTTGAAATCATGCGCCGGTGTCATCTTGACCGCACCGGTTCCCTCTTCCGGATCGGGATACTCATCGGAGACGATCGGAATGCGCCGGCCGACCAGCGGAAGAAGCACATGTTTGCCGACGATCGATGTGTAGCGCGCATCGTCTGGATGAACCGCAACGCCGGTATCGCCAAGCATCGTCTCCGGCCGCGTGGTCGCAACGACCAGGTAATCGCGGGTCTGCCATTCGGTCGGCTTTCCATCGTCGTCGAAGGCAACCGGGTGCTCATAGGTAACGCCATCCTCAAGCGGATACCGGAAATGCCAAAGGTGGCCTTTGGTGTCGACCTGCTCGACTTCCAGATCCGAGATCGCAGTGAGCAGTTTCGGATCCCAGTTTACGAGACGTTTGTCCTTGTAGATCAGGCCTTCCTTGTAGAGCGTAACGAAGACCTCAAGGACGGCCTTTGAAAGCCCTTCATCCATGGTGAAGCGCTCACGCGACCAGTCACAGGAAGCCCCCAGCCGCCGCAACTGGTTGAAGATGGCGCCGCCGGATTCGTCGCGCCAGCGCCAGACCTCCTCGATGAATTTTTCACGGCCCAGGTCGCGCCGGTGCTGCTGCTTTTCCATCAACTGCCGCTCGACCACCATCTGCGTGGCGATGCCGGCATGGTCCATGCCCGGCTGCCAGAGCACATCCTTGCCGCGCATGCGCTCGAACCGGACAAGAATGTCCTGCAGCGTGTTGTTCAGGGCATGCCCCATATGCAGGGAGCCCGTGACATTCGGTGGCGGAATGACGATGCAAAAGCTGTCGGCGCCGGGCTTGGAGCCGGCCCCGGCCTTGAAGGCGCCGGCCTCTTCCCAACGTTTGGCTATCTTTGGCTCGCTCTTGGCGGCGTCGTAGTTTTTTTCAAGCATTGAAACGGTCGTCTGTGAGGAAAGGTCGCTGTGCGGTGTACCCTCACTGTCCGCGCCGTTCAAGCCAAATTCCCGGACAGCCGGCAAGCTGTCCGGAATTCACGAGCCCGTTCAGGATTGATCTGCAGGCGCGACCTAGCGCCCGCGCGCGACCCGTTCGATTTCTTCGCGGACCAGACGCTCAACAAGCGTCGGCAGATTATCGTCCAGCCATTGCTGCAGCATCGGGCGCAACATGTCTTCAGCGATCTCGTCGAATGAACGGCTTGGCCCGTTCACGACCGCATGGCTGAGATTGTCGAATGAGGCTGCCACCTTGTCGCCGGCTTCCTGCGAAATCAGGGCGCGAGAATCATGCGCGCCGAGAAGGCTGGCTTCCGATTGCGTTGTCATGGATTGCTGGCCCTTTCCGGCCTCGCCGTTGTTTCCGGCTTCACCGACACTTCTCAGCGATGGCGGGTCATTGGCCGGCGCCGCGATGTGCGATGTGTCGTCCCGGTCGGTTTCGCTGTCCACCTGCGCTGCGAGCCGCGCAAGGGACACCGGCCTCTTGGTCGGCGCTGCCTCAGGCCTTGTGGATCGGCCCGGATCTCCCGGAAGGCCGCGAGGAGCGGATGCACTCTTCCGTTCCTTCGGCTGAGCAGCCGCGCTGGCCGCATCGCCGCGTTGGACGTCCCGCGAAACAACGGGCCCCGCTTTGGGTTGCTCCGGCCTGCGCGGTTCGTTTGCCGCCTTGATCGGCGCGACCGGTTCCTCTATCGCGCTGCTGCCTTCCACCGCAGCGGGCTTCTTCGCTACAGGCGCCGCTTGCGCGGCGGCTGCGGTTTCAGGGTCGTCGCCTTCCTCTATGATCTTACGAATGGAGGCCAGGATTTCCTCCATGCTCGGCTCATGTGCCACATTTGCCTGTGCCATACCGTTCCTCGTAAATCTGCCGCATCAGGATTCGGATGCCGGCAAGCCGCCGATCCCGAATCACCACCCAAGTTTATGCTATTGAATTGCGGAAGAGAATCCCACGCCTAGAAATGCGGAATCCGGTGCACAGATTTGTAGCTGGAAATTTACCGGCGCGTGCCGGTCAGCGGCCGTCGACGGTACGCAGGCCGAACCATTTGTCCTTCACGGCCTCATAGTGTTTTTCAGGCCGGTATTTCGCCACCCTGAGGCCGAGCCGCGAAACCGTCAGCCGCCCCATGGAGCTTAAAAGACTGTAGCTGGCAACCACCGCATCGCGTTGGGATTGGGCAAGGCTTTCCTGAGCCGACAGCACGTTCGACTGGGTTTCGAGAACATCCAGCGTCGTGCTTTGACCGACCTTGCGCTCCTCGACCACACCCTGCAGCGCGAGCTGCGCGGCCTGGACCTGCGCCACATTGGCGGCGATCGACGCCTTCGACGCCTCAAGCTGGGCCCAGTCCGTGACGATGTTCTGCTGCACTTCGCGGCGCGCCGAATCGACAAGAATGCGCGCCTGGCCCAACGTTTCCTTCGCCTGCCGGACCGTAGCCGAAGCAGAACCGCCCTGGTAGATCGGAACGCTGAGCGTCGTCGAAACCGTGCTTGTCGTCGTGCCGCCATCGGCATGGCTGACCGATCCGGAGAGCGATACGCTCGGCAGCAGCGCCCCTTCGGCGGCCTTTACGGTGAACGCTGCGGCATCCACCGAGTACTGGGCGCTCAAAATGTTCGGATGCTCGCGCAGCCCGGCCTGCACGGCCGCGGTCGAAGATCGCGGAATCGCCTTACGGGTCGGGCTCGGCGCCTTCAGATTCTTCGGCGCAATACCGATAATCTGTACATAGACCGCAACGCTCGACTTGTACTGGGCCTGTGCGGACAAGAGGGACGCACGCGCGGACTCAAGCTGTGCCTGCGCCAGGGCGATATCGGTCCGAGTGCCCTCACCCACGTCGAAACGCGCCTGCGCGGCATTGCGTTGCTCACGCAGGAACTCGAGATTCTGCCGCCTGACACGGACGATCTGCGCATCGCGCACGACATTGGCGTAGATCTGCGCTGCCGAAAGCAGGATGGTCATTTCCGTATTCAACAGGTTCTGCTGCCCGCCAAACACATTGGCCTCCGCGGCGCGGACATTGTTCTTTGTGCGAAATCCATCGAACAGCGACTGTGTGAAGGAAACGCCGACCGAGGCATCTTCGCTCTGCACCGAAACCGGCAACCCGCCGACATCGACATTGGTGGCCGATGCACTTGCGCTTGCGGAAATCTGTGGACGATATCCGGATTTGGCGATGGCAACGCCCTCATCCGTCGCACGAAGCCCCGCGCGCGCCGCGTTCAGATCCGGATTGTTCTCGTAGGCCCTTGCCATGGCGCCAAGGATGGTTTCTGCCGAAACGGTGGCAGGTGCCAGCGCCGTCGCGCCCAGAACAGCGGTTATCAGCAATTTTCGACGCATACTGGACAAAGCGATTTTCCCCTCAATCGGCTGCTTCGAAACATTACCACGGCAGCTGCGACCCATCCAATGGTACCCGCAGATATTATATGTTCGACCTTCGGTTACAATGGCCCTGACATATTCGCATCCGATGGCCTTCGTCCTGTGACCAATAAAGCACAGTGACTGCGCAATCAGAAAACGAACTCTGCCGCCTTCTCAAATCCAGGCAATGGTTTGACCGAGGTATTGAAGCCCCTGCGTGCCGAGGTATTGCCGCCTTCGCTCACATAGAGCTCGGCCTTTGAAGCATTGCCATGCCCCTCGACAACAACGAGCCGGCCACCGTCGCGCAATTGGTCAAACAGTGCATCTGGCAGTTGCTCAACCGCCCCGCCGATGAAAATCACGTCGTAAGGCGCCTCGGGTTTGTAGCCCTGCGCAAGCTCACCGGTGACGACGGCCACGTTGTCGTAGCCGAGACTGGACAGTGATTCGGTTGCCGCCTCAGCCAGTGACGGATCCGATTCCAGCGCGACCACGGAATCCGCGAGCAGGGACAGCAGCGCGGACACATATCCCGTGCCGCACCCGATCTCCAACACGACGTCGTCCTTTTTGACGTCCGCCAGTTGCAAGAGCTTGGCAAGCGGAGACGGTTCCATCAGGAATCGATCCATCGCACCATCCTGGCCGGATGAAATGCGGATATCGTCGTCGATATAGGCAAGCTCCCGCATGTTGGCGGGTACAAAGTCTTCGCGCGCGACAGACAGGAACGCCTGCAGCACCGGATGAGACGTCACGTCCGTGGTGCGGATCTGGTTGTCGACCATTCTGGTGCGCGCCAGCTCAAAATCGATGGTCATTCAGCGTCTCCGAATTATTTGTCCTGCTAATAATGCGCGTGGCGGAACGTTTCAAGCGACCTTTCGAAAACCGGGCAATTTGTCCCGCCGGGTGTCGGAGCCGCCACATCGAACGTCAGGTCGTCGCGTCAAATGCTACGCGTCCCGCACCGGAGCTATCCGCAGCGCTGCAAGATCCGCGGATCCCGTGCAGAAACATACGATCCGCAACTGACGGATCGCATCTTCAAAGTGCCCGATCAGCGAATCCGGCGAATCGTTTGCCGCATGCAACAGACCGGCCGCCTGCCCCGCCATGTCCGCCCCGGCACGCACCGCCTTTGCCACGTCAATGCCGGTTTTGATACCGCCTGAGGCAATGATCGTCGCCTTCGGACAGGCTGCACGAGCTTCGACTACGGCATCGACGGTCGGAATGCCCCAGTCCGAAAAAGCGTTCGCGAGCGCCGCCTCACGCGCATCCGACATACGTGCGGCCTCGACGGCGGCCCAGTTTGTGCCGCCGGATCCCGCCACATCGATGATCGCGATTCCCGCATCGACGAAGCGACGCGCCACCGCCGCTGAGATTCCGGACCCCACCTCCTTGATCGCCACGGGAACCGGCAGGGCCTCGGAAACAGAGACGATTTTGTCGAACAGGCCGGACCAGTCGCGGTCCCCCTCCGGTTGAACGGCCTCCTGGAGCGGATTGAGATGGATGTAAAGAGCGTCGGCCTCGATCATCTCGACGGCCCTGAGCGCTTCTTCAGGGCCAAATCCGCGATTGAACTGCGCGGCACCCAGATTGCCCAGGATGGGTACGGACGGGGCAAGGGACCGCAGGCCGCTGTCCAGACCGCCATCCATGCCCTCCTCGATCGCCACCCGCTGCGAGCCCACCGCGAAGGGAAGCTTCAGCGTTTCGCAGGCCCGGGCAATGTTCTCGTTGATTGTGGCGGCGCGCTCCGGGCCGCCTGTCATGGAGCTGACCAGAATCGGCGCACTGATCCGTTTGCCCAAAAAAGACGTACCAAGATCAATTTGGTCCAAATTCAATTCCGGCAAGGCGCAATGGACAAACTCGATTCTCTCAAATCCGCTGGTTCCGGTGGATTTTTTCTGGCGTTGTCCAAGGACAATCGAAAGGTGTTCGTCTTTCCTTTTGGTCGGCATTCGCCCTTCAATCCCGGTTATACTTCCTCAAAGGCAAGAACCATTCAGCCGCTTCTGACAGCCTGGCCTTTTGTGTTCCAGGGGATAGTAGGTGTAAAAAAAGGATTGGCGGTCAAGAGCGTTTGTGCATTGCTTCATTACTCGGCCATCGTTCGCCCTATAATGAGATAAAAAGGGCGAGTGGGGTAAAACACTTGCCGAAGCTGCCATAAAGGTCGGCAACCGGAAGGGGACAGGATCATCAGCACATTCGCACAATCTCTCAAGCGGACAGGTCTTCGCTCCCCCGACAAACAGCTCGAAGCTCTCCGGTTGGAAGTCAATGAAAGTCTCGACCGGCTGCTTCCCGAAGCGGCGATGCACCCGTCATCCCTGCATCGCGCCATGCGCTACAGCATCTTGGCAGGCGGCAAGCGCATACGCCCCGTCATGTGCATCCTCGTCAGCGAAGCATCGGGTGGCGTGGGACGCGATTTTGCGGTCAGGGCCGGTTGTGCGATCGAATGCGTTCACACCGCATCGCTCATTCTGGACGATCTGCCGAGCATGGACGATGCCGAACTGCGTCGTGGCCGCAAAACGACGCACAGGGAATTCAGCGAAGCAACGGCCATACTCGCCTCGATCGGATTGCTGAACCTTGGCTACGCGATCATCACCCAGTCGCAGGACACGGATCCGGAGGTCAAGGTCCAGGCGCTCGATGTCCTGTGCGAAGCGGTCGGATCGAAAGGAATGATCGCCGGTCAGGAAATCGATCTGCACGAACGCCACGGTTTCAGCGAGGTCTCGCCCATCGAGAACCTGAACTGGCTGAAGACCGGAGCCCTGTTCGTCGCCTCCGCGCAAATCGGCGCCCTGGCGGCCGGGTTGAATCCGTCGTCGGTCGACGCCGTCAAGGATTTCGCGAAACATGTCGGTCTGGCGTTCCAGACCGCCGATGATCTCATTGATCATTCCGGCGACATCGATGCGATCGGCAAAGATGTCGGGCAGGACGAAGGTGTGCCGACACTGGTATCACTTTCCGGAGATGACGCGGCGCGCCTGTCTTGCGAGGAGAATCTCGCCCTCGCACATGACACGCTTCGAAAAACCGATCTTGACAGCGCCGGTCTTCTGGCGCTTGTGGACAGCATCTTCGGTTCCAAAATATAATCTCGACCTGACATGTTCATGGCAAGACAACCGACCGAGGCGACCAGGACGGATCGCCCACCGGAAGCGGCGCCCACAGCGCTGGAAATCGCCGGTCTGTCTGTTCGGTACGGTTCGCGTGGCGTTATTGACGGGTTGGACCTTGCAATCGGCCGGTCTGAAATATTCGGTCTTTTGGGTCCGAATGGTTCCGGAAAGACGACACTGGTTCGCGCAATCTGCAAGCGCGTCAAGCCGAGCGCCGGCCGCATTCGCATATCCGGTGAAAACAACACGAAACGCAGCGCGCTGCGCCGTGTCGGGCTCGTGCCCCAGGAAATCGCTCTTTATCCGCATCTGACGGTGCGTGAAAACCTTATGACCTTCGGCCGGCTGTCCGGGCTGTCGCACCGGCAAACGGCGAAGATTCTTGATTTCGTCGTCGAGGCAACGCGCCTCACGCGCCATCTCGACGATGCGGTGCACACGCTTTCGGGCGGCTGGAAACGCCGTGCCAACATCGCCGCCGCCCTGCTTCACGGACCATCGCTTTTGATCCTCGACGAACCGACCGTGGGTGTCGATATCGGCGCGCGCAACGCCCTGCATACGGTGATCCGAAATCTCGGTCGTTCCGGACTGGCCGTGTTGCTGACGACCCACGATCTCGATCAGGCGCAGGCGCTGTGCAGCCGCGTCGGCTTTCTGCGCGACGGGAAGCTTTCACCGGTGGGGCGCCCGGCGGATTTGCTCAAGGACGCCTTTGATTCCAAATGCGAATTGCTGGTCGATCTTTACGAACCGGCCCGCTCCAAGACACGCGATATGCTCAAGCGGCTGGGCTTTTCCAGCCGTCATCTCGGCCTCGAATGGAGCCGCATGATCGACACATCCGTCGATGCCCAGGCCGGGCTTACCGATGCCCTCCACCGCACGGATCTGCGTATCAAGGAAATCCGGTTCCGCGAGCCGGATCTCGACAGCCTGTTCGTGAAACTGACCGGCGAGGATGGCCGCTCATGACCGGCGCGATCCTCAAGGTCATGATCCTCGGCCTCGTGCGCGACCGCGGCGCGCTTGCCATGGCGTTTGTCCTGCCGCCGATGATCTTCATCATTTTCGCCGCCATCTTCTCGGGCACAAGCGGCGATGAAATGCGGCTCAAGGTCGCCGTGCTCGACGAGATCGGCTCGGTGGAAACCGAATTGCTGATCGCGGCGATCGACGATGAGCCTGCCTTGCGGCTGCAGCAAACCGCGTTTGCCGACGAACAGGGCCTGCGCGATGCGGTGCTGGCCGGCAAGGCCGATGTCGGCCTCATTCTGCGCGGCCAGCTCTACGGCGAAGCAACGGAACCACCGGTTCTTGTCATTGCCGATGCCGGCCGGGCCATGACCGGGCCGATTCTGGCCGGTCACGTGCAACGCCTGGTCGCTCGGGATCTGCCGGGTGTCTCGATGCGCCGTGTCGCGCCGACCATCGAGGCCATGGCTGGAGGCCTGTCGCCGCAGCAAAAGGCACAGCTCGATGCGGCGATCGATGCAATGGGCCAGGATGATTCCGGCGAGGCATCGGATGCAGACAGCGACGTCGCGCTGGTCGGCGTCGAAACGACGGCCGGGCGCGGTGGCAGCGTTACGATCAGCTACTACGCCGGCGCCGTCGCCGTGATGTTCCTGCTGTTCTCGGCCATGCAGGGGGCAGCAACGCTGATCGAGGAGCGCACCTCCGGCATCATAGATCGTGTGGCCATCGGCCGTGCCGGAACCGACGTGATCGTTTTCGCCAAATTCCTGTTTCTGACCCTGCAGGGCCTGTTGCAGGTTTCGCTCATTTTCCTCGTTGCCTGGCTGGCTTACGACGTCGACATTCCGGCGCATTTCCTCGCCTGGCTTGCAACAACCCTATTTGCCGCCGCAGCAGCAGCCGGGCTGGCGCTTGTCATGGCATCGGTCTGTGCCTCGCGGCAGCAGGCCAACACGATCTCCAGCTTCCTGGTTCTCGTCGCGTCGGCCGTCGGCGGATCGATGGTACCGCGCTACATGATGCCGCCCTGGCTGCAGGACATCGGCTGGTACACGCCCAATGCCTGGGCGATCGAGGCCTATCAGGGCGCGCTGTGGCGCGGCGATTCGCTGCAGGCTCTCTTGCCGTCATTCTGGCCACTGGCTGCGTCGGCCATCGCCGGGCTGGCCGGGGCGCTGATACTGTCGCGGTTCCGCCTGCGCCTGGGCTGACCGGTGCGACGATTGCCCGCCTGCCCGCCACGTCCTATTTGCGCTATATTAGCGCCGTCTCGTTGGGAAGACGGTCCAAGTAACGTCGAGCTTTGAACATGGTCTCGTTTCTGATTGCCACAGCGCTGGTCATTGCAACAATCGCCGCCATGGAGCTCTTCGCCTGGTGGGCGCACAAATATGTCATGCATGGCTGGGGCTGGAACTGGCATCGCTCCCATCACGAACCGCATGACGACAGCCTGGAGAAAAATGACCTTTACGCGCTGGTGTTTGCCTGCGTGGCAGTGTTTCTTTTCTGGGTTGGAACATATGCCTGGGTCGTCTGGTGGATCGCCGTCGGCATCACCGCCTACGGAGCGCTCTATTTCATCGCCCATGACGGCCTTGTGCATCACCGCTGGCCGTTCCGCTACGTTCCCAAGAAGGGCTACCTGAAGCGCCTCTACCAGGCGCACCGGCTCCACCACGCCGTCAAGGGCAAGGATGGGTGCGTCTCCTTCGGATTTCTCTGGGCCCCGGATCTGGACGATCTCAGGGCGCAACTGCGCAAGAACCGCGACACTAGGAACCTGGTCTTCTACGAGAGTGAGAAAGACGCGCTTGCGGACTGACGGATTGCTGCTGTTTCCGGCCGCTGCGTTTCGGCATCAGGGCCTTTGATAGAGACCGGTGCGCCGCTGGCCGATTTGCCGGCTCTTGAACCGGGTCGCCAGAACGTCCACGAGTGACAGCGCAAGCAGCCAGACCTTCCGCCCCTTCGAGGTTGAAACCCGTTTTTCCCACGCCTCCGGACCTCTTGTCCGCAGCACTGACCCGATATCACGGTAAACGCGCCGTGCGGCGGCGACCGCCCACGCCGAGCGGAAAGGAAGCGCCGACAGACCCGCATAGGCGGAATCGTAATAGGGTTCGGCCTGATCCAGCAGCCGCAACGCCAGCCCGTGCAAGGCCGGCCATTGGTCGCGCCGATCTGCGCTTATCTCCGTCAGGCCCGCTTCGTCGAGCCAATCCGCCGGAAGGTAGACACGCCCTGCCCGTGCGTCATCGATGATGTCACGGGCGATATTGGTAAGCTGGAACGCCAGTCCGAGATCGGACGCGCGATCGAGCACGGCCTCATCGCGAACGCCCATGATCATCGCCATCATCACACCGACAACACCCGCGACATGGTAGCAATAATCCAAGGTATCGTCGGCGGTGCGGTATTCCCGCTGGCTTACATCCATCTCGAAACCGGCCAGCAGCTCCTGCGGATGTCGATGCGGGATCCGGTTGCGCGACACGACCTTGCGCAGCGCTTCGAACACCGGGTCGTCCGTTGCCTTGCCGTCCAGCGCCGCCTCGGTCAGCCGCTTCAGCGTGGCAAGGCGCGCAAGCTGACCGTCCGGCGTTGCGCCTTCCCCGGCGCGCGCATGGCCCAGCTCCTGACCGTCTATGACATCGTCGGCGTGCCGGCACCAGGCATAGAGCATGACGGCATCCGCCCGGGTTTGCGGAGCAAACAGCTTTGCTGCGGCGGCAAAGCTCTTGGAACCCTTGGCGATCATTTCCTCGCTGAACTGCAGCACATCGCCCGGCGCTGCACCCTGTGCGGCCTCGACAGTCATGGCGAAACCGCCCCCGCGGCTTCGAAGTCGGCAAGCATGAGACCGGCCGTCGCCTTCGCGGAGCCGATCACGCCCGGAATACCGGCGCCCGGATGTGTGCCGGCGCCCACAAGATAGAGATTTTCGATCACATCATCGCGGTTGTGCGGGCGGAACCAGGCGCTCTGCGTAAGCAGCGGTTCAACCGAAAACGCCGATCCCAGATGGGCGTTCAGCTCGCTTCGGAAATCGAACGGGGTGAATATGCGGCACGTCACCAGATCACGTCTCAGATCCGGTATATATCGGGCTTCCAGATAATCGAGTATGCGGTCGCGGTATCGTGGCCCCTCGACATCCCAGTCAATGGCGGCGGTGCCCAGATGCGGCACGGGTGACAGAACATAATAAGCGCTGTGGCCGGGTGGCGCCACACTGTCATCGGTGACCGACGGACAGTGGAGATAGAGGGAGAAATCATCGGCAAGCCCGTCCGCCTTGAAGATATCGTCAATCAGCTCGCGGTAGCGCGGACCGAACAGCACCATGTGATGCTTGAGATCGGCCGGCTTGCCGCGCAAACCGAAATAGATAACGAAAAGCGACATGGAAAAGCGCTTTTTCTTCAGCGCCTTGGCCTGCTTCACACCGCGCGGGTCGCGGCGCAACAGGTGATCGTAAAGGTGCACCACATCGGCATTGACGGCAACCACGTCGGCATCCGTCCGCGCCCCCTCGGCGATGACGCCACGGGCCTTGCCCTCTTCCATCACGATCTCATCGACGGGTGCGTTGAGCCGCACGGTCCCGCCCAGATCCTCGAACAGCTTGACCATGCCTTGAATCAGCGCACCGGTGCCGCCCTTGGCAAACCATACACCGCCGCGGCGCTCCAGCGCATGGATCAGGGCGTATATGGAAGACGTGTCGAACGGATTGCCGCCGACCAGCAGCGAATGGAAGGAAAACGCCTGCCGAAGCTGTTCATCCGATATGAAGCTGGCAACCTTGGAATAGACGCTGCGATAGCTTTCCAGACGGATCAGTTGCGGCGCAGCCCTGATCATGTCGCGGAAATTGAGGAACGGAACGGCACCGAGTTTTTCATAACCCTCGCGATAGAGTTCGCCCGAATAATCGAGGAACCGTTTGTAGCCCTCCACGTCACCTGGCGATTTCAGCGCGATCTGGCGATCGAGCGAGGCCTGGTCATCTGAATAGTCGAACCGGTAACCGTCTTCCCAGCAAAGCTGGTAGAACGGATCGACCGGCAGCAGCGTGACATAGTCTTCCATCTTGCGGCCCGATTGGGTCCACAACTCGCGCAAAGCATCGGGATCTGTGATGACGGTCGGTCCGGCATCGAACACGAACCCGTCATCCTCGTAGACATAGGCACGCCCACCGGGACGGTCGCGCTTCTCGAAAACCGTCGTTTGGATACCGCTGCTCTGCAGCCGGATCGCCAGCGCCAGGCCGCCAAATCCCGATCCGACAACAATCGCTTTTCTGACATTGCCCATGACCGGACCTCTAATTTCCCGCAAGCGCGCGTGTTTCACTTACGCAGCGAAGTGCCCGTTGGATCGGTACGGGCGGTTTACCGGTGATTATTCTCAACTTGTCGGCACGGTTGATTCGACCCGCATAGAAACGCTGGATCAGCGACTGCCGCAAACCATAGAAGCGTTGCATCACCACATAGCGCTTGCGCGGTTGTGCCGCCTGGAAGAGCATCCGGTTCAGAAATCGGAAATAGGCCTGCTCCCGGCTGCGGCGCAATGCGAAATCCTGAACGGCCTTGCGAACGGCGGCGGTTGTCACGGCCTGCCCGAGACCGGCAATCAGATTGGCCGTTTCGACTGCCATCGGCAGGCTGTAGCCTGTTGTCGGATGAAAGAGCGCCGCTCGCAAACCGACCGGCGCGACATGTTGCGGAATACGCTCCCAGTAGGTGCGGGCGTCATGCGCCAGCGTGATTGGCAAAATGCCCCTTTCCGTCCGGATCAGTTCCTTGACCACCCAACCCCGATTGGCGGCATAGGCAAGAACATCCGCGTGCACCGCCTCGAAGTCGAGCGTGCCCTCGTCGCTGTATCGCGTATCTTCGATCAGCACGCGCGTCGGCGAAAGCGGCAGCACGTAGAAGAAACGATAACCGTCCTTCTGGTCGACCGATGCATCCATGATGGTGGGGACCTCTTCGCCATGCGGCCTGCCCAGTTCCACTTCGACGCCGACAAATTTCTGGAAGCCGAGTCTCAATGCGTCGTCGGTTGCAAATCCGCGTGCATCGATCACGCAGGGCGCCTCGACTTCGGCTTCGCTGTCCAGCAGGACGCCGTTTGCACGAAGCTCCTCAACCTTCGTGTTTTCAATTGTCTCGATATTGCCGGCCGCGTGAACGGCCTTGCGCAAGGCATCGGATGTTATCGATGCATAGGGTGTTGTCAGGCTGCGCGAGAAGCGCGGGAACAGCACCTTTTGTCCGGCCCATTCATGAACCACAACAGGGCGAAGGCGTTCATAGTCCTGCGGCGCCAGATCGGTCCTGTGAAACGACCAGGTGTGGTTGCCGCAAATCTGCTCGCCGGCCTCGACGATCGCAACCTTCAGGCCGTTTTCGCTCAAACGCAGTGCTATGATGCAGGCGGCGAGACCACCGCCGGCAATCACGACATCGGATTTCGTCTTCAAAGTGGATTTCGTCGCGCCCAGAACCGAAGTTCCCTCTTCTGCCCGGCCCCGTCGGTTCGGTTGTCCGGCCGTGTGTCCAAACGCCTGCTGCCGCAAGCTGCTCTCTCGCAATATGGCTGAACGCGCGACTTTCTCAACCCGGACAGCCGCAATCAATCTAACCATTTGTGAAAGCACCGGCCAAACGATTTGCGGCGGGCTGCAAAATTTGTTGCCCCGCCCGAGCGCCCGCGCACGCGGTGAGTGCGAAGGCGCTGCAAGGGGTCAGCATTGGTCCAGGGGTCGCTGGGGAGCGGTATCCCTCCCGCCGCCCGAAGGGCGGGGCAACTGAAAAACATGTGGTATCTGCTGACCGTCTCCACAACGGCGCACCGACGGAAACGGTTCCACGGAAACTTCACGATTTCGGGAGGTTTTCTGGAGGCCTCGCCCGGAATCGAACCGGGATAGAAGGATTTGCAGTCCTCTGCGTAACCATTCCGCCACGAGGCCCCAGCCGGCCGATCTGCCGGGCCGACGCACGCACTTAAAATGAAATCCCGAGTTGCGCAAGGGGGAGCATTTGGAATTTTCCGCCTTTTGCGGTGCCACAGTTACCGAATGGCTATCTGAAGGCACAAGGCCCGTTGTAGCGGGTCTTCATTTGTCGGTCTCTTCAAAGAAGAGCGCGGTAGATTTCGTGGTTCTCGTCGTCAAAACAGGCAAATATGACTGTGTCGATCTTCGCCGAGCTTGAAAACGCCCTGACCGCCGTCACGGCAATGTCCGCCGCTGGCTGTTTCGGATAGCCATATATGCCGGTGCTGATGTTCGGAAACGCGACCGAACGGATATCGTTGTCGACACAAAGCTGAAGGCTGCGCGCATAGCAGCTTGCCAGCAACGCCGGCTCTCCCTCCTTGCCGCCGCGCCACACCGGTCCGACCGTGTGAATGACGTGATCGGCCGGCAGATTTCCGCCCGACGTCATGACCGCCTCGCCCGGCGGGCAGCGGCCGATCCTTTTAACGATCGCCTTGCATTCCTCGAGGATACGCGGACCGCCGGCACGGTGGATCGCCCCGTCCACGCCGCCGCCGCCAAGCAGTGAGCTGTTGGCGGCGTTGACGACCGCACCGACCTCAAGCGTCGTGATGTCCGCTTTCAAAAGCCGCAATTCCATGTCTGTCTCCTCATGCGTCAGTATCGGCGGACCGATACAGTAACGCACGCTCACTTGCGGTTGCCGTTCCGATCTCCGTTGCGCCGGCCAAACCGGACAGCAAGCCTGCGCCGCCAGCGCCGTACGGTCGGAAGGTCATGAGACAGGATCAGCAGGCCCAGCGGGATCATCCAGAAACCCAGGATCGGCAGGAAGCCGAGTATGCCGCCGATGACAAGCAGGATGCCGAGCCCCATTCGGAGCATACGGCTTTCCGGCAGGCGGATCCTGTGCGAGCCGATGCGCAGCGCCCGCCTCGGTGCCTCATCTGTCGTTTCCCGGTCCCTATGCAGCGAGCCCGTCAATCCGCAATCCCCTGCATCACTTGCGCAGCCAACGCATGCGCAATTGCTCATTTGGACACCGGCGGCGCAAAGCGCAAGACAGAAAAATTTTTGACAAAGTGGCTTGGCAACTGCGCAATTCTTTTCTATACGCGCTCCCACGCCACAATGTGGATCGTTCCCCGGTAGCTCAGTGGTAGAGCAGTTGACTGTTAATCAATTGGTCGCTGGTTCGAATCCGGCCCGGGGAGCCACTCTTCCAAAAATCCGAACCCTGGAAACCGGCGATCCGAAAGCGATCGATCGCAGGCAGCGCGCGAGCGCCGCGCGTCAGTCGTCTCTCTTCTTCTTCAACACATTGAAATCGCTGTCGAGATCGATCTCGAAACGCACCCCGCCGCAAATCGCATCGTCCACTTCGTAGCGATTGTCGTCATAGTCGAATTCCGCAACGCCGGCGGTGCAGCCCTCAGCGCTCAGCACCGCGTCGATGCGCGCCTGTTCCTGCGCCGTGACCGGGCGCTCGCCATCAACGAACTCGAACGCCGTGTTGAGCTCGAAGTCGAAACCCCTTTCACCGCCGCAGGTCGCATTGTCCACCTCGTAGCGGTTGTCGCCAGTGTCGAATTCCAGGTCGGTCGCGGTGCAGCCGATCGCCGTGAGCGCCGCATCGATCTTTGCCCGTTCCGCGTCTGTTACTGGCCGGTCTGCCAGGGCCGGAAAACTCATGAGGGCAAAAGCCGCCAGGGAAAGTAAGGGTGTTCTCATCAAACGAACTCCAAATGATATCGCAATTGCCCCGCCAAAGCTCATATGGGTTTCCCTCCCACCCGTTCCCATACCGGGGCACACCGGAAAATCATTAAATTTCCGTCATTTATGGACGTAACCGAAATTACGACACCAACCTGCAAGGCGCCCGGCAACAACGCCTGAACTGGCAAGCGCCCCGTTGCCGCCCTAATTGTCCTGACAGTGCGAATGGCCGGCGCACCGCATGCCTTGCGCATCGCCGCCGGCACATCACAACGTCCGGTCACGGCTTGATATGCATCAATGCACCGCGAACCGGCCATGGCAGTATGACTCCAAGCGACGGAGGAGACGATGAAAGCCACGATGATTGTCGAACACGCGCGCCAGTTGCTCGACGCCCATGGCGACCGGGCCGAAGCGGAGGCCGCGCAAAAGGCCAATGAGCTGGATGCAAAAGGCAAGGCCGAAGATGCAGCGAACTGGCGCCGCGTCCGCGCGGCGATCCATGAACTGCGCCCGCCCCATGTAAGCTGAAGCGTTCAGACAAGGGCCGGCAGACAACCGGCCCTTTTCTTCGGTGTCCCCAAAAAAGGCCTTCTTGAACAAACGCCTTAAGCAATAACGCATGGGTGTTTGCGACCGTCACCACATGTCTCAATGCGATTCGAAAAGTGCTGCGCGATGGCTGCCGCTATCGTTGACTTCCTCCGCCACTCTGTTTGTCTGGAGCGAGATGAAGCCTGCAAAAGATCGTGTCGGCGCCCTGCTCTGCGGCAGCCGGCATCGCCGGTCCGCCGATTGAGGGCTGGGGCGGACCGGCACAAACGGCCCTGACGGGCCGGCAAAAAAAGTGGAAAAACCAATATCTTCGCCCCGCCACTTGCATAAGCGCGCGCGTCCATGAAAGATGGCCGTTGGTAGCGCCCTGCCCGCACAAGCCGATCCTGACACGGCTGAGCAGACGGACGGCGGGGCTTGTATGCAAAGGCATCGGAGGCATGCAAATGACCGGAACATTGACACATGCGGACAATGAAGGCGCCGTGGAAATCGTTTCGGCCGTCAATATCGGCGAGCACCTGGGCGGATTGCCCTTCAAGGCGCAGTTGGCGCTGCGCGCCATATCGCGGCTTCGGCACGGCACGCTCGATCTGACACTGCCCGATGGCCGGCGGTGGCGCGTCGAGGGCCCTGAAAGCGGTCCGCGTGCCGGCGTTGTCCTGCACAATTGGAACCTGCCCTATGCCGCCTTTCGCCGCGGCACGATCGGTGTGGCGGAGACCTATATGGACGGCGACTGGGAAAGCCCGGACATTCCGACCTTTCTGGAACTGTTCCTGGTCAATACCGATATCGGCAACCATATCGCCAGCGGCGCCCGGGGGCTTGCCAGCCTGATCGAGCGCCTGCGGCATCTGTTCCGGGCCAACACCAAGGCGCAGGCCAAGAAGAACATCTCCGCCCATTACGATCTCGGCAACGAATTCTACGAAAAATGGCTCGATCCGAGCATGACCTACTCTTCCGCCCTGTTCCAGACCGGCGCAAACGACCTGCAGAGCGGCCAGAAGGCGAAATACAAGGCGCTGGCCGAGGCGATCGGCATCACGCCCGAAAGCCATGTCCTGGAGATCGGTTGCGGATGGGGCGGATTTGCTGAATATACGGCGAAGGAGATCGGCGCCCGCGTGACGGGTCTCACCATCAGCCGCGAGCAGCTTGCCTATGCGCAAAAACGCATCCATGACGCCGGGCTGTCGGACCGGGTCGAGCTGAAATTCCAGGACTATCGCGAGGAACGCGGCGTTTATGACCACATCGCCTCCATCGAGATGTTCGAGGCGGTCGGCGAAAAATACTGGTCGGGCTATTTCTCCAAGCTGAGCGAATGCCTCAAACCCGGCGGGCGCGCCGGCCTGCAGATCATCACCATCCATGAGGATGCCTTCGAGAACTACCGCCGCAACCCGGATTTCATCCAGCGTTATGTCTTTCCCGGCGGCATGCTGCCGACCTTCGAGATACTGGAAGATCTGGGCCGCAAGGCCAATCTGAAGCTGGCCGGCCACCGCGCCTTCGCGCAGGATTATGCCCGTACGCTCTCCGAATGGTGCACGCGGTTCTGGGACGCGTGGCCGAGCATCCGTCCGATGGGTTTCGACGAACGCTTCAAACGGCTGTGGGAGTTCTATCTGCACTATTGCGAGGCGGGCTTCCGCGCCGAGAACATCAATGTGCGCCAGGTCATCTATCAGCGCGGCTGACCGGCGGGCATTCCAGCGGCTGTTTTGAAATTCTATTTTGCTAAATGGCGGCGACGGCAAACGTCATTTCTTGCCGCCACCCTTGTTGATAATCCACAACCGTCAAAATACTGTTGCAGCGACCCATGAGAGGCAATGGAATGACCATTTTGCAAACTGTGCTTGACGGAATCGGCAACACGCCGCTGATCAAGTTGAAAAAGGCGTCGGAACTGACCGGCTGCACGATCCTCGGCAAGGCCGAGTTTCTCAATCCCGGCCAGTCCGTGAAGGACCGCGCCGCGCTGTTCATCGTCCGCGACGCCATCGACAAGGGACTGCTGAGTCCGGGCGGCGTGATCGTCGAGGGCACCGCCGGCAATACCGGTATCGGGCTTTCCATGGTCGCCAAGGCGCTGGGTTACCGCACGGTGATTGTTATCCCCGAGACCCAGAGCGAGGAAAAGAAGGACGCCCTGCGTCTTCTCGGCGCCGAACTCTTGCAGGTGCCGGCCGTTCCTTACCGCAACCCGAACAACTATGTGCGCCTGTCCGGCCGCCTTGCCGAGCAGATCGCGCGCGAGGACCCGAACGGCGCCGTCTGGGCCAACCAGTTCGACAATGCGATCAACCGCCAGGCCCATATCGAGACGACCGCGCCGGAAATCTGGCGCGACACGGACGGCAAGGTGGACGGTTTCATTTGCGCCGTCGGCTCGGGCGGCACGCTTGCCGGCGTGGCCGCAGGCCTCCGCGAGAAGAACCCGGGCATCAAGATCGGCATCGCCGACCCGATGGGCGCCGCGCTCTACAACCACTACAAGCACGGCGAGATGAAAGCCGAGGGAAGCTCGATCACCGAAGGCATCGGCCAGGGCCGCATCACGGCCAACCTCGAGGGTTTCACCCCCGACTTCGCCTATCAGATCCCGGACGCCGAGGCCTTCCCTTATGTCTACGATCTCATCGAGAATGAAGGCATGTGCCTGGGCGGCTCGTCCGGCATCAACATCGCAGGCGCGGTGAAGATGGCGCGAGAGATGGGTCCCGGCCACACGATCGTCACCGTGCTTTGCGACTACGGCAACCGCTACCAGTCCAAGCTGTTCAATCCCGAGTTCCTGCGTTCCAAGGAGCTGCCGGTACCCGAATGGATGGAAAAAACGCCGGATATTTCCATACCTTACGAAGAGGTGTAGGCCTTGCAGGAAACGCTGCCGCTCTTTCTCGAAGATCCTTACCTTTCGACCGCCGAGGGCCGCGTGGCCGCGATCAACGATCGGGGCGGCATCCTGCTCGACCAGACATGCTTTTATGCCACCTCCGGCGGTCAGCCCGGCGATATCGGCTTCCTCGAACGCGAGGACGGATCGAAGATCGAGATCGCCGCGACGGTCAACGGCCAATCGAAAGCCGAGATCATCCATGTGCCGTCCAACGATCAGGCGGTTCCGCAGGTGGGCGAAAACTTGGCGCTGCATATCGACTGGCCGCGCCGCTACCGGCTCATGCGCATGCATTCGGCCTGTCACCTTCTGACGGTCGTGTGCCCTTTTCCCATTACCGGCGCTTCCGTCGGCGAGAATGAGAGCCGCGTCGATTTCGACATGAGCGAAGCCATCGACAAGGCAACGGTCAGCGAAAGGCTGATGGAGCTGGTCGACGGCAACCACCCGATCTTCGCCAGATGGATCGACGAGGCGGAACTGGAGGCCAATCCGGGCCTTGTGAAGTCGAAGAATGTGCGCCCGCCGCGCGGCAGCGGCCGCATCCGGCTGGTCTGTATCGGCGACGAGGCTGCCGTGGACAGTCAGCCCTGCGGCGGAACGCATGTCTCGGAGACAAGTGAAATCGGCACCATCCATATCGGTAAAATAGAGAAAAAGGGACGCGAGAACCGCCGGTTCCGCATTCGCTTCGGCGAACTGCCCGGCTGATCGTCGCGGGAAAACACATGTCGGAAAAAAGCGCCTTCGTCGTCTCTGCAGACTGGCTTGAGGAGCGGCTGGGCCAGGAGGGCCTGCGCATTGTCGATGCGTCCTGGTATCTGCCTGCGCAGGAGCGCGATGCCCGCACTGAATACGAGGCCGGCCACATCCCCGGCGCCGTGTTCTTCGACCAGGATGCGGTTGTCGAACCCGGCGCGGACCTGCCGCACACCCTGCCGAGCCCCGCCGTCTTCGCCGACCATGCAAGCGCGCTAGGCATTTCCGACACAGACACCATCGTCATTTGCGACGGGCCCGGCATGTTCACTTCGCCGCGCGTGTGGTGGATGTTCCGCGTCATGGGCGCAGGCAACGTCTTCGTTCTCGATGGCGGCATCGACGGATGGAAGGCGGGCGGGCGGGCGGTCAGCACGGAGACACCATCCCATTCCAACGGCACATTCAATCCGACATTTGACGAAGGCGCCGTTATCCGCCTTGCGGAGATGCGCGACGTGGTGGATTCAGGCGCGAGCCAGATTGCCGACGCGCGCGGCGGCGGCCGTTTCACCGGCGAAGAGGCGGAACCGCGCCCGGGCATGCGCTCGGGACATATGCCGGGCGCCCGCAGCGTGCCCGTCTTCTCGCTTTCAGAGAACGGCCACCTCAAATCGCTGGACGACCTGCGCGCAACGCTCGAAGGGGCCGGCATCGATCCGCAGGGCCCCGTCATCACCACCTGCGGCTCCGGTGTCACCGCAGCCGTGATCACACTGGCGCTCAATTCGCTCGGCAATGACAGGACGCGCCTCTATGACGGCTCGTGGTCCGAGTGGGGGGCGCGCGACGACACACCCGTTGAAACCGGGGACCCGTGATGGCCAGGGGACGCGCTCCGCTCAAGGCGACGGTGACCTATCTGGAACAGACCCAACGGACGACACAGCTCTGCCCGATGCCGGTGAACCTGCATGTCGCGCTGATGAAGCAGGCCGAGATGCCGCTGCATTTCTACCGCTACCTGCAGCTTCGCACCGGCCGCGAATGGCACTGGGTGGCGCGGCTGCGCCTCAGCGACGACGCGCTCTCCAAGATCATCCACGCGCCGGAAGTCTCGATCCACGTGCTTTATCTCAACGGCGCGCCTTCCGGCTTCTTCGAACTGCGGCAGGTCAATGCCGAGACCGTCAATCTGGAATATTTCGGTCTTATGCCGCACGCCCACGGCCACGGGCTCGGCCGCTGGCTCCTGGCGCAGGCGCTGGAAACGGCGTGGGAATCAAGCCCACTTAAAGTGACGGTCAACACCTGCACGCTGGACCACCCCGCCGCCCTGCCGCTTTACCAGAAGCTCGGCTTTGCCCCCGTCGGCCAGAGCGAGACATTCATCCACCCGCTCACCGACGCGGATCTCCTGCGCATCGCGAAATCCGCCTGACACCTGCGTTTTCCTGAACGCCTCGTTCATCCCAGCTTCAGGCGCACTCCTCTGGAGCAATACGAATGGGGTTGAAAAGGCACCATCCTGTTTTCGCTCGAAAACCGGGCGGTGCCGATCGGAATCACGTCACCGGATTCCGGGATCCCTATCGAGAAACATTTTGGGCGCAAGGTAGGTATAGTCGTCACCGGGTTTGTTGCCGCGGGAGGCGGCAATGCCTGAGGCTATCAGCGAGCCGATCAATCCGCCGCTGGCGCCGGCATTGGAAATCCGTTCAGCGGTCAGGTTGCGGACCTTGATGGACTTGAATCTCTTCGTGCCTTTATAGGTGCATGACATCGAAAGATCAGATGTCTTGACACCAAAAACCGGCAGCTCGAGATTGGCGGGGGTCTTGTAGTTCAAGGAAAATCCGTTGCCATCCACGGTGCACGGTACGCCATCGATTTCCACCCGTTTTTTCTTATCGTTCAAGGCGGTCGTTCTGCTTTGCAAGATAACGTATTTTTCCACATCCGCGCGCGTGGCTTGCGAACTGAATTTAGCCGTGACCGGCGGTGTCGTCAGTGTCCGGGTCGATTCACAGGCGGTCAGGAACATGGCTAGAGAGACCGTGCAAACGGTCATTGGCAATCTCATTTCAAACATACCTCTAGTGAAGAAAATAATCGCAGGAATTGCATCTGCATATATCCACAACTTTTCATCGCTGACAATGGTAAGCGGCCCGCCAGGTGCCAATACCCATGCGGCGCATCACCGGGTGGTTGCCGGAGCAAGACCCTGATCCGCCCGCTCACCGACGCGGATCTCCTGCGCATTGCGAAATCCGCCTGACACCTGCGTTTTCCTGAACGGCCCGTTCATCCCAGCTTCAGGCGCGCTCCTCTAGCCTTTCTCCATCAGATCAGCGGCCGGATGGTCCGGCCAACGATGAGAGAGGAAGACAATTATGAAACGCCGCACGTTTTTGACCGCATTCGCCGCCGCGGTCGCCGCGCCCGCCGCGGCGTCCGCCGCAACACTCAAACTGACCGCCGACAACGCCAAGACACCCGAGAAGGTCTTTTATGCAAAGAAGATCAACAAGAAGGTGCCGGATGCGCTGACCATCGAAAAGAGCCTCAGCGCGCCGCCGGCGATGAAGATCAAGCCGTCGATGAAAGGCTCGGTCAAGGACGTCAAGCGCCGCCGCGCGCTGCGCCACATCGCGCCGTCGATCGAGATCCAGGCGATCAACTTCGCCTTCGGCTCGCCCCGGATCCCGTCGAACCAGCACTGGAAGGTGGAACAGATCGCGCAGGCCATGCACAACATGCTCGGCCACAATCCGCACGAACTGTTCCTGATCGAGGGACACACCGACGCCGTCGGCTCCTTTGAGGCCAACCAGGCGCTCTCCGAACGCCGCGCCACCTCCCTGCAGCGCGTGCTGACCGACTTTTTCGGCGTGCCCTACCACGCCCTGGAGACCGTCGGCTACGGCGAGGACGACCTGCTGGTCAACACGCCCTACGCCGACTGGCGCAACCGCCGCGTCACGCTGCGCCGGATCACGGATATTGTTTATCAGTGAGAATGAACAAGAACTGCCCCGCCTGGTTGGCGGGGTGGCCAATCCGGCAGACAACTATTCCCCCGCAAGCTTGTCGTCGTCCTTAATGTAGATCCGTAAAAACTTCAGAAGCTGATAATTGCGAAGAGCCGCTTCACCGTGGCCGCCAGGCTTCAACCATCCTTTCTCTTGCTCGATTTCCAGTGGCTTGAAAATGATATTCGCTGCATGTGGAACAACGCCCCAGCCCCAAAAAACAAACGCGCCGATACAGCCAATAATCCAGAGGACATAGACCAGGTAAAATTCGGTTTCCCGCTCCGAGCTTCCTTCAAAGATCTCTGGAAACGCAAAGGCAATGCCGACAAATACTGCCATCGGCAACAGGGCAAATCTCAATATCAGCCGGTTTGTTTTCCTCTCCACTAAGTGAATTCCTTATTCTGCTTTCAGCCAGAGGTACCGTCCGTTTCGGGAGACCATGACTATCAAAACAATCATATCATCGAGTATCAGAAGCGCGATATCATATCCCTCGCTTCGGACACGATGTTCTCGGCATGGACCTCGGAGGCAGGCAGGGATTGTGTGCTTGTGTTGGAGATGAACCCGCTCGAATTGCCTTTCAGTTCGATGGTCGCGTCTGCTTCAAACGGCTCGACAAAAAACAGATAATCGACACCGGCAACGACCGGGACACCGCAACCGCCAAAATACGCGTTATGTGTCGAAATCGGACCGATTTCGGTCGGCTGACCTTTCAGCACTTCCTTGAGCTCATAGTATACGTCCACCAACTGCCATTGCTTTTGCACATCCGAAAGACCCGCGTTGGGCCTTACCTGTACCTTTGTCACAAAGGCTCTGAATATCTCCTTCGCCGACCGATAAGCCTTTTCCTCAGACCAATCTGCTGACGATGAGCAGGCGTCGGCATGCGGGGAGAAAATGAAAATGCCTGCCGCAAGAAATAGAAAGGATATCGATTTCATTCATTGGTCCCTTCTTTGGCAAAATAAGAGCATACACTGCACGGTTGAGTTACATAATTCGCTTTCCTGTCGTATGGACGCCAGAAAAGCCGACTGAGCGCCATCTTTGAACATATGAATTGTTGGGCGGCGCAATAAACACTCTGTGGAGCGCCCAGCGAAACGTCGAGGAAGAAGAGTTCGCCGGTGGGAGGAGATGGTACACGGGAATTCCATATTACTTATTTAAATCATATTATTAGAATACTGAACACGTCACAAGATCCGGAAAAACTCGGCACCGATATGATTTTCATGCACACACTAGATGACGGGACATTCAAGGAGGGGTTGTCGAACAGTGATTAGTGTTGTTCATATCAATCCAGCAATCTCAGCCGCTTTTTCAACATGCATAGGTAGCAATAGCAACTATCACAACAGAATATGAGGACCACAGACAATGCGATTCCTAAATTACCTGGCGTTTGCCTGCATTGCGTCAGCATTAAGCGGATGCGCAGCAACGCCGATCGTTACCGGCGGCGGCAAGAGTCAGGGCCTGGTTGAGATGTCAGTGATGCATTCCACAATAGCTCCGCCTATCTTCGATTGGGCAGCAGCGCGAAAGAAGGCGTCTGCAACATGTAAGAATTGGGGATATCAAGACGCCATTCCTGCGAATGGCCCGGAGGATTACCGAGAAGGTGACACTCAGGAATGTGTATCTGGAACGGAAGCTTTATGCGCAAAACGGAAAGTATCCCGTCTTTATCAGTGCACCGGCTAAATCCTCATGGATCATCTACTGAACTGTAAATGCTGGCGTAGCTCTGATCGACTGAAGGATGAGCTCAATCGAGCTCTTGAGTAGTAGTGCTTCGGCCCCACTACCCAGCCAGCCTGACCGCCGCGCCAAATCCCCGCGCCCGGCCGTAGAACTCCAGCGTGACGGCGTTGAAATAAACCCGGTATTCCAGGCTCTTGCCGCCGCAATTGGCGAAATAGACCGGCAGGCCGCGGTGGGTGCGCGATTTCGTCCAGCCGCCGCTTTCGCGCAGGTCGTTCTCGCTGCAGATGCGGGCTTCGATCAGCCAGCGCGCCGCGCCGATGAAGGTCTCGCCATATCTGTCATGGTCGTCCGAATACGCCACCAGCCGTTCATATCCCTCGTCGGTGAGGGTCGGTGACGGCAAATCGGTCGCGGCCACCACACAGATGGCGCCGAACAGGCCTATTGCAATGAACGATCCGAAATTCACTAGACGCGCCCCCCGATATCTAGCTACGGCAAGGAGTGTAGCAAGGCGCGATTAAGGTCCGATTTTGGAAAACGCTAAAATTCGACGGAATTGATTCAGGGACTTACAAGGCAATCAGCGCCCTTCCCCACCCGGGCGGACAAAGTCAATCGAGCCGCCCGGCTTGTCCGGCCGGACAGCTTTGGATTGGTCTCTCTGGCCACTCAGGCGACCTTGAGCACCGTGTCGGCTTCGGCAAGCTCGTAACCGAGCGCCTCGGCAACGGGTTTGTTGGTAATGCGGCCGCGATGAACATTGAGGCCGGCGCGAAGATGCCGGTCTTCGGCGATCGCCTTGAGGCCCTTGTCGGCAAGCTGCAGGCCGTAATGCAGCGTGGCGTTGTTCAGCGCATGGGTGGAAGTCACCGGAACGGCGCCGGGCATGTTGGCGACGCAATAATGGATGACACCGTCAACCTCGAAGGTCGGCTCCGAATGGGTGGTCGCATGCGACGTCTCGAAACAACCGCCCTGGTCGATGGCCACATCGACAATGACCGAACCCTTCTTCATGCCCGACAGCATCTCGCGTGTCACCAGTTTCGGCGCGGCAGCGCCCGCGACGAGCACGGCGCCGATGGTCAGGTCCGCGGAGAAGACCTCGTGTTCAAGCGCCTCGATGGTCGAATAACGCGTGCGCACGCGCCCGTTGAAGATGTCGTCCAACTGGCGCAGACGGGGGATCGACCGGTCGAGCATCGTTACCTCGGCACCAAGGCCGGCGGCCATCTTGGCCGCGTTCAGACCGACGACACCGCCGCCGATGATGGTGACCTTGCCGGGCAGCACGCCCGGAACGCCGCCGAGCATGACGCCCCGGCCGCCATTGACCTTCTCCAGCGCCGTCGCGCCGGCCTGGATGGACAAACGTCCGGCGACTTCCGACATCGGCGCCAGCAGTGGCAGGCCGCCATGATCGTCCGTGACCGTCTCATAGGCGACGGCGGTGCAGCCGCTTTCGACCAGCCCCTTGGTCTGCTCGGGATCCGGCGCCAGGTGAAGATAGGTGTAGAGGATCTGGTCCTCGCGCAGCATCGCCCATTCCGACGGCTGCGGCTCCTTGACCTTCACGATCATGTCCGACTGGTCGAAGACGTCCCTGGCACTCGCCACGATCTTGGCGCCGGCGGCCTGGTAGACGCCGTCATCGGCGTCAATGCCGAGGCCGGCATTGGTCTCGACAATCACCTCGTGGCCATGAGCCACATATTCGCGGACCGAGCCGGGCGTCAGGCCGACGCGGAATTCGTTGTTCTTGATTTCTTTCGGGCAACCGACACGCATTGAGCGTCCTCCACATCTTCATGCGCGATTCGCGCGGCTTATCGTGGTCGCATTGCACCACACGAACCATGAAATGTCCTTGCGAAGTGTGGGCTTCGTGGCGGAAAAATGCGAATATTGTTGCGAGAATCTAAATTTTGTAGAAGAATCGTCGAATGGATAAGCTCGATACAATCGATGTTGCCATTCTGCGAACCCTTCAGGAGGACGGCAGAATCTCCAATGCCAACCTTGCCGAGAAGGTCGGCCTTTCGGCATCCGCCTGCTCGCGCCGGCTCGATATCCTGGAAAAGTCCGGCGTCATCCGCGGCTACCACGCCAGGCTTTCCAACAAGGCACTGGACTATACGATGACGGCGATCGTGCACATTTCGCTGTCCGGCCAGTTCGAAAAGACGCTGAGCGAGTTCGAGGCGGCGGTCAAACGCTGCCCAAACGTGCTGGTCTGCTACCTGATGTCCGGCGAATACGACTATATCCTGCGCGTCGCCGCCAAGGACCTGCAGGACTATGAACGCATCCACAAGGAGTGGCTGTCGGCGCTGCCCCACGTGGTGCGCATCAATTCGGCCTTTGCCTTGCGGGAGGTCATCGACCGGCCGAATATCGACGTTGATAAACGGTAGCCTTCCCGCCTAAGCTGAAATATCGAAATTTGGCGCCGGAGATTGGCAATGGCGAAACGGTCTCGACTGACTCGATGGTTGTACGGCATTGTCGTGCTGATAGTCGCAGGCGCAATCCTCATTTATCTGGGACCCCGCACGCATGTGAGCACCGATATCAAATTCGATCCGGCGACAATCGGCGAGGATGTCGAGGACTTCATCGCCAGCCAGGAAGCCCGTTTTTCCGATATCAGGCCGGGCCAGGGCAAACAGATTGTCTGGGCCTATCCGGCTTCGCGCGCCAAGACGCCGCTTTCTCTGGTCTATATCCACGGCTTTTCGGCTTCGCCCGGCGAAATACGTCCGGTGATGGACATCGTCGCAAAGGATATCGGCGCCAATCTCTTCTACACGCGGCTGGTCGGTCACGGACGCACCAGCGATGCGATGGCGGAGGCAACGGTCGAGGGCTGGGTCAACGATCTCGCCGAGGCCATCGCCATCGGCCGGCGCCTGGGCGAGCGCGTGATACTCGTCGGCACCTCGACCGGCGGCACGCTGACGACCTGGGCGGCAACGCAGCCGGACCTCACCGCCGACGTCGCCGGGATCGTCAATATCGCGCCTAACTACGGCATCCAGGCCGCCGGCGCCGGGCTGCTCACCATTCCCTGGGCGAAACAGATCCTCGGCGTCATCGCTGGCGAGCGCCGTTCGTTCGAGCCGAAGAACGACCTGCAGCGCGCGAACTGGACCCATGAATATCCGTCCGAGGCGGTTTTGCCGATGGCCGAACTGGTCAGGCTGGTAAAGGATTCCGATTTCGAGACGATTGATATCCCGATCCTCTTCATCTTCTCGGAGAACGACACAGTCGTGCAGCCGGACGCGACCAAGGTCGTCGCCGGCCGATGGGGCGGCGAAAGCGAGCTGGTCATCATCAATGACAGCGACGACAAGGATCATCACGTGATCGCCGGCGATGCCATTTCGCCCTCGACGACACAGAAAACCGTCGACATTATCGAACAGTGGATCGGCAAACTTCCAGGCGAATCCTAGAGCGTGCCTGGCTTCTTGTCCTGTGAAAAGAAGTAGATCGCGACAGCGAGCGCCAAAATCACACCGTAAAAGCCGAAGAGCATCGAGAAGGTCGGCGCCGGATCGAGCGGATCGAAACGCGCCTGCGCCATCTGCCCGGTCAGGAACTGTCCGAGGCCGACCCCGCCGATCGTGAAGAAGTTCATGAGCGTCACGCCGCGCCCGGTCAGCTCCTTCGGAAAGAAATCGCGGGCATGGGCCATCATCACACCGAAGCTGGCTCCGAAAAGGCCGACGGCGAAAAGCAGAACCGTTACCTGCCACAGCGGCTGCACCGGAAACAGCGCAAGGAAAATCAACGCCAGCGCTCCGAGTAGATTGCCGAAGAAGGAAACCCATTTGCGCGTCCCGAAGAGCGTGTCGAGCGGCCCGTAAAGAACGCTGCCCAGGATCATGGATACGGCCATGAAGAGCGAGATCGTGCCGATGAGCTGCGTCGAGGCGCCATAGACATCGGACAGGTAGGGACCGACCCACAGGCCACGCATTCCGGCCGCCGGCGCATAGTTGACCGCAACGAGCGGGATGATCAGCCACAATGCCGGTATCTTCAACAGTGCGACATAGCCGGAAAGGCCGGTGCTGCCGCCCTCTTCCCGCTCAACCTTCGGATCTCTCACAAAGGCGTAGATCGCAAGCGCCGTCAGCAGCGACAGCACGCCGAGGCCGAAAATCGTCTCCCGCCAACCGAAACTCTCAACTGCGATCGCCAGTGGCTTCGCGCCGATGACATTGCCGGCGGTGCCCAACGCGACGAACCATGACGACGCGATCGCGAAACGCGCCGGCGGAAACGTATAGGCGAAAATGAAGAACGCGGCCATCAACACGGGTGAACACCCGATCCCGATCAGGCTCATCGCAATGATGATCTCAACGGGCGTTGTCGCCGCGGCGAACAGGAACGCGCCGCCTCCGACGCCGATGGCGAACAGGACCGTGGCTGTGCGGCGCGGCCCGAACCGGTCAAGCGAGATACCGACAACGAACTGCATCAGCGCGAAGGTCAGGAACCAAAGGCCAGAGGCCTGCGAGAGGTCGGCCTTGCTCATCCCCAGCTCTTCGGTGAGTGCCGGCGTCAAAACCGCAAGAAACGAACGATAAAACTGCGAGAAGATATAGGCCGCGGCCAGCGCGGCGATCCCGGCCATCAGGCGCGCCGGACGGCACACGGCGCGAACGGCTGCTTCGCTTCGCTCTCGACATCGCGCGCTGCAGGTAAAATACCGTGCATGTGCCCCCACTCAGAATAATGTGCCGGTTGAAAAATCAGGCTGGATGGCAACTCATTATCGGTAATGGCTTTTTTCTGCAAACGGCTTTTTGGTGACGCAGTATCCAAATCTCACAAGGCAATGGCATGGATGGCCGGATCGCCTTCGCCGCGAAAACAGATCGCGTTGCACTGTTTTGCAGTGATTTCTTGAATGCGGCGCGGGCGCGATTATGTTGTGCGACACGGACGTGCTGCCGGACTTACAACAGGAATCAAAGATGAACGACAGAGTCGCCAGAAAACCCTCGCGCGCGCAAATGCCCAGGACGCGGTTCGAGCCGATTGATGTCCTGACGGCAGCCGTCGCCGGATTCGCGATCATTTTTGCATTGCTGACGGCTTGGGCATTTATCCAGATTTCCGGCCTTCGGGCGCAGCTTTCGGCCGTGCGCACCGAACTTGCCGCGTCACAACAGGAAACAGCGGCGCTTGCGCAAAAACTCGGTGTCGTCGAAGGGAGCCTCTCAGGCGATCTGGCCCGGGATGCGGACGATCTGCGCAATCAGATCGTCCAGTCTGCCTCCGCCAAGCTCGACCATTCGATCAGCGCGGCCATGAGCGAACTGTCCTCCTTCGGCAACTCCAATTTTGTCTTCCACATGTCCGAGTTCGAGCGCCGGTCTTGTGTCAAGGGCGGCACTTTCATCGGCGAACAGCCCGACGGTTCCCTCCAGGAAGAAACGTTCGACGCCAATCACATGGTCGAAATCCAGCCGTCGCATGAAGACATCCGCGGAATTCCCTTCTACCGCGTCACGATCAACGATCAGACGCTGCAGTCGGCCGGCGGCCCAGGAGCCTACAGACACGGGACCATGCGAATTTCCTGCAGCTAAAGCGCTTCCACAAAAAATAGCGTATAATCCTCTGCTTCTCGCATTCGAGAGCTTGGGAGGAATGCCGCAATGAAGAAGGACTCCATGAAGCGCCGGCACCATCGCGCCAAACGCGCCGCCAATGAGAAGAAGCGTAAAGCGAAGAAGAAAGCCCGGTAGGGATCGGTCGTCATAACGGCCTTGCAGTCAGGACTTGGTCCACAATTGCATGCGCCGCTGCTTGATCCGCGCATCGCCTTCCGACGTCCCGTCATGGAAGGTTCGGAACCAGCTGTCCCACGGCGTCTCCCAGGTGCCGTAATTGCAGTCGAAGAACTTGTGATGCAGTTGGTGGAAGAAATCGCCCAGCTCGATACCGTCGCGGCCGCCGATCTTAAGGCGCTCGAAACCGGCATGGGATGTCGGCGCGCCGATCCCGTGGTGAAACAGCAGAAAGAGCACGTGGACGGGATGCGCCGGCACGATGAAGAAGATCATCGTATCGAACATCAGGAAGAAGCTCTCGACCGGATGCATCGCCAACCCGGACCAGGGCCCGGTATTGATGTTCTTGTGATGCCACGCATGGACCCAGATGTAGAGCCTGCCGACGTGAAGCAGACGGTGCAGCCAGTAGAAGTGGAATCCGGCCCAGATCGGAACAAGCACGATAAGCGCGACAAACCAGACCGGATCGCCTTCGAACGTGATCATCCTCGCCCAGCCATTGGCATAGGACCACCACATCAGGCACTCCCAGAAGGTCCAGAACTGAAGGGCTACGAAGGACCAGAACATATTGTCGTAGACCTGGTTCTTGAAGGAAAAGACCTTCGCGCCCCTGGCCATCGGCCGCAGATCGTAGCGATAGTCATCGCCCTGCAGCCTGTAGCGCAGCAGGAACAGGTGGAGACCGCCGGCAACACCGGTGAGGATAACGAGATTGCGCAGCCAGACCTCGAATACCCAGCCGAATTCGACCGTTTTTGCCCGCTCGATATCCGGCGTGAACCAAAGCCAGGTGGCAATGGCGGCAAGCAGAATGACAAACCGCATGGCGACCGGGTTCCAGCTCTTCAGCAGATAAAGCAAGGATGCCAGAGGCCGCATGGGCCAGTCCCAGTAAGGCGCCAACCGCAACGGAAGGACCGGTGTGTAATGCCACACCTTTCGGGCCGGCCGCTTGGCCGGTTTGGCGGGTTTGCTCATGATCCTTGCTCCGGGTTCAGGCCTTGTCCCGCTCGGCCGCACTCGCGGCATTAACCAGTGGCTCGCGCGCACCGGGGCGGATGACGTCCTTGTCGTACGGATTACGGTCGAAAACCTCCCGCACCATCGGTGCGAAGAATTCGAGAGGAAGATCGTCATAATCCGGGTCGAAGCTTGCCTGGTCCCAACGTTCGCAGAACGCCGCGCAATCATCGAAATACTGGTGGCCCCGGTGCCGCTCGCGCTTGTTCCGATCGAAGCCATCCAGGTGATGTCCGTAATAGACCATCTGGAAATCGCCATGGGTCTGCACACACCAGGTGCATTGCTCGCGGACGAATGGCTTGAGGATGGCGGCCGCGTACTCATCGTGATTATACGGCGCATAGATATCGCCGATATCGTGCAGGAGCGCCGAAACCACCCAATCGATATCCGCGCCGTCGCGCCAGGCACGCGTTGCCGACTGCACACAGTGGCCAAGCCGGGTGACCTGATAGCCCGACAGGCTCTCATCAAGCTCGGTCATTGCCTTGAGCAGCCGGTCGGCCGTGTGTTTCGTGTGTCCGATTTCCTCTGCAACCAGGAATTCGTAATCTTCCCTGGTGCCATCCTTCATCTGGGTAAAGCTGACCTTCTTCATCGCGCACGTCCCAAAGCGTTACCTTAGCCCAAGTTTATCGCATGATAAAATTGTCAGAAATGCCTGAAATTGATAGGCTGCCATAACACGATATTATAGCAATGACTGGAATTTCGATGCGCCGACGCCTTCCGCCGCTCAATGCGCTGCTTGCCTTCGAGGCCGCAGCCCGGCACAGCAATTTCACCCGCGCGGCCGAAGAGCTGGGCGTCGCCCAGCCAGCCATTACCCGGCACATCAACAACATCGAATCATGGCTCGGCATCGACCTTTTCCGGCGCACCGGAAATGCCGTCATGCTGACGGCGGATGGCGAATCCGTCTCGGAACTCGTTACAACGGCCTTCGATCGGCTGGAAATATCATTGGGTGCGCTTGCATCCAGCAAGAGCAACGAGATAACCATCGGCGCCTCCTTCGGCATCACCCATTTGTGGCTGATGCCGCAGATCACCGCCATGCGCGGCGCCGCGCGCGGCGCGGCCATCAATTTCATCACTTCGGAGAATTATGTCGATTTCGACGCCGGCAAGGTCGATTTCTCGATCCGCTTCGGCTCGGGCGACTGGCCGGGCAAGCGCGCGGATCTTCTGTTTACCGAAACAACCTATGTGATCGCAGCGCCGGCCTTTCTGCAAAACACCCCCGAGATCGATCCTGACAACCTTGCCGCAACACTGCGCCCCGAATGGCTGCTGGAACACGGCGATATGCACGATTACGGCTGGATGACCTGGAGGAAATGGTTCGAGCAACACGGTTCGGTGCTGTCTGGAGAACTGCGCAATGCCGATATCCGCAACTATCCGACCCTGCTCGATATGGTCCGCTGCGGTGAAGGCGTGGCACTTGGCTATGTCGGCCTCGACAATCACCTCGTCGAAGCCGGCGAGATCCTTCGCTTGGGAAAACCCGTCAAACGCCCCAATCTGGGCTACTATCTCCTGACAAACGCCGGTGACGGCATACATGGCGCAAGCAAGGAGCTGTGGCAGTATCTGACATGTGAAGCCGGCCAGACGAAGCGGCACTGATATCGGTGCAATCAGCGCGCCGGTCGATGACGGTCACGATCCAGGCCACATGACCGCAACCAAATCGATTGCCTGATGCGACACCCGATCCTTGCCGTTACACCGTTGCGCGTTTCCGGTCATGCGAGCGCGATTCTCAAAACCATTCCCGTCAAAGCGCTTCAACCAGCTTGATAAAGCGCTCCGCTGTCGGCTTTGGCGCGTAGTGAGTCATTGCCCACTCCGACCCGTTCTTCGCGATCTGCTCCACATGATCGAAGTCGGAAATCTGCTCCACAAAACTGGGAACATCGGTAAAATCCAGGGCAAGATAATGCACGTTCTTTTCGGGCATGACCGGCAATTCGCACCCGTACTTCTCCAGATCGTAGTGGATCGTACAGCACCCGGACGTGAAGGACTCCCACAGCCGCCACGAGTCGAACTGGTTTATCCGCTCGAACTCCAAAGTCATCAATCTTTCGACCGCCGCGGTCACAAGCTTCGAGAACATGTTTCCACGATAAAGGAACCGTGTCTTCACCTCACCGCCGATCGTGCAGCAAAAGGCCGTATTTCCCATTCTCTCGAAATAGTTGGGATAGTGGCGCTTGTCGGTCTGGCGCCAGAACAACATGTCCAGATCGTTGAAGTCCGGCACTTCGAAACCGTCGGTTTCATCGTCCTTCGGGTACATGGTGTAGATATGCTGCTGGGCGATCTCCTCCCAGCGGCGACGCGCATAATGCATCACGCGAAAATTGGTGGAAATAACCCGTCTTCTTTCCGTGAACGCTTTGGGTTTGGAATAGTCGATGATTCTGTTTGTCAGCCCGAACTGCCACGGCGTGAAATTTTCGGGAGTGTCCTGTTTCCTGTTGAAGTGCGCTTTCAGAACGAGATCGGCACCTCTGAGTTCGTCCCTGAAACCGGGCGTGATGACCCCGGCAATCGCATCAATGAAGATAAGCGCGTATTTCCGTGTCTTCGAAAACAGATCTTCAGGAAGAAGGCCCTCATTCTTCAGGGCGTAATAATGGAATGAGAAGACGACGACATCATAGTCGTTCAAATCGGATGATGGTGCGGCCCGTATGAGAAAGTCATCCGGATCGGTCGAGCGTTGCCAGTAATTTATGTTGCCGTAGATTTCATGCCCGAGTTGGCTCAGACCTTCCGCAAGAGCGACAATTCCGTGTTCGTATCCCACGATCTCCGATACGTCGGGCGGATAGCACAGAAAGAATATCTTCATGGCGACGCTTATGTTTCCGATTGGACAACTGACGGTCTATTAGACGTCGAGGGACGATCGGTAAACCGCCCTTTACAGAACGAACGTTAGCGGACGAACGAGCAGCCATGCTGTCTGATGACTCATGCCTTCGTGTTTTGCGAGAGCACAGACCCGAATTTCAGGCTGGTGCCCCCTGCCGGACTTGAACCGGCAAACCCTTTCAGGTGACAGATTTTAAGTCTGTTGCGTATACCAATTTCGCCAAGGGGGCCCGCGCCTACTGGTAATTATCCATGACAGGATTGCAAGCTATTTAATACGGATCAGAGCTCGGCCTATCCGTGGTTGCAGACGCAATGAATTCGCTCTTTACCCGCCGCAATGTGTTTTACATCCGCAGCGAATGTGCATAGGATAATGCATAACGCATAATTCCTGAAAAACACCAAAAGTATATTCAACGGCTTCATAATTCTGCCATGGCTCAACTCAACACCAGACTGAAGGCCGCGCGGGAGGCGGCCGGGTATAGGACCGCCGCGATCGCCGCCGAGGCGCTCGGCGTGAGCTACTCCACCTATGCATCGCACGAGAACGGTTCGCGCGGTGTGAGCCGCCCTGCCCTTACGCAATATGCCAAACGGTTCAAGGTAACGACCGACTGGCTGCTGTCCGGAAAGGGCGACGGCCCGGACAGCGATGCCGACGGTTACCCGAACACCAGACTGGTCTCTGCCAACGGATCCGATACGGAACTCGATCTCGAACTGTTCGATCAGGCCACGCATGCGGCCGATATGATCATCGAGGACTACGGACGGCAGGTGTCGCTGGAAAAGCGGCACAAGCTCATTCAGCAGCAGTACCGCAGGCTGCGCGCGCTGCGCTCGAAGAATCTTGTGAAGGAAAGCAATTAGAAATTATCTTATCATCCAGGCGCCGGTAAGATTTTGGGGAAGTAACAGGAAATCCATAAATGATAAAATCCATAAATGTGAATATGGTCGGTTTCGACCATCCCGCCGCGCAAGCTATTTTAGACGCCCCTGACCGCTACGCCAACGACCGTGAATATCTCGACGCCATGTGCGAGCACTACGGGTGCCACCTGTCGCGTGACATAATTGCGGTAACCGTCGCCAGCCACACCGACATTGAGCGCTTTACCTCTGCGGAATGGGACAGGTTCGCTTCCCTGTTCGGTCGCGTAATCGCGCAGTTCGTGGCCGCCGAAGAGGCAGGATATGGCCGTCCACACTAAGCTTCTGGACGACGGTGTCTTCGACACGCTGGACGTGTCGAAAACGCAATTGGACCTATTCCGGTTGTGGGATCGAAGCGGCGGGCATGTGGACGAGCAACTGCATGCACGCCTTTTCGGTCTGGCCGATGAGCTGGTGCTGTTCGGAATGCCCATGAAGACCGCAATTCCGGAGATAACCCATGTCGGGCACCGCTCACTGGCGGGACGCGTCATGGGAACGGGATGGCGTAAGGATTTGAATGCCGGAGGCGGCAGCGATGCCGTCGCCGCCGCCTATCTGAAGGCCTGTCAAGGTGAGCCCGTTCTCGAACATGTAACCTACGAAACATGCCGCAATGAAGGGCGCTTCCAACTCGCCTACCGGCGTCTTGTCCTGATGATCAAGACACCAAAAGGTTTTCCATTTCTGGCGACATACTCGGAGCTTGAACAGCTGGACTGCGCAACTCGTCCTTCAGCCAGCCAAGGAATTCACTCCGGTTTATCGCGCCAAGCCAATAATCATGTTTTGCTTGGCTCGGGTGCTGCACCCATTGCAGCGCATTCTTTATCTGCGTAGTCAGTTCAATCGCAGCCATCAGGCCGCTGCGCACATCCTTGTTTTCCATGAAGATGTAGAAGAGGTCCGTGTCGGGCCAATAGCTCCAAGCCACCGGCTTGACGTAGGCCGCCATCAGTTGACCGATACCCTGCTTCTGATACTTCGGAAGCACCCGGTATTCGCCGCAATAGCACATTGTGCCGTGCATGCGCTCCAGGAAAGGTTTCTGATCCTTCTGGAATACAACCGGATTTTCCGAATCCGGCGTGTAGTAGCGCGTCCATGAACGCTTCGCGTAACTTGCCAGCGACTCCGAACCCAGCGGCTGACGCTTGCAGGCCACGGTGGCGACGCACTTGCCGTTGTCGTAAACGCCGACCCAGAACGCCTCGTCGCGGAAAAACGCGTTGAACCGCGGCGCAAAATGCGGCGTCGCCTCGAAGCCCATGCGCTCGGTTTCGGTCATGAAGAGTTCGAAGTCGGTGGAATGCCGCAATTCCAGTCCCAGTTCTTCGATCTTCCAGCGGTAATGCCCCGCTACACGGTTTATCGGTTCCAAATATTCTTGCATACAAAATCACCCACATACGTTCACTAAAGTATAGCGGTCTGGTAAAACCTGTACAATTTCAAGGGTATTAACGCGGATGCTTAATACGCCCTATGCATAATGCATAGACAATGGAACCACTCGCATTTGAAACATTTCGGAAACTTTGTTGACCGCAAGCGCGCCGTTGGGCCGTGAAATCGGCACCTCCGGCAAGGTATTCCTTAACAAGCGGCCGGGCGGACCCTGTCGGCCGGCGGGTTCGAAACCGGCATTGGGGCGTCAGGTCGCGCCCGGCCTTCAACCACGAGACGGAATAAACGTGGTGTACTCTTTATGCTTCCACAACTCGGGGTTGTCAATATCGCAATCTGCGGCCACCGAAACATCCACAATGAATCGTAAATCAACGATGCCTCGGACCGATCGCGTCAGCCCACGCCCCAGCCGCCGCCGCCTGGCGTCTTCATGCAAAACACATCATCAGGCGCAACCTCGGCATGATCGTTGCCTTCGAGCATTCGCTCCTGCCCATCGCTCCGCAACACGCTGTTTTCTCCGCAGGCGCCGTCCTCTCCACCGCGCACGCCGAACGGTCTCGTTTTCCGGTGCGAGGTCAGCGTGGTGACGGTCATGGCCTCGAGAAACCGCATCTTTCGAACGATCCCGTCGCCACCCGAATGGGCGCCGCTGCCGCCGGATCCGCGGCGGATGGCAAATTCCTCGACACGCACCGGGAAGCGCTTTTCGAGCACTTCCGGATCGGTCATGCGCGTATTGGTCATGTGAGAATGAACAGCGCTGGCGCCGGAAAAGTCCGGCCCCGCCCCGGTTCCTCCGCAAATGGTTTCATAGTTCTGCAGGCGATCATTGCCCCACACGAAATTGTTCATTGTGCCTTGCGATCCAGCGATCACGCCGAGTGCGCCGTAGAGGCAGTCGGCGATCGACTGGCTGACCTCCGTATTGCCGGCAATGACCGCGGCCGGATATTGCGGATTGATCATCGTACCGGCCGGTGCGATGATTCTGAGCGGCTTCAGACAGCCCTCGTTCATGGGTATGTCGGCACCGACGAGCGTGCGGAAGACATAAAGAACGACGGCCGTGCTTATCGATGACGGAGCGTTGTAGTTTCCTTCGTCCTGCCCGGATGTACCGGTGAAATCGATGGCCGCCTCGCGGGCGTCCGGATCGACGGTGATCGTGACGCTGATCTGCGCGCCGCTGTCGAGCGGATAGGTGAAATGACCGTTTTCAAGGCGCGTAATCACCCGCCGGACCGACTCCTCGGCATTGTCCTGCACATGCCCCATATAGGCGATGACGGCCTCCTGCCCGTAGGTGGCGATCATCCGTCGGACCTCGCGCACGCCCGTCTCGTTGGCGGCGATCTGCGCTTCGAGATCCGCCATGTTCTGATCGATGTTCCGGCACGGATACCGGCCCGATCCGAGCAGCGCTCGTGTTTCATCGCCAAGCAGCCGGCCGTCTTCAACCAGCTTGAAATTGCTGATCAGAACACCTTCTTCATCGATGTGGCGGCTGTCCGGCGGAGCCGATCCGGGCGTGCGACCGCCGATATCGGCATGATGACCGCGCGAACCGACAAAGAACAGAATCTCCTCGCCGGCTTCGTCGAACACGGGCGTGATCACAGTCACGTCCGGCAGATGCGTGCCGCCCTCGAACGGGTTGTTCAGCATATAGCTGTCGCCGGGCCGGATCTTGCCGCGGTTCATTTCGAGCACGGTGCGCACGCTCTGGCTCATCGAGCCCAGATGCACCGGCACATGCGGCGCATTGGCGACCAGCCCGCCGGATGCGTCGAAGAGCGCGCAGGAAAAATCGAGCCGTTCCTTGATGTTGACCGAATAGGCCGTGTTGGCAAGCGTCGCGCCCATCTGTTCGGCGATCGACATGAAGAGGTTGTTGAACACCTCCAGCATGATCGGATCGGCCTCCGTACCCAGCGCCGCCCGACGGGCCTTTTCGACAATACGGGTCAGAACGAGATTTCCGTAATTGTCGATGCGCGCCTGCCATCCGTCCTCGACCACATTGGTTCCGGTTCGCTCGGTGATGATGGCCGGTCCGGCAACGATCTGCCCCACGGCAAGTTCATCGCGTTCATAGAGCGGAGCATCCGTCCAGCTTCCGTCACTGAGCATGCGAACTGCGGCACGCGGCATGGCATCTTCCAGCCGGCCGGTGGCCAGCGTCTCGGATGCGGCTTCCGCCAAGCCGATCGCCTCGGCCGCCAGCATGTCTATGATGAGTTCCCGGCTCGGCGAGGCGAACCCGTAACGCGCCTCATGCGCGGCATCGAAGCGCCGCTGCATCTCTTCAGCTGTACCGAATGCCACCTCAAGCGTCTGGTGAGAGCCTGCATAGCGAAGGTGCGCCCGAAGCTCGGTCCGGATCCTTTCGGCTTCCACACCCTGCTGTGCCACCTCTGAGTGAACCTCCGCCTCGATCCGGTCCAGGACTTCACGCGCCCGTGCCGAATCGTCCACGCCGCCATCGAACTGCTCTTCCCGCATTGCCCGGATTTCAGCCAGCCCCATTCCGTATGCGGAAAGAACGCCGGCGAACGGGTGGATAAAAACCGATGTCATGCCGAGCGCGTCGGCGACCAGGCAGGCATGCTGGCCACCGGCGCCACCGAAACAGTTCAACGTGTAGGCCGTGACATTGTATCCGCGCTGAACGGAGATCTTCTTGATCGCATTGGCCATGTTCTCGACGGCAACCCGCAGAAAGCCCTCCGCCGTCTCTTCGGCTGTCAAAGGCGGCGATCCGGTGCGGTTGGCAATCTCCTGCGCCATCTCGGCAAATTTCAGCCGGACGATTTCGGCATCCAACGGCTGATCGGCATGCGGCCCGAAGACATTGGGGAAATGCTCCGGATTAAGCTTTCCCAGCATCACGTTGCAGTCGGTCACTGTGAGCGGCCCGCCGCGACGATAGCAGGCGGGACCGGGATTGGCCCCGGCGCTTTCCGGCCCGACCTGATAGCGTCCGTCGCGGAAACTCAGGATCGAGCCTCCGCCGGCCGCGACCGTGTGGATGTTCATCATCGGCGCGCGCATGCGCACGCCGGCGACTTCCGTCTCGAAACTGCGTTCATATTCGCCGGCATAGTGGCACACATCGGTGGAGGTTCCGCCCATGTCGAAGCCGATCAGCTTGTCGAAACCGGCTAGCCCGGCGGTCTTGACCATTCCGACGACACCACCCGCCGGCCCGGACAGGATCGCATCCTTGCCCTGGAAAAGCCGTGCATCCGTCAGGCCGCCGCTGGACTGCATGAACATGAGCCGCTCGCAGGCACCGCCCTCGACATCGAGCGCCTCGGCGACCTGATCGACATAGCGGCGTAGGATGGGCGTAAGATAAGCATCGACAACCGTCGTGTCGCCGCGCGAGACCAGCTTGATAAGCTTGCTTGTTTCGTGGCTGGTCGAAACCTGTGTGAAGCCCATTTCGCGAGCAAGCCCGGCGACAGCCAGTTCGTGTTGCGGATTGAGATAAGCATGCATGAAGGCGATGGCGACGCCCCGCACCCCATTGTCAAAGGCGCGTTGAAGCGCGATCCGAGCGGATTCCAGATCGAGCGGCGTCACCACCTTTCCCTCGGCGTCAAGCCGTTCGCGCACCTGCCCGACATCGCAGTAAAGCAGCGCCGGAAGTTCGATCTTCAGGTCAAACAGGCGGGGACGGTTCTGGTACCCGATGCGCAGCAGATCGCCCAACCCTTCGGTGATCAGGAGCAATGTGGGATCGCCCTTGCGCTCAAGCAGCGCATTGGTCGCGACGGTCGTGCCCATTTTGACCGCCGCAATGGTCGATGGCGGAAGCGTGGAACCGTCGGGAACGCCGATCAGTTCACGAACCCCCTGAACAGCGGCGTCCTTGTATTGCTCGGGATTTTCCGACAGCAGCTTATGCGTCACGAGCGATCCATCGGGCCTGCGAGCCACGATATCGGTGAATGTTCCACCACGGTCTATCCAGAATTGCCACATTCGGCACATCTCCATTCTTCGGCGGCCCGAAACGCCCACCGTCTGCATTTTTCAATTTTCAATCAAGCCTTCCGGCTTTGAGGGTCCTTAATAGACCAGCGAGGGCAGCCAGAGCGCCAGTTGCGGAAAGGCCAGCAGCAGCGCGATCATCGCGAACATGGTGATGACAAAAGGCGCCGCGCCCTTCATGACATCGACAATCTCGCCACGGCCGCGAATGCCCTGCACCACGTAGAGGTTGATGCCGATGGGCGGCGTGATCAGCGCGGTTTCCAATAGCACCATCAGCAAAATGCCGAACCACACCGGATCGTAGCCGAGCGCGATGACGATGGGTGTGATGATCGGCGCCGTCGTCAACAGCATCGACAGTGTTTCCATGAAGCATCCGAGCACCACCAGCACGGCGATGATCAGCAGCATGGTCTGGAACGGTGTCAGCCCGAGGCCGGAAACGAAATCGGTCAGTGCCGTCGTCAGGCCGATGACCGACAGGACGAAGTTCAGGAACACCGCTGCAAGGATGATCAGCATGATCATGGAGGTGGTGCGCATGGTGCCTTCGACCGCATGGCGCAACATCGTCAATGTGAGCTTGCCGTTGCGCGCGGCGAGGATCATCGCGGCGACGACACCCAGCGACGCCGCCTCGGTCGGTGTCGCTAGCCCCGCATAGATCGAGCCGACGACGACCAGGAAGATGCCGATCGGCGGTATCAGCGCCGGCAGTGCCGCAAGTCGCGCGCCCCAGTCCGTTCTGATGGCTTCGCCACCCCAGCCGCGCCGCATGAGACACAGGATCACCACCGTGCCCATGAACAGGCTGGCCAGGAGAAAACCCGGAATGAAGCCGGCGAGGTAGAGCTCAGGCACCGAGGTGTCTGTCAGAAGTCCATAAAGAATGAGGTTGATCGAAGGCGGGATGAGAATGCCGAGCGTGCCGCCGGCCGCGATCGTTCCGAGAAACAATGGCTCGTTGTATCCGCGCTTTTCGATCTGCGGCACGGCCACGGTGCCGATGGTTGCCGCCGTTGCGACGGACGAGCCGGACGTTGCGGCGAACAGCGCGCTGGAGCCGATATTCGAATGCATCAGTCCGCCCGGCAGCCAGCCGACCCAGCGTACGATGCCCTCATACATGCGCTCGGTGATGCCGGCGCGCAGCAGTATCTCGCCGAGCAGCACGAACATCGGGATCGCCACCAGCAGGAAATCGGTTCCGGTCTGCCACACCATGTCGCCGAGCGCCCGGTGCAGCGGCATCGGGCTTTCCAGATATTGCAGCGTCAGCCCAAGCCAGCCAAGCGACGCGGCAACCGGGACGGCAAGCGCAATCAGCGCGATCAGAATGAGGAGAGTTTTGACGAGCATGTCAGACGGCCTCGTCCTCGATCTGCTCTTCCACCGATTTGACACCGATGAGCAGATTGGCACCGGCGCCATCGCCCCGCATCAGCCGCATCAGCGCGACCAATCCGAGCAGCGCGCCGCAGAAAACGAAGAACATCCAGCCGAACAGCCAGGGAATCTGAGGAAGCGCCAGCGGCGTGCGCAGCGGCGTGATCGACCGCGAACCGTGTTCAAGCGTGTCGGCGACAAGCGACCAGGCCATGGTGGTCACGACCCCCGCGAAGCCGACCAGCAGGACAAGTCCGAGGAAATTGCAGAGCGTGCGAAGCCATGCGGGAAAGAACGGAAACAGCGCATCGACCCGGATATGCGCCCGTTCGAATAGAGCGAAGGAGAAACCCAGCGTCGTCGCGACGCCGAAGGCATAGCCCGAAAGCTCATCGGCACCGCCGATGCTGACATTTAAAATCTTGCGCAGCGCGACCTCGACGGTGACCAGCAGCGCGGAGCCGATGATCAGAACACCGCCTGTCCACACCAGCAACCGGCTCAGCCGCTCCGAAAGCAGCAGCGACTTTTCCAGCATGACGTCCTCCCCGCATGCACGGCCGGCTGCTATGCCGGCCGTGGTCCTTGATTTTTGTTATTTTGCCTCAGCCTTCATCCCGAGGATGGAGCCGACGGTTTCGTTCCAGTTCCTGGCACAATCCTCGCCGCAGCGTTCCGCCCAGCGGGCGAGCACAACATCATTGGCCACCTGGTCGCGCCGTTTGAGATCCGCTTCGCTCGGCGCCACCAGTGTCATGGCGCCCGGCTCGCCGATCTCGCAGGCTCCGCCCGTGATGCAGGAGATCGCCACCTCGTCCTCCGTCGCCGTCTCCGCCCACATGGCATCGGTCAGCGCATCGAGTTCCCTCTTCAACATTGCCTGCTGTTCCGGCGACATGGAATTCCACTTGTCCATGTTCATCGCGCCGAATGCCAGGCCCCAGCCGACGCGCAGCGTATAGGCATGGGTCGCCACCTGGTGCCATTTGGCCTTGTAGGCGGACATGGTTCCGGTGATGCCGCAGTCGACTACGCCCTTTTCGAGCGCCGGGATCACCTCGGCAAAGGGCACCGTGACCGAGGTTCCGCCAACGCCTTCGACGAAATCGCCGAGCGTCGTCGCGTAGACGCGGATTTTCTTGCCGTCGAGGTCATCGAGACCGTTGACCTCGCCATTGCACCACAATGTCTGGCTGGGGAACGGGTAAAGCTGCAGGAGCTTGGCGTTGTAGATGTCGGCGAAGGCTTTCTCCAGGGTCGGAAAATAGGCTTCTGCCACCTTGCGCTGGGTCTCGATGTCCTGCGTCAGCGAGGAAAGATCGGCGCCCTCGAAAACGGCGTTTTCAGCCGCGACATAGCCCGGCAGTCCGAAGGCATAGTCAAAGACACCGTTCTTGACGAGCCGCATGATCTCGAACCCCTTGAGGCCGAGCTCGGTCTGCGGCCGGATCTCGCCGACGATCTGTCCGCCTGTCGCCGCATTGATGTGATCATTCCAGAACGGGCCCTCATGCTTCTGATAATTCGTCAGACTGCCCCACGTGCCCACCGCCTTCACGGTCACGGGCTTGTCAGCGGCCTGTGCCGCCGTCGCGATCATGGCGGCGAGACCGACGCCCGCGGCGAGTGTTTTCAAGATTTTCATCAGATGTGCTCCTTCTCTGATTTTACTGTTTTGTCTGTTTGTTGATCCTTGGCGGATTACGCATTCGCCGGCCGGTAGACCGGAACCTCCTGGCTTTCATCGACATCGGTGATCAGCATGCAGCCCGGCTGGTGGGTGATGCAGATGTCCGCACGGGCATTCAGCACGGCGTTCTGAGGCGTCACTCCGCAGGCCCAGAACACCGGAACCTCGTCTTCGGCGATGGCGCAGGCCTCGCCCCAGTCCGGGCGTTCGAGTGCAGCAATGCCGATTGCCTCCGGAGCGCCGACGTGCAATGGGCCGCCATGGGCGAACGGATAGCGCGCTGAAATCGCCGTCACGCGCTCGACATCGCTCCGTTTGATCGGCCGCATGGAAACGACGACACCGCCGCGAAACGGTCCGGCAGGCTCGGTTGCGACGGATGTCCGATACATCGGAACGGTGATGTTTCGCTCGATATGCTGGAGGCGGATGCCTTCAGCCATCAGCGCGCGCTCGAAGGTGAATGAGCAACCGAGCGCAAACGCCACGAGATCATCGCGCCAGAATTCGCGAATGTCGGAAACCTCTTCCTGCGCCGCGCCGTCGCGGTAGATCCGGTAGGACGGAACATCGGTGCGGATGTCGATATCGCCACCCAGCGTGTGCATCATCGGGCTCGCCCGGTCGGACACGCCGACGAGCGGACAGGCCTTCGCGTTACGCTGGCAAAAGCGCATGAAATCGACGGCAAATGCCTCGGGCAGAATGACGATATTGGCCTGCAGGTGCCCCGGCGCCAGCCCGGCGGTATGGCCGGTGTAGCGGCCGGAACGAATGACCTCACGCAAGGAGGCCGCCGGCAGGTTCCGCAATTCGCTGTAGTTCTGGACGAAAGTCATGCGCGCCTCTGTGACACCGGTTGTCCCGATATTGAGTGTCACAGATCATTCGCAATCGGCATGATTACGTCAAATTGTAATTTTCTTTCACTTTTGATCGAAAATCATGATCACCCCATATGGGCGACCGCGACATTACGGGCGATATGCGCCGCACGCTCTGCCAGGTGGCTTTTCGGCTCACCCAGATAGGATGCTGTAAAGCGAAGCGTGTCCGGCCGCCAGCCGGGATCGAAAACCTCTAATTGCCCGCTCTCGATCTGATCCCGGATCAGGTGCTCGGGAAATGCGCCGACGCCAAGGCCGGTCGCCACCATGCGGATACAGGCAGAAAGTGACGGTGAAGGAAACAGGCGAACCTCGCCGCCATGGCGCTCGAGCAACCTGACCTTGAGGTCATGATAGGGTCGCGTATTGCGGGCATAGGTAATGACCGGGGTGGTCCGCAATATGTCTTCATCCGGACCGTCGAAGTGCAGCGACGGTGCCTTGATCCAGACAAGATCGAACGCAGGCAATTCGATATTGTTGACGCTGGATTCGGAGATCGGCCCCATGAGGATCGCAAGATCGAGCGAACGGTTCAAAAGCTGGTCGCGCAGATTGTGCGAAACATCGACGGTGATCTCCACATCGACCTGCGGATACTCCGCGCGCAGTTCGGCCACAAACTCAGGCAGCCAGGACTGCACGACCGTCTCGGAAACGCCCACACGCAGTTGCCCCTCCAGTCCCGCCGGGTCGACAATATCGGCCTTGATGTCCTCCTGAATGCGATGGATCTGTTCGGCATAGCCGAGCAGTTTCTCGCCGCGCTTGGTCAGGCGCATGCCGCTTTGCGCGCGGTCGAACAGTGCCGCCCCGAGCGCGGTTTCCAATGCCGCGATCCGCGCCGAGACCGCTGGCTGCGACAGGTTCATCTGTTCGGCGGCGCGGCGCACGCCACCCAGCCGCGCCACCCACAGGAATGTCCTAAGCTGCTCAAAAGTCATCGGTTCTTTCCGTTCGATACCAGCGCCGACAAGATACACGGTTCAACGCACACGGCTACAAATTCTTGCGGCCCGTTCCGATGCGCGCTACCTGTGGAAGCTGTAATGGCGTTGAGGATGAAGGCAGGCATGTCAGAAAAAATCGTTACGGCGGCAATGGTCGCGATCGGCGACGAATTGCTCTCCGGCAAGACCAAGGACAAGAACATCGCGCACCTTGCCGACATGCTGACAACCGCCGGCATCGAATTGAAGGAAGTGCGCATTGTCGGCGACGAAGAGGCGGACATCGTCGCAGCCGTCAACGCGCTTCGCCAGCGCTACACCTATGTCTTTACTTCAGGCGGCATCGGCCCCACCCATGACGACATCACCGCCGAGGCGATTTCCGCCGCCTTCGGCGTGCCGTGCGAATATGATGACGAGGCGCTGAAAATCATGGGCGCGGTTTATGAAGCCCGCGAGATGGAGTTCACCGAGGCCCGCAAGCGCATGGCGCGCATGCCGCGCGGCGCGGCCCATATCCGCAACCGCGTTTCCGTGGCGCCCGGCTTCACGATCGAGAATGTCCATGTGATGGCCGGCGTTCCGGCGATCTTCCAGGCCATGCTGGACTGGCTGCTGCCACGGCTCGAAACCGGCGCGGTCATCCACTCGAAGATCGTCGACTGCCCCTATGGCGAGGGGACCATCGGCGAGGGCCTTGAAGAAATCCAGAACGATCACTCCGATACGGTGATCGGCTCCTACCCGAAATTCGACGGCGAGACCTATTCGACGCAGATCGTCGTGCGCTCCCGTGATACGGAGGCGATAGACCGGGCGGTGCTCGCGATCAACGCCATGCTGTCGGAAATAAAGGCCGCAAAGGCGACCAAGGTGCAGCGATAAAAAAAGCCGCCCAGCGGGTGGGCGGCCATTCTTCTTGAACTCTGATTGTTCCGATTAGTCGAGGTGGCGGTTGCCGGCAACGACGCTCGGAATGTCGGCCCGGAAAATGCCGAGATCGGCGAGTTCACGGTCCGAAAGATTGCTGAGCTCGCGGCAGGCGCGGTTGTGGGCGCGGCGCTGCTGCATGGTCTTGAATATGGACTTCATTTTGTTTTCCTTTTCCGGCTGGTCCGGGGTGTTTCGTAATTCGAAACGCCATATGGTGCGTTAACCGCTGAATTTGCAGTGATTTTTCTGCAAGGGAGCTTTGCATTTTTGCATTGCACAATTTCATGCCCCGCCAAAGCGGCCATGCGACGAAAGCACTAGGCGCGGCGCGATCGATTTGACAGAAATCAACGCGGTTTACCGCTATATCTGAAATTGTGTCGCCAACGGATCGCGGGGCGATGCACCTGCGTGTCCAAATTCCGTGCCGAGACCCGAGGGAGACGAGCATGCCTTACAAAACCGTTTTGGTGATCCTGCGCAGCGAGGAGGATTGCGACCATGTACTCGATGAAGCACTGCAACTGACGCGCACATTCGGATCGCACCTGATCGGGTTGCATGCCGAAGCCGCGGTGAAGGTCTCCTATGCCGCACCGATCGAGATTCCCGACGCCAGCGTCTTCAAGGCCGACGAGAGCGAGATCCAAGAGCGCATGGGCGAGATGGGCACCAAGTTCAAGGAAAAATGCGATCGCGAAGGCGTTTCCTGGGAATGGCGGCCGATCCGCTCGCTGTCCGGCGACAATGCCCTGTCCGCGCTGTCTAGCGCGCGCTGCGCCGACATCGTGGTCGTGCGCCAGCACGAAGAGGAGAAACAAGAGGATTTTGCCGATCTCGAGGCGCTGGTGCTCGAAGGCGGACGTCCGGTGCTGTTCGTGCCCTATGTCAACCGCAAGGCCGAACCGGTCAAACATGCGATCATCGGCTGGAACGGCACGCGTGAGTCGGCACGCGCCGTGTGGGATGCCCTTCCCTTCCTGACGACAGCCGAGAAGGTCGAAATCCTGTGTGTCGACCCTGAGGAAACCGCCGAGCAGAGCAGATCCATGGCCGGCGCCGAGATCGCCGCCGCGCTGACCCGCCACGGCGCCGATGTCACCATCAATACGGAGATATCGGACGGCCTGCCGGCCGCCGCGATCATTCAGAACCGTATGGCCGATACCGGCGCCGACCTTCTCGTCATGGGCGCCTACAGCAAGTCGCGGCTGCGTGAATATCTCTTCGGCGGCGTGACCCGCACCATGCTGCAATCCATGCCGAACCTCACACTGATGTCGCGATAACCGATACGAATGTCCTTTTTGCTGGGCCGGCCCGGCGGTTGACCGGGCCGGCCTCTTGCGTTGCCGTCGCGTTCCCGGCTAAATCCGCGGCACCACGAAAATGCCGCAAGGAGTGCAGGAACCCATGTCCCTTCCAGAAAAAGCCTTCCCCGTATCCTGGGATCAGTTCCACCGCGACGCGCGCGCCCTCGCCTGGCGCATTTCGGGATCGGAAAAACAGTGGCGCGGCATTGTCTGCATCACCCGCGGCGGGCTGGTGCCTGCCGCCATTGTCGCCCGCGAACTCAATATCCGCATGATCGAAACGGTATGCGTCGCCTCCTATCACGACTATTCGAGCCAGGGCGAGATGACCGTGCTGAAGCAGATCAACGCCGAGCTGTCGTCCGACGACGGCGAGAACGTGCTGATCGTCGATGACCTGACCGATACCGGCAAGACCGCCGAGATCGTCCGCGCCATGCTGCCCAAGGCACATTTCGCCACCGTCTATGCCAAGCCCAAGGGCCGCCCGATGGTCGATACTTTCGTGACGGAAGTCAGCCAGGATACCTGGATCTATTTCCCCTGGGACATGGGTTTCACCTACCAGGAGCCCATCGCCAAGGATCACGCCGGTTAGCACGCGATAGTCGCATCAGCGCTCGACCGAGATTCGCACTGGCATTGCCGGTCCCCGCATCCTATCTATGACAGGGTTGAACAAATATCGGGAGGATCAGTGTAATGGGCAATGCAAACGTCTTGCGCACGCCACAGGAGCGGTTCGAGAACCTGCCGGACTATCCATTCGCGGCGAATTACCTGAACATTGACGGCGGCGATCACGGCCCCTTGCGCATGCATTATGTCGATGAGGGCCCGAAGGATGGGCCGGTGGTGCTTCTGCTGCATGGCGAGCCGACCTGGTCCTATCTCTACCGCAAGATGATACCGCCGGTCGCCGAAGCGGGCTTCCGCGTCGTCGCACCGGATTTCATCGGCTTCGGAAAATCCGACAAGATCGACGACCGCAACGCTTACTCCTATCTCGGCCATGTGACCTGGATGAAACAGTTCCTGGCGGCGCTGGGTCTGAAGGACATGACTTTCTTCGGCCAGGACTGGGGCGGACTGATCGGGCTGCGGCTGGTGGCCGAGGAGCCGGATCTCTTTGCCCGCGTCATGATCGGCAACACCGCGCTGCCGACAGGCGATCATGATCTCGGCGAGGCCTTCAAGCAGTGGCGCGAATACAGCCAGACAACGCCCGAATTCAATATCGGCGGCATCGTCTCGCGCGGCACGGCGCGCGGCATGTCGGACGCGGCCATCGCCGCCTATGACGCGCCATTCCCCGACGAGAGCCACAAGGCTGGCGCGCGCGCCTTCCCCATGCTGGTGCCGGCAAGCCCGGACGATCCGGCCGCGCCCGACCAGCGCGCCGCGTGGGAGAGCCTGCGCCGATTCGAAAAGCCGTTCCTGACCTGTTTTTCCGACAAGGACATGATCATGCGCGGCGGCGAGAAGATTTTCCAGAAGCTGGTTCCGGGCACGAGTGGACAGAATCATTTCATCACGGAAAACGCCTCCCACTTCCTGCAGGAAGATGCCGGACCGTTGCTTGCCGAAAAGCTGATTGCCTTTGCAAGACAGAGCTGAATCGGGCAGCGGAACTCTCTACCGAGAATTGCGTTTCGGCCGGCGATTGATTCGCTTGCCGATGCCTGTGGACATGTCAAGAGACGGTGCGCACGCTGTGCATCACATATTTTTTTCACTGCACATATTCGCCCGCGAAATGGCTTGACGGACAGCCAAATGCGGGAATTGCAAGGCATTGCGCTTTCCCCGCTTTCCACATGATGCACCCACAACATCTGGTGTTCACAATTCTGTCTCAATCAAGCCCTTGACGGTCGAAAACGAGTCGCGTTGTACTGTGCAGACGTTGTTCCAGCAGCGCCGGTCTGCGCGTTCAAGGCAGATCACAATCAGTTGTAATGTGTAAGGACATGACGTCCCTGACGGGTGAGTTTCCAGTTCGGGACACGGGGAGTTTTTGCGCGGATTATAGCTGAGGCTATTGGAAAAATGTGATTGGCGAAAAGAAGCTGTTAATACTATCTTTAGTGTTTGCAGCAAATATCGACACAAGATATAGCGTCATATTAGCGAGGGGGGCTTCGCGAAAAAACGCTTCGATAGTTTAAGGTCTGCTGCAGTTCACTTGAGTAAACCGCACGCAGAAAGGGGAAATCGCGTCTTGTCGGCTGGGCGGCGGCAAGGCAGTCTTGAAACGAGGAAAGCAAGCATGCGCATTGAGCGTCAATTTACAAAAGAAGGTCAGTCGCCATACGCCGAGATCGCGTTTCGCAAGGCGACGAGCGAAATCAAGAATCCGGACGGCTCCATTGTCTTCCGTCTGGAAAATATTGACGTGCCCGAACAGTTCTCGCAGGTCGCGAGCGATATCCTCGCGCAGAAATATTTCCGCAAGGCCGGCGTTCCCGCGCGCCTTAAAAAAGTTGAGGAAAACGCCGTCCCGTCCTGGTTGTGGCGCTCCACGGCCGATCTCGAGGCGCTGGAAGAGCTGCCCGAGGACGAGCGTTACGGCTCCGAGACAGACGCGCGCCAGGTTTTCACCCGCCTCGCCGGCACCTGGACCTATTGGGGCTGGAAGGGCGGCTATTTCGACACCGAAGAAGACGCCCGCGCCTTTTATGACGAGCTTGCATACATGCTCGCCACCCAGCGCGTCGCGCCCAACAGCCCGCAATGGTTCAACACCGGTCTCAACTGGGCCTACGGCATCGATGGCCCCGGCCAGGGCCATTTCTATGTCGATCCCTTCACCAACAAGCTGGTGAAGTCGAAATCGGCCTATGAGCATCCGCAGCCGCATGCCTGCTTCATCCAGTCGGTCGAGGACGATCTCGTCAACGACAACGGCATTATGGATCTGTGGGTGCGCGAGGCGCGGCTCTTCAAATACGGCTCCGGCACCGGCTCCAACTTCTCGCATCTGCGCGGCGAAGGCGAAAGGCTGTCGGGCGGCGGCAAGTCCTCCGGCCTGATGTCCTTCCTGAAGATCGGCGACCGCGCCGCCGGCGCCATCAAGTCGGGCGGCACCACGCGCCGCGCCGCCAAGATGGTCGTCGTCGACATCGACCACCCCGATATCGAGGCCTATATCAACTGGAAGGTCAAGGAAGAGCAGAAGGTGGCGGCGCTCGTCACCGGCTCCAAGGTCGTGGCCTCCCATCTGAAGGCGATCATGAAGGCCTGCGTCAATTGCGAGGGCCCGGACGGCGACTGCTTCGATCCGAAGAAGAACCCTGCCCTCAAGCGCGAGATCCGCGCCGCCAAGAAGGCGCAGGTTCCGGAGAACTACGTCAAGCGCGTCATCCAGTTCGCCGAGCAGGGCCACAAGGACATCGAATTCACCACCTATGACACCGACTGGGATTCCGAAGCCTATCTGACCGTCTCCGGCCAGAACTCCAACAACTCGGTCTCGGTCAAGGACGACTTCCTCAACGCCGTCGAGGCCGACGGCAACTGGGATCTCATCGGCCGCATCACCGGCGATGTGACGAAGACCGTCAAGGCGCGCGACCTGTGGGACCAGGTCGGCCATGCCGCATGGGCGTCGGCCGATCCGGGTCTCCACTTCAACACCACGATGAATGACTGGCACACCTGCCCGTCCGCCGGCCCGATCCGCGCCTCCAACCCGTGCTCGGAATATATGTTCCTGGACGACACGGCCTGTAACCTCGCCTCGCTGAACCTGCTCCAGTTCATGGAGAAGAAGACCAACAAGTTCCGCATCGGTGAGTTCGAGCATGCGACGCGCCTGTGGACCATCGTTCTCGAAGTCTCGGTGATGATGGCGCAGTTCCCGTCGAAGCAGATCGCGGAGCTTTCCTACAAGTACCGCACGCTCGGCCTCGGCTACGCCAATATCGGCGGCCTGCTGATGACCTCCGGCATTCCCTACGATTCCGATGCCGGCCGCGCCATCTGCGGCGCCATCACCGCCATCATGACAGGCGTTTCCTACGCCACCTCCGCCGAGATGGCGGGCGAGCTCGGCCCCTTCCCCGGCTACAAGCCGAACCGCGCCAACATGCTGCGCGTCATGCGCAACCACCGCCGCGCCGCCCATGGCGAGACGGCGGGCTATGAAAAGCTTTCCACCAACCCGGTGGCCCTCGCCCATGACGACTGCCCGGACGAAGAACTCGTCACCCATGCGAAAGCCGCATGGGACAAGGCCGTCGAGCTCGGCGAGAAGCACGGCTACCGCAACGCCCAGGCGACCGTCATCGCGCCGACCGGCACGATCGGCCTCGTCATGGATTGCGACACGACCGGCATCGAGCCCGATTTCGCGCTGGTCAAGTTCAAGAAGCTCGCCGGCGGCGGCTATTTCAAGATCATCAACCGCGCCGTTCCCGAAGCCCTGCGCACGCTCGGCTATTCGGAAAGCGAGATCGCCGAGATCGAGGCCTATGCCGTCGGCCACGGCAATCTCAACCAGGCGCCGGCGATCAACCCGGCTTCGCTGAAATCAAAAGGCTTCACCGACGAAAAGATCGAGGCGCTCAATGGTGCGCTTGCATCGGCCTTCGACATCAAATTCGCCTTCAACCAGTGGACGCTCGGCACGGATTTCTGCCGCGAGGTTCTGGAGATCTCCGAGGAAGAACTCAACAATTTCGAGTTCAACATGTTGGCTTTCCTCGGCTTTTCGAAGAAGGATATCGAGGCCGCCAATATCCACATCTGCGGTGCGATGACGCTGGAGGGCGCCCCCTTCCTGAAGGACGAGCACCTGCCCGTCTTCGACTGCGCCAATCCATGCGGCAAGATCGGCAAGCGCTATCTTTCCACCCAAAGCCACATCCGCATGATGGCCGCGGCCCAGCCCTTCATCTCGGGCGCCATTTCCAAGACCATCAACATGCCGAACGAGGCGAGCATCGAGGACTGCAAGTCCGCCTATATGCTCTCCTGGAAACTGGCGCTGAAGGCCAACGCGCTTTACCGCGACGGCTCCAAGCTCTCGCAGCCGCTCAACGCCTCACTCATAGAGGATGACGACGACGAGGACGCGCTGGAGGAACTGATCGAGGCGCCCGCCGCCGCCAAGGCGGTGTCGGTCAGCGAGAAGATCGTCGAGCGTGTCGTCGAGAAGGTCATCCGCGAGCGCGAGAAGCTGCCCAACCGGCGCAAGGGCTACACCCAGAAGGCGGTGGTCGGCGGCCACAAGGTCTATCTGCGCACCGGCGAATTCGACGATGGCCGCCTCGGCGAGATCTTCATCGACATGCACAAGGAAGGCGCCGCCTTCCGCGCCATGATGAACAATTTCGCCATCGCCATTTCGCTCGGCCTGCAATATGGCGTGCCGCTGGATGAATATGTGGAGGCCTTCACCTTCACCAAGTTCGAGCCGGCCGGCATGGTCATGGGCAATGACGCCATCAAGAACGCGACATCGATCCTCGACTATGTCTTCCGCGAACTCGCCGTCTCCTATCTGGAGCGCCACGACCTGGCCCATATCGATACGTCCGACTTCTCCAACACGGCGCTCGGCAAGGGCATCAAGGAAGGCAAGACCGCGCCCGTCTCCAAGGGCTGGACCCGCGGCCACAAGCTCGAACTCGTCGCCCCCGGCGGCCAGCCCATGGGCGGCGCCCCGGCCGGCAGCGGCGGCTCCAACGTCACGGCCATATCCGGCGGCGCCGCCGTCGTCTCCGAGGCCGTCGCCGCGATGAACGCCGAGGAAGCCGCCGCCTTCAAGCGCGACTATGAAGAACGCGCCCGGCAGCTCTCCGAGGAGATCGCCGAGGAAGAAGAACTCTTCGACGGCGACGCCATCGAAGACGCCCGCGCCGACGCAAAACAGGTCGAAGCCGACCGCCGCGCCAAGGCGATCATGCAGGGCTACACGGGCGATGCCTGTTCGGAATGCTCGAACTTCACGATGGTCAGGAACGGGACGTGCCTGAAGTGCGACACCTGCGGGGCGACCAGCGGGTGTAGTTAAGGCACCGAGGTCAACACCGGCACCAGTGAAATGAAGAAGCCCCTCGCAGAGATGCGGGGGGGGGGGTGACTTATTATAAAAGTGGCAAGAACGGGATACTTCGTTCGCTTCGGATAAAGAGGATGCTTAACGCAAGAAAGTCTAGAGGCCTATGCTGCCCAGAAGATCGACAGATTTTTTGATATTCTCATCGGTTGCTTTGCCTGTCTTCCTAGCTTTTAGCTCTGCTTCCCACTCAGCAACGCCCTCTTTCTCACGGAGCCAATGAATCGTAGCAGCAAGCTCTATGACAACTGAAGTTGGAGCTTCCAAAGTGTTAACCAGAGTCTTTATGTCATCCGATGACAGCTTTCCAACTTCCGGAGACATTTCGTTTGCATTTTCAGACAATGAAAAAACACTATAGATGTTGCCAAGCTTTGTCTTGCCTTGAGATTCAACGATCACTTTATCAAAAAACTCAGCAAAAAAGAGCGTGTTAGAAAGGTCTTCAGAATATGGACCATAATGGTGGTAGGAATACGTAAAACCAGAATCAAGACCAAGTTGATCAAGAAGATAAAAGATTTTTTGCAATCGGATTTTACCAAAAACCTTTTTATCTTCTGACGCACCAATAACATCTGTAATCAGTGAGCTATCCATCCTCAATTCCCACGCGCTGCTTTCAACGCTTCGCCACGAAGTTCCCGAGTCGGGAAATAGTAGCGAATCAAACGTCGTTTTTCCGTTAACTTAGAGCTAATGATCGTATTCTCAAAATCCTTGATTTCTACAGGTTTGCCATCGCCATCCATAATACGCACAACTTTGTGCATTTTTTCCGCCTCCCCCTCATTCGCTGAGTAAAGATTCACAGACGGAGCATCTCGAAAAACAGTATCAGAGATCTCATTTTCAAACTGTTTTTCGACGGCAATTCGAGCATTTGCAAGTCGCGCACTATCATCACCAAATTCACGGAACAAATCAAGAACAAAATAATGCTCTCGGTTTAAGAGACGCTGTGCTAACTCTCCGACATTCGCCTTTTTCGAAGCCCGCATCCGTTTGACGGCACTCCAGATTTCGTAGTCGTCTAGATCTAGATAGTCAGCGACGCTCTCCCGCTCACGCAAAAACCTTACCAGGCTAGAATGGCCATCCAGCGCCAAATCTTCGGCTGGAATATCTCTGTCACCAACGAACCTAAGAAGCCTTGACAGCATCGTCTCCAAGCCTCGGGTCGTTTTGTGCAAGTAAACTTCTGTGTATAGGCGATACCGAGCAAGCAAGAAATCCTCTGCAGCTTGTCTTCCTTTGAGTTTAAAAACAAACGTTGGAACCATTTGTGGTTCGTCGTCATCGTCTTGCGCTACGGCTATTTGTTTTTCTGTCAAATTGTCTATGAGCCAATCGTCATCAATTGCACCAGCCCCGGTACCAGTCATGTACCTATCACGAACTAGGAAATCTAAGCGGTCGGCATCAAAGGAACTGGAAATTACAGCATGATAGATGTCTACGGGATCGTCGGCTTCAATGATTGCTGCAACTTCATTCGACAGCCCCGGTCGCCTATCTTCTAGGATAGGAAAAATTGAGCCGTCGACATTTCTAATGATACGCGCTGAATATATTTCATGATTGTCAATCGCATCCTTCCCGCGAGCTTTTGCAATAGCCTCTCTTGAATTCTCAAACGCATGACTGAATGGCCCGTGTCCTATGTCGTGAAGCAGCGCCGCGTACAAAACAGCTTCTTCCCGTTTTGGATCAAACTTACGACCTTCAGAGTCTTTAACCACCCTCATGAGCTTTCGGGCATTGTTGCAAACCCCAATCGAGTGGGAAAATCGGTTGTGTGTCGCACCTGGAAAAGTGAACTCCGAAAACCCCAATTGCTTGATCCGCCTAAGTCGCTGCATCTCAGGAGTTTCAATCAGCTTCCAAGCAATCTTGTCGTTGTCACTATCAAATACAATCAGCCCGTGGATTGGGTCTCGAAGTCGCTGAGTTCCACTCATATTCTTCTCTTACCTGCCTGAGTTAAATCCAATGACCTATCATAGGGCGAAACACTTACTTTAAAGCGAATAAGCGATGCTCCTTCAACCATTTGCAGCTTATTTGCGTTTCTAAACTGTCGAAAACGAAGTGCGAAAACACCCAGCAACAAAGCCTCCACCAGACTTTCTCTAGTCTGACCCATCGACATACTGATTTCACTAAAGCGTGGATTATGAGTCACCTATCAATTCTGACAAGGACGCAATGGATCCGATGTCCCGGATGAAGGGTAACCGCTATACACAGTTCACTTCATGGCGTTCAATCCCAAAAACGCAAGTTGATAGGTGCACGCGAAAACGACGGTATTCCTATCGAATATTCCAACCAGTTGCGGAAGCTTGAAAGCAGGCTGGATAGGTTCTAATGCCGAGCAAGCGAGGATTGCGGTGACAGATTACTCAATCCCCAATTTATATCAAACTCCAATCCATGGCACGCATCGCACATCTCTATATTCCTGGTCTTCCGCATCACGTCACCCAGAGGGGCAACCGACGTGAAGGAACGTTCTTTGAGGACGGCGACTATGCGCTTTATCTCGATCTTCTTGCGGAGAGCAGCGCACGCGCCCGAGCGGAGGTGTGGACTTATTGTCCTATGCCCAACCTTGTGCACATCATTCTTGTTCCGTCGGACAAAGACGCCTACGCCGGACATTCGCCGATCTGCATCGTCGATACACCGGTTTCATCAACGCGCGAGAACGGGTCACTGGTCATTTGTGGCAAGGACGTTGCGCATCGGTGGTGATGGACAAGAGCCACCTGCTCAACGCGGTTCGCTACGTGACGATCAATCCCATTCGGGCGGAGCTGGTGACGCGCACACGGGAATGGCAATGGTCAAGCGCCCGGGCGCATCTGACCGGCAATGACGATCACGTCGTGACCGTTGAGCCCGTGCTGGAGCGAACCGGAAAATTCACGGCATTTCTGGACAAGCCAATCGATGGCACCAAGCCCTACGGAGCGGTGCCCGCGCCGAAACCGTCGGCCGCCCGATCGACGATCCCGCCCGGTTGAGAGAGCTCGAACAAAAGACCGGTCGAATTCTGACGCCGAGCAAGCGAGGGCGAAAAGCATCGCAAAAAGGGCTTGAGTAAACTGTCACCGTAACCACTGAATTCATAAGGAGTCATTCACCTCTTACAATCGCAATTAATCTGCTGAAATTTTCGTCTTTGTCATCACTTTTCCAGCGGTTCACAAATCGACAAACAACTTGCAGATTACCCTCCTCATAATGTCCGTCGCTGTCGATACGGTCGAGCGATGGAAGCATTTCGGAATCAGTGTGCTCACCATCAAGCTGGAGCGGCAAATCTGTCAGTGCACATAGACGCTCCTGACTCTCCAAGAGAGCCATTACGTAATTCTCAAGCTCCTGCAATGTGAAGTGGACCTCCTTGTTCTTGATTGTTCTTGTTACTTGCTGTCCAGATGACTGCTTAGCTGTGTCAAACGCTGTCATTGCCATGCGGGTCGCAGCGCGTTGAAAGGCATTAAATACAGTTCCCGGCTTGGTTTTTGCGTTCTTAAGTGTTGTTTGCCAATGCGGCCGCAAGTGCCATGGATTGAGATCGTCGCCAGCTATCAGAGCAAGAGCATACTCCGCATTGTCTTGTCCCAATTTTTGAAGAGTACCTTCAGTGAACAGAAATTCTTTGGCTCTCGGGTGGAGAGTTCCCCACTCGAGGCGATTACCAAGTCGGGTTTGATTAGACCAAGGATCGCACTTTTTGTGGCAGGCAAAAACTGGTCGTCCCCCATCGTAAGTGGGATCGACACTTTCTGAAATCACCGGGGGTTCCGACTTGGAACGCGTCCACCAGAGTTGCTCTTTCTCACGGTGAATCCATATATCGTTTTCACTTTCGGAGATGATTGTCATCAGATTGAACCATCTCGAAGCCACTGGTCGTGTAGGTTTGATTCCGGCTGCCGTGGAACCGAACTTAAGTTCGTAGTCAATGAAACCTTCTCTGTCTCCAGCAACCCAAAAATGATGTGTTGCATGAGAATTCATTGTAGCAATTGTGTTATTTTTCAGACACCTCTGCCACTCATAGTTCTGGCGTCCGAAGTTTGCGATAAAAACCTGCTGCATCGTCCAACTTTACCATTCATTTGCAACCAAGGATTACAATTATAGCCTACTTGCACTCCAGTAAATTCCATTTTTCCACTCACAACTCCACTACCTGACACTATCTCATGAGAAATTGGCTGCAGCGATGGTCCCACCAGCGAATTTGTCGCATTCTCCAAGCACAGCCGATCACATACACACCCACCACAAAAACCCACCCACAACCCAAACTTGCCCTTGCCCACACATCCGATCTCCCTTAAGACCCATTGTCGTCATGTTATGTTGTAACATTACGATGCTCCAATAACTGATTGAGGTTCAAAATCATGCGTAAAAGCTTTGCCGGAATTTCCTGTGCGTTTCTTCTCGGTGGTGCGCTGCTGGCCGCGCCCGCGGTGGCGGAGTCCAAGGACAAGTCCGCCCACAACCACAGCCACGGCGATGAGAAGCGTATCTACAAGGGCTATTTCGAGGACGATCAGATCAAGCCGCGCCCGCTTTCCGACTGGCAGGGCGACTGGGCGAGCATCTATCCGCACCTCAAGGACGGCAAGCTGGACGAATGGATCGCCCACAAGGCCGAACACGGCGACAAGTCCGCCGAGGAATTACGGTGACAGTTTACTAAATCCCCAATTTACCCTAAACTCCTGCTGATGGCACGCTTGGCCCGAATTGTTGTTCCTGGTCTCCCGCACCACGTCACCCAAAGAGGCAACCGGCGGGAAAGAACCTTCTTTGAGGATGGCGACTACGCGCTCTACCTGGACCTCCTGGCCGATGCCAGCGCACGCGCCCACACCGAGATCTGGGCCTATTGCCTCATGCCCAACCACGTTCACATCATTCTGGTGCCGTCGGACGAGGATGGCTTGCGCCGGACTTTCGCTGATCTGCACCGTCGCTACACCGGTTTCATCAACGCGCGGACACGGGTCACCGGCCACCTGTGGCAGGGCCGCTACGGATCCGTGGTCATGGATGAAGGTCACCTGCTCAATGCGGTTCGCTACGTAACGCTCAATCCTGTGCGGGCAAAACTGGTGAAGCGTGCGCACGACTGGCAATGGTCAAGCGCCGGAGCGCATCTGGCCGGCCAGGACGACAAGGTCGTCACTGTTGCGCCCGTGTTGGACAGAACCGGCGAATTCCGGGCGTTTCTTGATGAACCAATCGATGAGGCAGAAGCTTACGGGGCATTGCGGCGCGCTGAAACAGTCGGCCGCCCGATCGGAGATGCCGGTTGGCTAAAGAAGCTCGAACAGCATACCGGACGGATTCTGATGCCGGGCAAGCGCGGTCGAAAACCGGCACAAAAAGGGATTAAGTAAACTGTCACCGTAATTCACCCAACGCTAACAAACGCTTTTATGTCGGCCTTAGAGGGTTGCGAAGGGAGAATACCAAAAGAAAACTACTCAAAAATTGATAAAACGGTGCAGAGGAGAAAACGGTTTTGCAAAACCCATGCATCGTGTTCAGAGCGAGTAAGACGCGGCTGCAGTCAGTTCGACAGGGCCCATGTACAGCTCTGTTCCCTACATCGGTGATGCCACTACGTGTCTAGCATTCAGTGCGAACTCGCGATTACGTTGACACCGCAATTGTAGGAATTGTAGCCAATCTGGTTTGCGATGAGAGACTAGTTGAACTGTAACCATAGTGTATTTAGCTCGGCATTTTCGCGCGATTAGAAGAAGACTGGATGAGTGCAAATCTTCAATTATCTGGCTTACTCGGTTCGTCGTTCTCTTCGATCCAAGCCCTGAGCAACTCCTTAAACGCGGTTATCGAAATGCTCATATTAATATGGTGTTGCACGATCTCTCGATCCGGGCCTGAGATATTTTGCTCCCAGTCGTAAAGCATGGCCGTCACCTTTTGATGCACTACCTCGCCGTGCTCTGTACGAACCGTGTAAGACTGTGGGAGTAATCCAAGCACAACTGCTGTAATTGCTGTTCTCCAAATTGTGGGGTCAACAATGTAACCGTGTAGTTCGAGCTGACTGATGCGCGCCTGACGAAACTGATAGGAGAACCCCGCCTCAGACTGACGATCCACTTCGTACCCAGAAATAAACTTTAGAGAATCGCGATTACCCAAAGTAGGAATTGAGGTCGGAAACCTTGCAGCTCGACTTACGCGTTGTCCTCTTGGTTCATCACTGTCCGAATTTGCCTGCTCCAGAAAATAGCTGAAATATTTTTGAATAACCTCCTTCCTACGGATAGGTGCGCACATCCGAACGAAATCAAGAATTATTGCCCAATTGAGAAAATCCTTGGTCAAATAGCAATATTTGTCATCTCCCAGAAACCCAACGTTTCTGTCTCCGCTTTCCTGCGCAAATTCCAGGACTGCGATATCAAAAGGTTCCAAAGTCCTTAGGATATCAGCGGGGTCTTCTAGCTTAAGTTTCTCCGCTGCGACCAAATCTCTCATTAGACAGCAACCACAGTTAACCTCTATTAGTGTGGCAGGTTAAGTAAGCCCTCTTTGATTGTGAAGGCTATACCGCATGCCGCTGCACTGTGGTCCACAAATTCAGCCTGATAGTGCCGGATCACTAGCTTAGGTCACTTTCATAAAAACCCACCCCATAATCCCACCCACAACCCATCCTTACCCTTGCCCGCGCACCCGATCTCCCTTAAGACCCATCCTTGTTGCGTTATGTTGTAACATTACATTCTTTCAAAAACGGATTGAGGTTCAAAATCATGCGTAAAAGCTTTGCCGGAATTTCCTGTGCGTTTCTTCTCGGCGGTGCGCTGCTGGTTGGGGCTCCGCCTGCGGCGGCGGAGTCCAAGGACAAGTCAGCCCACAGCCACAGCCACGGCGATGAAAAGCGTATCTACAAGGGCTATTTCGAGGACGATCAGGTCAAGCCGCGCGCGCTTTCCGACTGGCAGGGCGACTGGGCGAGTATTTATCCGCACCTCAAGGACGGCAGGCTGGACGAATGGATCGCGCACAAGGCCGAACACGGCGATCAAACCGCCGAGGAATACCGCGCCTATTACGAGACCGGCTTCAGGACCGATGTCGACCGCATCGTCATCGGCGAAGGCAGCGTGACCTTCTACCGGGACGGCAAGCCGCTTGAAGCGCGCTATGAAAGCGACGGCTACGAGATCCTCACCTACAAGAAAGGCAATCGCGGCGTGCGCTTCATCTTCAAGAAAGCCGGGGGCGATGACGCGGCGCCCCTCTTCATCCAGTTCAGCGACCACAAGATCGCGCCCGGAAAGGCGGACCACTATCACCTCTACTGGGGCGAAGACCGGGCGAAGATCCTCGAGGAACTGACCAACTGGCCGACCTATTGGCCGGCCGGCATGAGCGGCGAAGAGATCGCCCATTCCATGATGGCCCACTGAGTGCCTGACAAGAAACGCATGAAAGGCCGCCGGCGGCGCGGATTGCCGCCGCCGGCCGGTTGACGGGCCGGCGGCCGTAACCGCCCTACCCGCCCACCGGCAGGTTGGCGATCAACACCGCAACGGCGATGAAGAACAGCACGCTGCCCGCCAGCACGAATACGTGCCAGATCGTGTTGTGGAAAGGCAGGCGTTCCGAAAGGTGGAACCCGACGCCGACCGTGTAGACAATGCCGCCGGCGGTTATGATCCAGAAAACCGCCGGGGAAAGGCCCGCGATGATCGGGCCGCCGGCCAGCAGAACGGCCCAGCCCATGGCGAGGTAGAGCGCCAGCGCAAGCCATTTGAACCTGCCGGGTGCGAGCATCTTCAAGAGCGAGCCGACGGTCGCGGCGCCCCACAGGCCCGTGAGAAGCCCGGTCGCCGGAACGCCCGATACGAGCACGAATGGCGTATAGGTTCCGGCAATTTTCATGTAGATCGCCGAGTGGTCGAGACGGCGCAACAGGCCGGTCCACCGCGCGCTGTCGACCATGTTGTAGAGAGCCGAACAGCACAGCATCGCGACCAGTGTCGTCCCATAGACCGAGACCCCGACAACGGGGCCGGGCTCCGAACGGAACAGGACCGTGAGCACGATCAACAGCGGCACCGCGATCATGGCAAGGCCAACGCCGACGACGTGAACCACCCCATCGCTGAGCCGCTCGGCGCGGCTGTATGCGGGGCGGATATGTGCGAAAGACAAGTTCACGGTCCCTCATTTTGATTGCGAAGCGGCAGCAACCGCCGCTCTTTTCAGTGGCCGGCGGCAAAACCGCGCCTCACCGTTTCCCAGGCACCACCATCAGATACCCGTTTTCGCAAAAGGGGCAACCGTTGCGAAATCACTTCATTGTAAGACGGCGTCCGCCCGCCCCGCCTGCCGCCACATCTCGGCAACCGATCCATAGCGGTGCCCGCGCCGGTAGAGCTTGCGTATGCCGCCGGGGCTCGGCCAGGAATGGTAGCTCCGTTTCGTCTCGTCCTGCGGCGTTCCCGGCACAGCGCCTTCACGCAGCCTGGCGACGCTTTTGAGCAGCAGGCCGGCGCCGCAATCGCTGCATTTGTTCGACAGCGAAATCACCGACTCGCCCGCTTCGATCGGCACCGTGCCCTGCACGATGATGTTGCCCGTGTCGAGATCCTCATCCACCCAGTGGACGCTCGCGCCGGTCGTCCCGTCGCCATTCGCCATCGCCCAGAAACAGGGCATCAGGCCCCGGTTTCGCGGCAGCAGCGCCGGGTGCATGTTGATGGTGCCGACCCTCGGGATTTCCAGCATTGGCGGGCGGATGACCTGGTTGAAATAGTTGGAGACGATGAGGTCCGGCGCCCATGCGCGCACGGTTTCAAGACAGTCTTTGTTGCGGGCATCCGCCGTTTCGAAAACCGGAATGCCGGCTTCGCGCGCCAGCGCCTTGAGCGAGCCGGCGCCGGCGGGCTTTCGCTGAAGCCTGAGATTCAATGCGCCGAGCTTTGCCACCCACCGGTGAAGCTGCCAGGCGCCGCCATAGCGCCAGCCCATGGCCCGCCCGAGCCTGACCATCGCCGCGCGGTTGGAGATGCCGGCGATCATCGAAGTGGACGCAACAATGCCCCTCACCTCGCCGGTGAGCTCCCGCAGCAGCACCCGCGTGACGACATTCGCCTCCGGCAGATCGAATGTCAGAATGACGATTTTCATGGAAGGCCCCTCACCAACCCGACGATGATCGACATTCGCCGCGTGTCACGGGACGATATACCCGCTGCCGGATTGGTGAACCGACCCGGTGAAAGGGCCGCGCCGGAGACCTCGACATACGGTACAATCCACCTGCGCCGTTTCGAACTAGCCGATCTTGATCGAGACGACTTTCAACTGGCCATTGACGATTTCATAGACGACCGTCACCTGATCGCCGACCTTGAACGCGCCGATCTTGATGGATTTGGGGATATGAAACGCGCGGTGGTCGATCACGATGATCCGCGCCTGAACATCGATATAGGTGATGCTGGCGGTGATCTCGGCCGCCCATGCGCTGACCAGGCCGGCCATGAACATTGCGATGGTGGACGCAACAATCAGAAATTTTCTCATGCAATCGATCCCTGTGTTCTGGTGCTCAAGCCGGACGTTTCGGCCCGCTGCCCACAATGCCCGGCTTCGGAAAACGCGACAACCGCCTAAGCGCATTGCCGGCCTCCAACACCGCCAGCGCAGCGTCCGCGAAAGCCGCCTCACCCGACCACAAAGGACGGCACGACACTGCCCTGTTTGGAAACATTGACGATCTCCATCTCCGAAACGCGCGTCAGATAACCGGCAAGCTGCCCGCGGGCGATCAGCGGGTCGGTATCCTCGAACATCGCCCGTTCCGGAAGGCCGGGCCCGGCGGCGGGATAAAGGGCGCTGCGCATGGGCACGCGCTCCTGGACGATGCTGTCGGCATCGAGCGCCGCCTTGACCGCCGCCTCCCAGGACGACGCATCATGGTGCCAGCCAAGCTCGACACCATCGCCCTTGGCCGCATGGGTGGGTTTCAACACGAGCTTTTCCCGGTTCGCCAGCACATGTTCGATCAGATCGACCCGGCGCCCGTCCGGCCCGGCGGTCACCGCATCCCGGACCAGCCGCCCCCAGGGAACATGATCGCGGACCATCGCGCGCTCCGCCGCCGTCAGCCCGAGATCGGCATCGGGATCGGTGATCAGCGCAAAGAGCGCCTTGTGCCCCATCAGCTCGGCGCGGAACGGGTTCACCATGCAAACCGCGTTCTGCCGCAGCGCGTCCAGCAGCGGCTTCAGCGCAGCGCGCGCGCCAAGCACATCGCGCGTCAGCATCAGGCGATAGAGCAGATCGACCTCCACCCCGCCGACACGCAGCCGGCGGCCGTCGAACTCCAGCGTTTCGGGAACGTCCGCCACGATGCCACCGATCCCCGCATCGCGCAGCGGTTCGGCGTCGGTGGTGACGGCCTCGGCAGTGGTGCCGAAACTTTCGAACCATCCGACCACCCCGACCGTCGGCGGGTGTCTGCCGCCCCACTCGCGCCAGGCATCCATCATGGCCTTGCCCATGGCCGGCTGCAGCATCAGGGGTTTCAGGCCGAATTCGCCGTCAACGGCGCGAAAGGTCTCCAGCGCCTGAAAAACATCCGCAAGCCTGTCATTGTGGCCAGCGCCGCCGGGACAATCGGCATTCAGTTCGACGAAGTTCATCCCGGCATCGGCCCGGAAACCGTCGAGGCGCGTGATAGCGCCATGGTCGACGCCTTCCGGTTCGAGATGCATGAGATCGCCGATCCAGTCATAGTAGCGTCCGAGATGCTCGGCCTCCCGCTCGCGGTTGGCCACGACATGATCGCGTGCGCGCACCAGCGCGTTGGAAAGCACGTTGACGACATGACTGTGCTTCTTCAGTTCGTCCTCAGTTACGAAATGCGGTCTGGCGACGGTGCAGAGCGGCCGCTCCCGGATCAAAAGGCGCCTTTCCCGCTGCGCCTCCAGCAGGTGCTCGACGTCCTGCAGCCCGGTCTTTGCCAGTTGCTCGTTCCAGCGCTCGCTTACGCGGCCAACAAGGCTCATCTCCGTTCCAGTCATTTTGCCTGGCGCTTGCGTTCCGGTCAGCTTTGCCGGCCCGTGACAAAGATTAGCGGCGCCCAATTGGGGGATCAAGAAACAAGGCAAGACGTCCGGACCGCAATGCCGGTTCAATGCCAGTTTACTAATCGCCCCAGTAATGCCAGTTTCCGCCCATGGCTCCCCTCGCCCGCATCCTCGTTTGCGCCGTCGGCATTGCCGCCGCGATTGCCGCGCCGGCACATGCCGACATCCGGCCGAAATATGTCGAGAAGTTCTATTCAGTTTCCGGAACCAGCGGCATCGAACTTTATGAGTCCATCGGCGCGCGCGGCCCGCTCATTCGCGGCGGCACGTCGCGCGCCATCGCCATCACCGAATTCGACCTGAAATGGGGCCGCGATTATGTACGCGATGGCAATGACTGCGTGCTGGCCGCCGCGCGCTCATTCCTGACCATCACCTACACCTATCCGAAACCGGCGGGAAAACTGCCGCCGCATGTGGCAGCCCGCTGGCGTGTCTTCATCAAGGGCATCCGCAGCCACGAGGCGGTGCATGGCCGGTATGTCGTCGAGATGGCGCAGCAGATCTACGATACCACCGTCGGTTTCCGCCAGCCGAACGATCCGACCTGCAAGAAAATCCGCCAGGGCATCCAGGCACCGCTCAAGGCCGCATTCGACCGCTACAAGGCCCGCAACCGCGCCTTTGAAGAGGACGAGATGAGTACGGGCGGCAACGTCCACCAGTTGATCCTGCAACTGGTGAACGGGCGGTAGTTTTCCGGTGCCGGTTGCCTGACCGGCAATTCACACCAGCCGCGCCCGCGCGACCTGACGGAAATCCGAGAGATCCAGCCCGGTCACGCTTTAGACTCTCACCACCTTTGTGCACGGGTCATACGAAGTCATGGCATTCCAATCTTGCAGCAAGGTTTCGGCGCATGGGTCGGCGTTGCGTGGCGCAATTAGTGATTGAGTAAACTGTCAGCATCAAACAAGATGCGCACCAGGAACCAACCGGAAGAGATCGGCGGAATGACAAAAGCAACGACCGGTATGAAGGGCGACGGCTATTATGACGCGCATTCGTCGTTTCAGAGCGATGTTGCCGCCAGCGGCGCGGCGCTTTTGAAGCAGGCGGTCGACGCAACCCGGCTTCCTGCCGACGGAGGCGTGACGGTGGCTGATTATGGTTGCGGCGAAGGCAAGAACTCCATGGCGATCGTCGGCAGCGCGCTCGACCTGCTGGCCGGCCGCGGCGCCACCGAACCCTCGGTGCTGCACAGCGACCTGCCGACCAATGACTGGGACAGCCTGGCGGCCAACCTGTCCGGCGCAGGCAGCTACCTTGAGAAACACCCGAATGCGCGCGCACTCTTCGCACCGCGTGGCTTTTTCGAACGGGTGACGGCGCGCGCCAGCGTCACGCTCGGTACCTCCGGTTCGGCGGCGCACTGGCTGTCGCGCCAGCCGGCCGGCCTGCACATGCCGGACGCGCTCTACCGCTCGGATGCGCCACCCGCTGAACGCGACAAGATCCTTGCACAGGCGGCGAGCGACTGGCTGGACTTCCTGACCGCGCGCGCCGACGAGCTGCAGCCGGGCGGCGTACTGCTGGTGCAGATGCTCGGCTCGGACGGAAATGCGGACCCGGTCCGCGTCAGCGCCGCCGGGCTCCTGAAACTGATGAACGAATGCGCCCGGCAGATGATCGAGGACGGCGATGTGCCGCAGGACGCCTATGCCGCCTATTGCTTCCCGGTGGTTCCGCGCACGATCGAGGAGGCCGCAGCGCCCGTAAACGGCCCGCTCGCGGACCGTCTCGAACTGCTCCACTGCGGCCTGACCGCCGTCCCCTCGCCCTACCATGTCGCGCTGGAAAAGACCGGCGACGTCGAGGCCTTCGCCACCGGCTACACGGCCTTCACCCGCGCCTTCAGCGAGACCAGCCTGCGTCAGGGCCTGTTCTCCACGGGCAAGGGCGATCCTGCCGCGCTGGCCGACCGGTTCTTCGCGCTGATGGTCGAAAAGCTCACCGCCAATCCCGGGGACTATCCCTTCGACGACCTGACACTGGCGATAACGGTCCGCCGGCGATAGGCGACCTCAACGGCACCGGACCCGTTTCTTGCGGCGGAAAATCAAAACCGCCTCCATCCGTTGAGAATACCGGCAGATCAAAGTAGTAGAGTTCCGCCTCGAATAAAAATTCGGCTTTACAAGCTGATTACGGGTGAACGGACGGGTTGCTGCATGAATATACTTATCGCGCCGGACAATGACGTCATAGCCCCGACCTGCGTGCTTCTCAATTCCCTGCGGCTCAACCATCCCGACATAGATATTGTTGTCTATCTGCTCTGGTGCGACCTCACCGCGGAAAATCGGAAGCATATCGAAGACTACGCGGCGACAATCGGTCTTACGGTGGTTTCTTACAGGCTGGATCCCGTCCGGGTCCGGCCGATCTTCAACCGGATACCGCCGACGGATCTCACCATTTCCTGCCTGTTGCGGTGCTTCGCCGGCGAGATACTGCCCGAATCGGTTGGCCGCATTGTTTATCTGGACACCGATTTGGTTGTCGCGGCGCCGATCACCGAACTGTACGACACCCGGCTCAAGGGCAACATCGCCGCCGCAGTCCTCAACCCCGGACATGCCCATCTTGAAACACACGGTGTGGGCGAAGACGCCTATTTCAACTCTGGGGTTTTGCTCATTGACCTCGACCTGTGGCGGCAAAACGATGTTGACCGCCAGCTGCAATCGTTCCTGACGAGTCATCCCGAAAGCTGCAGATATTTCGATCAATGTGCGCTGAATGTTGCGCTTCGGGGAAAGGTGCTTGCACTCGACAATCGCTGGAACGTAATGGGCAGTCTCAAGGACGCAAGCCACTTCACCAGCGTCTCGATCATACACTACTCCGGTGACGTAAAGCCTTGGCGCAATCCCGAAAGCCATCCCTATGGAATCTTCTACTGCAACTACAGCAAAGGCACGCCCTGGCCCCAGCGCTACCGGTACAAGCTTTTGAGGCAGAGCAATCCTTTCATTTTCCGCACCCGGACAATCTTCAAAAAGGCCGGGCGAAGGCTGACCGGTCAGTTCGGCCGGCCATCTGCCCGAAAGCATCGATGAGCGCTTGTTCAGTCCAGCATCGATGTCATCCGGGCCAATACCGAACCCTCAGCAATTCCGCCGTCCAGGGTCTTTGATGACCAGAGATGGATAGCCAGGCTTCGATTGGTGCTCAAATCGCTGAAATCCAACCCCGGTTCGTTGAGCAGCGACTTGTGTTTAGGGCTCACGGGGTAGAACCAGTCGGCCGGCTTTGCTGCATCTTCCATGCCGAGCCGCTTCAAATGATGGGTCAGCAAGTCGGGCCCTATGCTGCCCCAGTCGAGATCGGAGAGGTTCGGTCGTTTTCCTGAAAGCTTGCGTAACATCAGCTTGCGCACCTTGCGGCGGCTGTACCAGGGAGGAATGAAAGCCGGGTTCTCCGACGCTTCCATCATAGACGATAGAAGCTCGGACCCGGCCGGAATCCGCTGGACTGCGGTACCGATCAAATCATCGGCCTCCCACCCAAACAGATAGTCGTCACCCGGAAACGGTTTCAGGCAATAGACATCGCAATCAACGTAGATTCCCATCGCCTCCCTCTGGATGCGATAGCGGTAGATATCAGATGCCAGCGCCAGGCTGCCGCTGTTGTGACGTATGATCTCATCGCGCGCCATCAATCGTGTCGCGTCGAACAACTCGATACCTTCCGGAACGTCCTCGATTTCATCAAAGGCGTGCAGAACAACCCGGTGCCCCGCCCTGGCAAATGAAACGAGGCAGGATGCGTGGACGGGCCCGAGAACCGGGCCGATCCAGAGGGCATTTATGGCAGGGAGCATTTATTCAAGGATACTGGGCACATCGAAAGGTAAGTTGAAGCGCCAATTGTATAAATGCTGGATAGAACTTCAATCCCATCAAGCAATTCATAGGTATCCGGAGGAACCCGGTGATTGGAAAACGCCTCAGTTGACAGCCTCAATCAGCCAAACGACGCATCACTCTGCACCGTCTGCCAAGTCCGGCCGGCTGAACAATTCGGACGCAAAATACGAGCTCATCTGCCCAGGCAAAAAGGCTAAGCGAGAACAAGCATGTTAGCTTGGTTACCTCGCCCTCCTGGCCGTCTAACACTTATAGGCAATCACGCAGCGATTGTTGTCCCGTGTGATCACCGATACCGGACGCGAGGTGTTGTCGCGTCCGCAGCGCAGAAAACGCCCCTCGGCCTCGGGAACACCACCGTAGATCGGCAACACGGTGCCTGAACGCGTGCGCGTCTGCACGCGCCCCTGAGACTTGTACATTGCCTTGGCCTGTTCGCAGCTCATGTCATTGGTGATCTGTTGGGCCGCCGCCGGATCTGCAGCGGCCAGTCCCGCCACGACCAATGTCAGGACAAGCGGGGAAGCAACTGTCATTCTCATTGCAATTCTCCCTCGTGAGCGTTTGCTGCCAGCGGTCAACCGAAGTCGCCCGATTTCTGCTGGGCAGGCAGTTACCTATACGAACCGATCAGGCCAACGGATCAGACGAAAAGCGGCTATTCCAGCGCTCTCTTCGCGATTGCCGAGAAAATCGTGTCCAATTCGGCCGCCAGTGTCCGCAGTTCGTCCCCGCCCTCGTCCATATAAGGCGCGAAGACGAAACTGGGCGTCTTCCAGGCAAGGGTCGCGCCGCCGTCCTCATCCTCGACGATGTAGAAACGGATAGGCGCCTCGATGCCCGCCGCTATGCTGGCGTCGAGCATGCGCCGCGCAAAGTCGTTGCGATAGACGCCGACCACCCGATTGCCCGGTATCTCGAAGCCCTGTGCCTTGGCGCCATTTGAGGCGCTGGCTTGCGTGACAAGACCCATCTTCTCGGCCCGAACAGCCGCCTCAAGACGCTCGATCAGCGCCGCATAGGAAAGCTCCGTATCGAAGATCTGCCAGCCCTCTCGAGGCGCGATCGGTTGGGCGATGGCAACGCTCGACGCAAGAAAAAGCGCTAACAGTCCGGACACTGCAAATCGCATGGTCACACCTCTCAGGTAGCGGTTTCGCGGGACGGGATTATAGGCACGGCGACACGGCCTGACGCTGAAATCGGCATTATCAGCGATCAACTCTTCGCGAGTGGATTTCGCGCGGATGGGAAATTACCGGGACCAGGGATGTGACAAGCTGACCACCATCTCGAAAACCGCGTTGAACAAGCAAACCAACAGAGTCCTGCTGCGTTTCGACCCCCTGCAAGCAAGACGAATTCCAAGTCAACGCCGCGAATGCAGTATGGCCTAATGCGGCTTGACGGCGACCAGCACAACGCCGAGGCGCGATTCCAGTTCCTGCAGCTTCTTAAGCTTTTCGTCAGGCAAAGCCGCGGTTTGGGCGTCAACGCCTTCCAGCGCCACCACCGGGCTGCCGATTTCCTTTTCCAGGTTCTGGATCGCCTTCAGTTTTTCCGATTCGAGATGGGCAAGCGAATAAAGCATGGCATCCTCCAGTGAGCGGATGTCGCCCCTTGCAACCGGCATCGGGGCAAGATCCCTATCGGTTCACCAAGATAGATAGTGACTTCCGACCACAATACCATATCGTCAAACGGCCCTTGCCGGAACAGGACATCAAACAGAGGACTGCCGACATGCATGATCCGGGTCTCGGAGCCCCAGCCATTATCCTCGCTGCCGCGCTGCTCGCATCGGGCCCGGCGCAAGCGCAGATCGAAAGCGCTTATACCAAGCTCGATCTCGAAGGCAGCTGCACCGTCCTCGACCAGCCGGCGGAAGATGAGGGCGGCGAATGGATCGACTTGCTGTGTGCCGGCTATAAAGGCTTTCCGGTATTCTTCTCCGAAGGCGATCTGCGGCAGAGCGTGCACTATGGATTTCCGCCGCCGGGCGGGACTGTGTGGGAAAGCTTCGGTTCCTTCAACAGCGTCAGCGACACGATCGAGTGGCGGCTCCTGGATGGCAGGCCATTTGCGACCATACACCGATGGACTATCGACCCGGACGGCGTACAGGTGCTGGTTGTCGAAAAAGTCGGCCAACCCGGCATCGGCGAGGGCTGCGTTGCCGCCTATGTGCTGGCAAGCGGCAACCCGGACGCCAATGTGCAGGCCCGTGCGGCCGCCGACCGGCTTTTCTCCGGATTTGACTGTGCCTCCGACACCCCGGTGCGGATCGAAGGATCCGTGCCGTTGCCGCCGACCATGATCGACCGTTCCGGCAATTAATCGGCGTTCCGTCGCCTCCCGGCAGCTTAACCGTTGCCAAACCGATACGTCCGCACGAATATGCGCCCATGGGGGAGACGGTCGAACTGCCGCTGTGGCTTGTGGTGCTTGCCGGGTTACTGGCACTGGTCGGTATTGTCGACCGGCTGCTGACACCTTCTGTGCGCTGGTATCTTCACCGGCGCGCCAACCGGGCGATTGACGAGCTCAACACGCGGCTCAAGCTGAAGATCCGGCCCTTCCGCACCACCGGCCGCAGCATCGTTGTCGACCGTGTGGCGCATGATCCCGATGTTCTGGCCGCCGCGGAGGAGCACGCACGCGAACACGGCATGCCCGTCGAGGTCGCAATCGATACGGCGGAGCGCTATGCCCGGGAAATCGTTCCGGCTTTCAGCGCCTATGTCTATTTTCGTATCGGTACGCGCCTCGCCCGCTGGCTGTCGACTGCGCTCTACAAAGTTCGTCTCGGCTATTCCGATTCCGATGCCCTTGCAGCAGTCCCGTCCAACGCATCGGTTGTCTTCGTGATGAACCACCGTTCCAATATGGATTACGTCATCGTCACCTATCTCGCTTCCGCGACATCGGCGCTTTCCTACGCGGTCGGCGAATGGGCGCGCCTGCCGGTGCTGCAGACCCTGATCCGCGCGACCGGCGCCTATTTCATTCGCCGCGATGCGCGCAACCGGCTCTACCGTCGGGTTTTGGCGAGCTATGTGCGCATGGCAACGCAATCGGGAGTCACCCAGGCGATCTTCCTGGAAGGCGGACTTTCGCGCGACGGAAAGCTTCGTCCGGTCAAGCTTGGCCTTCTGTCCTACATTCTGTCCGCCACGGAAAACGCCACGGAAGACACGGTCTTCATTCCGGTCGGGCTCAACTATGACCGCGTTCTCGAGGATCGCTCGTTGATGGCCGCCGACGACGGCAGCGCTCCGCGAACGACGGTGCAAAAAACCGCGACGACGCTGGCATTTCTATGGAAGAACCTGCGCCTGCGTCTGGCCGGCCGGTGGCACCGCTTCGGCTATGCCAGCGTATCCTTTGGCAGACCTGTCTCGCTGAGTGCTTTTCTGGAGGAGAAGAACAGCACCCATTGGGCCGCTCTTGACGAGGCCGAGCACGCCACCTTGACGCAGGAGCTTGGAGAGCGGCTGCTGGCCGATGTCGGAGAGCTGATCCCCGCCCTGCCCGTTTCGCTGGTGGCGCTCGCGCTTGATGAAGCCGGCTCGGAAAAGCTCGACCGTCTTTCGCTGAAGGCCCGGGTCGACGCGCTGATCGATCGGCTGATCGAAAGCGGTGCCCATGTGCATATTGCCCACCAGGACCGTGACTATGAAGTCACGGTCGGCCTGCGCATGCTGACCATGCGCCACATCGTGGTGCAGGCCGATGACGGCACCCTGCAGATCGCGCCCGGTGACGAACGCCTTGTTGCCTACTACGCAAACGCGATCCGTCATCTGGTTTGATGGACAACCTGCAGAAAGATCACATCTAGCGCACATATCCCCGAAGCCTTCGGACCGTATCGGGATTTTCCATCTCCCAGACCTTGAAGCGCTCATAGCCCCGCAAGGCGATGGCATAGCGCTCCGCCAGAGGCCGCCCCCGCATGTCCTCAAGTTCGCCGGAGGTGAGGAACCGCATCTTCACCGCCTCCTGAAACTGACCGCACTCGGTAATCTGCTGACGCGTCAAAGGCCCCTGCTCCGCCAGCATGTTGCAGGCATAAAGGGCTCCGATCAAAGTCAGCAAATCAGGCATTTTGTTGCTCCGGTTTCCATGCCACTCAAAATGACGCCGGCTTCTTGATGTCCGTCAAATTCAAGATAGGGCGCTTTGTGTGCCCGTGCAGACAATAACACGGGGCAGTCCTTCGAAAAAACGCCATTGACCGGCTCGCGACCGCCTTCCATACGACGATCCGCATGCTAATGTCCGGCCATGCCATCGCATCTTCGCCTGTTGCCTGTCGCTCTTCTGTCGCTGCCTTTACTGTCCGGCTGCGAAAGCCTTTCCTATTATTCCCAGTCGCTGGGTGGGCACCTGGAATTGGTCAATTCCGGTCAGCGCATTGATCGTCTGATCGCCGATCCGCGCAGCGCGCCTGATCTCAGGGCACAGCTCACGGAGGCGCGCGCGATCCGGGCCTTTGCCTCCGAGCGCCTCGCACTGCCCGACAACAACAGTTACCGCTCCTATGTCGACACCGGACGCGAGTTCGTGAGCTGGGCCGTGTTCGCGACGCCCGAACTGTCACTGGAAGTACGCACCTGGTGTTTCCCGATCGTCGGCTGCGTGCCCTATCGCGGCTATTTCTCGAGGCAGGAGGCGTTCAGTTACGCGAAGGAACTCGCAGACGGGGGCGACGACGTCTATGTCGCGGGCATCCCGGCCTATTCGACGCTCGGATGGACCAGCGACCCGCTGCTGAACACGATGTTCCTGCGTGGCGACACCTATCTGGCGAGCGTCGTCTTCCACGAACTGACCCATCAGGTGGTCTATGTCCGCGGAGACGCAGCCTTCAACGAGGCCTTTGCCGTCTCGGTCGAGGACAGCGGCACGGTGCTCTGGCTGGAGCACAAGGACGACAAGGCAGGTTTAAAACGTTACCGGCTGAGTCAAAGACGCAACGCCGACTTCCAGGCGCTGGTCGCGCGGACGCGCGAGGAGCTTCATGGCATCTACACCGGCAACGGCAGCGATGCGGAAAAGCGCGCCGAAAAAGCGGCAGCCATCGAACGGCTGCGCGCCCGCTACAGGCGTCTGAAGACGCGCAAATGGGACGGCTACAGCGGCTATGACGCCTGGTTCAGCGAGCCGATCAACAATGCGAAACTCGCGACGATATCCGTCTACAATGATCTCGAACCTGCTTTTTCCCGTCTGCTTGAATTGTGCGCCTCGGACTATGGGCGCTACTACGAGGCCGTCCGCCGCATCGGCAGGCTCGACTTTGCGCGGCGCCGGGAGGTGCTGGAAGGCGCAACGCGTTGCGACTGACAGGTAATGAAACCGATCATCCTCAGAACCGCCGAACCATCGGACGCCGAATGCCTGGCGCGCATTCACAGATCCGCTCGTGCCGCCGCCATGCCATGGCTTCCCGTCCTGCACACACCGCAAGAGGATGTGCGGTATTTTTCGCAGGTGGTTTTGCCCCGACAGACCGTTTGCGTCGCAGAAATGGAAGGCTCGCCAACCGGCTTCATTGCCTTTGAAAACGACTGGATCAATCACCTCTATGTGGATCCGACCCATTGGCGTGAAGGCGTCGGCACGCTGCTGCTCCACCATGCGATGAAGGGCGCGGCCAGGCTTCAGCTCTGGACTTTTCAGGAAAACGGACCGGCGCGAGAATTCTATGCAAAATCCGGCTTTCGGGAGGCTGCCTTCACGAACGGAGCCGGCAATGAGGAACGGACACCCGATGTCCGCATGGTTTGGGAACAAGGCGCGGAGCAGCGGTAGCTGGTAAACGCAAATCAAACGAAAAGGGCCACCCGGTTGGGTGGCCCCGCATTTTTGTGTTCGGAAGGGACCGGGTTGACGTCACCCGGTGACGTTCGTCCGGTTACCGGGCTCCGATCGGAGGCTGCTCCTTCTCGTTGCCCTTAAACTCTGTCCCAACGCGACACGTAAAAACGCTAGACATTGGACCACCTCCTTCCGTTGAATTGAACATTCCTGCCTTATACGCGGATTCGCCGCGGCGGTCCACTTGCGGTCGACATGGCCGCCGCGCGGACCGTATTGCGCATATGCGGCTTTCCATTTGATCGGCAATCGGATTAGGTTACGGCCCGGTCGATATTCAGCGGGAGCCCTCTCATGATCATGTATTCGCGCGAACTGACGGTGAACTGGGGTGAATCGGACCCTTTCGGCCTGGTCTATTTCCCGCTCATGCTGGCCTGGTTCAACGACACGGAGCACGAGCTCCTGCGCGCCATCGGCTTTCCGACCAACCGGATGATTGCCGAGAACCGCAGCGCCTTCGTCATGGGCGATGTGCATTTCAAGTTCATTGGCCCGGCCGCCTATGGCGACCGCGTGCGCACTGTCATCCAGCTCTCCAAGATGACCCGCTCGACCCTGCACTGGGACTGCCGCGCCGAACACTCATCCTCCGGCGATCTGATCACCATGGGTCGCGCCATTCGCATCCACGCGCAGATCCAGGACGACGGCAATATCAAGTCGATCCCGATCCCGGACGACATCCGGGACGCACTGTCGAAGCCCGGCGCCCTGGTCGATATGGACAGCGGCCACCCACAGTCGGATTAGCGATATCTCGACGTCGTGGCGGAAACGGACCTTTCCGCCTGCAGATACCATGATACGGCTGAGCTTCTGACAGCCAGAGCGCGGAGCAATGACCATGGCGAAATCCAACGCGTATAAGGGTCTTTCAACAACGGCGATCCATGCGGGCGAAGGTCCCGACCCGGCAACCGGCGCTTCGGCACCCAATATCGTCATGTCCTCGACCTATGTCGCCGAGGAGATTGCCGGCTTCTCCGCCCACGACCTTTCGGACGACAGCCCCTTCCTGTACGGGCGCTGGGCCAACCCGTCGGTGCGCGCCCTTGAAAACAAGATCGCGGCGCTCGAAGGAACCGAATCGTGCCTGTGCCTTGCATCGGGCATGGCGGCGGCAAGCGCCATATTCCTTACCGTGCTTTCGGCGGGAGATCACGTCATCGTCTCGGACGTATCCTATGCCGGCGTTGCCGAACTGGCCCGCGATACGCTGCCCAGGCTAGGTATCGAGGTGTCGCTGGTCGACATGACGGATCTGGGTGCTGTTGCACAGGCCGTTCGAGCGAACACCAAGCTGATACACACCGAGACGCCCGCCAATCCGATCATGCGGTTGACCGACCTCGCCGCCATTTCCGAAATCGCCCGAAGCGCCGGCGCCCGGCACTCCTGCGACGCCACATTCGCCTCGCCCATCGGCCAGAAATCAGCCGAACTGGGCGTCGACTATGTCATGCATTCGATTACCAAATATATCGGCGGCCACGGGGATGCCATCGGCGGCGCAGTGTGCGCACGCGCGCAGGATATCAGGGCGCTGACGGTCGAGGCCGCCATCCATCATGGCGGCATCCTGTCGCCCTTCAACGCTTGGCTGATCGCCCGCGGCACGTCCACGCTGCCATTGCGCATGCGCGCCCACCAGGAGGGCGCAATGGCCGTCGCAGCCTGGCTGGAAGATCATCCGAAGGCGACAAAGGTGCTCTATCCCGGCCTTGCCAGCCATCCGCAGCACGAACTCGCGGCCCGGCAGATGCAGAACTACTCCGGCATGATCGCCTTCCAGGTCGGCGATGAACGAACCGGCGAAACACTGGCCGCGCGCATGGCTGAAGAGTTGCAGGTCATCCACTATGCCGTCTCGCTCGGCCACCACCGCTCTCTGATCTGGTGGCTGCCGACCAGCGGCATGATGGAAACCTCTTTCCGGTTGAGCGGAAAACAGTTCGACCGCTACCGCGACTTTGCCGGCGACGGCATCTTCCGCCTGTCGATCGGCCTGGAAGACGCCGAAGACCTGATCGCGGATCTGGACCGGGTGTTGGGATAGACCTTCGTCAGACACCCCGCCAGGCGCGGATCAGCCGGAAATTGGCCTCCTTGTCGATCGAACAGGCGATGGTGTGGATCGGGTTGGTCTTGTCGGCATCCCCGCCGAACGCCTCGTTGAGCGCCTTTCCCTGACCGGCCAGGTCCTTGTAGTTGGCGATAAACTGCGTTGCGTTGCGAATGCCGAGCCTGCGCAGCTTCTCCACCGTCGTTTCGCCCTCGCCCCGCTTTCTGGGCCGTGCGCCCAGAACGCTGTACAGGATCGCCTGATCGACCCAGGAAACCAGCCTTTCGGGAGGGATCTGGGTGCGCAGCATGATGTCGACCACGTCGACCGTCGCCATGTTGCCGACATTCTCGACATCCTCTTCTTCCAGCCGCGCCGCATGCCAGATGGTCAACCCGTCAAGCTGGCTCAGCGGCTGGTCCTGATCCGTCTCGGGCATGGCGATCGAAACAATCTTGGCCTTGGTGAACATCGACTTGATGACCTGCCACAGGACCTGCGGGAAGAAACCGATGACAAAGGCCAGGACCAGCAGAAAGGCCGGCCACTGATACTGGCTGTTCGAATGCGCCAGATTGGCGGCAATTTTGGCGTAGGCATTGGTTGCATCGCCAAAGGAGCCCAGCACCTGAAGGCACAGCGCCGCGACCCAAACGGCGATAACGGAAAGCACGATGCGGACGGCAAAGGCCATGAAGGCATTGGGACTGAGATCGCGGATTACGAAACGCCGGAAGAGCATCTGGATGCCGAAGAAATAGGCGCCGAAAAATGCGAAATTGACCGGTGTCAGTTCCAGCGTCAGCCGGAAATCCTCGGGGCTCGGCGTTGTGCCCGAGCCGCCTGCTGCCGCAGGCGTCCAGGCCGGGTGGATCGACAGCATCCAGCCGACGCCCGACAGGATGGTGACGAGGCCGATTGGAATGACGAGATTGGCCTGGAAAATATCGGCGATCCGCACGACGCTTTCCGGCATGAAGATACCACCGTCGCCGGTGCCCGTCGGCTTGTCGGCCTTGCCCTTGTCGGAGGCTTGCCGCGGCTGGGACGCCGCTATGAGGGAGGTCGCGAAACTGCGCAGATTGCGACCGTCGTCAAAGCGCAATTGCCCGTACATCGCTTCGAAGCGTTGCAGATAGCCTTCGATGCGAAGCTGCCGTTCGCGGTTCGATTCGTGGCGTAGCGCCCGTTGCGGCTTACCGTCTTCTTCCCGCTCCCTGTCCGGATCGTAGATAAGGCGTGGCTCGTAGAGCGAGAAGTGGCCCAGATTGCCGATGAACTCGTTGAGAATGCCGAGCCGGCGCGAGCGCAGGAACAGGTAGTAGGTTGCCGCCGGCAGAATGCACACAACGGTTATGAACGTCGATTCAATGACATATTTCTGCCTGATCGGATCCAGGAAAGTGATGCTGCCGAGCGCGATGATAATCAGCGGGATGGCGCCGAACACCAGCACGAAATTCCTGGTGTTTTCCGACCATTCCGGAAATTTCTTCTCCGCCGCATTGACCGCAACACCCAGGACGGCAAATGCCACCGTGCCGATAATGACGGTCAGCCAATTATCGCTCCAGAAAGTGCGCGCGCCCCAGGCATCGAACAGCGCCGCCAGGCCGTGGATGACGAAGAACCAGAAACCGAGACCGGCAATGATGATGAAGATTATCGTCAGCGCCCCCGGCTCGTCCTGCGCGATGATTTTTGCCTTCAGTTCAGCCGCCTCAGTGGCTTGCGGCGAGTTCGGGAACTCCTCGATGACGCGATTGCAAAGATTCTTCGATCGAACGGCATCGCCGCCCGCGAAGGCCGCCGTGGCAGCGCGCATGATATCGGCCGCCTTTTCCAAGGTCTTTTGTTCGGTTGCGGCAGGCGCTCCGTCACCCGAACCGGTCGCCTCGGTTACACTCGCCGTTTGGTCACCCGTGCCGGATTTTCCAGATTTCTTCGAATCCATCGCCACGCTCTCCGGTTGCCGCATGGAAATGTAACCGGCAAACGGAATATTACCAAGTTCACGTGACGTTCCTTAGTTAAAAATACTTTATTCATACAAAATAAGGCATTGTAATTACTGAAATTATTCAGTCAGAGTAAAATAGAAAACCCCCGCTTGCCAAAGCGGGGGTTTCTTTTGCGTGTCCGATAATCGGGCCTAGCCCATCGGGCCGCCATCCTTGCGCGTAATGGCGATCACGGCGGAACGCGGCACCGCATCGCCACCCTCCGGCCAGTGGCTTTCGCCGCGCTCGCCCGGGTGCTGGATCCCGACAAACATGGTGCGCAGATCCGGGCTCCAGGTCATGCCGGTGACTTCGCACTCTTTCGGGCCGACCAGGAAGCGGCGGATCTCTCCGGTGACCGGATCGCCCGCCAGCATCTGGTTGTTGCCGTGCCCGGCGAAACCTTCCGCGTTGGAATAGTTTCCGTCGGTCTGGATCCACAAGATGCCGTTGGAGTCGAATTTCAGGCCGTCAGGCGAGTTGAACATGTTGTCGGCATTGACATTGTCCGAACCCTTGTTGGCGTCCTGGTGAACCGTCGGGTTTCCGGCGAGCACGAAAAGATCCCAGGTGAAATCCTTCGACGTATGATCGCCGTCCTTCGGGCGCCAGCGCACGATCTGGCCGTAATTGTTGGCCTCGCGCGGATTGGGTCCGCCCACAGGTGTCGGATCGCCCCCGGCATTCGGCTTGATGCCGCGGTTCTTGTTGTTGGTCAGGGCACAATAGATCTCGGCGGTGTTCGGATTGGAGGTCACCCACTCGGGACGGTCCATTGTGGTTGCACCGACCGCGGAACCGGCCTGGCGCGTATGCACGCAGATCTCCGCCTTGTTGGCCATGCCGGTGGTCTCCGGCGTCAGTTCCAGCCACTCGCCGGTCCCGTTCGGATAAAATTTGGCCACGGAAATCGTGCCTTCGTTCAGAAGGCCTTCCGTCGGGCCGCCCGGAGCGAAGACACCGTCGGAAACGAAGCGGTAGAGGAATTCGCCGCGTTCGTCGTCACCCATATAGACAACGACCCGGCCATCATTATTGACGACCGCCTCAGCGTTCTCGTGCTTGAACCGGCCGAGCGCCGTACGTTTCTTCGGCGTCGAATTGGGATCGCGTGGATCGATCTCGACGACGTAACCGGCACGGTTCGGTTCATTGGGATGTTTGGAAACATCGAAACGCTCATCCACCTGGGCCCAGCCATAGCCCCAGTCTTTCGAGGAAATGCCGTAACGATTCAGTTCCGGTGACACCTCATGGTTTTCATCCGCAGCAGAGAAATAACCGTTGAAGTTCTCCTCGCAGGTCAGATATGTGCCCCACGGCGTCGAGCCGTTGCCGCAATTGTTCCAGGTGCCCATGGACTTCTTGCCCGTCGGATCGGCGGCTGTCTTGAGCAGATCGTGACCGGCTGCGGGGCCTGTCAGTTCCATCTCCGTGTCTGGCGTGATGCGCCGGTTGAGCTGGCTGTCCTTGACGATGGTCCATTTGCCGTTTTCGGGCCTGATCTCGACGATGGAGATGCCGTGGGCCATTTTGCCTTTGTTCACATCGTCATCATTGGCGGACTTGCCTTCCTCGCGGTTCCCCCAGATGATTTTCCGGTTGGTGTATTCATTGTTGGCGACAAGCACCATCTTGTCGCCAATGGCGTAGACTTCCATCCCGTCGATATTGTCACCGAACGCCGTTGCCTGGCTTCCTGCCGTGCCGCGTGTCGCATGGTCGAACTCGGCGCCGTTTGACCAGAGCGGATCGCCCCAGCGCACCATCACATCGACATTGTAACCGTCGGGCACGGTCACAGCATCGTCGGTGTTGGCGGGAATCTGCTTGAAGGCGAAGCGATCGGAAGCGGCCTTGGCGGTGCCCGGAACGAGCGTGCCGCCCAGCAGGGCGAAACTGCCGAAAGCGAGCGCGCCGCCCAGAAACCCGCGACGTCTGACCGCTGCTTCGACGATACGGTCAAAATCGGTTTCTTCCGGGCGCGGGCTGACGACTTCGTCGAAATCGTCGAATGACAAGGGTTCGTTGGGCGATGAAGACATGGTGGGCTCCTCTCAGTTAAACAACTTGGTTCATACCGACGCCAAAATCCGGTCTGCGGAGGGCAAATTTCAAAGAACGGACCGGGTCTGCCGGCGGTAATTGGCGAGGCACGGGTGCCTGCGTTCATGGGCACTTCTAATTGGAATTAAAATTATTCTAGTTACAGTTTTGCGACGGTTTTGCGACGAAAGCCTGTTTCGGCTGATAGAAAATACCTATCGAGCAGCCACCGTTCTCGTTGAACTAAGTTTGAATTGGTGGAGGGCGCTCTTTGCCCTAGGCTCAACGCCCATGAAGAAAGCGCTACCCACCCTGTTGCTGTGTTTGTTGTTGTGGCCGATGGCCGCGTCCGCACAGACGGAGACCGATCTCGAACTCGTGCTGCTTGCCGATGCGACAGGTTCGATCGACGATGCCGAGATACGCTTCCAGCGCCGTGGCTACGCGGAGGCGATCACCAGCCCGCAGGTCCTGAACGCCATCCGCAGCAATGCGATCGGAAACATTGCCGTTACCTATGTGGAGTGGGCAAGCGATACGTCCCAAGACGTGGTCGTGTCCTGGACGATCATCGATGGTCCGGAAGCGGCGCAATCCTTTGCCGATAAACTCATGGCGGCACCGCGAAGGGCATGGGGCCGCAATGCGATCGGTGCGGCGTTGCTCTTCGGCAAGGAGCTTATCGAGAACAATGAATATACCGGCCTGCGCCGGGTCATCGATCTTTCCGCTGACAGCGCCAACAACTGGAGCGGGCCGCCGATCAGCGTCGCGAGGCAGCAAGTGCTCGATGCGGGTATCGTCATCAACGGACTTGCAATCCTGTGCCGGCAATGCAGCGGCCGCCCTGTCAGCTACGATCTGGAAAAGGCCTTTGCCGAAAACATCATCGGCGGTCCAGGCTCCTTCATAATTACGGCTGAAAACGCCGCTAACTTCGCAGTTGCGGTGCGGCGCAAGCTGGTGCTGGAAATCGGCGGCAAAACCCCTGCATCACGCTATGCACTGCAAAACCAAGCGCCCGGCCCATTGCAACAGGGAGAGCAGCGATGACATTCATGACACAGCAAAAAAGACTGACTGCGGCCGATTTCGACCAGGAACTTCTCGACCTCTACGACTTTTATGCCCACGGGCTGATCACCAAGCGCGAATTCCTCGACCGCGCCGGAAAATTCGCCGTCGGCGGCGTGACCGCGCTGGCGCTGCTTAAGACGCTCAGCCCGGACTATGCGCTGGCACAGCAGGTTGCTGCGGATGACCCGGATATCAGCACCGAATACGTCACCTATGACTCACCCGATGGCAATGGCGAGGTGCGCGGCTATCTCGTAAGGCCGGTATCGGCTTCCGGCCCCCTGCCCGCCGTACTCGTCGTTCACGAGAACCGCGGGCTCAACCCCTATATAGAGGACGTCACCCGCCGCATGGGCAAGGCGGGTTTCATGGCATTTGCGCCGGACGGGCTCACCTCCGTGGGCGGCTATCCGGGCAATGACGACGAAGGCCGGGCACTGCAGCGGACGGTGGACCGCGAGAAACTGATGAACGATTTTTTCGCCGGTTATGAATATCTCATGGCCCGCGACGACAGCTCCGGAAAAGTTGGTTGCGTGGGCTTCTGCTATGGCGGCGGCGTGTGCAATGCGTTGGCCGTTGCCTATCCGGAACTCGCCGCCTCCGTTCCATTCTACGGACGTCAGCCGCGCGCCGAGGACGTTCCGCGCATCCAGGCACCGCTGCTGCTCCACTATGGTGAACTCGACCAGCGCATCAATGAAGGCTGGCCGGCCTATGAAGAGGCGCTCATGGCAAATGGCAAGACCTACACCGCCCATGTCTATCCGGGCGCCAATCACGGTTTTCACAACGACACCACGCCACGGTACGACAGCGATGCCGCAGCGCTCGCGGAAGAACGTACGATCGCGTTCTTCAAAGAGCATCTGAACTGAGCCTAGAGCGTCGCCTAAGGCGGCGGCGCCACCCAGACCAGACCCCGCCATTGACCACCCGTATCGCTTGGCACCGTGAAGTCGCGTACCGCGTCTCGGCGCATGCCGAGACGGCGGATCACGGCCTGCGACCTGTAATTGTCCGGAGCCGTATAGGCGATCACCTCAGGTAACCCGATACGCCTATAGACATCGTCCAATGCGGCTCCGGCGGCCTCAAGGGCATAGCCATGACCCCAGGCGTGGCGGTTCAGCCGCCAGCCGATTTCGTCATGATCGCCCAGCGGGTGCTCGCCCCGGCGCGGCATGACACCGACATAGCCGAGGAAATTGCCTGATTGGTCCTCGACAGACCAGCGGGCGAAACCGAACGCCTCCAGCGCCGCAAGATAGCTGTCGAAACGACGCTCGCTGCCCGCGCGGTCACGCGGACCGCCAAGGTCGGCCATGACCTCGGGATCGGCGCACAGCGCCGCGTGCGCGTCCCGGTCGGCGTCACGCCACCAGCGCAGGCGCAGGCGGGCCGTTTCAATCAAAGATCGCTCCGCGACCACTATTCCTCCTTCCGGGCCGTTTGCCGGTCATCCTCGACCTGTCGCGGATGTGCCTCGGCCCAGTCGGCGAGAAGTTCCGTCATGTCCTCCACACCGCACAGATCGATTTCCGTTTGCCGCAGCACAGCGCCCTTGGCCAGCACCAGCCGCGCGCACTCCAGATGATTGCGACCGGCCCGCTTCGGACAGAACTCAGCGCCATGGATGATCGTGCCGAGCAGATCGCCGCCATAGTCGTTCTTGTGGTTAAGGTCGGGGTTCAAGGTCAGCAGCCACGCGACTGCATCCGCCTGTCCCTCCCAGCCCGCAACATGAATGGCCGTCATGCCCATCTCGTCCGTCCATTCCGGATCGATGCCGATCGCATATAGGCGCTTGATGTGTTCAAGCCTTCCGCTAAATCCGATCATGCGCATCATGATCCGCTGTGTTTCATCGGTCAGCGCGCCAGGATCGACACGCCCGCAAACGGGCCCGTTTACCGCAGAAGCAATAGTCGCCTCGACCGCATCCAACGCGGTCCCCTGTCCCGCATGTTCAAGCACATCGGCGACTTCGTTGTTGCCGAACATGCAGGCGAATGCGTAGGCCGAATGTCCGTTGAAGGGCACTGTGCCATCCGCTCCATGGTCGATCAGCAACTGCGCAATATCGCCGGAGCACATGCGCCGCGCGGCCTGATGCAAGGCAAAAACCATCATCATCGGCTGTCCGGAAGGATGCGGCACTATTCCCTCATTCGGATCGGCGCCGCCCTCAAGCAACAATTTCACCGCTTCAATATCATTGAAGTCCAGTGCCCGCGGCAAGGCATTGGTGCCCTCGGCGACCGCGCCATGTTCAAGGAGCATTTTCAGTCCTTCGTGATGACCCAGCTCAGTCGAATGATAGAGCGATTCATTGTCGTTGGGATCGGCACCGTTCTCCAGAAGCCACCGCGAGAGCCGCATATTGTCGCCGTGGCCGAGCGCCCCGTAGAGAGCCGAAAGGCGATGTTCCGAACCCGGTTCGAACGGATAGCTGTCGTTCACATCGGCACCATTGCGCAGCAGCGCCTCGGCTATGGCGATCATATCGTCGGCGCGGCCGGGCGCCGCATGAATGTGCCGCGAAAACGCAAGATGCAGGATCGGGCTCCGTATGCCGACGGTGCGGACCGCAGCTTCAGGATCGTCTTTGAGCGCGGCATCCACCGCCGTGCGGTCGTAGAGCGCCACTTGCAGCCCGAAATTCGCGTTCTCCAGACCAGGCTCCGCCTCGAGCAACGCCTTGGTTATCCAGTGCTGCCCGTAATAAAGCGCGATCTTCAGCCGTTCCGCTTTCTGCTCGCGGTTCATCTTTGCTGTTTCGGAGGCAAGTTTCAGGCGCGGCCAGCTCTCGTAGCCCTGCTCATGGGCAATCACATGGAGCGCCTGCGCATGTTTGAGCGCCTCCGCGTCCGGCAGAACGGACCGGGCGCGTTGGATAGCATGGGGATCGCCGGCTGCGAAGCCGCGTTTCAGTTGCTTGGCCTGACGGCGCAGATAGTCGATTGAATGGTTCATCGGTTTCCTCGCTTAGCCCGTCGATCCGCTGTGCGGGCCCGAGTTGACCGATTGAAAGGGTCAGTTTGGTGCGAGGTGCCGATACGGCTTTCCGCGGATCAGGGTGCCGCCTCCAACGGCAGCGGCAGGCTAGGCGAAACGTCTGCCGCAGGCAAGCCTGCCATGTTCGTTTTTGGCGATTCACACCGGCAGGCCGCTGCAATTGAAACAACTGTTGTCAGCGGCCTTGAAGGACGCAGCGCAATAGCGCGCCCGGCAATATCAGAAGGAAACGGATATTCCCACGCGTGTATTGAACATCTCCAAATCGATTTCTCCGACCGGAATAAAACCTGGATTGCCGTATGTTTCGGAACCGTAGTCGGAGTAAGTGAACTCGCCGCGAACGCGAAATCGCTTTGAAAGCGCATACTCCGCACCGCCACCGACATAGTATCCGACATGCGTCCGATCAAAATCGAGCGGAGCCCCTAAGTCCGGATTGTAGGTTCCAATAATCACCGCATTGGTGTTTTTCAGATTGACCCTGGCGACTGCCACGCCACCGGTCGCGTATAGCAGTGTCCGGTCATTGACCAGAACGCCACCGCGCGCACCGGCGTTGATGGAATAGTCTATCGACAAATCCCAGATATCTGAGTTTCCAATTGCACCACCACATATAAGCTGGCTGCACCAATCGATACTTTGTAACGATCCGCTACCGTCCACATTGCCGATATTTGCAGAAGCACTTACGCCAAGGACAAAATTGTCAAACTTCCGATCGTAGCCGCCGAATATTCCGATGTCGAAACCGTCAGGATCGATCGATCCAAACCCGGTCGGGACTTTCTGATCGGAGAAATCACCGGTTCCGAACCCGAAGCCGCCGTGAATGCCGACATATCCGCCGGTCCAGTAATCAACAGGCAGCAATGTAACCGGTCCGCGGGCTTCATCCTCCGCGTTCGCTGTACCGCTCACCATCAACGCAACCGCAAATGTCAGGACATGTCCATGTCTCATCGGATACCTCAATAAAATCAATAAAATCAATAAACCAATATCTAAGCTATTAATTAGATTCTATGCCGTTATGCAACAGGGAAATTTCCGCCCCTAACGGCAATTTCAACGCCGTATCCGAAATACCACACCCTTGACGATCACTCGCAACAAGAGCGCTACCAAGGGCTGGATCAAAGACGATTCACGAACGCCCGTCGAGAACGCTGAAAATGCCGCTGGCCCTGACGATGCGTTTCTCGCCAACATGGGCATAGGTGTTGGCGAAGGCGGCCATTCGGCCGACTTTCTGCACATCCGTCTTGAAGACCACCCAGTCGCCGAGCTGGGCGCTGCCGGCGAAATCGATCGTTATGCTTGTCGTCACCATCGCCCTGTTGCCGTTCGGAAAATCGCCGGCGCCGTAACCCAGCGCAATATCGGCGGCCGTGCTGAGCATCCCGCCATGGACGAAGCCCCTCGAATTGCAGTGCTTTTCCTCGGCCCGAAAAGCGACCTGCAGCCCTTCGTCGGTCAGCTTGTAATAGAGCGGCCCGACCATATCGATATAGGGGCTGCTGCGGGAAATGACCTGAAAACCGGCGGGTATGTCGTCAGGCATCTGGTCTACCACCATTTCTCCGCTGTGAAATGGCCCGCCGCCTGTTCGACGATGTGGGCAAGCCGGAACAGCGTTTCTTCCTCGAACGGTTTTCCGATGAGCTGCAGACCGAGCGGCAGGCCGTGATCGTCAAGGCCTGCCGGCACGGCGATTCCGGGAAGACCGGCCATGTTGACGGTCACCGTGAAGATGTCGTTGAGATACATCTTCACCGGATCGGCCGCCATGTCCTGATCGGCGATGCCGAAGGCCGCCGAAGGCGTCGCCGGCGTCAGGATCGCATCGACGCCGGCATCGAAGACCTTTTCGAAATCGCGCTTGATCAGCGTGCGGACCTTCTGGGCGCGCAGATAATAGGCATCGTAATAACCAGCGGACAGCACGTATGTGCCGATCATCACCCGGCGCTTGACCTCCGGTCCGAAACCGGCGGCGCGGGTCTTTTCATACATTTCGACAATGTCGCCGCCCGGTTCGCGCAGGCCATAGCGCACCCCGTCATAGCGCGCGAGGTTGGACGAGGCTTCCGCCGGCGCCACGATATAATAAGCCGGAAGAGCGTATTTTGTGTGCGGCAGCGAGATCGGCACGATTTCCGCGCCGGCATCCTTCATCCAGGCAATGCCCTTCTGCCAGAGCACCTCGATCTCCTCCGGCATACCATCCATGCGGTATTCCTCCGGAATGCCGATGCGCATGCCCTTGACTGACTGGCCGATCGCGGCCTCGTAATCGGGAACCGGCATGTCGACCGACGTCGTGTCCTTCGGATCGCTCGAGGCCATGGATTTCAGCAGGATGGCCGAATCCCGCACATCCCGGGTAATGGGTCCGGCCTGATCCAGCGATGAAGCGAAGGCAACCACCCCCCAGCGCGAACAACGACCATAGGTCGGCTTGATGCCGACGGTGCCGGTAAAGGCAGCCGGCTGCCGGATCGATCCACCGGTGTCCGTCGCGGTGGCGCCGGCGCAAAGATGCGCGGCGACGGCGGCTGCCGAACCTCCGGACGAGCCGCCCGGCACCAGTGCCTTGTTATCGTCCTTGCGGCGCCACGGATTGGTGACCGGTCCATAATATGACGTTTCGTTGGACGAGCCCATGGCGAACTCGTCCATGTTCAGCTTGCCCAGCATCACCGCCCCATCGGCCCAGAGATTGGCGGTAACGGTTGACTCGTAGCGCGGCTTGAAGCTGTCCAGGATATGACTGCCGGCCTGCGTGTGCACGCCTTCGGTGCCGAACAGGTCCTTGATGCCAAGGGGAATGCCCTCAAGCGCTCCGCCCTCGCCCTTGTCGAACCGCGCGTCGGATTCAGCCGCCTGGCTTCTGGCCTTTTCCGCCGTAACCGCCACATAGGCGTTGATCGACGGGTTTGCCGCCTCGATCGCGCCAAGATAGGCGTCGGTCAGTTCAGCGGACGTAATGTCCCTGCTTTTCAGCTTGTCCCGCGCTTGCGCGATCGTCAGGCTTGTCAGTTCGCTCATGTTCTTATTGTCACTCTTCGGGCAACGACTCATCCGGCCGAGGCCGGGAAATGAAATTCGGTATCGTCGGATCTATTCGACGACTTTAGGGACGAGGAAGAAATTCTCGTCGCTTTCGGGCGCGTTGGCGACGATATCATCCGCCTTGCCGCCATCATTGACGACATCCTGGCGTTTCTTCATCGGCATCGGCATCACCGAGGTCATCGGCTCGACACCATCCACATCGACTTCGTTCAACTGCTCGACAAAGCCGAGAATGGTGTTGAGCTCGCCTTCCATTCTGGCCGCCTCCTCATCGCTGACGGCGATGCGGGCAAGGTGGGCAACGCGTTTGACCGTTGCAAGATCGACAGACATCGGGGATCAACTCCGGAAGATGGAAATTCAGCCGTGGCTATAAACGCGCCCACGCGGAAGGGCAAGGGCGCGCCGTGCCGGATTTGAACGCCGGCTTTACAGATCCAGCGCGCCGCCGACTTCGGGGACCCGCACCAGCCCGGCATCGCCCTCCATGGCGGCGACGAACTTGTCCGCATTCTGGTCGATAATGGGAAATGTCCCGAAGTGGCACGGTATGACGCTGGAAAACTTGAAATAGCGCCGGCAGGCGAGCGCCGCCACCGCTCCGCCCATGGTGAACCGGTCTCCGATCGGTACGATGCCGATATCCGGCTGATGCAATTCCTGGATCAGCGCCATGTCGGAAAAGATATCCGTGTCCCCCATATGCAGAAGCGTGGGCTCGCCATCGATATGCAGGACGACGCCATTGGCGTTGCCGAGACAATGCGAAACGCCATCGCTGGTGATATGCGCGGACGAATGGAGCGCATTCACGTAAGTGACGGTGAAGCCGTCGTGACCGACGGTGCCGCCGGTGTTGGTCGGATCCAGCTTCTCGACGCCGCCGTGGTGACCGAGCCACATCGCAAGGTCGTAATTGGCGATCACGGTGGCGCCGGTTTCCTTTGCGATATCGGCCGTGTCGCCCACATGGTCGCCATGGCCGTGCGTCAGGACGATATGGGTCACACCCTTTACCGCTTCGGCCTTGTCCTGCCCCTCGAAACTCGGATTACCGGTCAGGAACGGGTCGATCAGGATCGTTGCCTTTGCGGTTTCCAGCCGGAATGCGGAATGCCCCAACCACTTGATTTTCATCGCTTAGCCTCACAATTCATGATGTACCTGCGGACAGCTTATGGGTTGACAGCGCCGGTGAAAAGCACCAACCCGGCCAAAAAGGACAGTTGCGGATGAGTGTGAAGTCACTGGAAGAACTGGCGGCAGGCCTGCCGGAGGGTTCCGTTCTTGCCGGGCTCGATCTCGGCACCAAGACGATCGGCATTGCCATAAGCGATCTTGGACTGTCGCTGGCGACGCCACGCGATGTGCTGCGACGCACCCGCTTCACCAAAGACGCCGAAAAGCTCTTGGAGATCCTCAAGGCCGAGCGGGTCGGCGGTTGCATCATCGGCCTGCCCGTCAACATGGATGGAAGCCAGGGCCCGAGGGCGCAGGCAACCCGGGCCTTTGTCCGCAACCTCGAGACAAAGACCGATCTTGATTTCGCATTCTGGGACGAGCGCCTTTCGACCGTTGCGGCCGAGCGCGCACTGCTGGAGATGGATGTGTCGCGAAAGAAGCGCGCTCAGCGCATCGATGCCGCCGCCGCCGCCTTCATTCTTCAGGGAGCCCTGGACAGGCTCTCCTCGCTTTCGACCGGCAGTTCCGGATAGGCCGGCTCGGCGGGCCGCTCGGCGAAGGCTTCACGCCTGCTTTGCACCCACGCCCGGATCTGCTTGCGCCAGCGGAAACAGGCGATGGCAAGCACGATCAGACTGTCGACGACAAGCGCCTTGAGCAACAGCGGTGGAATGGCGTCCGGCGGCATGCCGAGCATCTCGCCATAGACCTGGAAGACAAGGTCGTGGACCTGCCGTGACAGCATGATAAAGCCGAAATTGATATCGTGGTAGGACAAGCCATACCATGACGCTATGAGCGCCACCGGCACAAACCACAATATCAAGAACCACTTCATGCAGCATGCCCCCTAGCTCAAAGGCCCCGTGCATCGCAGGGCGGCACTGATTATTCAGCGTTGTTGCCACGCAGCCCGTCAAAGCCACGTGGTTAACCAAATCTGGAGCCTTTTGCATCCGGGCGCAACGTAAACCATTTGTTAAGGTTAATATTCACATGCAGCACAGGCAGGCTGGCGCTTGTGCGCGCGGCCGACGGGCGCTATGACAAAGCCTTCCTCCCGCCGCGATTTTCCCGATGTTACCGATATTCGAGAGCATTCTGCCCATATTCCTGATCGTCCTCCTGGGTGTCGTCCTCAAGCGGCTGCCCATTGTTGACCGCAATGTCTGGCACGGGCTCGAGGAGGTCGGATATTACGTCCTGTTTCCCGCATTGCTGTTCCTGACGCTTTACCGGGCGGACTTCAGCGGCCTGGAACTGACCGAGGCCAGCATCGGAACATTCGCGACCATGGCCATCATGTTCGCGCTCATGCTGGCGCTGTGGCCGCTCATGAAAAGAAACGGCGTATCGGGCGCTGCCTACTCAACGGTCTTCCAGACGGCGACACGCTGGAACGGCTTTATCGCGCTTGCCGTCGCTGCCAAGCTTTATGGCGATACCGGCCTTGCGCTCACCGCGCTGGTCATGGCGCTCGTCATCATTCCGATCAATTTCGGCAATGTCGCCATGCTGGTCTGGTTCGTCAGCCCCAGCCGCGACATGCGCATGCTGGCCTGGCGCGTTGTCACCAATCCGCTCATCCTGTCGTCCATTGCGGGAATCGCGTTCCACTATTTCGAAATCCCGATCTACGCGCCGCTCGAGCAGGCCGTCGATCTCATTGCCAGCGCGGCGCTCGGCATGGGCCTTTTGATGGTCGGTGCCGGGCTGCGGATTCGCGACACCGTCAGGCCGAAACCGATTGCGGTTCTGCCGGTCGTGCTGAAGCTGCTGCTCTACCCGGCCATTCTGACGACTATCTGCTGGTGGGCCGGCGCACGCGGGGAGGCTCTGGTCATCCTCGCGATCTGCGGCAGCGTGCCCACGGCCATGAACGGCTATCTGCTGGCGCGCCAGATGGGCGGCGACGCGACGCTTTACGCGACCGTTGCGACCCTGCAGACGGCAGCCGCATTCTTCACCATACCGCTGGTCATCTATGTGGCCGGCTACTTTGCTTCCGGATAGAGCAAGGAGACGATCTGCCCGGCATCGAAACGCATGTCGAGCATGCCATAAGTCGTGCGCCACGCACCGGCGAGCCGCGATTCGGCAAAGGCGTCGGCGATGCGCCCGGCACCCATGCGATAAAGCTCGGCTGCCGCCGCTGAATAGGCCAGTTGCTCCGTCAGAAGCCGCACCGCGCTCTCGTCGCGCTGGCAAAGCGCCGTCGCCGCCGTCAGGACATCCACCGTGCGCTTCGAGAACGGTCCGAGATCGGCGGCGATCGTCGTGACCACTGCCTCAAGCTGGCGCGGATCGGCGTTGATCGTTCTCATGAGGTCGAGAGCCATCACATTGCCGGAACCTTCCCAGATGGCGTTGACCGGCGCTTCGCGATAGTGGCGCGCCAGGGCGCGCTCTTCCACATATCCCGCGCCGCCCATGCATTCCATGGCTTCGTAGATGAGCGCCGGCGCCATTTTGCAGACCCAGTATTTGATCACCGGCGTCATGACCCGCGCATAGGCCGCCTCCTGCTCGTCATCGCCGGATTTGTCGAAGGCGCGCGCCAGGCGCATGGAAATGGCCGTGGCCGCTGCAACATCCAGCGCCATATCCGCCTGGACCCGGGCCATCATCGGCTGTTCCGTCAGCGCCTTGCCGAAAACCTTTCTCTGCCGGCAGAAATGCACCGCCTCGGCCAGCGAGGCGCGCATGATGCCGGCGGACGCCAGCGCACAGTCGAGCCGTGTCAGGGTGACCATTTCAAGGATCGTGCGCACGCCCTTGCCCGGCTCGCCCAGCAGGTATCCATAGGAATTGGCGAACTCCACTTCGCTCGATGCATTGGAACGATTGCCGAGCTTGTCCTTGAGGCGCTGGAACTGCAGGCCATTGGGTTTGCCGTCCTCAAGGTACCGCGGCACCAGGAAACAGCCGAGCCCTTCGGGCATCTGGGCGAGCATCAGAAAGGCATCGCTCATCGGTGCGGACATGAACCATTTGTGCCCCGTCAGCCGATAGACCCCCTCGCCTGCCTTGTCGGCGCGGCTCGTATTGGCGCGCACATCCGTGCCGCCCTGTTTTTCGGTCATGCCCATGCCGATGGTGACCGCTTTCTTGGAAGCCACCGGCCGCTGCGCCGAATCATAGTTGCGGGTAAGGACCTTCGGCGCCCAGATCTGATAGACAGCCGGATTGGCCTGTATCGACGCGAGCGATGCATTCGTCATCGTGATCGGACAAAGATGACCGCTTTCGAGACCGGCCGTCATGAAGAACCTGATGGCACGCGCCTGATGCGCAATGCCCTTCTCCTCGGGCAGATTTTCCCAGGTGGAGCAATGCAGGCCGTTGCCGCAGGAACGGCGCATCAGCGCATGATAGGCAGGATGAAAATCCACCTGATCGATGCGGTGTCCCGCCGGGTCGAAGTTGCGCAGTTGCGGTGTCGACACATTGGCGATACGGGCCAGATCCTGCGCTTCGGGCGTTGTCACAAAACGGCCGACCGCTGAAAAGGTGTCGCGCACCTTCTTCGGCATCTGGCTGGCGACCTCGTAAAGCATGGGATCGGACTGGTAGGCATTGATGCCCGAATAGGGCATCGGCTGGTTGAGAACCTCATGCGTTACGCGGTTCACGGTCGGCTTTGACATATGAGTCATGTTCCTGCTGGGGTCTTCCCCGTTCTTTGCAATTCAATGCGGCCATGCGTTTCGCAACGGCATCGCCTGCAATATCTGGCGGTTCCAGGATGGGATCATCCACACCCGTCGTGTCGTTCCTTGCCCATTTCGACTATGACGCCTATAGAAGCGCCAATCGGCAAAATTTGCGAGTACTATCCATGGTTTTTCCCCATCGCCACCTGCTTGGCATAAACGGGCTCTCGGAACTGGATATCTCGTTTCTTCTCGACAAGGCGGACGAAGCTGTCAAGCTCAGCAGGCAGCGCGAGAAAAAAACATCGACGCTGCGCGGCCTGACCCAGATCAATCTGTTTTTCGAAGCCTCGACCCGCACACAGGCATCCTTCGAGCTGGCAGGCAAGCGCCTGGGTGCGGATGTCATGAACATGTCCGTTGGAAACTCCTCGGTCAAGAAGGGTGAGACACTTATCGATACGGCGATGACGCTCAATGCCATGCATCCCGATATCCTTGTCGTGCGTCACTCTTCGGCCGGCGCGACGGCGCTGCTGGCGCAGAAAGTCGGATGCTCGGTGGTCAATGCCGGAGACGGTGCCCATGAACACCCGACACAGGCACTGCTCGATGCGTTGACGATCCGGCGGGAAAAAGGCCGGATCGCCGGACTGACGGTCGCCATATGCGGCGATGTGCTGCACAGCCGCGTGGCGCGCTCGAACATTATTCTGCTCAGCGCGCTTGGCGCGCGATTGCGGGTTGTCGCGCCATCGACCCTTCTGCCCGCCGGCATCGGTCAGATGGGTGTCGAGGTCTTTCACAATATGGAAGACGGTCTTCGCGACGCCGATGTCGTCATGATGCTGCGCCTGCAGCGCGAACGCATGACCGGCTCCTTTGTGCCGTCAGTGCGTGAATATTTCCGCTATTTCGGTCTCGATGCGAAGAAACTGGCGCTGGCCAGGCCTGACGCGCTGGTCATGCATCCGGGGCCCATGAACCGGGGCGTCGAGATTGCGTCCGAGATCGCGGACGGCCCCCAGAGCGTGATCGAAGCCCAGGTGGAAATGGGCGTGGCCGTGCGCATGGCGGTCATGGAAGCCCTGTTGCTGTCCGGAAACGGAGGGCCTGCGCTGTGAACTCCATCGTCCTTAAAAACGCCCGCATCATCGATCCGTCCGAGGACCGGGACGAAACCGGCGACCTGCTCATCGAAGATGGCCGCATCGCTGATACCGGAGCTGGTGCGATCCCGAACGACGCACGCGAGATTGACTGCCGCGGGAAACTGGTCATTCCCGGCCTTGTGGATGCAAGGGTCTTTGTTGGCGAGCCGGGCGCCGAACACCGCGAGACCATCGCCTCGGCAAGCCAGGCAGCCGCTGCGGGCGGTGTGACCGCGCTGATCATGATGCCGGACACGGCCCCGCCCATCGACGATGTAGCGCTGGTCGAGTTCGTCATGCGCACTGCGCGCGAGCAGGCATGCGTGCATGTGCATCCCGCTGCCGCGATCACCAAGGGTCTGAAGGGCGCGGAATTGACCGAGTTCGGCCTTCTGCGCGATTCCGGTGCCGTGATGCTGACCAATGGCCGCGCATCCATCGCCAACGCGCTGGTCCTACGCCGCGCAATGACCTATGCCCGCGATTTCGGACTGGTGGTCGCCAGCGAGACGCAGGACACGCATCTGGCGGCGCAAGGTGTGATGAATGAAGGTCTTTTTGCCAGTTGGCTCGGCCTGGAGGGCATTCCCCGCGAGGCCGAGATCATCCCGCTGGAACGCGATCTCAGGCTGGCGGAGCTGACAGGCGCGCGCTACCACGCCGCCAAGATTTCGACATCCGATTCGGTCGAAGCGATCCGCACGGCGCGCAAGCGCGGCGCCGACGTCACCTGTGGCATTTCGATCAACCACCTGTCATTGAACGAAAACGATATCGGCGAATACAGGACGTTTTTCCGCCTGTCGCCACCGCTGCGCAGCGAGGACGATCGCCGCGCGATGGTCGATGCCCTCGCCGCCGGCGATATCGACATCATCGTATCCTCACACGATCCGCAGGACGTCGACACCAAGCGTCTGCCTTTCGCCGACGCGGCGGACGGCGCGGTCGGGCTTGAAACCATGCTGGCGGCAGCGCTGCGCCTTCACCACAATGGCGATGTTCCGCTGATGCGGCTCATCGACGCCATGTCGACCCGCCCTGCCCGTATCTTCGGCCTGGACGCAGGTTCGTTGAAACCGGGCTGCCGGGCCGACCTTGCCATCGTCGATCCCGACGAGCCCTGGGTCGTTTCCAAGGACGAACTGCGCTCCCGTTCCAAGAACACGCCCTTCGAGGATGCGCGCTTCCAGGGCCGCGTTCTTGCAACCATGGTCGACGGTGCCTTCGTTTATGGTGACCCGTAAGCGAACCGGGACCGCGGCGCTTTTATTGCATTCCTATTTGTTTTAATTTGCCGGCGTTTCGATTTGCAGCCCGCAACTGAAAATTACGCACAGGAAGGGCCCCATGCCGGATCCGATCAATTGGCAACTCAGCCTGCCCTATTTCGCGGCAGCTCTGGTCTTCGGGTATTTGCTCGGTTCGATCCCTTTCGGGCTGATCCTGACCCGATTGGCCGGGCTCGGCGACGTGCGCAAGATCGGCTCAGGCAATATCGGCGCGACCAACGTATTGCGCACAGGAAACAAGGCGCTTGCCGCCGCGACACTGCTTCTCGACGCGCTGAAGGGCACCGCTGCGGTTCTTGTTGCCGGCTTCTGGGGACTGGATACGGCCATTATCGCTGGTTTCGGAGCCTTTATGGGGCATCTGTTTCCTGTCTGGCTGAGGTTTCGCGGCGGCAAGGGCGTTGCCACCTATGTCGGTGTCCTGCTCGGCCTTGTGCCGATCGGGGTCGTCATATTCGCCGTTGTCTGGCTCTCAACCGCGGCCATTACCCGTTACTCCTCGCTCGCGGGACTGATCACCGCGATCGTCGTTCCGGTCGCCCTGTTTTTCCTGGGCCATATCCAGGTTGCCGAGCTTTTCACGGTGATGAGCGCCATTACCTTCTTCAAGCACCGGGCAAATATCGCGCGGCTTCTCTCGGGCGAAGAAAGCCGCATCGGAGACAAGAGCTGATGGCGGAATCCGGTTCGGATTGCGCGAACCTCCCGGAAGAAGAACGCCTTGCGTGGCTGCGCCTCGCCCGCAGCGAAAATGTCGGGCCGGTGACATTCACCAAGCTGCTGGCCCGTTTCGGAACCGCAAGCCGGGCACTCGAACACCTTCCGCAATTGTCGCGCAACGGAGGATCCGCAAGAGCGCCACGGATCTGCACACCCGAAACGGCGACACGCGAGCTGGAGGCGGCTCACCGGCTGGGCTGCCGCATCATCTGCCGGTGCGAGCCGCAATATCCGGCGGCACTGCGGGCGGCTGACGGCGCGCCGCCGGTCCTGACCGTGAAGGGTTCCGATGCCGCGCTCGCCAAACCTTTCGTGGCGATCGTCGGCTCCAGAAACGCATCCGCCGTCGGCACCCGGATTGCCCGAACGCTTGCCGCCGACATCGGCAGATCGGGCTACGGGATCGTATCGGGACTTGCCCGCGGCATCGACGCGGCGGCACATGAGGCGGCTCTCGAAACGGGCACCATCGCTGTCATGGCCGGTGGTCTCGACCGGCCCTACCCGCCGCAGAACATTCCGCTTCTGGATGAAATCTGCGCCAGCGAATCGGGCGCCGCTGTAAGCGAGATGCCGCTTGGCTGGGAACCCCGCGCCCGCGATTTTCCGCGCCGCAACCGGATTATCGCCGGTATCGCTCTCGGACTGGTCGTCGTCGAGGCGGCCAAGAAATCGGGATCGCTGATATCGGCACGCCTGGCGGGTGAGCTTGGCAGGCTTGTCTTTGCCGTTCCCGGATCGCCGCTCGATCCGCGCGCCAGGGGAACCAATGATCTGATCAAGGACGGCGCCATTCTGACCACTGAGGCCGAAGACGTGTTGACTGCGCTCGCGCCCATGAGTGGGAAACCCGCCCGCGCGCAGGGCGAGCTGTTTGCCGTCGAGGCACAGGAGATCGCCAGGGAAGACCTGACCGGACCGACGACCGCCGAGCGCTCGCAGGTGACGGAGGCGCTCGGCCCCGCGCCGGTCGCAATCGATGAAATCGTGCGCCACACGGGGCTTCTTCCTGCGCAAATCTATGTGGTGCTTCTGGAACTCGATCTTGCCGGCAGGCTCGCCCGCCATCCGGGTGGCCTGGTATCGTTGTTGCCCGGTTCGGCGCGTTAATCCTGTCGCGCACTATTTCGGTCGCGCGGTTCAAATCCGGGCTGACTTGAACTAGGAATGCGGCCCCACTCGCCTGATAAAGCGTACGAAATTCTTCGCTTCGGGCGGTGTTGCAAACGGGCTATCAGGGCAAAAATTCCTGTTTCGGCCCTTGACCCGCGGCAATTCGGTGTTCATTTCGAAGCGGTGAATTGCCGATTCAAACGGAAAACACGCAGCTTAACTTGCCCGCCGGGCATCACATCAGAGTTGATATATGAACGTAGTTGTCGTTGAGTCACCCGCCAAAGCCAAGACGATAAACAAGTATCTGGGCTCGGGTTACAAGGTCCTGGCCTCCTTCGGTCACGTCCGCGATCTGCCGGCCAAGGACGGGTCGGTCAATCCGGACGAAGACTTTGACATGACCTGGCAGGTCGACTCGGCTTCCAACAAGCGCCTCAAGGAAATATCCGACGCGGTCAAGGCGTCCGACGGCCTGATTCTGGCGACCGACCCGGATCGCGAAGGCGAAGCGATTTCCTGGCATGTGCTCGAAGTGCTGCGCAAGAAACGCGGCGTTCTCGATGACAAGCCCGTCAAGCGCGTGGTCTTCAATGCGATTACCAAGCAGGCCGTCCTCGACGCCATGGCCCATCCGCGCGACATCGACGCATCGCTGGTCGATGCCTATCTGGCGCGCCGGGCGCTCGACTATCTGGTCGGTTTCAACCTGTCGCCGGTGCTTTGGCGCAAGCTTCCGGGAGCGCGCTCCGCCGGGCGCGTCCAGTCCGTGGCCTTGCGGCTGGTCTGCGACCGCGAGAGCGAAATCGAGCGCTTCGTCGCCGAGGAATACTGGCAACTGACGGCCCAGCTGCAAACCCCGCGCGGCGACAGTTTCGAAGCGCGCCTGGTCGCAGCTGATGGCAAGCGGCTGCAGAAAATGTCCATCGGCAACGCCGAACATGCAGAAACGCTGAAATCGCTGCTCGAGGGCGCCAGCTTCGTCGTCAGGAGCGTGGAGGCCAAGCCGACCCGGCGCAATCCCGCGCCGCCCTTCACCACCTCGACACTTCAACAGGCGGCATCCTCGAAGCTCGGCTTCAACGCATCGCGCACCATGCAAGTCGCGCAGCGCCTCTATGAGGGCCTCGACATCGGCGGCGAAACGGTCGGCCTGATCACCTATATGCGAACCGACGGCGTGCAGATGGCGTCCGAGGCAGTAGACGGCGCGCGCGTGGTCATCGCCTCCCACTTCGGCGAACGCTATCGCCCCGACGCACCGCGCCACTATGCAACCAAGGCCAAGAACGCGCAGGAAGCGCACGAGGCGATTCGCCCCACGGACTTCAGCCGCATACCGGACTCCGTGAAGCAGCATCTCGACAGCGATCAGTTCCGCCTCTACGAACTCGTCTGGAAGCGTGCCATTGCCAGCCAGATGGCGCCGGCCGAAATCGAACGGACCACGGTCGAGATCATCGCCGACAACAACGGCGAAGAGGCGGGTCTGCGGGCCACCGGATCGGTGATCCGTTTCGACGGCTTCATTGCCGCCTATACGGATCAGAAAGAAGACTCCGAGGGATCGGACGACAATGAGGACGGCCGCCGGCTGCCGCCAATCAATGCCGACGAGGATCTCGTCCGCGAGAAGATCAATGCGACGCAGCACTTCACGGAACCGCCGCCGCGCTATTCCGAGGCTTCACTGATCAAGAAGATGGAAGAGCTCGGCATCGGCCGCCCCTCCACCTACGCGGCGACCCTTGCAACCTTGCGCGACCGCGAATATGTGGCGATCGACAACCGCAAACTCATACCGGAAGCAAAGGGTCGGCTGGTAACAGCGTTCCTTGAAAATTTCTTCGACCGCTACGTAGAATACGACTTCACCGCCGACCTTGAGGAAAAGCTGGACCGCATATCCGCCGGCGAACTGCAGTGGAAGGATGTCCTGCGCGATTTCTGGCGCGACTTCCTCAACCATATCGAAGGCACCAAGGAACTGCGGATCAGCAATGTCCTCGATGCCCTGAACGAGGAGCTGGCGCCGCTGGTCTTTCCCGAGCGCGAGGACGGGTCCGATCCGAGGATCTGCCCCAAATGCGGCACCGGCAACCTTTCCCTGAAACTCAGCCGTTACGGCGCCTTTGTCGGCTGTTCGAATTATCCCGATTGCGCCTATACGCGTCAGCTCTCGGCCGACGCTTCCTCCGACGAAGCGGCCGCGTCGAACGATCCCAAGGACCTCGGCAAGGATCCGCTGACAGGCGAGGAGATCACGCTGCGCACCGGCCGCTTCGGGCCCTATGTGCAAAGAGGCGACGGAAAAGGAGCAAAGCGCTCCAGCCTTCCCAAGAGCTGGAAGCCCGAGGATATCGATCACGAGAAGGCCGTGGCGCTGCTGTCCCTGCCCCGCGATGTCGGCTCACATCCCGAATCCGGAAAGATGATTTCCGCAGGGCTCGGCCGATATGGTCCCTTCCTGCTGCACGACGGTGTCTATGCCAATCTCGAATCGATCGAGGACGTGTTCTCCATCGGTCTCAACCGCGCGGTTACGGTTCTCGCCGAAAGGCAGGCGAAAGGTCCCGGGCGGCGCGCCAAGCCGGCGGCGCTGAAGGAACTCGGCGACCATCCCGATGGCGGAGCGATCACGGTGCGTGACGGGCGATACGGCCCCTATGTGAACTGGGGCAAGATCAACGCCACGCTGCCCAAAGACGCCGATCCGCAGTCGATCACCGTTGAAAAGGCGCTCGAACTGATCGCCGAAAAGGCCGCCAAGAGCGGCAAAGGCAAAACCAAGGCCAAGACGACGCGCAAGAAGACAACCAGGAAACCGGCTGCGTCCCGCAAGAGCAAAACGGTCAAGGCCGAGGAGTAGACTTGCCCAGGAAATCGGCTCCCGGCAAAAGCAACCGGCCTGACGGCGGCGTACCGGACCGGGAGACAATCCTCCGCTTCATTGCGGAGCACCCCTCGCGCGCCTCAAAGCGGGATATCGCCAAGGCCTTCGCCGTACGCGGACATGATCGTGTGGTTCTGAAGACGATATTGCGCGACCTCGAGGACGAAGGGCTGCTGACGCGGCGGCGCAAGCAACTGATCCGGCCGGGCGCGCTTCCACCGGTCACGGTGCTCGACATAACCTCGCGCGACGACGATGGCGCCCTGATCGGCCGGCCCGCCGAGTGGCCGGATGACGGCACGGTGGCGCCCGCGGTCCTGATCAGGCAGCCGGTGCACAGAAAAGGCAAGTCCAGAACGCCGGCGGCGGGCGTGGGCGATCGTGTGCTGGCCAGGATATCCGCCTCCAATGAAAAGGCCGGCCCGGCCCACACCGCCAAGATCATGAAGGTCCTGGACCGTCAGCGCGGCACCGTGCTGGGCGTGTTTCGCGAAACGCCGGGCGGTGGCGGCCGGATGGAGCCGGTCGAACGTCGCGACAAGGAAGTCATCATCGACCCCGAATTTGTCGGCAAGGCAAAGGATGGCGATCTTGTCGAGGTGGATCCGAACCGCGGTGGACCGCACGGCATGCCGCGCGGAAAGGTCCTGAGTGTGGTCGGATCGGTCGCCAGCGAGAAGGCGATTTCGATGATCGCCATCCATGCGCACGGCATTCCCTACAAATTCCCGGCCGCGGTTCTCGCGGAAGCCGAAAAGGCAAAGCCCGTAACGCTGGGCAAGCGCGAGGACTGGCGCAAGCTACCCCTGATCACCATAGATCCGGCGGATGCCAAGGATCACGACGATGCCGTTTTTGCCGAGCCCGACGACAACCCGGCCAATGCCGGCGGCGTTGTCGCCTATGTCGCGATCGCCGATGTCGCCCATTATGTCCGTTCCGGCTCGGCGCTCGACCGCGAGGCGCTCAAGCGCGGAAACTCGGTCTATTTTCCCGACCGGGTCGTTCCCATGCTGCCGGAACGCATTTCCAACGATCTTTGCTCTTTGAAGGAAGGCGTCGACCGGCCGGCGCTCGCCGTGCGCATGGTCTTCTCGGCCGAGGGCCGCAAGATCAGCCACACCTTCCACCGGATCATGATGAAAAGCTTCGCCCGCCTGAGCTATCCGCAGGCGCAGGCGGCCATAGACGGCGCACCGGACGACAAGACCGCACCTTTGTTGAAGGACATTCTGCAACCACTGTGGCAGGCCTATGCGGCGCTTTCGCGCGGCCGCGAAAGACGCCAGCCGCTCGAACTCGACATTCCGGAACGAAAGCTGCGTCTCAATGAAGACGGCCGTGTCGACACCGTGGTCATACCGGAGCGCCTCGACGCCCACCGGCTGATCGAGGAATTCATGATCCAGGCCAATGTCGCTGCCGCTGAAACCCTGGAACAGAAACGCCAGCCGCTTGTTTTTCGCGTGCATGACACGCCGTCACTCGCCAAGCAGGAGGCATTGCGCGATTTCCTCAAGACCCTTGATATACCGCTCGCCAAGGGCGGGCATCTGCGGGCCAACAGTTTCAACGGCATCCTCGCCAAGGTTCGTGGCAAGCCTCACGAAACCATGGTCGGCGAAATGGTTCTGCGCACGCAAAGCCAGGCCAATTACAGCCCTGAAAATATTGGCCATTTTGGCCTGAATCTAATGAAATATGCGCATTTCACCTCGCCGATCCGGCGCTATGCGGACCTGATCGTCCATCGCGCGCTCATCGGGTCGCTCGGTCTTGGCGAGGGCGCGATCACGCCCGAGGAGGAAGCAGCGCTGGAGGAAATTTCAGCCGAGATCTCGACATTCGAGCGCCGCGCCATGGCTGCCGAACGCGAGACGGTCGACCGGCTGATCGCGCATCATCTGGCCGACCAGGTCGGCGATGATTTCGAAGGTCGCGTTTCGGGTGTCACCAAGGCCGGCCTGTTTGTCTCCCTGCAGCAATTTGGCGCAGATGGCTTTATTCCGGTTTCAACACTCGGACTTGACTATTATATCTACGACGAAGCGCACCAGGCCCTGGTCGGCGAAAAGTCGGGCAAGGGCTACAGGTTGGGCGACAGCGTGGAGGTTCGGCTGGCTGAAGCGATACCGCTTGCCGGAGCCCTGCGTTTTGAGATGCTGAGTGAGGGGCGCAAGCTTGCCGCCGCCACAAGGTCATTTCACAAGGCAAAACGAGGCGCATCGCGATCGAATGGCGCCCGGAAAAGAAAACGCAGAGGATACTGACTTTGGCCAAACAGCACACCGTTTCAAGCCGATCAGCAGCCATGCGCCCGCAGCGCGATCTGTGGCGCGCCGTCACCAAGGGCTGGTCGGGCCGCTGCCCCCATTGTGGGACCGGCCCGTTGTTCAAATCATTCCTGAAGCCGGTGCACCATTGCGAAAGCTGCGGCGAGGAGATGCACCACCACCGCGCCGACGACCTGCCACCCTATCTGGTCATCTTTATTGTCGGTCATGTCGTTGTGGCCGGCTACATGATCGCCGAGCCGTTTCTGGACTGGAACAGCTGGCAGCACCTGGCGATGTGGATACCGATTACGCTGGCAATGGCCCTTGCCATGATCCAGCCTGTGAAGGGTGCGGTCATCGGCCTGCAATGGGCCAATTACATGCATGGTTTTGGTGGTGAGGAGGACGAAGCCGCGGAAATTGCGCAGGGCGGATAGCCGGCGTCATTCGGCGGCTTATCGATCGGCCGATGAAGGACATGAACAAAACGGGTGAAGACAAATCCGGCCCCGATCTCGATTCCGAAGCCCGGCGCGGTTCGGGCGCGAACCCGCCCATGCGTCCCAAAGACGCGGCGACGCTGATTCTCATAGACCGGTCCGGTGACGAACCAATGCTCCTGATGGGCAAACGCCACACGGCCCATGCCTTCATGCCCGATACCTATGTCTTTCCCGGTGGCCGGCGCGACCGAGGCGACGGCTACATTCCCGCCGCCGACGACCTTCATCCCGCTGTCGAGGAAAAGCTCCTCAACAGGATGCCGAAGCCGGCAAGCGCGTTCCGCGCCCGCGCATTGGCAATCGCCGCTGTGCGAGAGACCTTTGAGGAAGTTGGCATACTGATTGGCGGCCCCGGCCCTGTCAGCAGCCGGCAGGACTGGTCCGGTTTCGCAAACCGCAAACTCGCCCCGCGATTGTCTCCGCTGCGCTATATAGCGCGCGCCATCACGCCGCCCGGAAGAACGCGCCGTTTCGACACACGCTTCTTTGCCTGTTTTCGTGACGAAATCGGCCGCGCCGATGCCGAATCCAGCAACGAACTCCTGGATCTGAAATGGGTCCCGGTTTCGCAGGTCGGCGAGGTCGAGATGCCGCGCATTACCCAGGCCATCATCACCGAGCTGGTGAGTGAATTGAACCACGACCCTTCCCTGCCCTTCGGAAGGCCGGTTCCTTTCTATCAGGCGCGCCATGGGCGCTTTGTCCGGGAGTTGCTGTAGTCGTTTCGACACAGCGCGGCAAAACCGGCCACGACGGGACTTGACATTTTCATCGCGACTTGTAGGTTCCGCCCAGATTTTCGCCGTGGAGGCTTGTAGGCTGTCCACGGCTTCGTTTTTGCAAGGCAGGTAGAACAATGGCCAAAGCCACCACAATCAAGATCAAGCTGCAATCTACGGCAGATACAGGCTACTTCTATGTCACGAAGAAGAATAGCCGCACCATGACCGAGAAGATGGTCAAGACCAAATATGATCCGGTCGCGCGCAAGCACGTCGAGTTCAAGGAAACGAAGATCAAGTAATTTTGGTCTTCCCGCTGAACAAAAAAGCCGCTTCGGTCGCGAAGCGGCTTTTTTGTTTTGGGGGCTGGTCAGCACAGGTTGCGGTACGAGGAGGCCACATTTCCTAGTGCCGACCAGCCAACCCCACGACCCAGGAGATGCGGCGGACCTGAGCACCATGGGGTAGACGATTCGAAAGGGTGTGCGCTGGACGGAAATCGTCCCGCTCTCACCCCTATCCACAACATTTGCTCATTGGAGCAAAAAAATCAACGTTTTCTTAACCGTTTTGCCGCCGCAAATGAGCACATGGTAAACGGCGCAAACCGACCAATCTGCGATAAATCTTAAGAATCAGACTTTTGTAACAGGATACGCTGACGTGTCGTCAACATCGCCACAAAGGCGCCTTTGTGCCACCTGATGGCAAGAAAGATCACGCAGCCTGTGCGACGACCCTGTTTCGGCCCCTTGCCTTGGCCTCAAACAGCGCATTATCGGCTCTTTTGAGGAGTTCCGCGGCTGATTCGCCGGCTTCGGAGAGCGATGCGACACCGACGGAAGCGGTTACCGTCAGCCCCTGCCCGTCCGGTCCGGCGCGGAACGGCACCTCCGCGATCTCGCGGCGCAACCGCTCGGCAATCGATTCCGCCACCGGCCCTTCCGTGTCCGGAAGCACGATGACGAACTCCTCGCCGCCAAGCCGGCAGGCAAGATCGATTCCCCTGATGGCTGCCCGAACGCGGTTCGAGAACTCGCGAAGCACCTCATCGCCGACGTCATGACCATAGGTGTCGTTGACCGTCTTGAAACGGTCGAGATCGATGGCCAGCACCGACAAGATCCGGTCCCTGGCGACCGAACGCTCGATAAGTATGTGCATGTGCGAATCGAGATAACGGCGGTTGTAGAGCCCGGTCAACGGGTCGGTCACGGCAAGTTCGATGGAATGCTGGACACTCGACCGCAGATAGTCATTGTAACGCTTGCGGCGAAATTGCGTGCTGCAGCGTGCCACCAGTTCGTTTGGATCGATCGGCCGGATGATGTAGTCGTTGACGCCGAGTTCCAGTGCGCGGTTGACGGTATCTTCCTCGCCCTGATCGCAGACCAGCAACAATGGCACAAAACGTGTGCGGTCGAGCGAGCGCAACTGCGAACAAAGACGCAGCGGATCGTAATTCGAGAAATTCGTGCTGACCAGAATCAGTTCATAGGCATTCTCTGCGGCCTCGAACAGCGCGGCCTGTGGATCCGACATAACCGTCAGATCAGCGGTCTTGCGCAGGATCTGAGCTATTCTGTCCTGAGAGTTGCGGCGTTCGTCGACGAGAAGGGCCTTGCCCTTGCCTTCTTGTTCGGCCTTGGTGCCGAGCAGGCTGTTGATGCCGACATCATGGGCGGCCTGGGCCCGGATTCGAAGCTCGTCGGTAAGCGCCTTCAGCCGCACCAGGCTCTTGACCCGCGCAAGCAACTGCAGATCGTTGACCGGCTTGGTGAGAAAATCATCGGCCCCGGCGCGCAAACCGCGCACGCGGTCGGAAGGCTGGTCGAGGGCGGTCACCATGACCACGGGAATATGGGTCGTCGCACTGTCGGCCTTCAGCCGCTCGCACACTTCAAATCCGTCCATGCCCGGCATCATGATGTCGAGCAACACAAGATCCACCTGACCGCCGGCACAAATTTCCAGGGCCTGTTCGCCGTTGACGGCCGTTATGACGTCGAAATATTCGGCCAAAAGGCGGGCTTCCAGCAATTTCACATTTGCGGGAATATCGTCCACGACCAGGATGCGGGCTGTCATCAGTAATTTTCCTCGATTTATCCGTCGCCCAGATAGGTTTTTATGGTTTCAACAAATTTGGGCACCGAAATAGGCTTGGACATGTAAGCCTCGCAGCCGCCTTGTCGTATTCTTTCTTCGTCGCCCTTCATGGCAAAAGCCGTCACGGCGATGATCGGAATTGAATGCAGTTCATCGTCCTCCTTCAGCCACTTCGTGACCTCAAGGCCGGAAACCTCCGGAAGCTGGATATCCATGAGGATGAGATCGGGTTTGTGCGCGCGCGCAAGGTCGAGCGCTTCAAGCCCGTTGCGGGTCTGAACCGTCTCGTAACCCGATGCTTCGATGAGGTCGCGGAAGAGCTTCATATTCAGCTCATTGTCCTCGACGATCATAACCCGTTTAGGCATTTACAGCTCTCATCCCCACTCAATCTTGCTCTTCCACCGCCAGCCATTATGCTGCCGCCGGAAAGATTCTCAAAACTGATCCAAATTCAAGCTAGCGCAATTTGGTTGAAGAAAAGCAAACCCGTGGGCTCAAATCCTAGCGAATTCAATAAGGAAGCCGAAACGCAAGCATTGGCGATCGACGTCCTTGCATGGATTGCGGGCGATGAGGACATGCTGGCGCGTTTTCTGGCGATTTCCGGACTGAATATCGAAAACCTGCGCGCTGCCTCCTCGGAGCCGGGCTTTCTTGCCGGCGTGCTCGGTTTTCTGATGAGCCACGAGCCGACGCTGCTCGCCTATTGCGATGCCCGTGAAACCGATCCGGAGAAGGTTGTCGAGGCCTGGCGGGCCCTGGGTGGCGAAGCGCCGTTCGAGGGAAGCATCTGATGACTACCCAGGCAACGGTGGGACACACGCAGCTTTCGTTGGAGGACAGGCCGCTTGTCATCTGCGATGTTGATGAGGTCGTGCTTGAGTTCCTTACACCGTTCAACGCCTTTCTTAACGCCAACGGTTTCGAATTGCTGCCGCGCTCGTTTCGCCTGACCGGAAACATCATCGGGCTCGATGACGGTGAAACCGCCGAGAAAGAAACCTGTCGTGAACTGCTGGAGCGCTTCTTCTTCGAACAGCTGGATTGGCAGACACCGACCAGCGACGTCGAAACCGTGCTTTCAAATCTTGCCGACACTGCGGACATTATTTTTCTGTCCGCCATGCCGCCGCACCACTACGATATCAGGAGAACACTGCTCGACCGTCACGGGCTGAATTATCCGCTGGTTGCAACCAATGAAGAAAAAGGGCCGCTGATCCGTGAGATCCATGCCGAGCGCGAGCTGCCGCTGATCTTTGTCGACGACATGGCCTACAATCTCCATTCCGCAAAGAAACACGCGCCCTCCGCTCACGCCATCTACTATATGAGCAACGCCACATTCCGCTCCATGGCGCCGCATCCCGGTGACGATGTCGTCGAAGCTGAAGACTGGCCCCATATAGAACAGATCATCCGTGCGCATATGGGCGCTTGATTGCCTGGCGGATGCGGCGTAAACGAGTTATGTTCAACTTTTGTTCCAAACCGGTGGAGCAATGTCGGCCATCGACCGGGATCCCGATATCGGCTTTTGCCGAGACTGCCTGACCTATCAGGAAGAACGCCTGCATCGCTGTGCGCATTGCGGCAGCCCTCGGATATTGCGCCACGACGAGCTTTACGCCCTGACAGTGGCGCATATCGATTGCGACGCCTTCTACGCCACTGTCGAAAAGCGCGACAATCCGGAACTGGCCGACAAGCCGGTCATCATCGGCGGCGGCAGGCGCGGTGTCGTGTCGACCGCCTGCTATCTTGCCCGTATCCACGGCGTGCGCTCCGCCATGCCGATGTTCAAGGCCCTGAAAGCCTGCCCGCAGGCCGTGGTGATCAAGCCCGACATGGAAAAATACAGCCGGGTGGGCAAACAGGTCCGCCGGATGATGGAGGAGCTGACCCCACTGGTGCAGCCGATATCCATCGACGAAGCATTTCTCGAACTTGCCGGGACACAGGTGCTCCACCGCAATCCGCCGGCGCGCACCCTGGCGGCGTTCGCCAGGCGCATCGAGGATGAGATTGGCATCACGGTCTCGGTCGGCCTTTCCTACTGCAAGTTCCTGGCAAAGGTCGCGTCCGACCTGGAAAAACCACGCGGCTTTTCCGTCATTGGCGAGGCGGAAGCGATCGATTTCCTGAAGGACATGCCGGTCACCACCATCTGGGGTGTCGGCAAGGCCTTCGCCGCGACACTGGAACGCGACGGCATCACCAGGATCGGCCAGTTGCAGGAGATGGAGGAAGGCGATCTGATGCGGCGCTACGGCGCCATCGGGCAGCGCCTCTACAGGCTCTCGCGCGGCGAAGATGCCCGCCAGGTCCATACGCGCGACAGCGCCAAGAGCGTCTCGGCGGAAACCACATTCAACAACGATCATGCCGACCGCGAGACGCTGGTCGCCGTGCTTCGGTCCCTGTCGGAAAAGGTGTCGCGCCGGCTCAAGAAGAGCGATATCGCCGGCCAGACGGTCGTTCTGAAACTGAAGAGCGCCGACTTCAAGATCCGCACGCGCAACCGCCGCCTCGACGATCCGACCTGCCTCGCCGACCGCATCTTCCATACCGGCCTCTCGCTTCTGGAAAAGGAACTGGACGGCACGAAATACCGCCTGCTCGGCATCGGGGTTTCGGATCTGTCCAGCGCCGATCTTGCCGATCCGCCCGATCTGGTGGATACCAAAGCCACCCAGCGGGCTGTCGCGGAACGGGCGATTGACAAAGTCCGGGACAAATTCGGCCGTGACGCCGTCGAGACCGGCTACACCTTTGGCAGGCAGCGCAGCGCAAGGCCGCAGCGCGACCGCGACGCTACAGGTCCCAAATCAGGGCAAACCGGCGACTGAGCGAACCGCGTTATACCGGAAGAAGCCAACGCTTAAACGAGTTCGACGTCGACAATACCCTTGGCCGTTTTTAGGGCGGAGGCGATCTGTGGTGAGATCCGGTAGCGCTGCGGAAGCTCCACCTCGATCTCACGGCGGCCGTCCTCCTTGATGACGACGAATGAGACAAGCCCGTCACCGCTGGCGTTGAGATGTCCGGCAATCTGGGCAATCGGCGAGCTGTCGCGCACATAGATCCGCAGGGCCTTTTGCGTCTGGACGGCCTGCTCCTCCAACGATTTAACCGTCTGGATACGCAGGCTGATCCCTTCCGGCCGCTCTTCGGCGTCGACCGTGACCACCAGCGATTTTCCCGGTTCCAGTAGGTCGCGATATTGGGCGAGTGCCTCGGAGAACAGCACCGCTTCATACTGGCCCGACGAATCGGAAAAGACGATGATCCCCATCTTGTTGCCGGTGCGGGTCTTGCGCTCCTGCCTCGACGTGACCGTACCGGCGAGACGGCCTGCCGTGGCGCCCTGACGCACCGCATTGGAGAATTCGGCAAAAGTCTGCACACGCATCTTGTCCAGCAGCTCGCCATAAGTATCGAGCGGATGGGCGGACAGGTAAAAGCCGAGCGACTGGTATTCCCGATGGAGTTTTTCCGAAGGGACCCAAGGCGTTACACCGTCCAGTTGAATCACTTCCGGGCCGGTCGCAGCGCCGGCGCCGAACAGGGCGCCCTGGCCGGTATCGCGGTCGCTGGCGGCGGTCTGGCAAAAGCCGAGCAGCCGGTCGATGCCACCGACCAGTTCCGCCCGGTCGCGGCCGAAACAGTCAAAGGCACCGGCACAGATCAGATGTTCCAGTACCCGCCTGTTGATCAGTTTCGGATCGACGCGCAGGAAGAAGTCCTCGATGCTCTCAAAGGGCCGGTCTCCGCGCATCTCCACGACATGATCGACGGCCGCCTCGCCGACGCCCTTGATGGCGGCAAGCGAGTAGTAGATCCGGTTCTCCCTGGTCTTGAAGATCCGGTGCGAGGTCTGCACCGATGGCGGCACCACCTCGATGCCGAGACGCTTGGCGTCCTGTCGGAAATCGTTGATCTTGTCGGTGTTCGACATGTCGAGCGTCATCGACGCTGCAAGGAACTCGACCGGATAATGCGCTTTCAGGTAAGCGGTCTGATAAGAGACGATCCCGTAGGCGGCGGCATGTGACTTGTTGAAGCCGTAATTGGCGAATTTCGCCAGGAGGTCGAAAATGAGATCGGCCTGCGGTTTGGTGACACCGCCCTCCACCGCACCGCTGACGAAGCGGCTGCGCTGCTTGTCCATCTCCTCCTTGATCTTCTTGCCCATCGCACGGCGCAGCATGTCGGCTTCGCCGAGCGAATAGCCGGACAGGACCTGGGCGATCTGCATGACCTGTTCCTGGTAGACGATGACGCCCTGCGTCTCCTCCAGCAGATAGTCGATCTTCGGATGGATCGAGGAAACCTCTTCCTCGCCGTGTTTGCGTGCATTGTAGACCGGGATGTTCTCCATCGGTCCCGGGCGGTAGAGCGCGACAAGGGCGATGATGTCCTCGATACGGTCCGGCCGCATGCCGATCAGCGCCTTGCGCATGCCGGCACTTTCAACCTGGAAAACGCCGACCGTCTCGCCGCGCGCCAGCATCGCATAGGTCTCGTCGTCATCGAGCGGCAGGGCGTTCAGATTGATGTCGGTCCCGCGCTCGGCGATGAAGTCGACGGCTGTCTTCAGCACCGTCAGTGTCTTGAGGCCGAGAAAGTCGAATTTAACGAGGCCCGCCTGCTCGACCCATTTCATGTTGAACTGTGTCACCGGCATGTCCGAACGCGGATCGCGATACATCGGAACGAGCTGCGACAATGGCCGATCGCCGATCACGATGCCGGCGGCGTGCGTCGAGGCGTGCCGGTAAAGGCCCTCGATCTTCTGCGCGATATCGAGAAGACGCCCGACAACGGGTTCCTTGTCGGCCTCTTCGCGCAGCTTCGGCTCTTCCTCGATCGCCTTGTAGAGCGGTGTCGGGTTGGCCGGATTGTTGGGCACCAGCTTGCAGATGCGGTCGACCTGCCCATAGGGCATCTCCAGCACGCGGCCCACATCGCGCAGAGCCGCGCGCGCCTGCAGCGACCCGAAGGTGATAATCTGCGCCACCTGCTCGCGCCCGTATTTTTCCTGCACGTAGCGGATGACCTCATCGCGCCGGTCCTGGCAGAAGTCGATATCGAAATCAGGCATCGATACGCGTTCCGGATTGAGGAAGCGCTCGAAAAGCAGCGAGAAGCGAAGCGGGTCGACATCGGTCACCGTCAGCGCATAGGCAACCAGCGATCCGGCGCCCGATCCGCGGCCGGGACCAACCGGAATGTCATGCGCCTTGGCCCATTTGATAAAGTCGGCGACGATCAGGAAGTAGCCGGGAAAGCGCATCCGCTCGATAATGCCGAGTTCCACTTCAAGGCGCTCGCGATAGTCGCTCTCCGAAAAGCCTTCCGCATATCCCAGTTCCGCCAGGCGCGCATCAAGTCCTTCCTCGGCCTGCCGCCGCAGCTCCGCCGCTTCCGCTTGCTCGGCCTCCTCCGCATCGTCCGAAGCACCGGTAAAGCGCGGCAGGATGGGCGCGCGCGTATTCAGAATGAAAGAGCAGCGCTGTGCAATCTCGACCGAATTTTCCAGCGCTTCAGGCAGGTCGTCGAACAGCGCACACATATCGGCGCGGCTTTTCAGGTAATGATCCGGCGTCAGTTGAAAGCGGCTGTCGTCCGAAACCATGGCGTTGTGGGCGACGGCCATGAGCGCGTCATGGGCGTCGAAATCCTCGGGCGACGGAAAGAAGGCCTCGTTTGTCGCGACGATCGGAATCGCCTTTTCATAGGCGAGTTCGAGCATATGGTTTTCATGGGTCCGGTCAAAGCCGGCTTGTCGCTGCAACTCTATATAAAGACGGTTTCCGAAAATCGTTTTCAGCCGTTCAAGCCGCGTTTCCGCGAGATCTTTCTGGTCCTGCGAAACCGCCTTGTCGATCGGCCCGCCGGAGCCGCCGGTCAGGCAGATCAGCCCGTCCGCGCCGCTCTCGGTGAGCCAGGACAGACAGATATGCGTGGTATCGGTGCCGGCCCCGTCCAGATAGGCCCGGCTTACAAGTTCGACCAGCCGCCGGTAGCCGTCTTCGTTCATGGCGATCACCACGATGGACGGCCGCTCGGCCACGTGATCGCGGTGGCCGCGTTGACCTTCCTTGCCGCCATCCTCCATATCGATGTCGAGCTGGCATCCGAGGATCGGCTGCATGCCCTCTTCAACAGCCTTGACCGAAAATTCCAGCGCTCCGAAAAGGTTGTTGGTGTCGGCGATGCCGATGGCCGGCTGCGCGTCGGCAGCCGCCATGGAAATGATCTTCTTCAGCGGCAAGGCGCCTTCGAGCAGCGAATAGGCGGAATGCGCGCGCAGGTGAACGAATCCGGGGCCTGCCGCGTTGTCTTGCGCCCTGTTCACTGTTTCTTCCGTCATGTGCCGGTCTCCGCATTACCGCTGTCCAGTGCCAGACGCGAGTTTAAATCATCGGGCAGCAATCCGCATTCGCGCGCAAGGCTCAATCCACACTGTAATGACCCGATTCGGCCGCAATAAGCACCCGCAATCTGTGTGCCTTCGATGCCGTTATCGCTGGCGCGAGCTGAGGATTGACGGTAGCCTCCGCTCGTCCGGGTGGGGGAATCAATGCGTGCATCCGTTGTCATATCGGCGCTTGTCGCCGTACTCGTCGGCTTTGGCAGTTCCGTCGCCATCGTCCTTGCGGCGGCCGAGGCGGTTGGAGCCAACGCGGCCCAGACCTCTTCCTGGATCGCATCGATCTGCCTTGCCACCGCCGCCACGACCGCCATTCTGAGCGTCCGCTACCGCATGCCGATCGTCGCTGCATGGTCGACCCCCGGCGCCGCCCTCATCGCACAATCTTCCGGAGAGACGATCGAAACGGCGGTGGGCGCATTCTTCTTTGCCGCCGTGCTGACGCTTCTGACGGCCATCTTCAAACCGATTGCGGCGATGATCGAACGGATTCCGGGCTCGGTCGCATCCGCCATGCTGGCCGGCGTGCTTTTCAGTTTCGTCCTCGGTGTCTTCGATCATCTGAAATCGGCGCCCGAACTGGTCCTGCCGCTTCTGTTCTTATTCGTTGCCGTGCGCCTGTTCTCGCCGATCTGGGCCGTTCTTGCCGTCCTCATATGCGGAATAGCGTTGACTTATGTTCTGGGACTTGCCGGATCCGTGGACGGGCTGCAGATCTCGCGGCTCGAGTGGATCACCCCGAAATTCGACCTCGAGCCGATGATCGGGCTGGGCCTTCCGCTCTATCTTGTCACCATGGCCTCACAGAACCTGCCGGGCTTTGCGGTCCTCAAGGCTTCGGGCTATTCGCCGCCATCCCGCCCGGTTCTGTCTGTCACCGGGCTGGCTTCCCTTGCGAGCGCCGGTTTTGGCGCGCACGCCACGAACCTTGCCGCGATAACGGCCTCCATATGCACCGGCCCCGACGCCCATCCGGACAAGGACAAGCGATGGCTGACCGGTCCGTTCTATGCCGGCGGCTATGTGGTCATAGCCGCTTTCGGCGCTTCCCTTGTCGCGCTTTTTGCCAGCTTCCCGAAAGCGCTGATCGCCACCGTCGCCAGCATAGCGCTGATCGGTGCCCTCGCCTCGGCGCTGGGCAACAGCGTCGCCGAGGGCAAGGATCGTTTTGTCGCGATCGCCACATTTGCGGTGACCGCATCGGGCCTGTCCGCATTCGGGATCGGTTCGGCTTTCTGGGGATTGGCCGCAGGCTTGTTCATCTACGGCCTGGATCGGCTATACGAGCGCCTCAAGACGTGAACGGACACTGTTAAGCCGGGTAGAAATCACAGCGCCATCACCACGAGCGTCAGGCTGGTTACAAACATGAGCATGGAGGCGAGCGCGGCACAGTCTTTTGCAAAATCGAACATATGTTCCTCCTTATTCCGTCTATGTTTGCAATTTGTTCCTTTCTTGTTCTCAAGTCAAGCGAATAGCGTATCGTGCTTAAGGAAGCCTTAATATGCCACCGGATACGGCGAACGGAGGGGATCGAATTTTGCGGAAGATACGGCGCGTATGCCGCTCAGCCCTCGACGACCTGCCCGTCTTCGATGGTCACGCGCCGGTCCATCAGCGAAGCGATTTCGTGGTTGTGCGTGGCAATCAGGGCCGAAAGGCCGGACTGGCGCACCAGGGCTTCAAGCGCTTCGAAAACATAGCCGGCGGTTCCGGGATCGAGGTTTCCGGTCGGCTCGTCGGCGAGCAGAACAAGCGGCGCATTCGAGACCGAGCGGGCAATTGCCACCCTCTGCTGCTCGCCGCCCGACAGTTCGGCCGGTCTGTGCTCCGCGCGGTGGCCGATACGCATATAGTCGAGCAACTGGCGCGCCCGCTCAGAGGCAGCTATTTGTGAAAGGCCCGCGATCATCTGCGGCATCATCACATTTTCGAGCGCGGTGAATTCCGGCAGCAGATGATGGAACTGGTAGACGAAACCGATATCGGACCGCCGCATTGCGGTGCGTGCGTCGTCGCTCAGCCCGCTCGATGCCCGGCCATTGACGAAGACCTCGCCCGCATCGGGGTGTTCAAGCAGGCCGGCCACGTGAAGCAGCGTCGATTTGCCTGCCCCGCTTGGCGCCACCAGAGCAACCGTCTCGCCCTTGCGCAGCGTGAAGTCCGCGCCATTGAGGATCGAAAGTATATTGTCGCCTTGCTTGTAGTGCTTGCGCACGCCGTCAATCTGCAAAACCGTGTCCGTCATCGCGACGCCCTACTCGTAACGCAACGCATCGACCGGATCGAGCCGGGACGCGCGCCACGCCGGAAACAGCGTCGCAAGGAAGGAAAGGCCGATGGCCATCAGGAGAACCGAAAGCGTTTCGCCGGCATTCATGTCCGCCGGCAACTGGCTGAGGAAGTAAAGCTCCGGATCGAACAGCGTGGTTCCGGACAGCCATGAGAAGAACTGGCGGATCGATTCGATGTTCCAGCACACAATGACACCCAGTAGAAAGCCGGCAATCGTCCCCGTGACGCCGATGGCTGCTCCGGTCATGAAGAAGATCCGTAAAATGGCGCCCGATGTCGCGCCCATCGTCCGCAGGATCGCGATGTCGTGCCCCTTGTCCTTCACCAGCATGATCAGGCCGGAGATGATATTGAGCGCCGCCACCAGGACAATCAGCGTCAGGATCATGAACATGACGTTGCGTTCGACCTCAAGCGCGGAAAAGAACGTCCGGTTCTGCTGGCGCCAGTCAGAGATATAGACCTGTCTTCCGGCCGCCGTCTCAAGCAACGGACGCACCGCGTCCACCGTGTCCGGATCGTCAATGAACAGCTCGATCGCCTGCACGAGGCCATCCGAATTGAAATAGAGCTGCGCCTCCGGAAGCGGCATGAAGATCATCGAGCCGTCATATTCCGACATGCCGATCTCGAAGATACCCGACACCGGATAGGACTTGATCCGCGGGGTCACGCCAAGCGGCGTCACGTCGCCCTCCGGTGAAATCAGCTTGACCGTATCGCCGACGCCGACACCAAGATGGGAAGCGAGCCGCGAGCCGACCAGAAGCCCCTCGCCGGCAACGAATCCGACCAGGTCCCCACTGAGGATATTGTCGGTGACACCGCCCAGGCTGGACAGGTCATCGGCCCTTATGCCGCGCACCAGCGCGCCTGTGCCGACATCCCGATAACCCGATACCAGGGCCTGCCCGTCAATCATCGGTATTGCCGCGCGCACGCCCTGCACTTCGGCAAGACGTTTTGCAAGCGCCGCATAGTCGTCGAACGGCTCGTCGATCGGCTGCACCATGATGTGACCATTGACGCCGAGAATACGGTCGATCAGCTCGCCCCGGAAGCCGTTCATGACCGCCATGACGATGATCAGGGTGGCAACGCCAAGCATGATGCCGACAAAGGAAAATCCGGCTATGACGGAGATGAAGGCTTCCTTGCGACGGGAACGAAGGTAGCGCCAGGCGATCATGCGCTCATAGGCGCAAAATGCGCCGGCGAACGGTCCGCCGCTCCCCTTGGATGTCCTTGTCGCCTCTGCGATGTCGCCGCTCATCGCCACTCCTTAATTTGCCGAAACCAACCGGTTGACGGCAGCCTCGAGCGTCATGTTCTCACGCTCGCCGGTTTTGCGGTCCTTGATTTCAACTTCACCATTGGCAATCGATCGCGGCCCGACAACGATCTGCTGCGGAATGCCGATCAGATCGGCCGTTGCGAATTTGGCGCCCGCCCGCTCGTCCCGATCGTCGTAAAGCACGTCGAGCCCCGCCGCCTCCAGCTCGGAATAAAGCTTTTCGCTGGCGCTGTCACAAGCACCGTCGCCGACTTTCATGTTGATGATGCTGACATCGTAGGGCGCAACGCTCTTCGGCCATATGATGCCGTTCTCGTCATGGGAGGCCTCGATGATGGCCGGCACAAGCCGCGTCGGCCCGATACCGTATGAACCCATATGCACCAGATGCTCCTTGCCGTCCGGCCCCATCACCTTGGCGCCCATGGGTTCGGAATATTTGGTGCCGAAATAGAAGATGTGGCCGACCTCGATGCCCCGCGCGGATAGTCTGGCATCCTCCGCGACGGCGGCGAATGCGTCCGCATCGTGCATTTCCGAAGTGGCGGCGTAAAGCGATGTCCATTTGTCGACAATCGCCTGCAGCGCACCGGCGTCCTGGAAGTCCGTCGTCTCGTCGGGAATGTCGAAGCCAAGATAGTCGCGATGGCAGAACACTTCGGATTCGCCCGTATCGGCAAGGATGATGAATTCATGGCTGAGATCGCCGCCGATCGGCCCCGTGTCGGCGCGCATCGGCACTGCGGAAAGACCCATGCGCGAAAATGTGCGCAGATAGGCCACGAACATCTTGTTGTAGGCACGCCGCGCCGCGTCCTGGTCGATGTCGAACGAATAGGCATCCTTCATCAGGAACTCGCGCGAGCGCATGGTGCCGAAGCGCGGCCGGATCTCGTCGCGGAACTTCAGCTGTATGTGGTACAGGTTGAGCGGCAGATCCTTGTAGGAACGCACATAGCTGCGGAAGATGTCGGTGACCATCTCCTCATTGGTGGGGCCGTAGAGCATGGGGCGCTCCTGACGATCGTTGATGCGCAGCATCTCCAGGCCGTAATCGTCATATCGCCCGCTCTCCTTCCACAATTCTGCCGACTGGATCGTTGGCATCAGGATCTCGATGGCGCCGGTCCGATCCTGTTCCTCCCGGATGATCGCATTGACCTTTTCAAGGACGCGCTTGCCGAGCGGGAGCCAGGAATAGATTCCGGCCGCCTGCTGGCGGATCATGCCGGCACGCAGCATCAGCCGGTGCGAGACGATCTCGGCCTCTTTGGGGTTTTCTTTCAGTATGGGAAGGAAATAGCGGGAAAGGCGCATCTTCATGTCCGGTCGGTATTTGCCGCCTGATCGAGGAATCAGGTGAGACAGCATAAAACGACAGTTGTATTAGCGGCTTGGCGGTTCGAAGGGAAGCCGAAGACCCGTCGGGCATGTCCGCTTATTGCAACGGTCTATGGTCAGATTACGCATTACGCAAAAAAAATTCTCGACAGCGATAAAAATGTCACTTTTCTGATGACATCGGGTAAACAATCGGCTAGTTTTCACCACCAATGAGACAGGGGCAATCGATCTCTGTCCGTTTCGCGGTCAAAGTCTTGGGAGGATGGATCTAAGGCGCGGTTTGACCTGCAGCCGCCGAGTAACATCGGTAAAATGATCAACGCGATACTTTAAATACAAGGCTTCTGCCTTGTTTTTTTTTGCAATATCGAAAATCAGCTTGAGCGATGGCGAAGGGTCCGTTTCGCGCCGCATTGTTCAGACACATGCAGCGCGGAGATTCAGGCCGCCGTCTTTTGGTCTTCCGAATGTGAAAGTTTTTCGGCAAAACCCACAAAGGATTTGAGCGGCAGCGGCTTTGACACCAGAAAACCCTGTCCCTTGTCGACACCAAGTTCGGCAAGAGCCTGCATCTGTTCCTCGGTCTCGATACCTTCCGCCACAGTCGTCATGCGCAGATCGCGCGCAAGGCGCACCAGCATCTTGATAAGCGAGCGGGCGCTCGGATCATGCACGACTTGATCGACGAAGAACCGGTCGATCTTGATAATGTCCGCACCAAGCTTCTGAATATGGCTGAGCCCGCTGTGCCCGGTTCCCGCATCGTCAATGGCGATGTGGAATCCATGTTCTTTCATTCTGCCCATGATCGCGGCCGCCACGTCCATGTCCTGGAACTGCTGGCGTTCCGTCACTTCGATGGTGACCTGACGCGAGCCGACTCGCGCCTCGCGCACATGGGTGCGCAGTTCCGAGATGAAGGACGGCTGTATGAGTTGCTGCGCCCCGACATTGAAGGCAGCGGTGAAATGCTTGTTTTTCCTCAAGAAGGGGCGCAAGCCCGCCAGCGCGTCATCCATAACCTGCCAGTTGATCGCGTCGATCTGTCCTGTCTGCTCGGCAAGCGGAACGAACTGCTGCGGCGAGACAACGGTGCCGTCGTCCAGCAGCCTGCGCGCCAGTATCTCACAGCCGGTAATGGCGCCGGTCTTCAGGTCGAAGATAGGCTGGGCAAAGGCCTTGAACTGACCTTGCTCAAGCGCATCGCCGATCTCGGCATCGATACCGCGCGGCTTCGAAAGTGCGCGGATCGCAAGCAGACCGAAAAGGAAGCCGAACACCCCGCCGCTTGCCGGATAGGAAGCGCCGATGCCGTTGTTCCACCGCATCATCAAATGATCGAAAATGTGAATCTCGGCATGAAAGGGATAACGGTCCGATTGGGCCTTGAATACCAATGGTCGTGCATTTTCACCCGTGTCCTGAACCGTTGACCCCATCTCATCGTGAGAGGCGATCAGGGTATTTTCATCAAGGGCCACACGCGCCGCATTGCCGTTCCTCAATGCCTTCGGAAGGACGTCATGAACCAGCATGCGCGTGCTGACCGTAGCCAGCAACAGCGTGTCCTGGTCCACCACCCACATGACGCCAAGCGCCGATTGCCCGCGCAGTTGCAGAGGCACCAGCTTGGTGTTTTCATTGCGGGTGTCTCTCATTTCGCCGAGGTCTACGCGCATATGCGCACCCCCAAGGACTTCCGGGAACGCCGCACACCGGGTGAAACCCCGTGCATCGAGAATACGGATGTCCTTCACGATCGAACGCTGGTGAACTTGCGAGCGAAACGTTGCCAGTGATTGTTCGCCACAGGTGAGGTCGGAGCCCTCGGCCACCGCGGTCAGCGCCGCAAAGGCGTAGTCAGCTCCGAGTTCCGCCCGATTGACGGTCGAACCGGCAAGTTCCTGCAGCCGGTCTCGGTTCTGTGCGGCATGGACGGAATGAACGAAGGAATTGGTGGCATATGCAAAGAAGGCAGTACTGGCCATCACCATGATGATCATGGCCGACCATTTCAGCAACTTGCGGCTACGCGACCGATGGCCCGCAAACGACTGTGGCGGTCGTTTGTCCGGCGACGTACGCAGCCTCTCCAATACCGAATGCAGTTCGTTCAACCGTCTCAAGTCTGGCTGCCCGTTCAAAACACAATCGATTGTTTGTAACATCGATGTCTTGCCACTTCCTGAATCGGTTCAGCGGCAGCGGATTAACTGCTACGTTTGTGATGAATTGAACGTAAACGAACGAATTTCGCGAAGATGACCACATTGAGACCCGCTGCCAGCGACGATGTAAAAGCAATCGCTGTCTGCGCCCGCAAGGCCTATCAGATCTATGTCGAGCGTATCGGCCGGGAACCGGCGCCGATGACGGCGGACTTCGCCTCGCAAGTAGCTGACGGCCTGATTTTCGTTCTGGCCGATGAAGGAAACCTGTTCGGCTTCGTGGTCTTCTACGATCAGGAAGACAGTGTCTTCCTGGAGAATATCGCCGTCGATCCGGCCCATCACGGCAAGGGTTACGGGCGCATGCTGATCGACTTCGTCGAGCAATACGCCCGCAAGAACGGATTCTGGTCAATCAAGCTCTATACCAACATCCACATGAGCGAAAACCTGTCGCTCTATCCGTCGCTGGGTTATCGCGAGACCGGCCGCGCCCGGCAGGATGGTTTCGACCGGGTCTTTTTCGAAAAGCCGCTTTCCGCACGATAAAGGGCCGGACTGCTACGAGGGAAAATCCGGAACGGTACGCTGTACCGATTCAACGGGGAGGCCAAAGGTCACCGTTGGTGGAAAAGCAGGTTCCAATCTTGCCGCGCGTTTCCCGCGATAGGAGCCCAACCGCGCCTTAGCGATTTAGACGTTTTTGCAGCACAGAGAATCGACTGTGTCCCACGGACGAACATATCGATCGGCCCTCACACCTTTGACGGCCAGGACACGTCTTTCCATCTCCAGATAAACCGAATTTTAACACGCGTCAAAATATCTCATAGGTTGTATTTTTCTACTTATGTGAGATTTTTAGCCGTGACACACGTGAATAATGATCCCGGCCAACCGACGCCAAGCTCTGGAAATAAATATAATATAATCAGTTATTTAAAGGTAGAGTATCGAAGAAATACGCTGTTCTACCTTATCCTGTTCGTCCTTCTGCTTTATACAACTATAAAATGTATCATTTCCGGCGAAACACTCACCCCTTTTGTCACAAAGTACACAATAAGAGCCGTACGTTTTATTCTCCTGTGCGCATCGATTACTTCCATCGTATGGCTGTTGGCCTTCTTTCGCCATGATTGCAGCCTTGCCGAATACACCAGACGAACATGGAAACACGTCAGCGCATACGCATTCAATGCACGAATCCGCAAGGCACTTCTTGGCGTGATCATATTCACCGCGATTATGGCGCCCTTCCTGTACTGGAAGATGAAAATCCCTCACTTGAACCCCTTTTCCTGGGATCAGACCTTTGCCATTTGGGACAGTCAGCTCTTCTTCGGCCGCCAGGCATGGGAAATCCTGCTGCCGGTCTTTGAAAATCATCCTGCTCTGACACGGGCAATAGACGGCATGTATCTGTTTTGGATGTTCGTCTGTTATGCGTTCTTTTGCGGTTTGCTGCTTTCGGACAGCCGTCGGGTTCAGAACCTACGCAGCCAATATTGGTTGGCCACCATTTTGTCCTGGATCATCATCGGCTTGGTCGCCGCAACCGCTTTATCATCAGCGGGGCCCATTTATTTTGAGGCGGTGACGGGTGACGGTCAGACCTACGGCCCGCTCGTTGAGTATCTGCGTTCATTCGGATCGCAACAAGGTTCGGGCAGCAGCGGAAATCTGCAGGCAATCAATACTGCCAACCATTTGTGGGATGTGTATACCGGAGCGGTCAATGCCCCTGCCGGGATCTCGGCAATGCCGAGTATGCACAATGCCCAAGCTTTGCTGTTTTGTCTGGCGGCCTTTCGCATCCGGTTGTGGTTTGGCCTGCTTATGACCCTATACGCAGCAATTATCCTTGTCGGTTCCGTGCACCTCGCCTGGCACTATTTTGTCGATGGAATTGTTGCATACGCCATGGTCCTGCCGATCTGGCATTTCAGCGGTTGGGTGCTCAATCGCAAACAGAATGCAGTGCCGGTCTTGAAAGACCACGCGCGGACAAACACGCACTAGGTTGAACCGGGAATGGAACTAACGTGTGGAAAAGTCCGGAACGATGCGCGGTATCGAATCGACCGAAAGGCCAAAGGTTACGGTCAGCAGGACATAGATCGCGAAGATCACCGCGGACACCACGCTTGTCAGCATGATCTTGTTGCGCATCCGCAGCCTGAGCGGCGCACTCTCGGCGGTTCCGAGCGTCACGTCCTTTTCGTCGGCCTGCGTGCGCACGCCGATCGGCAGGATCGCAAAGAGCGTGATCCACCATATGATGAAATAGACGGCGAAGGCGGTCAGCAAATTCATTGGCGGCTATACCTGTTCCAGTTCCACCAGGGTTCCGCAGAAATCCTTCGGATGCAAAAACAGCACCGGCTTGCCGTGCGCGCCTGTTTTCGGCTCGCCATCGCCAAGCACACGCGCACCGCCGGCCTTCAGCCTTTCCCGCGCGGCAAGAATATCGTCCACCTCGTAGCAAATGTGATGCATGCCGCCTGCGGGATTCTTTTCCAGGAAAGATGCGATGGGCGAGTTTTCCCCGAGAGCCTCGAGCAACTCGACCTTGGTATTTCCGAGCTCCACGAAGACGACCGTAACGCCGTGCTCGGGAAGTGCCTGAGGCTGCGAGACGGAAGCGCCCAGCGTGTCCCGGTATTGCGCGGTTGCCGCTTGGAGATCCGGAACCGCAATCGCAACATGGTTCAGCCTGCCAATCATGTGAGTTCGCTCCCTGAGCTGTCGCCTCAAACGCGTGTGACGAAGACGGTCATGACCGGCTTCTTGCCCCATGCATCGCGCGCCGCCGCCCTGACGGCACGGCGCACGGATTCGTGGACCACATCCAGATCGCGTCGCCGCACGCGCGGGATGCTTTCCACGGCACTGACGGCCGCTTCCTGCAGGCGGTCCGTCATGCGTTCGCTGTCCTCGTCGAATTCGGGCAGGCCCTGCGTCCGCACCACGGGGTCCCGAACCAGATTATGCTTGCCGTTGAGCAGCACGTTGACTGCGATGTGACCGACATAGGAGAGTTTGCGCCGCTCGCCAATTCCCATTTCGTCGAAGTCGCCGATCAGGTCGCCATCCTTGAAGATCCTGCCGTGCGGCGCTTCGTCGATCACTTCCGCGGGCCCCGGCGCCAGACGCAGCATGTCGCCGTTTCGAACATGCGGCACCGTCTCGATGCCGCATTGGCGCGCGAACGTCGCATGACCGACCAGATGGGCGGCCTCGCCATGCACCGGCACGAGGATTTGCGGGCGGACCCATTCATACATCCGCTTCAGTTCGTTGCGCCGGGGGTGGCCCGACACATGCACCAGCGCCTCGTCGTCGGTGATGATGTTGACACCCTGTTCGATGAGGCCGTTCTTGATATCAAGAATGGCTTTTTCGTTTCCCGGAATGGTGCGCGAGGAAAAGACCACCGTATCCCCGGCATTGAGCATGACGGTGCGCATCTCGTCCCGGGAGATCTTGGCGAGCGCCGCACGGCTCTCGCCCTGGCTGCCGGTCAGGATGATAACGATCTTGTTCCGGTCGATCGTGTTGAACTCGTCCTCGTCGATAAACGGCGGCAGGCCTTCCATGTAGCCAAGATCCGTCGCGACATCGACAACCCGCTTGATCGAACTGCCGAGCAGCAGAACCTTCCTGCCCGCGTCCCTCGCTGCCTCGGCCACGGAACGGATGCGCCCGACATTGGACGAAAAGGTTGTAATCGCCACCCTGCCCTTCGCCGCGCGGATGATGTTCTCCAGGCTCTTGCTGACTTCCTTTTCCGAAGGGGAAACGCCGTCGCGCAGCGCATTGGTCGAATCGCAGATGAGGCCGAGAACGCCTTCATCACCGATTGCGCGGAAGCGATTCTCGTCGGTCAGCGGGCCGAGGGATGGCGCCTCGTCTATCTTCCAGTCGCCGGTATGGATGACCCGTCCCGCGGGCGAGGAAATCACCAGGGAAACCGGCTCCGGGATCGAATGGTTGACCGGCACCGCCTCGATCGTGAACGGGCCGACTTCAAACGTGTCCCCCGCCTTGTAGATCGTGACCGGCACCTCCTGCATGTCACCCTCGTAGGCGCGTTTCGCCTCCAGCATGCCGGCGGTGAAGGGCGTTACATAGACCGGCGCGCCCAGATAAGGCCAAAGTTCGGCGACAGCGCCGTAATGGTCCTCGTGTGAGTGGGTGATGATGATGGCCTTGAGGTTGATCTTCTCATCTTCGATATAGCGGATATCCGGCAGGATGAGATCCACGCCCGGAAGTTCCGGACCGGCAAAGGTGACGCCGCAATCCACCATGATCCACTCACGGCGCCCCTCGGGACCATAGCCGTAAAGCGCCAGGTTCATGCCGATTTCGCCAACGCCGCCGAGCGGCAGAAATACCAATTCGTCTTTTGAAGTCATTTTGCCAGTGCAATTGTGAGTTGGGCAGGACCCGGTTCAGGGCCGGCCGAAGAAGACATCGCCCGCGGCGACGGTCTGAATCTTGTTGTCATTGTCGACCAGAACGAGACAGCCGGATGCGTCGATTTCCCTGAATGTTCCGGTCAAGGTGCTGTCCGGCAGGTTGACACTGATCGGTTTGCCGATCCCTTCCGCCGCGCCGAGCCACGCTTGACGCACGGAGGCAATGCCCCTTCCCTGATCCCAGCGGGCCAGTTCCTCACCCATGGCCTGATAGAGGCGGTCAAAAAGCTCTTCGGGCGATACCGAAGAGCCGGCGGCACGCAACGTCGTGACGGGATACATCGCCTCATCGGGCGCATGCGAAACATCGATGCCGCAGCCGATGACGACGGCCTGTCTGCCGTCCGGCAGGGTCTCGCTCTCAAGCAGGATTCCGGCAATCTTCTTGCCGCCAAGCAGAACATCGTTGGGCCATTTGATCGTGGCGCGTTCGCCGCCCTGCGGCAGGACCTGGGAAATCGCCCGTTGAACGGCGACCCCGACCGCCAGCGGCAGGCTGGCAAGCGCGGCCAGCGGCGCGGGATCGATCATCAGAAGCGAGGCATAAAGATTGCCGGGCTCCGAGACCCAGCCGCGCCCACGCCGGCCACGGCCTTTCAGTTGACGGTTTGCGGTAATCCAGAGATTGCCATTGTCGCCCTGCCGCGCGCGCTCCAGGCATTCAAGGTTGGTCGAATCCACGTCGCCCAACGTTACATGCCTGAAGTCTCCGCCCGCGCCGCTCATCCAGTCACCCTGCCACGAACAGGGTTTGCGCGGCAACGCCCGCCGCACGGCCGAGCGGGCCGCCGACCAGCACGTAACCCAGCACGAACAGGCCGGAAACGCCCATGACGACACGAAGCTCGCCGGCAACCGGCACAAAACCCGCACTTGCCTCGTCGAACCACATGATCTTGACGATGCGAAGGTAGTAGTAGGCACCCACAACCGATGCCAGAACACCGATCACCGCAAGCGCGTATAGCCCGGATTCGATCGCCGCGAGGAAGACGAAATATTTCGCGAAGAACCCGGCAAGCGGCGGAATGCCGGCAAGTGAGAACATGAAGATCGTCAGGATTGTCGCCATCAGCGGATTGCTGGAGGCAAGCCCCGACAGATCATCGATCTGTTCCACATTGCCTTCTTCCTTGCGCCGCATGGCGAGGATACAGGCGAATGTACCGAGCGTCGTGATCATGTAGATCAGCATGTAAATGACGACACCGCGAACGCCGACTTGCGAGCCGGCCGCCAGCCCGACCAGCGCATAGCCCATATGGCCGATCGACGAATAAGCCATCAGCCGCTTGATGTTGCGCTGCCCGATGGCGGCGAAGGCGCCGAGGACCATCGATGCGATCGAGATGAAGACAATGATCTGCTGCCAGTCCAACGCCACCGGCTCAAAGGCGCCGATCACGACCCGCACCAGCATCGCCATGGCGGCAATCTTCGGCGCGGCGGCAAAGAAGGCCGTTACCGGCGTCGGCGCGCCCTCATAGACGTCCGGTGTCCACATGTGGAACGGAACCGCGGAGATCTTGAAGGCGATGCCGGCCAGCAGGAAAACCAGCCCGAACACGACACCGATCGAGCGTTCGCCATCGGCGACAGCGGCGGCGATCTCCGGAAAGCCGATATGGCCGGTAAAGCCATAGATCAGCGAAGCGCCGTAAAGCAGCATGCCGGAGGAAAGCGCGCCAAGAACGAAATATTTAAGCCCGGCTTCAGTCGAACGAGTGCTGTCGCGGTTGATCGCGGCCACCACATAGAGCGCCAGCGACTGCAGTTCGATACCGAGATAGAGCGCGATGAGATCGTTGGCGGAGATCATCAGCATCATGCCGAGTGTCGCAAGGACAATCAGAACCGGGAACTCGAACCGGTCGATCTGCTCTTCCTGCGCATGGCCGACGGCCATCGCCAGTGCGGTGATCGAGCCGATCAGCGTCAGCACCTTCATAAAGCGGGCGAAGGGATCCTGGAGGAAGGAACCGCCATAGCCGACACCCAGGTCGGAAACGAGAACCATCCACACACCGGCCGCGATCAGCAGTGCGACCGCCAGGCCCGTGACCATGTTCGAGGACTGCTTGCCTGAAAACACGCCGATCATCAAAAGCACCATCGATCCGACGGCAAGGATGAGTTCGGGTGTGGAGAGCTGCAGGCTCGCTACGAGGGTTTCAGCTGTCATGTCGCCAGTGTCCTTCGTCAGTCCGCGAGCGCCAGGCCATTGGCGGCCTCTAGCGCGGCATTGTAGTTATTGATCAACGCATCGACGGTCACGGCCGTCACGTCGAACACCGGCAGCGGATACACGCCGAAGAATATGATCAGCGCCGCCAGCGGGTAGAGAAGGACCTTTTCGCGCTGCGACAGATCGAGCAGCGATTTCAGGCTTTCCTTCTCGAGCGGGCCGAAGATCACGCGCCTGTAGAGCCACAGCATATAGCCGGCCGAAAGGATCACACCGAGCGTCGCCAGGATGGCGATCCAGCTGCTGACCTGGAAGGCGCCGATCAGGACGAGGAACTCGCCGACGAAACCGGATGTCCCCGGCAAACCGATATTGGCCATGGAAAACACCAGGAACACGGCCGCGTATTTCGGCATGTTGTTGACCAGCCCGCCATAGGCGGCAATTTCACGCGTGTGCATGCGGTCATAGATCACGCCGACGCAAAGGAAGAGCGCCGCCGAAACGAGACCGTGCGAGAGCATCTGGAAGATCGCTCCGTTAACGCCCTGCGCATTGGCCGAGAAAATACCCATCTTCACGTAGCCCATATGGGCGACCGAGGAATAGGCGATGAGCTTTTTTACATCGTCCTGCATCAGTGCGACGAGCGAGGCCCAGATAATCGCCACGACGGAGAGCGTGAAGATCAGCGGCCACAGCTCCACCGAAGCGATCGGGAACATCGGCAGCGAGAAGCGGATGAAACCGTATCCGCCAAGCTTCAGCAGGATGCCGGCCAGCACCACGGAACCCGCCGTCGGCGCCTCCACGTGGGCATCCGGCAGCCAGGTATGGACCGGCCAGAGCGGCAGCTTGACGGCGAAGGACGCAAAGAAGGCGAGCCACAGCCATATCTGCATATTGGCGGGGAAATCATGCGCCAGCATGTCCGGGATCGAGGTGGTGCCCGAATTCCAGTACATGGCCATGATCGCCAGCAGCATCAGCACGGAGCCGACCAGCGTGTAGAGGAAGAACTTGAATGCCGCATAGATGCGCCGCTTGCCGCCCCATACGCCGATGATCAGATACATCGGGATGAGGCCGCCCTCGAAGAAGACGTAGAACAGCACTATATCGAGTGCGCAGAAGGCGCCGATCACCAGCGTTTCCAGGATCAGGAACGCGATCATATAATCCTTGACCCGGTGCTGCACGGATTCCCAGCTCGCCAGGATACACAGCGGCATCAGGAAGGCGGTCAGCACCACGAACAGCACCGATATGCCGTCGACGCCCATGTGGTAGGAGATCCCCTCGCCCAGCCACTGGGCCTGCTCCACGAACTGGAAGCCGACTTTCGAATCGTCGAAATTCGCCCAGATGAACAGCGAGAACAGGAAATTGAACGTCGTGACGATCAGCGAAACATTGCGGATGTTCCGGCGGCCCGTCTCGCTGTCGTCGCGGATCAGCAATATCAGGAGCACGCCGACAAGCGGCACAAATGTGGCCACGGATAGGATTGGCCAGTCGGTCATTACACAGCACTCCCGAGCATCATCCAGGTGACAAGTGCGGCAACACCAATCAACATCGCAAAGGCATAGTGGTAGAGATATCCGGTCTGCAGCCGGACGATCCGGTTGGTTATCTGATGCACGCGCGCGGCAATGCCGTCAGGCCCGAAACCGTCGATGAGCCACCCGTCGCCCTTCGTCCACAGGAAGTGGCCGAGCCACTTGGAGGAGCGCACGAACATCAGGTCGTAAAGCTCGTCGAAGTACCATTTGTTCAACAGGAACTTGTAGAGACCGTTGTGCTGTGCGGCCAATGCCTTGGGCGTCTCGGGCGAGCGTATGTAGAACTGCCAGGCCACCAGGAATCCGAGCGCCATGGCGACAAACGGGCTGAGCTTCACCCAGGCCGGCACATTGTGGAATTCATGAACGATGTGGTTGTCGGGCAGCGTGTAGAGAGCCCCGTTCCAGAATTCCTCGTAGTGGTGACCAAAGAAATTGCCGATGAAGATCATGCCGGCGAACAGCGCACCCGCGGCCAGGATATAGAGCGGCGCCAGCATGACCAGCGGCGATTCATGCACATGGTGCATGACGTCGGACGATGCGCGCGGCTTGCCGTGGAAGGTCATGAAGATCAGGCGCCATGAATAGAAACTGGTGAACATTGCCGCGACCACCAGCATCACGAAGGCGAAGCCGGCCGCAGGGTTGTTACCGATGAAGGAGGATTCGATAATGGCGTCCTTGGAGATGAAGCCGGCGGTCCCGATCGGTGTGAACGGAATGCCGAAGCCCGTCAGCGCCAGGGTGCCGATGATCATCATCCAGTAGGTGATCGGGATGTGCTTGCGCAGCCCGCCCATGCGCCGCATGTCCTGTTCGTCCGACACCGCATGGATAACCGAGCCGGCCCCAAGGAACAGCAGCGCCTTGAAGAAGGCGTGGGTGAACAGGTGGAAGATACCGGCACCGTAGGCACCGACGCCAAGCGCGACGAACATGTAGCCAAGCTGCGAGCAGGTCGAATAGGCGATCACGCGTTTGATGTCGTTCTGTACCAGCCCCACCGTCGCCGCGAAGAAGGCCGTCACCGCGCCGATGATCGTCACCACGGTCAGCGCGTCGGTCGAAAGCTCGAAGATCGGCGACATGCGCGCGACCAGGAATACACCGGCGGTGACCATCGTCGCGGCATGAATCAGCGCCGAGACCGGTGTCGGGCCTTCCATCGCGTCCGGTAGCCAGGTGTGCAGCAGGAACTGGGCCGATTTGCCCATCGCGCCCATAAACAAGAGCAGGCAGACCGTGGTCAGCGCGTCGCCCTTGTCCATTTCGACGCCGAAGAACTCGAAAAACGCATCGGCGTTGCGCGCCTCCGCGGCAGGCATGAAATCGGCCGTGCCGGCAAAGATCACGTCGAACGAGACGGAGCCAAAAAGCACGAAAATGCCGAAAATGCCGAGGGAAAACCCGAAGTCGCCGACACGGTTGACGATGAACGCCTTAATAGCGGCCGCATTGGCGGACGGCTTCTTGAACCAGAAGCCGATCAGCAGATAGGAGGCAAGGCCCACGCCCTCCCAGCCGAAGAACATCTGCACCAGATTGTCGGAGGTCACCAGCATCAGCATGGCGAAGGTGAACAGCGACAGATAGGAGAAGAAGCGCGGACGGCTCGGATCGTGGTGCATGTATCCGATCGAATAGATATGCACCAGGCAGGAGACCGTATTGACCACGACGAGCATGACCGCTGTCAGGGTGTCGATACGGAAAGCCCAGTCGATATTGAGTGTTCCGGCAACGATCCATGGCAGGACTTCGATCCGGATCAGGTCGCCGTGACCGAGCGCCACCTGGAAGAACGATATCCACGACAGGAACGCCGCGATGACCATCAGGCCGCAGGTCACATATTCGGACGCCCGTGCGCCGATCGAGCGGCCGAACAGACCGGCAATGATTGCTCCCAGAAGCGGGAAGAATACGATTGCGTGATACATGATCCGCTCAGCCCTTCATCATGTTGACGTCTTCAACCGCGATGGAGCCGCGGTTGCGATAAAAGACCACGAGGATCGCCAGTCCGATGGCCGCCTCCGCCGCCGCGACCGTCAGGACGAAGAGCGCGAAGACCTGGCCGACAAGGTCGTTGAGGTGTTCGGAGAACGCCACGAAATTGAGATTGACGGCCAGGAGGATCAGTTCGATCGACATCAGGATGACGATGACGTTCTTGCGGTTCAGGAATATGCCGAACACACCCAGCGTGAACAGGATGGCGGCGACCGTGAGATAATGGGAAAGTTCGATTTCCATGTCTGTTCCTAACCCCGCCTAGATGCCCTGTCCGGGCTTGACGTCGACCACCTCGATGGCGGTCTCCGGCGAACGGGCAACCTGTTGGGAAACATCCTGGCGCTTGACGCTTTCCTTGTGACGCAGCGTCAGCACGATCGCGCCGATCATTGCCACGAGCAGGATCATCCCTGCAGCCTGGAAGAAGTGAACATAGTCTGTGTAGAGGATATCGCCGAGCGCCTGGATATTGGTCACCTGGTTGAGATCGGGAATGGGTTGCGCGGGATTGGCTACCGGCTCGACGGTAAAGGCGTTGCCGGCAAGAACGAGCACCAGTTCCGCCGCCAGGATAAATCCGATCAGGGCGCCGACGGGCGCATATTCCAGGACGCCCGAGCGAAGCTCGGCAAAATCGATGTCCAGCATCATGACGACGAACAGGAACAGGACCGCGACAGCACCGACATAGACAACCACCAGAATGAGCGCCAGGAACTCTGCGCCGGTCAGAAGGAACAGTCCCGCCGCATTGAAAAATGTCAGGATCAGGAACAACACCGAGTGCACGGGATTGCGCGCCGAAATGACCATAAAGGCCGAGGCAATGGCAATCGCCGAGAACAGGTAGAAAAACAGAGCCTGGAGACCCATGATCTGTGCCTTTTTATTTTCCCCCGAAGCCCGAGAGGAAAACACGGGCTTCCGCAGATGGACCGCCGGAGTGCCCGGCGGCAAATTTCAGTTCCCGGCCCCTACGGACCGGTTGGATGCCGGACCGCCGCCTCCGCGGTCCGCTGTGACGCTCACCGGTAGGGAGCGTCCATTTCAATGTTGCGGGCGAGTTCCCGCTCCCACCGGTCGCCATTGTCGAGCAGCTTGTCCTTGTCGTAGTACAGCTCCTCGCGTGTCTCGGTAGCGAATTCGAAGTTCGGCCCTTCAACGATCGCATCCACCGGACAGGCCTCCTGGCAGAAGCCGCAATAGATGCATTTGACCATGTCGATGTCGTAGCGCACGGTGCGCCGCGTGCCGTCATTGCGGCGCGGTCCGGCCTCGATTGTGATTGCCTGTGCCGGACAGATCGCTTCGCACAGCTTGCAGGCGATGCAGCGCTCCTCGCCGTTCGGATAACGGCGCAGCGCATGTTCGCCGCGAAAGCGCGGGCTGACCGGTCCTTTTTCGTAAGGATAGTTCACCGTCGCCTTGGGCGCGAAGAAGTAGCGCATCGAAAGCAGGAATGCTCCGGCGAATTCCTTCAGGAAGACTGACTTTGCGGCTTGTGCGAGCGACATTTCCCTTGATCTCCCGGTTCAGGCGGACCAGCCGGTCAGTTTGAGGACGAATGCGACGATCACGACCATCGCCAGCGACAGCGGCAGGAACACCTTCCAGCCGAGGCGCATGAGCTGGTCGTAGCGATAGCGCGGCACGAACGCCTTCACCATGGAGAACATGAAGAAGACGAAACAGACCTTGAGGACGAACCAGAAGACGCCGGGAATCCAGTTCAGGAACCAGACATCGAACGGCGGCAGCCAGCCGCCCAGGAACAGGATCGTCGTGAGTGCGCACATCAGGACGATGGCGGCATATTCGCCGAGCATGAACAGCAGGTACGGCGTCGAGCCGTATTCGACCATGAAACCGGCGACCAGTTCGGACTCGGCCTCCGGCAGGTCGAAGGGCGGCCGGTTGGTCTCTGCCAGCGCCGAAATGAAGAACACGATGAACATCGGGAACAGCGCCAGCCAGTGCCAATCCAGGAAGCTGTTGGGCAGCCCGAGCATCGTGCCGAGACCTGTTTGCTGGGAAAGCACGATCTCGGTCAGGTTGAGCGAGCCGACACACAGCAGAACGGTGATGATCACGAAACCGATGGACACCTCATAAGATACCATCTGCGCCGCCGACCGCAGCGCGCCCAGAAAGGCATATTTCGAATTGGACGCCCAGCCGCCCATGATCACGCCGTAGATCTCCAGCGAGGAAATAGCGAAAACATAGAGAATACCGACATTGATCGATGCGACGGCCCAGCCTTCGTTGACGGGTATGACCGCCCAGGCCGCCAGTGCCAGGGTAACCGAGATGAGCGGCGCCAGCAGGAACACGCCCTTGTTGGCGCCCGCCGGGATGATCGGCTCTTTAAACACGAACTTGAAAAAGTCGGCAAAGGACTGAAGCAGCCCCCACGGGCCGACGACATTCGGACCGCGCCGCATCTGCACCGCAGCCCAGACCTTGCGGTCCGCATAAAGGATGTAGGCGATGAAGATCAGCAGCGCGACCAGCAGCAACAACGACTGACCGAGCATGATCAAGGTCGGCCAGACATAGTTTGTGATGAACGTGTCGAATGTCATCTGGTCCGTGTCCCTATTCGGCTGCGATCTTGCCGGCTTCGCGGGCGAGTGCCGAGCACTCCGCCATGACCGCGGATGCCCGGGCGATTGGATTTGTCAGGTAGAAGTCCGTCACGGTGGACTGGAAGCCGTCCCCGCCGAACGTGCCGCCCATGGCTGCCAGCTTCGTTATGTCGGCAATGTCCGCCGGCGCCACGACATCGGTGTCGGCAAAATGCGGATACGCATCAAAGAGCGCCGAGCGCAGCTGATGCAGCGAATCATAGCCAAGTTTGTGACCGAGAACATCGGACAGCGCTCTCAGGATCGCCCAGTCTTCCTTGGCCTCGCCGGGCGCGAAAGCCGAGCGCAGGCCATACTGCACGCGGCCTTCCGTATTGACGTAGATGCCTGCTTTTTCCGTATAGGCCGCCGCCGGCAGAATGATATCGGCATGATGAGCGCCGACATCGCCGTGGCTGCCGATATAGATGGTGAAACCGCCCTGGCGTTTCGTCATGTCGAGTTCGTCGGCGCCGAGAAGGAACAGCACGTCGGTGTCGGTGAGCATGGCCTCGGCAGGCTTTCCGCCCTCACCCGGAACGAACCCGACATCAAGACCGCCGACACGGCCGGCTGCCGTATGAAGAACCGCGAACCCATTCCAGTCGCCGGAAACCGCGCCGACAGTTTCAGCAAGCTTGGCTGCCTGCGACAGGACCGCGGCGCCGTCGGCCCGCGCAACCGCGCCCTGGCCGATGATGATCATCGGCTTCTTGGCACGCTTGAGCTTTGCGGCAAACTTGCCGGCGCCGCTGACGATCTCCGACAGGGTTTCGGGACCGGCGCCGAGATACTCATAGTCGTAGCGCAGGTCCACCTGCTCGCCGATCAGCGCGATCGGGAAATCGCCCATGCGCCAGCGCTTGCGGATGCGCGCATTCAGCACCGAGGCTTCATAGCGCGGATTGGCACCGACGATCAGCAGGGCGTCGGCATCCTCGATATCCTCGATGGTCGGGTTGAACAGATAGCTGGCGCGGCCGAGCGAGGGATCGAGCTTGCTGCCGTCCTGCCGGCAATCGACATTCTGCGAGCCGAGCGAAGCCATGAGCTGCTTGAGCGCGAACATTTCCTCGACGGTCGCAAGATCGCCGGCAATCGCTCCGATGCGGTCGCCGGATACGCCCGCGACGGCATTCTTGACCGCGCCGAAGGCTTCCTGCCAGCTCACCGGCTGCAGCCGGCCGTCCTTCTTGACGAAGGGCCGGTCGAGGCGCTGGGTCTTCAGGCCGTCCCAGACGAAGCGGGTCTTGTCGGAAATCCACTCCTCGTTGATCGCCTCGTTTACCCGGGGCATGATGCGCATCACCTCGCGACCGCGCGTGTCGACGCGGATCGCCGATCCGCAGGCATCCATGACGTCGATCGTTTCGGTCTTGTTGAGCTCCCACGGACGCGCCTGGAAGGCATAGGGCTTGGACGTCAGCGCTCCGACCGGGCAAAGATCGATGACATTGCCCTGCAGTTCCGACGTCATGGCATGTTCGAGATAGGTGGTGATCTCGGCGTCCTCACCGCGGCCGATAAGGCCGAGTTCCGAAATGCCCGCCACTTCCGTGGTGAAGCGGACGCAGCGCGTGCAGTGGATGCAGCGGGTCATGATGGTCTTGACCAGCGGCCCGATATATTTGTCTTCGACGGCGCGCTTGTTTTCGTGGAAGCGCGAGGAATCGACCCCGAAGGCCATGGCCTGGTCCTGCAAGTCGCACTCGCCGCCCTGGTCGCAGATCGGGCAGTCGAGCGGATGGTTGATCAGCAGGAACTCCATCACGCCTTCGCGTGCCTTCTTGACCATCGGCGTATTGGTGAAGACTTCCGGCGGCTCGCCATCCGGTCCCGGACGAAGATCGCGCACGCCCATCGCGCAGGACGCGGCGGGCTTGGGCGGTCCGCCCTTTACTTCGACAAGGCACATGCGGCAGTTGCCGGCGATCGACAGCCGCTCATGAAAACAGAAACGCGGAACCTGCGCGCCGGCCTCCTCGCACGCCTGCAAGAGCGTGTAGTGATCCGGCACCTCAATCTCGTTCCCGTCTACCTTGATCTTAGCCATCGTCCGTCCAGTTCCGCGGTCGCCCGCATTCGCCCCGTCTCCTGCCCGTCGCGCCTATTCGGCCGCCTCGAGCGCCGGCGCGTCGCCGGAATTCTTCCGCGTATATTCATCGATGCGCTTTTCCATCTCCGGCCGGAAATGCCGGATCAGCCCCTGGATCGGCCATGCCGCGGCATCGCCGAGCGCGCATATGGTGTGCCCTTCGACCTGCTTGGTCACGTCGAAGAGCATGTCGATTTCCTTCTTGTGCGCATTGCCGGTGGCCATGCGCTCCATGACCCGCCACATCCAGCCGGTGCCTTCGCGGCACGGCGTGCACTGGCCGCAGCTTTCGTGCTTGTAGAAATGCGCCAGCCGCGCAATCGCCTTGATGATGTCGGTGGACTTGTCCATGACGATCACCGCGGCCGTTCCGAGACCGGATTTGAGGTCGCGCAAGCTGTCGAAATCCATCGGGCAGTCGATGATCTGTTCGGCGGGAACGCAAGGAACCGACGAGCCGCCGGGAATCACCGCCAGCAGATTGTCCCAGCCGCCACGAATTCCACCGCAATGCCGGTCGATCAATTCGCGGAACGGGATCGACATCGCTTCCTCGAAGGTCGCCGGCTGATTGACGTGGCCGGAAACGCAGAAAAGCTTGGTGCCGTGATTGTTCGGCTTGCCGAAACTCGCGAACCAGGCACCGCCGCGCCGCAGAATGGTCGGCGCCACCGCGATGGATTCCACATTGTTGACCGTCGTCGGACAGCCATAGAGGCCGACATTGGCCGGAAATGGCGGTTTCAGGCGCGGCTGCCCTTTCTTGCCCTCAAGGCTTTCGAGCAGAGCCGTTTCCTCGCCGCAGATATAGGCGCCGGCGCCGTGATGGACGTAGACGTCGAAATCCCAACCGCATTTGTTGTTCTTGCCGAGCAGGCCGGCATCGTAGCATTCGTCGATGGCCGCCTGCAGCGCCTCGCGCTCGCGTATGTACTCGCCGCGGATATAGATGTAAGCCGTATGCGCACCCATGGCGAAACCGGCGATCACGCAGCCCTCGATCAGCGTGTGCGGATCGTTGCGCATGATGTCGCGATCCTTGCAGGTGCCGGGCTCGGATTCGTCCGCGTTGACGACGAGGTAGTGCGGCCTTCCGTCGGATTCCTTCGGCATGAAGGACCATTTCAGCCCGGTCGGGAAGCCGGCACCGCCGCGGCCGCGCAGGCCCGATGTCTTCATCTCGTCGATGATCCAGTCGCGGCCCTTTTCAATGAGTCCCTTGGTGCCGTCCCAGTGGCCACGCGACATCGCGCCCTTCAGGCTCTTGTCCTTCAGGCCGTATATGTTGGTAAAGATGCGATCCTTGTCCTGCAGCATTTTATGCCCCTTTACCGCGGTTTCTTGCCGAAGACGCGGACATATTCCTCGACGCCGCCCCTGGCGAGCGCATCGGCCTGCTTGACCCATTCCTCACGCTCGATGCGGCCCTTGAATTTCAGGAAGCCATCGACCCAGGCACGCTCTTCTTCCTTCCAGCCGGCAATCTGCTCGAACTTGAAGATGCCGATCGAATGAAGCACCGTTTCGATCTTGGGACCGACGCCGGAGAGCATCTTGAGGTCGTCCTTGTCCGCCGGCTCTTCCATGGCGGCTGGCTGCTTTCCTTCCACCTGCTTGGCCGGAGCGGCAGCAGGTGCCGGCTTGGCAGCCGGTTCTTTCGTTTTCGCCGCAGGTCCGCTGTCACCGCCGGCAAGCGTCGTCAGTCCGCCGATGGGCGCCGAAAGGTGCCGGCCGTTCTGGGGCCCCGGAGTGACGGATTCGCCCTCGCCGGCCTCGAACGTGTCTATGATATCCGCCAGTTGCTCGGGCGTCAGGTCCTCATAGGCATCCTTGAAGATCATCACCATCGGCGCATTCACGCATGCGCCCTGGCATTCGACCTCTTCCCACGACAGCGTTCCGGATTCATTCGTCTCGAAGGGCTGTGCGTTGATCTTGTTCTTGCACACGCGGATCAGCTCTTCGGAGCCCCGCAGCATGCAAGGAGTGGTGCCGCATACCTGGACATGCGCCTTTGTTCCAACCGGCTTGAGCTGAAACTGCGTGTAAAAGGTCGCCACTTCCAGCGCGCGGATATACGGCATCTCCAACATGTCGGCCATGTACTCGATCGCCGCCTTGGTCACCCAGCCATCCTGCTCCTGCGCGCGCATGAGCAACGGAATGATCGCCGATTGCTGACGGCCTTTCGGGTATTTCTTGATGGTCGCCTTTGCCCACGCGGCATTGTCGCGGCTGAACTTGAATTCAGCGGGCTGGACGGACTCTTCTGCAAGACGGCGGACGGACATACTTATTCGGACTCACTGTTGATGGCACGGCACCGCGAGTTGGTGACCGTCACGAACTCACACGCATAGGCGGCCTTGTCCTTTTGCAGCAGCACGACATACTGGCTGCCATTGGGCGCCATTGCCTTGATCTCGAAGCCGTCACGCAGCAGGGCCTGCATGGTCGCGTCCGCGCTGCCGGAGGACTGGGCAGCCGCCACTTGCGCCGCGCCCGTCAGGGCGGCAATGCACAAGGCCGCTTTGAGGATTGTTCTGGTCATCAGCGATCCACCTCTCCAAAGACGATATCGATCGAGCCAAGAATCGCGGAAACATCGGCCAGCATGTGATTGCGGCAGATGAAGTCCATCGCCTGAAGATGCGCATAACCGGGCGCTTTGATCTTGCATCGATAGGGTTTGTTGCTTCCGTCGGAAACAAGATAAACGCCGAATTCCCCTTTCGGCGCCTCGACCGCGGCATACACTTCGCCTTCCGGCACGTGATAGCCTTCGGTGTAGAGCTTGAAGTGGTGGATCAGCGCTTCCATCGAGCGCTTCATCTCGCCGCGCTTCGGCGGCACGATCTTGCCATCCGTCGAGGAAACCGGTCCCGTTCGGTGGTCGCCGAGAAGCCGCTCGACGCACTGCCGCATGATGCGGACCGACTGCCGCATCTCTTCCATCTTGATCAGATAGCGGTCATAGCAGTCGCCATTCTTGCCGATCGGGATCTCGAATTCCATGTCGCTGTAGCATTCATAGGGCTGCGCCCGACGCAGATCCCAGCGCGCGCCGGAACCGCGCACCATCACACCCGAAAATCCCCAGGCCCAGCAATCGTCCAGCTCGACCACGCCGATATCGACATTGCGCTGCTTGAAGATACGGTTGTCGGTGAGCAAACCTTCGATATCGTCGCATACCTTGAGGAACGGATCGCACCAGTTACCGATGTCTTCGACCAGATCAGGCGGCAGGTCCTGGTGGACGCCGCCCGGCCGGAAATAAGCCGCGTGCAGGCGCGCTCCGCAGGCCCGCTCATAGAACACCATCAGTTTTTCGCGTTCCTCGAAACCCCATAGCGGCGGCGTCAGCGCACCGATGTCCAGCGCCTGGGTCGTGACGTTGAGAAGATGCGACAAGATCCGGCCGATCTCGGAATAGAGCACGCGGATAAGCTGGCCGCGCATCGGCACCTCGACCTCGAGCAGGCGCTCGACGGCCAGCGCGAACGCGTGCTCCTGGTTCATCGGCGCGACATAGTCGAGACGATCGAAATAAGGAACGGCCTGAAGATAAGTCTTCGTCTCGATGAGTTTTTCCGTGCCGCGATGAAGCAGGCCGATATGCGGGTCGACGCGTTCGACAACTTCCCCGTCGAGTTCCAGGACCAGCCGCAAAACACCGTGCGCGGCCGGATGCTGCGGACCGAAATTGATGTTGAAGTTGCGAACGTCGTGTTCCGTCATCGTGTCATTCCTGCCCTTCGGCAAACATTTCGAACACCTGTGCTCCGGTCAGTTTCCTGGTGTCATTGGCAAATGCATAGCAGTCCGGCTTCTCGTCGATAAAAATCTCATCGCTGAACCGGGCGTCGGGCCTCGGCTCGAAAGCCGTCAAGGAAACATGGTAGTCCGCCTTGCCGCGGAGGTTCCAGAACAGTGAGGTTCCGCATTTCCGGCAAAATCCGCGCTCGGCCCATTGCGAGGACTCGTAGCGCACCAGGTCATCGCTCTGCTCGAATTCAACGCTATCCTGACAGTGCACACCAAAGAACGGCCCGGCAGCCCATCGCTGGCACATATGGCAATGGCACACGCTGGTATCGGCGTTGACCGGAACGGCAGAGAAGCGCACGGCGCCGCAAAGGCATTGCGCCTTCAGTCTTTCACCCTGAGCTTTTGACGTCTCGTCGCTCATATCCTGGTCTTTCTCGACGGTTCCCTATTCATCGGCCTTCTCGTCCCCCGGAAGCACATAGTCGGTGCTCTCCCAGGGAGACAGAAAATCGAAATTCCTGAATTCCTGCTTCAACTGGACCGGCTCGTAGACGACGCGCTTGACCTCATCGTCGTAGCGAACCTCGACAAAGCCCGTGAGGGGAAAATCCTTTCGAAGCGGATGTCCTTCAAAGCCGTAGTCGGTCAGGATGCGCCGCAGGTCCGGATGACCGGTAAACAGGATGCCGTAAAGATCATAGGCCTCGCGTTCGAACCAGTCGGCGCCCGGAAAAACCGAGGTGGCGGAAGGAACGGTCTCTTCCTCCCCGACTTCGAGCTTGACCCGGATACGCATGTTCTGACGCGGAGAAAGCAGGTGGTAAACAACGTCGAAGCGGCGCATCCGTGAGGGCCAGTCGACGCCGCAGATATCGGTGAAGTTGATGAACTGGCACTGGGCGTCGTCACGCAGGAATGTCAGCAACGCTATGACATTCTCCGGCGTTGTGCCGATGGTCAATTCGCCATAGCGAATTTCCGAACCTGTAATGTACTCGCCCTTGCGTTCGGTCAGATAGGACGCCAGTTCGTTCAGCGCTTCACTCATGAAACCGGCCTTTCCTATCGTTCGATGGTACCGGTACGCCGGATTTTCTTTTGCAGGAGCATAACACCGTACAAAAGCGCCTCAGCAGTCGGCGGGCAGCCCGGAACGTAGATATCGACGGGAACGACACGGTCGCAGCCGCGCACCACCGAGTAGGAATAGTGGTAGTAGCCGCCGCCATTGGCGCAGGAGCCCATGGAAATGACGTAGCGCGGCTCCGGCATCTGGTCGTAGACCTTACGCATGGCCGGAGCCATCTTGTTGGTCAGAGTGCCGGCGACGATCATCACATCGGACTGCCGGGGCGTCGCACGCGGCGCAAAGCCGAAACGTTCCGCGTCGTAACGCGGCATCGCCATCTGGATCATCTCGACCGCGCAGCACGCCAGGCCGAACTGCATCCACATAAGCGATCCCGTCCGCGCCCAGTTGATCAACTCATCCGTGGACGTAACCAGAAAACCCTTATCCGCCAGTTCGTCGTTGATCTCGCCGAGGAAAGGATCATCCGATCCGGCGGGCTTACCGGTGGCCGGGTCCACGATGCCGCGCGGCTGCGGGGCAACCAGCGTGGAGCTGCCGTCGCCTACTGCCATTCTAGCGCTCCCTTTTTCCATTCATAGATAAAGCCGACGGTGAGGATTGCCAGGAACACCATCATCGACCAGAAACCGAACCAGCCGATACCGCCGAAGGAAACCGCCCAAGGGAAAAGAAACGCCACTTCCAGATCGAAGATGATGAACAGGATCGCCACCAGATAGAACCGGACATCGAACTTCATCCGTGCATCGTCGAATGCATTGAAACCGCACTCATAGGCCGAGAGCTTTTCCGAATCGGGCGCCTTGTGCGCCACCAGAAACGGAGCGATCAGAAGTGCAAGTCCGATTACCAGACACAGGCCCAGAAAAACCACTATGGGAAGATAAGAACTCAACAGTTCAGTCATCTCGGTTTCCTTGCTGCTTCGCGGCTGTTGCAGTCGCGAATGGTTCCAATGTGCCGGTTTACACATAAAGCCCGCTCAGTCAACGCAATTGCCCCCGCTCAAACAGATAAATGCGACGAATTGACCATTGCGATAGTGCACTGCAAAACCCGCGCAAACAACCGGCGCCTCCCCGCTCCTAAGGGTGGGCAAAACGACGCAGCCCGGGTCGGCAGTGCGCAGCGATCGGGAATGGAATTCGGGTGCGCGTATTGTTGCCTGTGCCCAACGTAAAATAGTGCTGCCGGAAGCGCCTGAAATGCTAGGCGAACGCGGCCGAAGACGAAAAAGCGCCCGCCAGGGTTCTGGCGGACGCTTTGTTTCCTGCGGGATGCAATATCAGTTCAGTTTGCTGACGTTGCCTCCATTCCGGGATGGCCTACCGGCAGACGACCGTGCCATCGACCAGGAGCCGTTCACAATCGACTGGCTCTATGACCAGGTCCGGCTCCGGCTTCTTGCGACGGTGCTTGCGCTTTTTCTTATGTTTTTTGTGCTTCTTGGCATATTTGCGCTTCTTGTCGTGCTTCTTGGCGTGCTTCTTCTTTTTGCCATGATGCTTGTAGGCATGTTTCTTCTTTTTACCATGATGCTTGTGCACATGCTTCTTCGGACCATGCCGCTTGCCGAACTTTTTCTCGGAATCGCGTTTCTTGCCGTAAGCATGCTTGCTCTTCTTGCCACGCTCCCATTCGTCGCCACGCTTGCGATCGCGTTCTACACGGTCACGGTCCTTGCGGCCGTCCCTGTTCTTGGCGTAGTGCCGCTCGCGATTCCAGTCCTTTTTGCCGAACTTGTGATCGCCATTCTTTTTGCTGTAGCGACGCTGATCATCGCGCGGACCTTCGCGGCGCTTCTTGCTGTCGCCATACTTGCGATCCTTACGCTTGTCGTTTTCACCGCGGCGCCGATCCTTGTCTTTCTTTCCGGAACGGTGCTTGTAGTGATGTTTGTCCGCGTGACGCTTCCAATCGTCCCTCTTGGTATGACGACGATCGCTGTCGCGCTTTGACTTCTGGCGATTTCTCCTGTCGCCATATTCCTTGTCTTTGCGCTTGTCGCGACCGCTGTGGCGCCGGTCCTTGTCCCGTTTGCCGGAACGGTGCTTGTAGTGATGCTTGTCGGCATGTTGCTTCCAACCACCGTCGCGCTTGGAGCGGCTGCGGTCTCCGTCGTTCCGACGATCGCGGTCTTTGCCCTTGCCGAATTTTCCGGGCGTACGGGCATCGTCCCAACCGCCATGCTTGTTATGGCGGCCGTTTCGGCTAAAGCGACCTTTGTCACCGCGCCCTTTGCCACGACCGTTCCAGCCATTGTCGCCACGGTCACGGCCTTTCCAGCCATGTTTGCCACGACCCCGGCCGTCCCAGCCATTGTTGTCGCGACCGTTCTTGTTGCCAAAGCCACGGCCCTGGTGCGCGTGTTTGCCACCCTTGCCTTTGCCGAAACCACGACCGTGATGGCCGTGCTTGCCGCCTTTGCCGTTTTCGGCGCTGTCGCGGCCTCGGCGACCTTCACGTCCTCCTCGGCCATCTTTGCCGCTTTTGCCGTTTTCGGCGCTATCGCGACCGTTGCGGCCTCCCCGGCCGCTGCGCCCGTTGTTGTCATTGTCGTTATTGTCGGCACTGCGACCACCACGGCCACCGCGGCCGTTGCCTGCCTGGTTGCCATTGTCGTTGTTGCTGGCGTCCTGGCCACCGCCTTGACCGCCGCCCTGGCCGCCGCCGCCGTTTTGGCCACCGCCCTGTTGGCCGCCACCTTGGCCGCCGCCGCCCTTTTGGCCGCCGCCTTGCTGGCCGCCACCACTGTTTTCGCCACTCTGACTGCCGCCGTCGTTTGACTGGGCCAGGCTGACGCTAGGCCATACGACAGCGTGCGCCGCGCCAAACAGCACGGCAGCTGCCAGCACGGCTGGCAGTCTCATTCGACTGAATACCCTCATGGCACTCCCCTTTCACGCTTCCCATTCGCGTGGCCCCCTCGTGCAAGAAGTTAAATTACATGCTTATTCAACAATTAATCTCCGCCTGACAATTTATAACAACTCCAAGCAATCTATGAGTCAATATTAATTGTAATTATTATTTGTTATATATCATAATATAAAACTTTATTCAATTTTTATACATAAATTTACTCAAATTATACTTGTGAGAAGACGTTTCGCAGCTAGCACTTTAGGGCCGAAGAAAAATCGCAATTGTTCTGAGGTTTGTCGGGTTTTGTTAAAGCGATGTGAAAGGCAAATGTGCCCGACGCACGACCTGCAAGCCTGTCCGACGGGTTTTTGACCGACCTTAAATTGGAAATACGATGGCAACGGGCCACGCAGTATTTTGGGGCGGCCCGGTCGCGGAAATGAAGCGAACGCTCTGGTCCACCATGGGTCTAGCGGCGGCATTTGTAGCGAACGTTACGAAAGCCCGTCCTGCGAACGGCAGTGAAGGCAACAATACTGGACCACACACCAAAGTACTGCTAGCGGACGCGCCGAACGCCGGCCACGCCGATTCACCGTGCGCGCGCCTGCGGTTTGCGCTGTAAGGTCTGATAATCTTGTAAGGGGAAAAGTGGCGCGAGTGACGGGGCTCGAACCCGCGACCTCCGGCGTGACAGGCCTATCGGTTTCACAACGCAAACAAAGCGTTCATACTTTTTTGAACGGCCTGAAGGGGATTAATTTTGCCAAGAATTATCAACAGTTGTCCCCAGCGGTTTTTCCACTACAATCGAGCGCTGTGGATGGATCAAACGACAGGAAATCGTCTAGAAAACTGATCGACAAATGGCACATGGAGATCCAGATCATGCGGTCTGATTGATCTGGACCGTTACCTTCTCGATCTCCCACATCTTGATACGCTTGGGGTCTGCTTTAGCTGGATCAAATATCGCTAAATTCACACCATCGCTTACTGAACTTGAGTAAAGCACTCCGTCCCAATCCGATGTCTTGATGAACTCGCAAAGGTATTGACTCGGGACGTATTCAACAGGTGCAGCTTGTGGCCTAACCGGCCGCGTGAGCTCGCTTCCTAACCTTTCAAGAAATCCTATGTCGCCGCGCAGCGCGCCTATCTTGTCTTCATCGCCTAGAGAAAACGGAGAGATCAGTCGTTTGGGGTCTCTGAGATCCACTATAGACAAAGAACCTGCATCGACTTCGAACTCAGCAACTGTGGCTGTTTCTCCAGTGTGTGGTCGAATTTCTGCAATAGAAGTCTCTGGAGTGGAGCCAACATACAGATAAGGAATTCCAGGCGGATTCGCACGTCCATGTGAGGCAACGCCCGTCGGAGGCGCACCCATTTTGTCAATAGGATAAGCTTCGCCTTCGGCATTAATCCGTGCGCGAAACCAGTTATCTTGTATGTCTCTTGCTTTCAGGAATTTCAACAACTCCGCAAGACGCGAGAAATCAATTTCGATTTCTGGGAAGTAGCGGTTTCGATTGCGGAGTTCCGCCGTCAATTGCTCCCAACGTTCTAAACGGTCGCTCTTGAATCTGCCAGATGGTTTATATGTCTTCCTTACTGCTCCTGCACCGCCCAGTATCGCGGTCAGTAAATCCTTGACCCGAATATCGTTCATTCGGGGATGCCCAAACATGGCCCAATCTTCGCGGAACCACCTAACCAGTTCCTGCCCGTCGTCGGCCTCCTCATAAATGTTGGTGACAGATGCGAACAGATCATACAACTTGTTTGGTTCGACAAGCTGAACATTCTTCGATCCGCAATAATCACACTTCCCCTCATCTGAGTAGAGCGACGGTAAAATATCGCGAAGCCCAATATCGTCAAAGCAATGGGCACAGCAGAGCATTACTGCTCCTCGAAATATTGAGCGAGTGTTTCAATATGGTGCTGCATCGACAGCTTTTTCACATACCCCAAACCGGGGTAATGGCGATCTCGGTGCAACTGTCTGAATTCTCCAACCGCGTTAGATTCAAGAATCGGGGATTCTCCGTTATCAAGCACTGCGATCATCGCCTCCAGCGCTTCCGCAAATTTTCCCGCGGGATCAGTCGGGGTATCCTGCCTCCGGGACAGAAAGTGACGAACGAACATCGCTTCGTCTTGCTCTGGGTCTATGTAGGTCAGATGGATGGCAATGGCATATGCGGGACCCCCAGTCTCCGAGTATTCGTCTCCGACCGTAAGGAAATCACCAAACCCGCTCATTCCTTCTTCCGCAAAGGTAACATGGAGGTCAGAAAAAAACTCCATAGGCGGATGGTCGCGATTACGCCTGCGCTCAAATCCATCTCTCAAAAGGACTCTTTGGTTACCTTGAAAATGCCTCCGATATAAACGCCCACAACTATCTTCAAGAAAAACATGACAGAGATCAGCCACACGTTCGTCGAGAGCCCGAGCGAGCGCTGCACCGTCGGAGAAACCTGCATGAACCAGTGTCACTTGTTCATTCTGAAACTCTTCGCAGATCTGCACCGCTTCTTCGAGCGTGCAGTGCTCCTTCAGAAGTACGGCCGGAGATATATCCAGAGCGTCCAAAAGGCCAGCTCGCAAGAATTCGACTATCCGGTCTCCATCCTCGGCATGATCTCCATGGTATGGATTAACAACAACTGCAGAGCGACCTCCAGCATCCCCAACTGCGGTAAGTGCTCGTTCAAGGCCATTGAGCGCTTCTTTGACTGGCTCCACGATTGGCACAAAGTTTGAAGCAGCTAAAACGTCCGCATTTTCTCGGATTGTAATTAGCTCGTATTGTTTCCCACGGAAGTATGGATAATACATTTTCGCTAGGCCCAGTGCTCCGCCTCAACCAGCGGCGTTTCTACAGCAGCAATCAATCTATCTTGGTCGCCTTTGCGGATTGGTGTGGAAAGAGCCGCAGCCTGCAAAGAATACGGCAGATTAGACAAAAACTTCTGGAGTCCAAGTTGAGTACGGGATTGTCTTAGGACCGCAATTACGCCTTCGTGTAGTTCAACCGGTTTTTGACGCTCGAATAACTCCTGAACCACGCCGAATCTTTCAGTGTTCGGAACCTGAGGCACCGCTACACCCAATCCAGATAGAACCTGGCATGCTTCTTGAATTCTCAATGTCTCGAATAGTGTTGCAGGATTAATTCGCTCCGGGCAATCTACGGCATCTCTAATTTGGCTTATTTTTCCCTGCCTATTGAGAACTAGTAAGCCGACTTCAGAAGGCGCAATGTCCAAAGTGCAATCCAAGTGCGCTTCAGATGTAATTACGTTCACGGATGCAAACGCCCGCAGATAGGAATCAAGCTGGTTTGGAAGCCGTTTTAGACTATCTCGCTCCGATTTTATTTCATACACCGTGGATGTGCCATTAAGTACAACTACGTCTGCTTTGCTTCCTTCTACCCTAACTTCAGTCAACATGGCTGCAGTGCGCAGACTGTGACGTCCAAGAAGAATTTTTTTGGCAATGGCGTTCTTGTAAACGTATTCGCTGCGGCTTCCGGGTACTGTAATTGATTGCAGGGCAGCATCAAAAGCGTCTGATACTGAAACTGCAGAGCACAACCGCTCTCTGCCAATTTCCTTAACCAGCCGGGCAAATATGGGTGATTTGCCTTTTTGAGCCATCTGGTGAAACACCGCTGCCGAAAAAAGGCGAGTAGCCGCAGCAAGCTTTGATTTTTCAACAACCATCCGATGTAATTCCGCACACTGCGCGTTGGTGCATATTGTCAGACTCGCGCCTGAATGAACACCCTCACCCATCATCATTGAACGCAAAACGCGTTGGTAACAAGATCAGGATAGCGTGCACATCCTGAGTGAAGCTTAACCGATTCATCAATGGGAGATTGCTCATATCCGTATCGGCATTCGCCTATCGACGCTAAAGTGATCGCTCAGCAGAAGGTATCTGAGTCAAAGACAAGTAATCGCGATCAATAGGCACAGAAGTAGGAACACCGGCCAGTGTTCACAATTTAGAGAAGCACAATATTAGCTAAGCCATTGATATTGTGGCGCGAGTGACGGGGCTCGAACCCGCGACCTCCGGCGTGACAGGCCGGCACTCTAACCAGCTGAGCTACACCCGCGCTTGGCCTTGCAAATCTGCAAAACGTGAGCGGTGGATTAAGCTGTTCCCCCCATCCTGTCAAGCACTCATCCGGCGCTTTTGTTACAATCCGGCGACAATTTTTCGTTTCCTCAAATGGACGTCAGTACCGGACAAAAACTTTATCGGGCGCGCGTCTTTTCTCTTGCACTCGCCGAACGAAGCGCATAAACGGTCCCAAGCTTTTCTAAGGGCGGTTAGCTCAGCTGGTAGAGCGCCTCGTTTACACCGAGGATGTCGGGAGTTCGAGTCTCTCACCGCCCACCATTCACCGAATGTCTATTCAGTAGCGGCCCGACCAGATGCCAGCGGCATTGGGATGCACGAAGCGCCCGGCCCTGCTCGGCATGTGCGGATTGATGACGTCGACGACTTTCATCCTGACCGGTACGAACTGGCGGGATGCGGCCTTTGTTTCGTGAACCTGAGTGTGCATCTGGGTCTCCTTTCGCTGTAGAACAGCCGGATCATTTGTCCCGGCTTCTGGATAGGAATGTGCGGCTGGAAGGTTTCAGTACGACGTCGGTCCGGGAAATTCGCGTATCGTTTGTTTCAGCAGTGTTGGCCCGGCTTTGCACGACACTGGCACGATACCCATCGGTGCAATTTGGTCGCCGCGCTCAGCATCAAGCACCCTTGCCGCATCTCGAAACCGCTATTTGTAGTCTCTCTACCCGCTGCGAACTTGCAATCTGTTGCGCTTGATTTCTCATGAGTGCTCTTATGGTTTGCTCGAAAGCGGATTCTGCTGTCGGGCATAAGGAGTGTTCATGCCTCAAAACCACCGCATCGCCAGAATCGAGGCATATGCCTATCGCTGCCCAGTCGAGACCCCGGTCGACACGTCATTCGGCCGCATGTCTGATCGACCGGCGGTGTTCGTGCGACTGGAGGACGAGGATGGCTGTTTCGGCTGGGGCGAGGTTTTTGCCAACTGGCCAGCCGCCGGCGCCGAACACCGGGTCAACCTGATCGAACGCGATCTTGCACAACTGGTGCTCGGCCAGACCGTAGAAGACCCCGCCGATTTCTTCGGCCATCTCAGCACCGCAACGCGCATAAGGGCATTGCAAAGCGGCGAATGGGGACCGTTCCGGCAGACCATCGCTGGGATAGACACCGCACTTTGGGACATGAAGGCGCGCGCCGCGGATCTTTCCTTGCGCAAACTTCTCAATCCGGAGGCCGCAGATCGTCTCCCCGCCTATGCGAGCGGCATCCATATCGGGAGCGCGCCATCCGGACTGGCAAGGGCACGAGAAGACGGTTTCAAGGCCTTCAAGGTCAAGGTCGGCTTTAATCTGGAGCACGATGCACAAGCAGTGCGTTCGATGGCCGGAACACTCGACAAAGGCGAAACCCTGTATACGGACGCAAACCAGGCGTTCAACGCGACCCAGGCAATGGCTTTTCTATCGCTTCTGAACGACGCTCCGATCGGCTGGCTTGAAGAACCGATTGCAGCCGATGCTCCGTCGGCGCATTGGAAAGATGTGGCTGCGTCCACGCACATACCGCTGGCCGGCGGCGAGAACTTCGCCGGTAAGACCGCGTTTGCCGACGCGATCCAAGCCGGACATCTGAAATTCATTCAGCCGGATATCGCCAAATGGGGCGGCATCTCCGGATGCTTCGCCGTTGCCCGCGCGGCAAAGACGGCGGACCTGACCTATTGCCCGCATTTTCTGGGCGGCGGCATTGGCCTGTCGGCTTCAACCGAACTGCTGGCCGCCGTGGGCGGCGATGGATTGCTGGAGGTTGATGTCAATCCCAATCCGCTGCGGCAGGCTTTTGCACCATCAGGAATCGACCGAAGCACCGGAACATGGGCCGCAACGTCTAAACCCGGACTTGGATGTGATGAACTGCCGCCAGAGCTTGCAAGATACAAGACCCACCAGATCGGCGTTCATCTATGAAGGCGCAGGATGAATTTGACTACATCATTGTCGGCTCCGGAACAGCCGGTTCGGTGCTTGCCGCCCGGCTGAGCGAAGATGAGGATTGCCGCGTGCTGGTTCTGGAGGCCGGCGGGTCGGATCGCGGTTTCTGGCAGCGCCTGCCGGTTGGCTACTTCAGATCCATCTATGATGGCCGCGTATCGCATCTTTATAAGGGTGCCCCGGACGACGGCATTGCCGGCCGCCGGATGGACGCGCCTCGCGGCCGCGTCGTGGGCGGTTCCAGCTCGATCAACGGTTTGATCTATATTCGGGGACAATCGGAAGATTTCGACGATTGGCAAGCGCTCGGCGCCACAGGGTGGGGTCACCGGGATGTCCTGCCCCACTTCCGAAGCATCGAAACCTATTCGGGCCCGCCATCGCAATATCGCGGCGCCCACGGCCCCTTGCAGATTTCCGGTCTGCGCAATGAAAACCCCGCTTGCGATGCCTGGCTGGAGGCTGCGCACCAGTTCGGCCTTCCGGACAATCCGGACTTCAACGGCGAAACATCCTACGGCCTTGGCCGGTATCAGCTCACATTGCGCGGGCGCTGGCGCGACAGCGCCGCCACGTCCTTCTTGTATCCGGCACTGAGGCGGCCGAACCTCGAATTAAGGACACGCGCCCACGTCATTGGTCTCGACTATGACGGCGACAGAACCGTTGGACTTCGATACGTTCGGCGCGGAAAAATCGAAACGGTCCAGGCCAGCCGTGAGGTCATCCTTGCGGCTGGCGCGGTGCAAAGCCCGCAAATCCTGCAGCTGTCCGGCATAGGGCCCGCCGATCTGCTGCGAAAGCACGGCATCAGCGTGAAGGTGGACGCTCCGGAAGTGGGCCTGAACCTTGCCGATCACCTGCAGATGCGCACGATCGTGGAATTGTCCTCACGCAGGGACAGCCTCAACGACCATGTGCGCAATCCCTTCAAGCTCGCGAAGATGGGCCTGGACTGGCTGTTATGGTCGAAGGGACCGCTGACGGTCGGAGCCGGACAGGTCGGCGGCGCTGTCTGCACCCGCTTTGCCGACGGCACGCGCCCCGATTTGCAGCTCTTTGTAATGCCGCTATCCGTGGACAAGCCGGGAACGCCGCTGCATCGCTATTCGGGCTTCACGACATCCTACTGGCAGTGCCACCCGGAAAGCCGCGGCTCGGTCGCGATCGGCTCTGACGATCCCTTCGCCGACCCGCTGATCCGGACCGGCTACCTCAGTTCGCAGCTCGACCGCGACGTGATGGTCGAGGGCATGAAGATCGTGCGCGAGATCTACCGGCAGCCGGCCTTTGCCGATCACTGGCGCAAGGAAGTCATTCCCGGCGCCGACGTGCAGTCTGACGCGGACATTCTGGCAGCGGTTCGAAAACACGCGAGCACGGTCTATCACCTTGTCGGCACCTGCCGCATGGGAGCGGACGAGACATCCGTGGTCGATCCGCAGCTTCGCGTCCGGGGTATTCGCGGGCTGCGTGTCGTCGACGCATCGGTCATGCCGAAGATCACTTCGGCCAACACCAATGCGGCAACATTCATGATTGCCGAAAAGGCCTCGGCAATGATCCGTCAGGGGTGAGCGCCCACCAGCCCCAGCCGCTCGCGCATCATAAAGCGCCAGTTCATCAGGATAGCGGCCAGCAAAAGCCCGACGGCAAGGCCCCACCACACGCCGACCGCGCCCAGATCCCAGCAAAAGGCAAGCAGATAGGCTGCGGTCATGCCGATTGCCCAATAGCTGAAGACCGCGTAAATCATCGGAACTTTGGTGTCCTTCAGTCCCCGCAAAAGGCCGGCGCCAATGGCCTGCAGCCCGTCCACCGTCTGAAAGGCGGCGGCAACGAAGAGCAGCGGAACCGCATGGCGAAGCACGGCGGCGGCATCCGGATTGCTTTCATCAAGGTAAAGCCCGATAAGCGCTTCCGGGAAAATCCAGAAGACAGCGGCCAGGGACAGCGTGATCGCGATCGCAAGAGCGATCGAAACGCTGCCCGCGCGGCCAAGCCCCACCCAGTCCTTCCTGCCATAGGCATTGCCGACACGCACGGTCGCGGCACCAGACAGGCCGAGCGGAAACATGAAGGCGATGGACGCGAGCTGAAGAGCGATGCCGTGCGCCGCCAGTTCGATGGTGCCGATCCAGCCGATCATCACCGACGAGGCGGCGAACAGGCTGGTCTCGGCCAGGATCGTCGCGCTGATCGGCCAGCCGAGGCGCTGGACCTCGAAAAAGGCCTGCCAGTCCGGACGCCAGAACCGTACCAGCAACTGGTAGCGTTTTAGATCGCCACGGGTGACCGTATAGAGCGTCAGCAGCACGAATGTGACGGTTGCCGTGCCGACCGAGGCCACGGCCGCACCGACCACCTCCAGTCGCGGCGCACCGAAATTGCCGAAAATGAACATATAGTTCAGAAAGGCATTTGCGATCGTTCCTGCGACGGTCGCCCACAGGACGACCTGCGCGCGTTCGAGCGCGCTCAGATATGACCGGAACGTCATGATCATCAGGCTGGGCGCCATTGCCCACTGCGCAACGCGCATATAGTCGCCCGCCAGGGCCGCCGTCGCCTCCGGCTGCCCGAGCGCCAGCAATATGGATTCCGTCATCCACAGCGGCACCATGACAATGGCGCTGTAGAGAAGGACAACCCACATGCCCATGCGCACGGACCGTCTTACGCCACGCACATCGTCGCGGCCGTGGGCCTGGGCGGCCAGCGGCATGACAGCCAGAGTGAAGCCGGTTCCAAAGATGAAAAACAGGAAAAATGCCTGTGCACCGAGCACGGCGGCCGCCAGTTCTGGCGCACCCAGCCAGCCGATCATGACCGTGTCGGTAACGCCAATCGCCATCTGCGCCAGCTGGGCGCCGATCAGCGGCATGCCCAACGCCAGCGTCGCCCGGGTGTGCCCGGCCCACGAAAGGGTGGTCTGACTGCCCTCCCCGGATGGGTTGCGCATGCTGTCCATGGTTCACCGAAGGATGTGTGCTGCTACCGAAGGCGGGCGATGTCCCGCGTTCGGCTCATCCATAGTCCAAATGCCGGACATCGGCAATCGCGGAGAGGTGCAAAGAAAAAGCCCGGCACGAATGCCGGGCTGCATGTCTGATGAACCGGGTCGGGTTCGTGTCTAGCTGTTGACAGCGTCCTTCAGGCCCTTGCCGGCCGAAAACTTCGGAACGTTACGGGCTGGGATATCCACTTCCGCGCCAGTCATCGGATTGCGCCCTTTCGATGCCTCGCGGTGCGAAACGGTGAAGTTACCGAATCCCACCAGGCGAACGTCCCCGCCACCCTTCAGCTCGGATGTGATGGTGTCGAACACTGCTTCAACTGCAGAGCCGGCATCAGCCTTGCTCATACCGCTTTTGTCAGCAACGGCAGCCACCAGTTCGTTCTTGTTCATTTTCCAACCCTCTCAGTGTGTAAGAATCGACTCACTCAAAGTCGAAGGGAATTGTACGTTGCAAACGCAAAATCACAATGATTCAGTGCGGAAAACCCCTGTAATCCGGCGTTTTTTATGGGTTTTTACCCTTTAAAACAACAGAAACGGGCTTTCGCCCGTTCCCAAATCGCTTTGCCGGATGATTTTGACAGAATCAGTGCGCGACCGAAGCGCCTGTCTCATCGCCGTTATTTTCGGCCGGAAGCGGCGTTTCCGCCTCCTCCCATTCGATGCTCTGGGGCTGACTGGTAAGGGCCCGCTCCAGGACTTCGCTCATATGGGAAACCGGTATGATCTCAAGCTCGTTCTTCACATTGTCTGGAATTTCCGCCAGGTCCTTGGCGTTTTCTTCCGGGATCAGAACCGTCTTGATACCGCCGCGCAGCGCGGCAAGCAGCTTCTCCTTAAGCCCGCCGATCGGCAGGACACGGCCGCGCAGGGTGATCTCTCCTGTCATGGCCACGTCCTTGCGGACCGGGATCGACGTCATGGTCGAAACAATGGATGTCGCCATGGCGACGCCGGCCGACGGTCCGTCCTTGGGCGTTGCGCCCTCGGGCACGTGGACGTGGATGTCGCGGCGGTCGAACATGGGCGGCTCGATGCCGAAATCGACAGCGCGCGAGCGCACATAGGATGCGGCCGCCGAAATCGACTCCTTCATGACATCGCGCAGATTGCCGGTCACGGTCATTTTGCCTTTGCCGGGCATCATGACACCCTCGATGGTCAGCAATTCGCCACCCACCTCCGTCCAGGCAAGTCCCGTCACCACACCAATCTGGTCGTCGCGCTCGGCCTCGCCATAGCGGAACCGCGGCACGCCGAGATAATTGTCCAGATTGTCTTCCGTCACGTCGACGGCTTTGACGCCGTCCTTCAGAATTTCCGTGACGACCTTGCGGGCCAGGGACATCAGCTCGCGCTCGAAATTACGCACGCCGGCCTCACGGGTATAGCGGCGGACAATCTCGCGCAGCGCACCATCGCTGACCGCGAACTCCTCGGACTGCAACGCATGGTCACGCAGCGCCTTCGGCAGCAGGTGACGGCGTGCGATCTCGAGCTTTTCATCCTCGGTGTAACCGGCGATACGGATGATCTCCATACGGTCCATCAGCGGAGCCGGAATGTTCAGCGTATTGGCCGTGGTTATGAACATGACATTCGACAGGTCGTATTCCACCTCGAGATAGTGGTCCATGAAGGTCGAATTCTGTTCCGGGTCGAGGACCTCGAGCAACGCCGATGACGGATCGCCGCGGAAATCCATGCCCATCTTGTCGATCTCGTCGAATAGGAACAGCGGATTGGCCTTCTTGGCCTTTTTCATCGACTGGATGACCTTGCCCGGCATGGAGCCGATATAGGTGCGGCGGTGGCCACGGATCTCGGCCTCGTCGCGCACGCCGCCGAGCGCCATGCGCACATATTCGCGGCCCGTCGCCCTTGCGATCGATTTGGCAAGCGACGTCTTGCCGACGCCGGGCGGGCCGACGAGGCACAGGATCGGCCCCTTGATCTTGTTCGACCGGCTCTGGACGGCAAGGTATTCGAGGATACGTTCCTTTACCTTCTCCAGCCCGTAGTGATCGGCCTCCAGGATGCCCTCGGCCTTGTTCAGGTCGACCTTGATGCGTGATTTCTTGCCCCACGGAATACCGAGCAGCCAGTCCAGATAGTTGCGCACGACCGTCGCCTCGGCCGACATCGGGCTCATCTGCTTCAGCTTCTTGAGTTCGGCATCCGCCTTTTCGCGGGCCTCCTTCGACAGCTTGGTCTTTTCGATGCGCTCTTCCAGCTCGCTCATTTCGTCACGGCCTTCCTCGCCGTCACCGAGCTCCTTCTGGATCGCCTTCATCTGCTCATTGAGGTAGTATTCGCGCTGGGTCTTCTCCATCTGGCGCTTGACCCGCGAGCGGATGCGTTTCTCGACCTGCAGGACGGAAATCTCGCCTTCCATGAAGCCGAGCGCACGCTCAAGCCGCTCCTTGACGCTGACCGTTGCCAGCATCTCCTGTTTTTCGGGAATCTTGATCGACAGGTGCGATGCGACCGTGTCGGCCAGTTTGGAATAGTCGTCAATCTGGCTCGCCGCCCCGACGACCTCCGGCGAGATCTTCTTGTTGAGTTTGACGTAGTTCTCGAATTCCGAAACCACGGACCGCGAAAGCGCCTCGATCTCGACCGCATCTTCTTCCGGTTCCGGCAGGATATCGGCGAAAGCCGCGTAATATTCCTCGTTCTGCTCAAATCCGGTGATTTGCGCACGCGCCTTGCCCTCGACGAGGACCTTCACGGTGCCGTCGGGCAATTTCAGCAGTTGCAGGACATTGGCAACCGTTCCGACTTCGTAGATATCCTCGGTCGCGGGATCATCATCGCCGGCATTGATCTGCGTCGCCAGCAGGATCTGCTTGTCGGCGCCCATCACCTCTTCAAGAGCGCGTATGGACTTCTCGCGACCCACAAAGAGCGGCACGATCATGTGCGGAAACACAACGATATCGCGCAGCGGAAGCACCGGATAGGTGGCCGCATCATTCTGCTGGGTGGCTATTTCATTCATCTTGTTTCCTTTCGGCCGCCGAATTCGGCAATCACATAGCGCTTCGCGGCCCTTTTTTCACTTGTTTCCTAAGTGGAGTGTTCAAATAGCCGTTTCAACCCCGCAAGAATGCGACAAGCCCATGCCTACCGTATGTTCGCACGCGAATCTCAACCTGTTCGTATGGCGCTCAGCTTTAGCGCAGCAAGGCCTTGAGTCAAACGCACAGGAACGAGAATCTACTGCATTACGCACGAGGGGCATGAAACTCCGGAATTGCTGTGGAAAATTCATCGCACGTTCTATTTTCCGAGCCTTCGCTGTTGTCAAGGTCTGGGTCCGGTCGACTGCCTTCTCAAGCGCATTTGCCGCAAGCCGCAGGAAAACCCGCCCATAAAAAAACCCGCCGTTTCGGGCGGGTTCTTAGAGAGATCGGAAAACAGCTAGGCCGTGGCGTTGCCTTTTTCCTCTTCCCGTTCGGAGTAGATATAGAGCGGACGCGCGGATCCCGATACCACCTCATCCGATATCACCACTTCCTGAACGCCTTCCAGGGATGGCAGTTCGAACATGGTGTCGAGAAGGATCTTCTCCATGATGGAGCGCAATCCGCGGGCACCCGTCTTGCGCGCGATCGCCTTGCGCGCGATGCCTCGCAGCGCATCCTCGTGGAAGGTCAGTTCCACATCCTCCATCTCGAAGAGACGCTGATACTGTTTGACGAGCGCGTTTTTAGGCTCCGAGAGGATCGAAATCAGTGCATCCTCGTCGAGATCCTCGAGCGTCGCGATCACCGGCAGGCGGCCGATGAATTCCGGGATCAGTCCGAATTTGACCATGTCCTCGGGCTCGAGTTCCCGCAGGATCTCGCCGACGCGGCGCTCGTCCTGCGCCTTGACGGTAGCAGCAAAGCCGATGGAGGTCCCCTCGCCCCGCGCGGAGATGATCTTGTCGAGGCCGGCGAACGCGCCGCCGCAGATGAACAGGATGTTGGTCGTATCCACTTGCAGGAATTCCTGTTGCGGATGCTTGCGGCCGCCCTGCGGTGGAACCGATGCCACGGTTCCTTCCATGATCTTCAACAGCGCCTGCTGGACGCCCTCGCCCGAAACGTCCCGGGTAATCGAGGGATTGTCCGACTTGCGCGAAATCTTGTCGACCTCGTCGATATAGACAATGCCGCGTTGCGCGCGCTCGACATTGTAGTCGGCCGACTGCAGCAGCTTCAGGATGATGTTCTCGACATCTTCGCCGACATAGCCGGCTTCGGTCAGTGTCGTCGCATCGGCCATGGTGAACGGCACGTCGATGATGCGCGCCAGCGTCTGTGCCAGATAGGTCTTGCCGCAACCGGTCGGCCCGACCAGCATGATATTCGATTTGGCAAGTTCGATATCGGCGCTCTTGCTTGCGTGCGCCAGGCGCTTGTAGTGGTTGTGCACGGCGACGGACAAAACGCGCTTGGCCTGCCCCTGGCCGATCACATATTCATCGAGCGTATCGATAATCTCCTGCGGCGTCGGCACGCCGTCGCTGGACTTGACCATCGAGGATTTGTTTTCCTCGCGGATAATGTCCATGCACAACTCGACGCATTCATCGCAGATGAAGACCGTCGGTCCCGCGATCAGCTTGCGAACCTCGTGCTGGCTCTTGCCGCAAAACGAACAATAGAGCGTGTTTTTCGAGTCGCCGCCGCTACCACCGCTGACCTTGCTCATACTTATTTCCTTCCACCGGCCCTGCCCAATGCCGGACCCAGTCTTTATGCCATCCGCCTCGATCAGCCATCAAGCCTGCCGACCGGACACTCCTTTACGGTGCCCTGCGCTGGTTTACCGTCGCCAATATACAGAGCACCAAATACAAAGCTATGCGCTTTGTCTTGAAAAATACCTTAACACTCAGAATTAACGCATCTTCCGGGCCGGTCTACCCCCCATATACGCCAATATGTTGCTGTTTTGCAGCACCATTGTGTTGATCTGGCGGCAACGGCCTACTCCTTGGATTCTCCCTCCATCGCCTCACGCGAAGAGATAACCCGGTCGATGAGGCCGAAATCCTTCGCCTCATCGGCGGTCATGAAGTGGTCGCGGTCAAGGGTTGTTTCGATCGTATCGTAGTCCTTGCCGGTATGCTGCACATAAACTTCGTTCAACCGGCGCTTCATCTTGATGATATCCTGCGCGTGGCGCTCGATATCGGAAGCCTGACCCTGGAAACCGCCGGACGGCTGATGAACCATGATGCGCGCATTGGGCGTTGCAAAACGCATATCCTTGTGCCCGGCGCAAAGAAGCAGAGAGCCCATGGACGCGGCCTGGCCGATGCACAGTGTCGAGACGGCGGGTTTGATGAACTGCATCGTGTCGTAGATCGCCATGCCCGACGTCACCACGCCACCCGGAGAATTGATGTAAAGGGCAATTTCCTTTTTCGGATTGTCCGCCTCAAGATACAGAAGCTGCGCGCACACCAGGGTCGCCATGGTATCTTCGACCGGTCCGGTAATGAAGATGATGCGCTCCTTCAGTAGCCGGGAAAAGATATCAAAAGCGCGCTCGCCGCGGTTGGTCTGTTCGACCACCATGGGGACAAGCGACAGTGCGGTATCGACGGGATTGGACATTGCGTGGCCTTCTTGTGCTGCCCCCGTCTTTCGGATGAAGCGGGGAATCGGAACTGTTTCTTCTGCATACATAAGATGGCAAGGCGTTTCGGTTCAAGCCATGTTGACATCAGCAGGCCCTTGCAGTCCGTAAAGCGTCAAAGATAGTTAAAGCCGTCGGGTGGTCCCTGACACCGCAAAACAAGCTGAAGAGGCCCGAATGAAATTCGACAGGCAGGCACGAACGGTCGATCTCGATCCGCGCGATCCGCAGTTCTACAACGACCCCTATTCGGCCTATGAGGAGATCCGGGCCCATACGCCGACCTTCTTCTGGAACCAATACGGCATGTGGTGCTTTACCGCGTTTTCCGACGTCGACCGGCTGTTGCGGGACAAGCGTTTCGGCCGGCAGATCCTGCATCTCATGTCCCGCGAGGAGCTGGGACTGGAGCCGCCGAAGCCGCATCTGTCCGATTTCGACGCCGTCGAGGCGCACTCGCTGCTTGAACTGGAACCGCCGGCGCACACGCGGCTCAGGACACTGGTCAACCGCGCCTTCGTATCGCGCCAGGTTGAAAAGCTGAGACCAGAGATCGCAGCGCTGACCCACGCAACGATCGACCGTTTCGCCGCCGATGGCGCGGTTGAACTCATCAAGGCCTTCGCCGAACCGATTCCCGTATCGGTCATCGCGCGCATGCTGGGCGTTCCGCAGGAACGCTGCGCAGACCTTCTCGACTGGTCGCACGCCATGGTGCGCATGTACATGTTCGAGGCCGACGCAGCAGCCGAGCACGCGGCCAACCGGGCGGCAATCGAATTCGCAGATTGTCTGACCGAGTTGATCGCCGAGCGGCGGCGCAAGCCCACGGACGATCTGCTCAGCCACATGATCACATCCGAACGCGGCGGAGACCGGCTCTCCGACGCGGAACTGATCTCTACCAGCGTGCTGCTGCTGAACGCCGGACATGAGGCGACGGTTCATCAGACCGGCAATGCGGTGAAAGCGATTCTCGAAAACGGTCTCGATCACCGCGCACTTTTCAGGGACGACGCGGCGGCGGCTGCCGCGATCGAAGAATCGCTGCGCTACGATGCTCCCCTGCACATGTTCACACGCTATGCGCTGGAGGATGTCGTGCTGGACGGTGGGATCGAAGTGCGCAAGGGACAGGAGATCGGCCTGATGCTCGGCGCAGCCAACCGCGACCCGCGACAATTCGCGGATCCAACCTCATTTGCCGCCGGGCGTGCGGACCAGGCGAATGTGACATTCGGCGCCGGCATCCATTTCTGCATCGGCGCGCCGCTGGCCCGGCTCGAGATGCAGGTATCGCTGCCAATCCTGTTCGAGCGTCTGCCAGGTCTGCGGCTCGCCGATACGCCCCGATATCGCGATGCCTACCACTTCCATGGCCTGGAACGCCTTGATCTTGCCTGGTGACCGCCTCTACTGGATCAGTGCCCGCAGCCGGTCCGTTACGAATTCCATCACCAGCACGATGATGAAGATCGCCAGGATAATGGCCGAGGCGTTCTGATATTGAAACAGGTCGAAGGCGACCTTCAGTTCCTGGCCGATACCGCCGGCGCCGACGAGGCCGAGCACCACCGATGACCGCACGGCCATCTCAAGCGCGAAAAGACCGGTATTGATCATTGACGGCATGGCGTCGGGAATGACCGCGCTGCACAGGATCGAGAAGCGGCTGGCGCCATGGGCCGCAAGCGCTTCCTGCGACTGCTTGTCGGCGTCCTCCATGGCCTCGGCAAAGAAGCGTCCGCAAAAACCGATCGTATCGACGATGATGGTCAGCGTGCCGGCCACCGCACCGAGGCCGACGGCCGCGACGAACAACAGTGCCCAGACAAGATCGGGCACGGTCCTGAACAGCGAAACCAGCGCCTTGAACGCATATCCGAAGACGCCGAGCGGCGTCACGCCGCGCGCAGCCAGCCAGGCGATCGGCAGGCTGATGATCAGCCCGATGGCTGTGCCGACGAGCGCGATCTGAAAGGTCTCCAGGATGCGCCAGAAGACCCGGGTGAGAAACTCCGCATCGGTGTTGGGCGGCATCATCCGGTCGACCAGATTAGCCAGCCTCGGAAATCCGTCCGCGAGACGCTGCACCGAGGGCGCGACATCTCCGGCCGAAACGATAATCAGCGCCCCGACAGCCACGGCAATCGCGAAACCGCCTGCCGACAAATTGGCCGTCCGCCTCGGCAACACGCGCTCAACCATCGAAAACCTCCGACAGCATCGATTGCGAAACCGAAGAACTCGCCTGATCGAAATGCACGCGGCCGTCTTTCAGCGCGATGATCCGGTCGGAGTAGGAAACGGCATGCTCCATGTCATGCGATGTATAAAGAAGGGTGATGCCCTGCTCGCTTGCGAGCCGGCTGAATACGGTCATGACGTCACGTCCCGCCGAAGGATCGAGACTCGCCGCCGGCTCATCGGCGATCATCAGGCGCGGCCTGCGGATCAGAGCCCGCGCGATCGCAACGCGCTGCTGCTGCCCGCCCGACAACGCGTCGGCCCGCTCCAGTGCCTTGGCTTCCAGATTGACGGCCGACAGCGCCTCCATCGCCCGGATGCGCCATTCAGCGGGCGCCATCACCTGGATCGCGGCGCGCCAGGAGCCGGGATAACCAAGCATGCCGTGCGTAACGTTCGAAAGCACCGACAATTGCCGCACCAGGCCGTGATGCTGAAAAACAAACCCGATCTGCAACCGGATACGGCGAAGCTGCGCCTTGCTCGGAGAACCGCTAAACGTCTCGCCGAGCGCGCTCACGGTTCCATCACTGCCGGGAAGCAGACCGATAAGGCATTTCAGCAAAGTCGACTTGCCCGTACCGTTTGCGCCGATCAGCGCGATGCGCTCACGCGGCCGGATTTCGATATCAAGATCCCGGAGCACCGGTACGCCCGGAGCGTAGCTTTTGGCGAATCCGCTGGTGCGGATGATGCTGTCTTGTTCCATGGAAACCATCGGTAACGGGCTGAACGGTTTGAGAGGGCCTGGCGGCCCTCTCAAAGGCTTGATCGACGTGATCGGCTCAGTCGCCGACAAAATTCGAGAAGGTATCGACACCGATGGTCTTGTACATCGAACGCACGTAGTCGTAGTCGCTGTCCTTGACCTCCGTCAGGAAGAAGCCCCCGGAATATTTCTGGTTGTCGTCCCCTTTCAGGACGGCAGCCATCAAATCCTCGCCATTGTTCAGGAAAGCCTCGCGGATCTTCTCCACGACATCCCCGGAGACGTCCTTGCGCGCGACAAGAATATCATTCGGCAGATCGCGGCCGCGTGCCACCACGGTGAAGGCCTGATCCGGGAAAGCATCGCGGATCTTGCGCAGATGCCCGAGATTCATGCCGACGCCCGCAACATCGCCACGAATGAGCGCCTCGATGGCGACATTGCGCGAAATGATCTGAGGCTCGTAGTCCTTGCCGTAGTGAAGGCCGAGGTCAGCCAGGGACTGTGCCGGTCCGAGGTGCTGCGAGGTCGATCCGACGGAACCGAACGTGACCGTCTTGCCTTTCAGATCGTCGGCCGCCTTGATCGGTCCATCGGCCAGAACGACGATCTGGGCGAAATAGTCCGGGCGCTGCCAGGCGACCACGATCTCCGGATCGGTCAATTGCTTGATGACGACATATTCGGCCGGGCCGGTAAGGACGAAATCCACATGACCGGCATTCATCGCCTCCACCGCGGCAGTCCGCGAACTGACCGGGAACAATTCGATGTCCAGGCCTGCGGCTTTTTCAAGCGCGCCCTCGAAGGCGCCGAACTCCTGCTGCAGGGCTTCGAGCCCTTCAACATCGGTCACGGCAAATTTCACCACGGAATCGGCCATGGCGGACGATGCCATCGCCACTGCGGCGAAGGCTGAAACAATCAGTTTGCGGAACATCTCCATCTCCCCACTTCAGAGCCTAGCCTGTCTAGACAGGTGGGGTGTCAATACGTTATGGACATGACGCGTATATGACAGGAAAACGGCGGACACGGTGAAAAAGGCTGACAGCACACTGTTTCCCCGGGAACCGGTTGAACGAAACAGGACCACTCAGGCGGCGGGAGTAGTGCGTACGATGTCCCTGGACGATATCGCAAAGACGGAAACAGCCGGCAACGGCGGCGCGGCGGACACGTCGCGGTGGCTGCGGATCTATCGGGCGCTGCGCTCCGAGATCCTGTCGGACGATCTGCCCAGCGGCTCCCAACTGCCCAGCGAAAAACAGCTTTGCGAGCGTTTCGCGGTCACCCGCATGACCGTCAGGCGCGCTTTGCAGGCGCTGCAGCAGGAAGGCATGCTGACGGCGCGCAAGGGCGTCGGCGTCTTTGTGCGGCGCGCTCCGCCCTGCTATCAGATCACCGATGGCAATCGCTTTGTCGACAATATCACGGCGGACGGCGACACGGTTGAAACACAAACGCTGTCAATCATCCGTGAGCGCGTGCTCGCCGCATCGGCCGCATCCCTGAAAGTGCCGCGCGGCTCACGCGTGATTGCCGTCACCCGCCTTCGCCTGATCAACAACGAACCGACATTCCTGAACTGCAAACAGCTTCCGGCTGCGCTGTTTCCGCAATTCGATGCGGTTTATGCAAGGCGTCAGTCCGTCGATGATGTCTATCGCCACCACGGAATTGAAAGCTACCGCCGCAGGGAAACCCGGATCACCGGCGGATTTGCCACCGAGGAAGAGGCCCGCATTCTCGGACTGCCGGTGGGCGCGCCATTGCTGCGCAGCCGTTCGGTCAACGAGGATGACACCGGAACCCGCATAGAGTACAGCAATGGCTGCTGGCCGTTGACCGCGGTCGAGTTCGTATTCCCCGGTCCCTCGGAAAATCTTCAAATATCCAGGCACGGCGGTGTTCAAGGATGAGCGACTTCTCGATTGTCAACGGCCAGGTGTTGCTGCCGGCCGGCTTTGAAGAAGTGCCGATACGCATCAGCGATGGCTTGCTTGCTGGCATCGACGAAGCCGCGGGCAATGTAATCGATGCGCGCGGCGCCTATGTGCTTCCGGGCATCGTCGACGTTCACGGCGATGCGTTCGAGCGCAATCTGATGCCGCGGCCAAAGGTGCATTTCCCTCCCGAAATCGCTCTGCACGAGACAGACCGGCAGCTGGTTTCGAACGGCATCACGACGGCCTATCACGGACTGACGGTTTCCTGGGAACCGGGCCTGCGCAGTTTCGGCCACACGCGGGAAATGTGCGAGGCGATTGCGCGAAATCGCAAGACACTCTCCTGCGACACGCTGGTGCATCTGCGGTGGGAAACCTTCGCGCTTGACGACGCGGAGGGTGTCCTGGAGATCCTGGAAGATCAGCCGCACGCGATCCTTGCGTTCAACGACCACACGACCAAATCCGCCCTGGGCAAGGAAAAACCGCACAAATTCGCGCAGATGGCCCAACGCGCCGGCCTTCCGCTGGATGAATTCCGCGCCCTGGTCGAGAGGGTATGGGCACGGCGCGCCGACGTCGAGCCGATGATCGCACGCATGGCGCGGCGCGCCCGCGAGGTCGGCGCAACCCTGCTTGCCCACGACGAGGCCAGTGTCGAACAAAGGCGCTGGTTCCGCAATCTCGGCGCGCTTGCCAGCGAATTTCCCCTCACCCCGGAAACGGCGGCAGACGCCCGCGCCCATGGTGAGCACGTTGTGCTCGGCGCGCCCAATGTCGTGCGCGGCGGCAGCCACAATGGCGCCACGGACGCGACGGCCGCCATATCGGAAGGTCTGTGCTCGGTGCTTGCAACGGATTACTACTATCCCGCGCCGCTCCTTGCGGCCTTCAAACTGACGCGCGAAGGCGTTTGCGACCTGGCAAACGCCTGGGAACTGATTTCGAAGAACCCCGCCGAAGTTGCCGGACTGTCGGGCCGCGGCACGATCGAGCCCGGAAAACGGGCCGATTTGATCCTTGTCGATGCAACCGACATGCACCATCCGCAGGTAAAGGCGACTTTCGTGGCGGGAAAAAAGGTCTTTGACCGGATCTGAACGCCAGGCCTAGCCGCTCTTTTCCACGTCCTCGATAAGCCGGTAGTCGGTCGGCGGATCGGCGCACACGGTCGGTCCGCATTCGATCAGGGTCGAGACCGCGTTTCCGGCCGTTATCAGCAGCATCAGGAAAAACGCGAACAGCGCCAGCTTGTGGCCGCCGAATTTCTCGTGGCCGGGCTCGTCCTTCAGACCCTTGTACTGCCCCTCGAACAGCAGCATCACCGCCGTGCCGACAAGCACGAGGAAGAAGCATATGCCCGCCCAGGTATAGTAGTGCAGACCCAGGACCGGCGATCCGTAGGCGCCGGTTCCCGGTACGATATGCAAGAGGATCTGACGCACGGAAACAGATCCGCCATAGAGCGCACCGATCAGCATGATGCCGTAATGGTGCGGCTTGGCCCCGTAGATCAGGTTCAGACTAAGCCCGAAACCGACCATCACAAGCCCGACCCTTTGCAGCAGGCAAAGCGGACAGGGAAGCTCGTCGAGGGCGAACTGGAAGATATAGGCGGCGATCAGCACACCGCAAATCACCAGCAGCCCGATGGCGTTGAGTGTTCTGGAAGGATGCGGCGCGACGATCATGGGCCGACCCTCACAGGATGATCTTCAGTGGCGTGGTGGCGTGATAGTCGAGCCAGTAGATACTCAACAAAAGCGTCACCCCAAAGAGAATGTAGGACCAGCGCCAATGATCGATCCAGGCAAGCACCATGGCAATGGCCAAAAGAGCGAATAGAAGGGCGATCATCGCGGCAGCCTCCCGAAGGCGAATCGTACAAAACCGATGATAGCAAATGCGGACTTCGACAAGAACCTTTGATTGCAGCAGATCCGGCAATCACAAATAAAAACCGGCCGCAAATCATGCGGCCGGTTCGCGTGTTCGAACCCTTGGGTCAGGCCTTGTCGAGCGCCTGGCTGATATCGCCGATAATGTCGGCCACGTCTTCGATGCCGATCGACAGGCGCACCACATCCGGACCCGCGCCGGCCGCAACCTGCTGTTCCGGGGAAAGCTGCCGGTGCGTCGTCGATGCCGGATGAATGACCAGTGAGCGCGTATCACCGATATTGGCGAGATGCGAGAAGATCTCCAGCGCCTCGACGAACTTCACGCCGGCCTCATAGCCACCCTTGAGCCCGAAGGTAAAGACGGCGCCCGCGCCCTTCGGCGAGTAAGCCTTCATCAGCGCGTGATTGTCATCATCCTCAAGACCCGAATAGGAAACCCAGGCGACCTTGTCGTGATCCTTCAGCCATTTGGCGACTTCCAGCGCATTTTCGCAATGGCGCTGCATGCGCAGCGGCAGGGTCTCGCAGCCGGTCAGGATGAGGAACGCGTTGAACGGCGCAATCGCCGGGCCGAAATCACGAAGGCCGAGCACACGGCAGGCAATGGCGAAGGCAAAATTTCCGAAGGTTTCATGCAGCACCAGGCCGCCATATTCAGGGCGCGGTTCGGACAGCATCGGGTAGTTGCCCGAGGCCGACCAGTCGAACGTTCCGCCGTCGACGATGATACCGCCCATGGAATTGCCGTGTCCGCCGATGAACTTCGTCAGTGAATGGACGACGATGTCGGCGCCGTGTTCGATCGGGCGCACCAGATAGGGGCTCGCCATCGTATTGTCGACGATCAGCGGTATGCCATGCTTGTGGGCGATTTCGGCGAAGGCCTTGATATCGACAAAGGTTCCGCCCGGATTGGCGAGACTCTCGATGAAGATGGCACGGGTGCGGTCGTCGATCTGGCTTTCGATCGCGCCCATGTCTTCCGGATCGCACCAGCGCACCTCCCAGCCGAAATTCTTGAACGCATGGCCGAACTGGTTGATCGAGCCGCCATAAAGCTTGTTGGCGGCGATAAAATTGTCGCCCGGCTGCATGATGCCATGGAAAATCAGCAATTGAGCCCCGTGACCCGACGCCGTCGCCAGGGCGGCCGTGCCGCCTTCAAGCGCGGCGATGCGCTCTTCCAGGACAGCCTGTGTCGGATTCATGATCCGGGTGTAGATATTGCCGAAAGCTTTCAGCCCGAAAAGCGAAGCGGCGTGATCGGCGTCCTCGAAGACGAAACTCGTCGTCTGGTAGATCGGCGTGGCACGTGCGCCAGTGGTCGGATCCGGCTGTGCGCCGGCATGGATGGCCAGTGTGCTGAAGCCTGGTTCGCTGTTCGACATGGAAAACCCCTCTGAAACTGGAACGCGGAAGCATGTTTATCCCGTAGGAAGGCCCTAAGGTCAAAGGGGTTTTTGTATCGCACTTCGACCGGGGCGATCCGTTATTGCGGACGGGTCCGAATGCCAAGCGCCTGATAGCCGCTTTGAAGGACCGGTTTTTTGGACGAGATGATGCGGCTGTTGACGCCGTTCCATCCGATTTCCCCGGAATGGCGCCCATATTCGATCTTCGGGCACCGGTTCATGACCACCTTCAGGCCGGCCGCTTCCGCCTTGGCGGCCGCTTCATCATTGCGGACAGTCAGCTGTGCCCAGATCACGCCGGGTCTGGGTTCCATTTTAAGAACTTCGTCTACGATCGCCGGCAGCGCATCGGAGCCGCGGAACACGTCCACCATATCGATCGGCGCCGGAACATCCGAAAGCCGCGCATAGGTCATTTGGCCGAGGATTTCCTTGCCGGCCTGACCGGGATTGACCGGATGGACCTCATATCCCTTGGCGAGCAGATATTTCATGGCAATGTAACTCGGACGCACGTCCTTCGCAGATGCACCGATCATCGCAATGGATTTGACCGAATGCAGGATATTGGCAATATAGCTGTCGGGGTAACTGTCGTGGTTCATGAAAATCTTCTTCACTATTCAGCGCAATGGCCTGCCGAAGATTCGACCGGGCATATTGCTGTGCAAAATGGCGTGCCGGAGAGTTGCCGGGAATCAACAGAATTTGATTTGTTGACAGCAACCGGCGGCACGATAAGGTCCCTCGAACGAACTGCCAAGTGGCAAATCAACTCAGGAGGAGATGGCAAGTGACAAAAAAAATAATACTGTCTTTGTGTCTGCTTATTGTCAGCCTCCCCGCGCACGCCATCAGCAGATATTCGACGCCGACACTGACTTGCGATCGCATACAGCAGATCCTGAGGGCCGAGAACTCGGCGATCCTGCGCTATCCCTCGCCGCGCATATCCGATCTGACGTTGTACGATGTTTACGTGTCGGAAGGCCGCTTCTGTGCCGCCGGCGAGCGTGGCGTCACCGCCTATGTCCCTGCAAGCGACACCCGACAGTGCCGGGTCCTCGAGTGCAAGGAGCGCACGGACAACGATCGCTAGCGCGCTTCAGCGGTCCGACCATTTCGGATCGCGCTTCTCCAGAAATGCGCTGATTCCTTCCTCAGCGTCGCGGGCCAGCATATTTTCCGTCATCACCCAGGCCGTATAGTCATAGGCTTCTGCCAACGGCCGCTCGATCTGCTGATAGAACGCTTCCTTGCCGATCTTCAGCGTCAGAGCTGATTTCGAAGCGATCGATGAGGCGTATTTGTCGGAAACGGTGCGCAGATATTCGCGCGGCACGATCCGGTTGACCAGCCCGAATTCCTTGGCCGTGGACGCATCGATTGTCTCGCCCGTCAGAAGCATCTCCATGGCCTGCTTGCGATGTGCCGCCCTTGAAACGGCAACCATCGGCGTCGAGCAGAACAGGCCGATATTCACGCCCGGCGTGCAGAAGGTGGACGTATCCGTGCAGATCGCAAGATCGCAGGTCGCGACAAGCTGGCAGCCGGCAGCAGTCGCCAGCCCATCGACCTCGGCGATCACGGGTTTCGGCAACCGGGTGATGGTCATCATCAGTTCAGAGCATTGCCGCATCGTCTGCTCGAAGAAAGCGCGTCCCCGGTCCTTGTCCGAACGGTGCGCCGTCAGTTCCTTCAGGTCGTGGCCGGCGCTGAACACCTTGCCCGCCGCCGCGATGACAACGACGCGCACGTCGCCATCGCTCCCCGCATCGTCCAGTGCCGCCTGCAGGGCATCCATCATGGCAATCGACAACGCGTTGGCCGGCGGATTGTTCAAGGTGAGCCGAAGAATACCGTCGCTCAACTGGCGCACAACCAGCACGTCCTGATCCGCATCTTGCGCCGCGGGGGCTTCTGACATGACCGTTCTCCCCAATTCGATGTGCAGCCTTTGCGGCCACATCTTCCATCCAACTGGTATATCGCCGGCAGCAATCTTGGCAAGCACCGCCCTTGCTTTAACGTTTACGTCAACGTTAAAGATTGCCGATGTCAAAATCTCGGGAGGAGTCGCGATGGCCAAGGTGATGTTTGAAAAGGATGGGCGTATTGGCCGTCTCACACTGAACCGGCCCGAAGTGATGAACGCCATCGACGACGACCTGCCGCGCGAACTGGAGGCCGCCGTCGCCCGCGCCAACAACGATGGTGGCATTCATGTCATTGTCCTTTCCGGCACCGGCAAGGGGTTCTGCGCCGGCTACGATCTTGCCTATTACGCGCAAGCCAGCGAGGGCAATGGCTTCGAAGCGACGCAGGACATGCCCTGGGATCCGATGAAGGACTATGCCTTCATGATGCGCAACACCGAGGCCTTCATGTCCTTGTGGCGGTCCCATATCCCGGTGATCGCGAAGGTGCACGGTTTCGCCGTCGCCGGCGGTTCCGACATCGCGCTGTGCGCCGACATGATCGTCATGGCCGACGATGCCAGGATCGGCTACATGCCGACCCGCGTCTGGGGTTGTCCGACCACCGCCATGTGGGTCTATCGGTTGGGCCCGGAAAAAGCCAAACGCATGCTCTTTACCGGCGATACGATCGACGGCAAGGAGGCCGAGGAAATGGGCCTCGTGCTGAAATCGGTGCCCGGCGAGCGTCTGGATAACGAGGTTGAAGCGCTGGCCGAGCGGATGGCCGGCGTCCCGCTCAATCAGTTGATGATGCAGAAGCTGGTCGTCAACCAGGCCATCGAAGCCATGGGATTGAAGCAGACACAGATGTTCGCCACCATCTTCGACGGCATTACCCGCCACTCGCCAGAGGGTCTCAACTTTAAAAAGCGGGCCGAGGAGGTCGGCTGGAAACAGGCGGTCCGGGAACGCGATCTCGGAACCTTTGACTGGACAACGAACCGTCCGATCAATTCAGCCAAAGACAGCCAGTGACAAGGAAGCCACCTGCATGACCAACTCAGTCCCGAAGCCCGTGATGGATGCCGAAGAGCTCAACGCATTCCTGTCGCAGGTCTATCCGCAGCTCAACGATCATCTCGAAGGATACAGAGTCGTCGACGTAAAGCCGGGTGGCTGCACGGTCAGGCTCCAGGCATCGGAGCAACATCTTCGACCCGGCGCAACGGTGTCTGGCCCTGCCCTGTTCACGCTTGCCGATATCGGTGGCTATGCCTGCGTACTTTCCCATCTCGGCCCGGAAGCCCTTTGCGTGACGACCAATTTGAACATCAACTTCATGCGCAAGGCGGAAGCCGGGGAGATTTTGGGCCGCAGCCGCATCCTCAAGCTCGGCAGATCCCTGATGGTGTTCGATGTCGAGATGATCACGCCGGCGAATGGGCTCACGGTCGCCCACGCCTCCGGCACATATTCCATTCCGCCGAAAAAATAGCCTCAGCGGCGCCATCACTATTGTGGTAATATAATACCTATTTTGTAACACATTGATTTATATAGGATTTACTTTACGCATTTGCAGGAATTTCGCTTGCACGGGACAAATCCCTGTTCTATAACCCGCGCCATTGTCGGTCCCTTTTGGGGCCGATCTGTTTTTGCCGGCCGCGGCCGGCGCCAAGCAACAAGAAATGCCTTTGTCTCAAAGGTTCGAAGGAAAGAGCAATCCACATGAAAACCTTCTCGCAGAAGCCTGCCGAGGTGGAGAAGAAATGGGTTCTGATCGACGCCGAGGGTCTCGTCGTCGGCCGCCTTGCTTCCCTCGTCGCACTGCGCTTGCGCGGCAAGCACAAGCCCACCTACACACCGCATGTCGATGACGGCGACAATGTCATCATCATCAACGCGGACAAGGCCGTCTTCACCGGACGCAAATACACCGACAAGAAGTACTACTGGCACACCGGCTATCCCGGCGGCATCAAGGAGCGCACCGCGCGCCAGATCTTCGAGGGCCGCTTCCCGGAACGCGTCGTTGAAAAAGCCATCGAGCGCATGATTCCGCGCGGACCGCTCGGCCGTCGCCAGATGAAGAACCTGCGCGTCTATGCAGGCGCCGAACACCCGCATGAAGCCCAGCAGCCGGTCGTCCTCGACGTCGCCGCGCTCAATGCCAAGAACAAGAGGGATGGCTGACCATGGCTGAACTCAACTCCCTTGAGGAACTCGGCGAGGCAACCGAAACTGCCGAAGTCCAGGCGCCCGTCCACGTCCAGAAAATCGACGAGCAGGGCCGCGCCTATGCGACCGGCAAGCGCAAGGACGCCGTCGCCCGCGTCTGGATCAAGCCCGGAACCGGCAAGATCACCGTGAACAAGAAAGACTTCACCGAGTATTTCGCCCGGCCCGTATTGCAGATGATCCTGCAGCAGCCGATCGTCGCGGCCGCCCGCGATGGCCAGTTCGACGTCATCGCAACGGTTACCGGCGGCGGCCTGTCCGGCCAGGCGGGTGCTGTTCGCCACGGCATCTCCAAGGCGCTGACCTATTACGAGCCGGCCCTGCGCGGCGTGCTCAAAAAGGGCGGCTTCCTGACCCGCGACAGCCGCGTCGTGGAGCGCAAGAAATACGGCAAGGCGAAAGCCCGCCGCTCCTTCCAGTTCTCCAAGCGCTAGAACGGAACGAAGTACCGAACCATACGAAAAGGCGCTGCCCCGGCAGCGCCTTTTTTGTTCGCCGCTCCATGGACCGCTGTCGCCGCCTGCATTCGATCATGGTATGGTTGCCAGTCAGCCGGCCGTGCCCCCGCGATCAGATTTTACTTGCCTTTTGAACGATTTCCCGCCAATCGCTCCCTATGCGCAATGTGCTGCGGATACTGATGATCGCCGTGGCGGTCCTTGCAGTTGCCGGAATATTCAGGCTGTCCTACGCCTATTTCCAGTCCGAGGAGCTGTCCAAGGCCGATGAGCGGCTGTCGCTCTATCGCAGTTCCGTCGTCTCGGCCCTGGAGCGTTTCTCGCACCTGACCTATGTGCTTGCGCGCGATCCCTTTGTGATTGCCACGGCCGGTGGTGATAACACCGATCTCCTGAACGCGCGCCTGAAAGGGTTTGCCGAACAGGCCGGCCTCGATGCGATCTACCTGATGGGACGGAACGGCGAGACCGTGTCTGCCTCGAATGCCGGGCAGCCATCCAGCTTCGTCGGACAGAACTACGGATTCCGGCCCTATTTCAAGGATGCGATGGTCGGCAAACAAGGCCGCTTCTACGGCATTGGCGCGACAACGGGCGAACCGGGCTATTTCATAGCCGATGCCGTGCGCGATCCCGTCGGCGCCATCCTCGGCGTGATTGCCATCAAGATCGATCTTTCCCGCCTCCAGGAAAGCTGGCGCCGCGGCGGCGAGCAGGTCTTCATGGTCAATGCCGACGGCGTCGTGCTCCTGTCCTCCGACCAGGACTGGTCCTACCGGGTCCTTGCGCCGCTGAGCGCCGAACAGCGCGAAGTAATCCGCACAAGCCGTCAGTTTCCCGGTCAGGATCTGGCCCCGCTCGATTGGACGCAGCTTCCCGCACAACGGGCCAGGATCAACAATATCGAGCGTCTGCACCTCACGGAGACCGGCCTGCCGCACGGCTGGCAGCTTCATTATCTCGCCAGTGACGACCGGGCGATCACCCGGGCATGGCTGGCCACCGGCACCGCCGTCATCCTCGCCGGCTTCGTTCTGATCCTGATGCAGATACAGAGGACGCGGCGCATGAAAGCCGCGCTGCAACGTTCCGAAGAGGAAGAGGCGCAATTGCGGTCGGCCAATGAACGCCTGGCAATCGAAATCGAAGAGCGGCGCACCGCGGAACGAAGGCTCAAGCGCACCCAGGGCGAACTGGACCGCGCCAGCCGTCTGGCGGCACTCGGCAGGCTCGCCGCTTCCGTAACCCATGAACTCGGACAGCCGATCGCGGCCATGCGGAACCATCTGGCCGCCGCTGAGTTATCCGCATCCGGCAATCTCGCCCTCACTGGCGGATTGAGCGGGCTGGTCGACCGGATGGAGGGCATAACGCGGCAACTGAAATTTTTCGCGCGTACGGAGTCGGAGAACTTCGAAGATGTCGACCTGCGCGAGGCGATGAAAGCGTCCATTGCTCTGGTTCAGCCCAATCTCGACGAGATCGACGCGAAGGTCGCGGCCGATTTCGGCGACAGCCCTGTTGTCATGCGCGGCAGCCGGCTGCGGCTCGAGCAGGTGATGACCAACCTTCTGCGCAATGCCGTCGATGCGATGGAGGAAACCGAAAGCCCCGAAATCGGAATCCGCATCGGCGCTACGGATTCGACGGCATGGTTCGAGCTCCGGGACAACGGTCACGGACTTGGCGAAGCGACACTCGCAGACATAAGGGAACCCTTTGTCACCACGCGTGAAAGCGGTCGCGGAATGGGTCTCGGGCTTGCCATATCCTCCACCATCGTCAACGACCACGGGGGTGTCATGACGGCCGGGAACGCGGAAGGCGGCGGCGCGGTATTCAGGGTCGAATTTCCAGTGAATCCCGAAAGCGATGCGCAATGACGGAACAGCCGCGATACAGCATTCTGATTGTCGATGACGACAAGTCGATGCGTCAGTCTCTCGTCACGCTTCTGGATGCTGCGGGCTGGCACACGGACGCGGTCAACCGTGCCTCCCATGTCGACGCCCGATTGGCCGAGACACGACCGGATGTGATTCTGTCGGATGTGCGCATGCCGGGCATGTCCGGCCTGGACCTTCTCCAATCCATGGATGTCGACGCCTCGCCGCCGCTGGTGCTGATCTCCGCACATGGTGATATTCCGATGGCCGTGCAGGCCATTCAGGACGGTGCCTACAGCTTTGTCGAAAAGCCGTATGAGCCGCGACGGCTGCTGACCATCCTGCGCCATGCTGCTGAGCAGTCCCGCATGCGAAAAAGCAATGACCGCCTGAAAAACCGGCTGCTGCAGCTGTCCGGTCTCGATCGGATAATGCTCGGCAGAACCGACGAAATCCGGCATCTGCGACAGGACATCCTCGATCTGGCCGAAACGGAAGCCGCCGTCCTCATCCAGGGCGAGACCGGGACCGGCAAGGAACTGGTTGCCCGTGCGCTGCATGACCTGGGACCGAATGCCGACGGCCCCTTCCTCGCCCTCAACTGCGCGGCGCTGCCGGCCGACGGATTCGAAACCGAAATGTTCGGTGTCAACGACGGGCCAGGCGGCCGGTTGCTTGCAGCCTCCGGCGGCACCCTGTTTCTGGATGAAATCTGCTCGTGCCCGGTGCCGGTCCAGGCAAAGCTGCTTCGTGTGATCGAGGAAAAACAGATAATGCCGGTCGGCGGCTCGGCTCCAATACCTTTGAGCTTTCGCGTGGTTTCGGCCACCAACGAAGATGTCCAGGAAGCCGTCGGGCAGAACCGGCTGAGGCAGGATTTCCTGTTTCGCATCAACACCGTGGTTCTGGATCTGCCCGCCTTGCGCCACCGGCGCGACGATCTGGTGCTTCTGCTCTCTCATTTCTTCCAGGAATATGCCGACCTCTACGAGACCGCTATTCCCGAACTGACCCAGGACGATCTGACGGCACTTCTCGCGCATGACTGGCCGGGCAATGTGCGGGAACTGCGCAGCGTGGCCGAAAGACGGGTCCTGTCATCGCGGCGCGGAAGCGGCACGATCGCCCAGGCAATCTCCTCCGACCCGCAGGTCGAAGATGTGCCCGACACCCTGCGCGAGGCCGTCGCGGCTTTCGAACGGGAGCTGATCGGCAAGGCGATCAGGGCGAACAACGGCCGGATGGATGCTGCTGCCGAAGCGCTCGGCATCGGCCGGCGCACCTTGAACGACAAGATCGTCAAGCTGGGGCTCGACAAGGACGCGTTGCTCTGATCGGCCGCATGCGGATTTCCGCAGGGCATCCTGCAATCGGCACGCGAAAATCTTCATTGTCTTCGTTCCTCCCCTTCGCGATGATACAGTCGGGACAATCACAGCCATCCGGGAGGATCATCATGCGCAAATTCTTTGGCCGCACAGCTTTGGCGGCAATCGCCGTTTCCATGGCGACGGAAGCCCTGGCGACGGAGTGGAACGTATCATTGTGGGGCAAGCGCCGCGCATTTACGGAACATGTCGAGAAGCTGGCCGAACTCGTCAGCCAGAAGACCAATGGCGGCTTCACGCTCAATCTGAGCTATGGCGGCCTTTCCAAGAACCGCGAGAATCTCGACGGCATCTCCATCGGCGCTTTCGAGATGGCGCAGTTCTGCGCCGGTTATCACCGCGACAAGAACCCTTCGATTACGGTGCTTGAGTTGCCGTTCCTGGGCGTCGATTCCCTTGAGAAGGAACGTGAAATCTCGATGGCGCTGTACAAGCACCCGGCAGCCGTCAAGGACCTGGCGCGCTGGAACGCGACGTTGCTCATGCCCTCGCCGCTGCCCCAATACAATCTTGTGGGTGTCGGCGATGCACCGAAGAGCCTGGGAGACTTCGACGGCCTGACGGTTCGCGCCACCGGCGGCATCGGTGCAGCCATGAAGTCCGTCGGCGCGGTTCCGACCTCCATGTCCGCGACCGAGGTGCGCCAGGCGATCGACAGCGGCGTGGTCAAGGCAGTCGCATTCGCACCGCACGCCCATATGTCTTTCGGCGTCATCGAAAGCGGCAACTGGTGGACGACCAACCTCAACCCCGGCACCGTGAATTGCCCGGTCGTGGTCAACACCGATGCTCTGAATGCACTGTCCGATGAGGAGCGCGACGCTCTGATGAGTTCCATCGACGAAGCGCTCGATCATTACATCGACAACTACAACAACAAGACCATGAAAGCCTGGGGACCGGCTCTCGAGGAACGCGGCATCGAGCAGGTGACGTTCACGCAGGAAGAGATCGACGCTTTCCGTGAAGCCGCAGCAGCGCCCGCCGCCGCGGCCTGGGTCGAGGAAAACGGCGCTCGTGGGCTTCCCGCCCAGGAGCTTTATGATTTCGTCCTCGAGCAGATCAATCAGGGCAGCTAGACGCCCGCCGAAGATAATCCGCGCCGCATCCATCGCGGCGCGGATGCTTATCCGGACCTGATTTGCCGCATTCTGGGAGGTGGTTGTGGCAGGCTCATCCCTGGTGCTGTCGGACGACAGCACGCTCAGCAAGATCGACCGTGGACTTTACCGGCTGGAAACGCTCATGGCCCTGCTCAGCGGGCTCGCAGTGTTCGCGCTCATGCTGCTGGCGGTCGTCTCGGTCAGCGGGCGCAACTTTTTCAACCAGCCCCTTCCCGGCTATGTCGACTGGATCGAACAGGCCATGCCGCTTATCGCGTTCCTGGGCGTCGCCTATGTTCAGCGAAACGGCGCCCACATCCGCATGGACATCGTTGCCGGAGCGCTTTCCGGCCGTACACTCTACCTGGTCGAACTGATCACGACATTCGCCATCCTCGTCCTGATGGTGCTCATGGTCTGGGGAAGCTGGTCCCATTTCCTGCGCAGCTTCGATTTCGCGGCGCCGCTGTGGAGCCGCGACAGCTCGATGGATATCGCCCTGCCCATCTGGCCCGCCAAACTGCTCGCCCCCATTGCCTTTGCGGTTTTGTGTCTGCGCCTGTGCCTGCAGATCTGGGCCTACGGCCTCGCCTTCTGGCGCAACGAGGAACGCCCCGTGGCGGTGCCGCTGATCGCCGATGCGGCCACGCAGGCGGCCATGGAAGCCGAACATGTCTCCGGACATGATGATTAGAGCAGGATCATGGAACCGATTGAAATTGGATTGATCGTCTCAGGCGGACTTCTGGTCCTTGTCCTTCTGGGCATGCGCGTCGCCTTTGCCGCCGGACTTGCCGGGCTGGTCGGCTTGATCTGGATTTTCTGGGCAAAGAAGAACTATGGCGCCGACGATTTCGGCTGGGCCCTGAGCGTCGCGGTAAAAACCGCCGGCCAGGTGCCCCACTCCAAGATCTCCAGCCAGGCGCTCAGCCTGATCCCGACCTTCATACTGATCGGATATCTGGCCTATTATGCGGGCCTGACCAAGGCCCTGTTCGAAGCCGCCAAACGCTGGCTGGCCTGGGTGCCGGGCGGCCTGGCCGTCGCCACCGTATTTGCCACCGCCGGCTTTGCCGCTGTCTCCGGCGCATCCGTTGCGACCTCGGCGGTCTTTGCCCGCATCGCCATTCCCGAGATGCTCGCCATCGGCTACGACAAGCGCTTCGCGGCCGGCGTCGTCGCGGCGGGCGGCACGCTGGCCTCGCTCATTCCGCCGTCGGCGATCCTCGTCATCTACGCCATTATCGTTGAGCAGGATGTCGGCAAGCTGCTGCTCGCCGGCTTCATCCCGGGCGCGTTTTCCGCCCTCATCTACGGCCTGCTGATTATCGGCCTTGCACTGACCATACGCGGCTTCGGCCCGGCGGTCAGGGGTTTCACCTGGAAAGAGCGCATAGTGTCGCTGCCCCCGGTCCTGCCGATCTTCTTCGTCGTCATTACCATCATCCTCTTCGTCTACAATCCCTTCGGCGGCGATGCCTGGGGAACGCCGACGGAGGGCGGCGCGATCGGCGCGTTTGTCGTGTTCCTGATGGCCGTCTTTCGTGGCATGCGCTGGCCGCAGTTGAAGGACGCGCTGTTGGAGACGGCAAAGCTCAGCGTCATGATCTTCACGATCATCTGGGGCGTGCTGATCTATGTCCGGTTCCTTGGATTTGCCGACTTGCCGGGTGCATTCGCCGACTGGATCACATCCCTGACCATGTCGCCCATCCTCATCCTTGTCTGCATCCTGCTGGCCTACGCGGTGCTCGGGATGTTCATGGACGCCATCGGCATGCTCCTGCTGACGCTGCCCGTCGTTTATCCCGCGGTCATGGCGCTCAATGGCGGTGAAGCGGTTTCGGCGGCCGACAGCACCTTCGGCATGAGCGGTCCGATGTGCGCCATCTGGTTCGGTATCCTGGTGGTTAAGATGGCCGAGTTCTGCCTGATAACGCCACCCATCGGGCTCAACTGTTTCGTCGTCGCCGGCGTCCGCGAGGATCTGAGCGTTCAGGATGTCTTCAAGGGCGTGACGCCGTTCTTCATCGCCGATGCGATCACCATCGCTCTTTTGGTCGCATTCCCGGCAATCGTGCTTTGGCTGCCGATGCGGGTATGATGGTCAAATCACAGATCGCTCTACGGCAGTTGTTCAAGGTAGCGGACTGAAACATAACCGCGTCCGCCATTCTTCAGGCGGATCGCGGCCCAACCGTCCTCGACGGAGACCACCGCCACCCGATCGCCGGTTGCCAATCCACCGATCCGGTCAAACGCCGTTCCTGGACCCCGACGGATATTGACCGCTGCGGTCGCCTTGTGGATCTGGCCGGGCTCAGCTTTCTCAATCGATTCGGTCGCGTCCCGCGGCCTGCCTGCGTCCTCAGCGCCGCCACTGAGGAACCAGTCTGCAAAAGCCTCATCGATTTTCTCCAGGCTGCGATTGCCGAGGCTTGCCCGGACAACCGCGACCGCCTGATCACGGGGATTGACCTCGCGGTCCTTGTTTACCCCAAGATCGCTTTGCTTCATCTCCTGGAATACCCGCTTCAACTGGCCGTTCTCCTGCAGATACAGCGCAAAATAGCGTGCGGTCGCCATCATCGCCGCCTGCCGCGCCGACTCCTCTTCGCGATAGATCAGTTCATCCGGGTTCTCTGCCGCCGCCTCGACCGCCTCGACCTGCGCCGGATCGTCAAAAAGATACCAGTCGCTCCGGATCAGTTGCTCGACGCTTGGCCGGTACTCGTCCCACAGCCGCTCCAGCACCTCGCCGCGCCAATTGTGCACGCCCCAGTAACGGTCCCCGTTGCTGACCGAGACCTCGTAGAGCGAGGCAATCCCCTCATCCAGCCATTGCGGGATGTTGCCGTATTCGGACCGCACCATAAGGTGGAAGAGTTCGTGCAGGACAGTACCCGTAGCCGTGCCCGGCACATAGGCGATCAGGCTGAGGTCGTCGGCGTAAGCATAGCCCAAAGTGGCCGCGCTGACATCCAGCCCATGCAGGTCCCTTGCCCGATCCTGCAAATGATATCGGTCACCGACCAGATGAACGGTCACGTAGTGGTCGAGATTGCCGATGCCGTATTCACGCGACAGGAAATCAAGGTATCGGTTCAAGGTCGATGCAATCGTCTTGAGTTCCGAGCTTTGGTGATCGCTCTCACTGATCAGGATCAACCGGCCCGATACCCAGGCGCGTCCTGCGGGCGACAGGTCCTCGGCCATTCGGTAGGCGGCCTCTTCATCGTCCAAAGGCACCCGCCGCCTCGTGAAATACGACCGCTCGAAATTCTCCACGCGCCGCATCGGGTAGGACGTAACGGGCTGCGTATCATTGTCCCAATAGAACACCTTGAAGACCACGCTCACACCGGCCGGCGGCCAGTCGATGCGCGCCAGTTGAAGCCCGTCGCCGGTGCCGGTGCCGGTGCCGCTACCGCGGCACAGCCTCAACTCGTTTTGGACAATCGCGCGGCTCTCCGCAGTGAGCGGATAGACATAGAGCATCGCATTGAGCATGTTGATGCCGAAAGTCCGAAGACCGTCGATGCGGCAGCCACTGGTGCCCAGCATATAGTCAACGTCGGGCCGTCGGCCGAAATTCAGCAATCTGTATTCGCGCAAGGGTGAATAGGCCGCCGGCCAGGACTGCCGTTCCCACTCGAACTTGCCCTCGTCGTAGAGGGCCTGCCCTTGCGCCCACGCAATACCAGGAAGGCCCAAAAGGCCGATACAAAGAACGATCAGCAATCCGCGCATGACAACGCCCCTTCTTTCTGGCCACCGACTAATCGCCGCCGGAACTGGTGCCACCACCGCTCTCTATCGATTGCGGCAACGGTGGCGGCTCCGGCAGTTCCACCGGGCCGATCGGTCGAATTTCCGACTGGGCCGGAACGACCGGCAGAAGATAGACCGGGGTATCCGTGGTGACGATGCGCCCGGGAATGGCGATGGCCATTCCCATCAGAACGGCTCCGAGCGTTGCAAGCACAATGCCCGGTGACGTCGTGGCCAAAGACGCCTTTAAAGTGTTTGCGGCGGCTTCCGGAACTGCGCTTCCGGCGGACAGCGTCGTCTGTTTCACCTCAATGCGGCCCAGAATAAAGGCGGAACCGATCAGCGCCATCAGCATGCCTGTCAGAAAGCCCATCTGACGGGTCCAGATCCGCGACAGCATGGCTGCACTTGCTTGCCGATAGCGGCTTTGCAGCGCGTCCGCTTCGAGCAGCGCGAACGTCTTGAAGCGGAGATAGCCAAGATCGCCGGTGGCAGCGGGCTGATTTTCCTCGAAACGCTCGAAATAGGGCGCGAGAGAGACCGGTTGATGCTCGAGCTTCGGGTAGAGCGTGCGAATTTCCTGGATGATCGCGACCGCGAAGAAAATTCCGGCACCGATCACCGCAGACACCATGACCGGCAGAACCAGCCGCTGCCAGCGTGCGAGCTCCTGCGGGCCGTGCCGATCCGGCCCGTCCTGCGCCGCTGGTTCCTTCACCTGTTGTTGTTTCGACTGCGTATCCACGGTACGCCTCACGTCTCAACCCGGCATCGATACTGCACGGGTGCAAATTTCCCCCATTAATTCAGGGAATCTGCCCGAATGTCTGTGTGAAACACCACATCCAACGCAGGCGATGACAGTGAATGGGCGACCGACGGAAGCGGCTACTGGCGATCGTCCAGCAAATGCTCGTAGCGCGCATCGGTCAGCGTCTTCAGGAACGCCACCAGCGCATCGATGCGCTCGTCCTCAAGTGCCGGCCCGACCGTCAGTTCCTCGACGGACAAGGTCTTCGGGAACTGCGTGCGCCCCCAGGGCTCGCCGGTTTCAGGATTGATCTTCGCCGAATCCGCCTGGGTGTTGTACTGATTGTAGAAAGCGACGACAGTACGCAGCTCCTTGAAGACGCCATTGTGCATATAGGGGCCGGTCACGGCGACATTGCGCAGGGTCGGAACCTTGAACTTGCCGGCATGTTCAGCATCGCTGACGGCCGTATTTGCGAGCAGCCCGAGATCGGCGAATTTGTCTCCGCTGCCATTGGCGGCCCGCACCGCGGTGTGCACGGGCGTTCCGATATTGTGGTACTCGTAATTCGAGAAGGTTTCCCGCTCGGCGCCCGGAATCTCGCGCAACTGATGGCACTGGTTGCAGTTGCTGAACTGGTCCGAGAAGAACAGGGTGCGCCCGAGTTCCTCCTGCTTGGTGAATTCAACCTCGCCTCTCAGGTAACGGTCATAGCGCGAATCGAAGGGCGCGAACGCGTCCGTGCGCTCGAAGGCCGCGATGCTCTGCGTCATGGCGCGGTACGCATTTTCGGGGTCGTCGAAAACGGTGTCGCCGAAATGGGCCTTGAACGCCGCGACGTAATCCGGGTTCTCCATCAGGCGCGCTACCACATGTCCCTTGCTGGCCATACCCATCTCGATCGGATTGAGCGGCGGTCCGCCGGCCTGACCCTCAAGATCGGCTTCGCGGCCGTCCCAGAACAGGCCGCCGACATATTCGCCATCCTCGCGCAGATGGAATTTCGGGATGAAGCGGGCATAGCTTGCCGTCGGCGCATTGCGGTCGCCGATCGACGTGCCGTCGTCGCCCAGCGAGACCGCGCGCGAGACCGGATCGTCATACCCATTGTCGCGCGGGTCGGCAAAGCCGGCATCCGGCGCATGGCAGGTCGAGCAGGACTGGCTCCGGTTTTTGGACAGATTGGCGTCGAAAAACAGCGCCCTGCCCAGTTCTGCGACCGATTCAATTGCCGGCCCGTCGGCGCCGGCGGGAGCCGTCGGCATGAGGAATACGACCGCTGAAAACGCCAGACAAAATGCCCGATTGGATGCCGTCATTGCACGATTCCACTTGAGTTTCAGTGTCCCCGACAATATAGGGGAGCGCGATTTACGTCGTTAATGCCACAGTGAGGACCAATTGCAATGCCGGACGGACCGTCAGGGCATTGGCCAATTGACGCACTTGGCGTATTCTTGCGGGCCTGCGCCGTGAAGCGACATTCGGCGGGAAACAGAAATCGAGACGGATATGAAACCGAAGATTTTCATTGATGGTGAGCATGGTACGACCGGTCTGCAGATCAGGACCCGTCTGGCCGGCCGCGATGATATCAACGTCATTTCGATTCCCGAAGCCGAACGCCGCAACGATGCCATGCGCGAGGACCGGCTGAACGAGGCCGATATCGCCATTCTGTGCCTGCCCGATGGGGCGTCCAGGCAGGCCGTCGGCATGCTCGGCGGCAGCAACTCCACGCGGGTCATCGACACCAGCACCGCCTTCCGCACGGATGCCGGCTGGGCCTATGGATTTGCCGAAATGGAACGGGCGCAAGCCGAGCGGATCGCCAGTGCGCGTTTCGTTGCCAATCCGGGATGCTACCCGACCGGCGCCATCGCGCTGGTCCGGCCGCTGCGGATGGAGAACATTCTGCCGTCGGACTATCCGGTCACCGTCAACGCCGTATCCGGCTATACGGGCGGCGGAAAGCAGCTCATCGCCAGGATGGAAGACGATACCAATCCCGACCACATCGGCGCGCCGCATTTCGCCTACGCCCTGACGCTGAGGCACAAGCACCTGCCGGAAATGCAGGAACACGGCCTGCTCGACCGCCTGCCGCTGTTCACGCCGAGCGTCGGACGCTTCCCCCAGGGCATGATCGTTCAGGTGCCGCTGTTTCTGGACCTTCTGAACGGCGAAATGGACATAGCGAAGATCCATGCCGCCCTTGAAGCCCATTACGCGGGCCAGCCCTTCGTCGATGTGGCCTCACTTGAGGAGAGCGCATCGACGGAGCGCATAAACGCAGAAGAACTGGCCGGAACCGATGGCATGAAACTGTTCGTATGCGGAAGTCCCGATGGCGCTCATGTCAACCTGATCGCGCTGCTCGACAATCTCGGAAAGGGCGCATCCGGCGCCGCCGTTCAGAACATGAACCTGATGCTGGCGAGCTAAACGAAGACGGGCCGGCCACGTCGCGCTGGATCGCTCTATCGCAAACCGACCGTACGCTTTTGGGGATAGCCTTCCGGCAACCGCCAGAAATTGATGTCGATATGCTCGAGCGGCCGTTCCGGTGTTCCGGGTCGGGCTCGCTCGCGCACGGTGATGGTGATGTCGGACAGGACTTCCGGGTTGCGCCGGAAATAGCCATGGCCGATCCCGTCCGTCTGGCTCTCGACATCGATGAAATTCACATTCCTGATGCGTGAGAAGATGCTTCGCTCGCCGCTTCCGAGATCCTCGACACCGAGGCGCCCGAAGCGCTGGCCGGCCATCAGCCGCTGCGAAAGGCCGAGCGCGCTGTCGCCCTGGTTCATATAGACTGTAATCTGACCGATGGCAGGGCCAAAACGCTCGGCCATGAGCCTTTGGCGCACAATCCCGAAATCGAGGTCCGGCGCCGCCATGATCAAATTCTCGACCTTGAGAACCTTTCGCGGGTCCTGCCCCTTCGCCCGCATTTCGATCACCAGTTCGCGCAGCGCGGTCGTCGTCACATCGGTTCCGCGGCTGTGCGCCAGTATGTGCACCGCGTCGACTTCGTCTATCAGGCTGAGTGTGCGCAGGAATTCCTTCAGGTGGTAAACCGTGTACTCGCCGGATTCCCGGTCCTTGAAATAACCGAAAAGACCGCCATTGCCCGCCGGCCAGGTATAGAAGATCGGAACGCCCACGCGGCCCGAAAAGTGCCAGACATCGGCGAGCGACAAGGCGGCATCCTCGAAATCATTGTTGAACCCGTGCACGAACAGGAAAATCTCCTTCCTGGGAGCGACACGCAGTTTTTCTCGGATGGCGGAAACGAAAGCGGTCTGTGCGGCACGGTATTCGCGCGCCGGCCCGTCCAGCGTCACCAGGCGGCCATTCACCGACTGAAACGGAAGCGGCGTTTCCGGAAAGCGGACAATTTCCTCGACTTCCGTCACCCGAAGCGGGATCGCCTTGTCCCGCCTTGCGGACGTGCTGGCCGCCTTGAGTTCGTCCCACGATCCGTCCGTTCCGTATTCGACGTCGACAACACCGAGGGCCATGGAGGCGGACCTGTCAGCGCTGTAGCTGAGCCCGTTACTGCTCTGCTGTGCAAGGCGGTCGGTAACGAAGAATAGCTCCGCCTCGGTCGTCCGCAGCTCAATCGGAAGCTCCGCATCGGGATAAGCGCCTTGAGCGACATAGAGCGTTGGTGCGTCGACCAGAACGCGCCCCTGGGTACAGGACGCTGCGAGACCGGCAAGGATCAGCATGACGACAAGCCGTATCGCCGGCCTGAAATCGCCCCTGCCCCAACCGACAGGCCGTCCAAATCCCTTTAACAGCCATCCCATGGCAGGACACTACAATGCCAGAGCCAAAATGAAAGGTTCTCGCTGTCAACCGATGCGAAAGAAATCGCACCGCCAACTCGGAACGGCACCCGAATGCCGGCTATCTAACCGAATGTTCGCGCGACCGCCTGTGAGGAACTGTAGCTGCCGCGAAAGGCCCGCCAGTGTGCGACGGCAAACGCCAGCACGATCAGCGCCGTGCCCTGGTGCACCAACGCCCAGGAAACCGGCACCTGCTGCAGCAAGGTAACGATGCCGATACCGGCCTGTATCGTGACCAAAACAAACAGAACCACGGTGCGTCGCGCATGCGTTGTGTCTGGTGCGCGGGCGAGACTCGCGATCATGTGGATGAGAACCGCCAGCCACAGCGCGTAGCCAAAGAAGCGGTGCGTGAACTGGACGGTCTTGGCATTCTCGAAGAAGTTCGCCACCAAAGGGCTCATGGTGAAAAGGTTCGGCGGCACGATCGCTCCGTCCATCAGTGGCCAGGTATTATACGCGAGGCCGGCATCGAGCCCGGCGACAAGCCCGCCGAGATAGATCTGAACAAGCACCATGATCGCGATCAGGCCAGCGGTCCCGGCCGAACCGGCAGACGGCGCTGGATCGCCGCTGTGGGGCGCGAGCCCACGCGACACCCAGACGATCGCCGCCAGGATGACACAGGCGAGCGTCAGATGGGTGGCCAGCCGGTACTGGCTCACATCGACCCGATCGACAAGGCCGGAAGTGACCATCCACCAGCCAATGAAACCCTGGAGCCCGCCAAGCGCCAGTATACCCAGCAGAGGCAGTTTCAGGTGTGGTTCAATCCGGCCGCTCAGCCAGAAGAAAGCAAGCGGAACCGCGAACAGCACGCCGACCCCGCGTGCAAGAAGTCTGTGTGCCCACTCCCACCAGTAGATGTATTTGAACTCGGAAAGGCTCATGCCCTTGTTGATCTGCTGATATTCCGGAATCTGCCGATAGAGTTCCAGTTCCTCTTCCCATTGCGCTTCGCTCAATGGCGGAATGACGCCATGAATTGGTTTCCACTGCGTGATCGACAGACCGGAGTCGGTCAGCCGCGTCGCCCCGCCGACAATGACCAGCGCAAAGATCGCAAGGCTGACGATCGCAAGCCACACGCGTATGGCAATTCGGTTGGCGGCGGGATCGCTGAAGGACTCCACATTTGTCATGGCTGTTTTGATGGCCTTGCCCGTTAATATGCGCAGACATTTGTAACAGTCCGCGATAGAAGGCAAGACGTTGTTTGGCGGCGGGGATGCGGCAAACCGCGCAGCCCCGGCGTCAAAATGGGGCTTGATTGCTCCAGCATATCCTTTACTTGCTGCAGCAGCAGACCGCAGAACCGCAGGGATCGAATGCCAGTCCGCCTGAGAAAACTGATCGGCATGATCGTGCTGATCGTGCTTGTTGTAACCTATGCGCTGATCGCCACCACAGTGGCCTCCTACCGATTGGCGGAATCGCCGTGGTGGGTGCACCTGCTTTATTTCCTTGTCACCGGCCTCTTGTGGGTCCTGCCGGCTATGCTCGTAATCCGCTGGATGGAAAAACCTGCGCGCAATGCGCGGCGCTGAGGCGTCCATTTCTGTTTTGATTCACGCGACAATCAGAGTTTTTTAATTTCAGTCGGTTAATCTCTATCGGGGACAAAAATTGACCCTCTGGTTGATTGCCCCATTTGTCGATACACGTGACTGTTGCGCTGGATCGGCCGAATGCCGTGGGGGCACCGAGTCGGCGGAGACGAATTGCAATGCGAAAGCCGGTTGAGGCTACCAGTTTTTCCCTCCAGTGTTCGAACGAACTGGAGCCGATCGAGCCTGTTTGGCGAGCGCTCGAAGCGGCACCCGAATGCCCTGTCCACCAGACCTATGACTGGTGCCGCGGGTGGATTCTCGAGACCGGCGCAAAGCCGCTTATCATAACGGCGGTTTACGGATCCGGTGCCCGCTCCGGCGAAACGGCATTCATCCTGCCGCTTTACATCACGCGCTTCGGACCCTTGAAAGTCGCAAGATACATTGCGGCCCCGTTCAACAACGTCAATTTCGGCGTGTTTTCCTCCCACTTTCTCGACGACGCGAACCCGGCGACCATGCGCGAGTTACGCAGGCAGCTCGCCACGCTGCCCCTTGGCGTGGATTTTATCGCGCTGGATCGCCAGCCGCGTGAATGGCATGGCTATAGAAATCCGTTTTCCCATTGGCCCAGCGTCGAAAACCAGAACCGCTCCTTCCATGTGACGCTCGACGGAGATTTTTCTACGGTCCTTGAGCGCGGCAACGCCAAGCGCCGCCGAAAGCGCTTCCGCAAATCAGAACGCAAACTCGACGAAATCGGCGGATACGACTTCATCAAGGCGGGCACCCACGATGAGGCGCGCGAACTTCTGGACGAGTTCTTCCTGCAGAAAACGGCGCGCTTTGCCTATCAGGGGTTACCGGATGTTTTCGGCGATGCCGATGTTCAGAATTACTTCCACCGCCTGGCGGCCGAGAGTGTCGGTCATGAACGCAAGATGATCGAAATGTACGCAATCCGGCTGCGTCAGCACGAGGGCCTGATCTGCGCGCTTGCCGCACTGTCAAGCAAGGGCCGCGACATTATCTGCCAGTTCAGCTCGATCGCGATGGGGCCAACCGAACATGCCAGCCCGGGCGAGCTTCTGTTTTACCTGATTATTCGCGACGCCTGCGAATCGGGCGCGAACATGTTCGACTTCGGCGTCGGTGACGAGCTTTACAAGCGCAACTGGTGCGACGTGGAAACCAGGCACTACGATACATTTCTTGCCATTACGCCGCTCGGCCATATCGGTGCGCTCTCGGCACTCATCTCGACGCACATCAAGCGCTTCGTGAAATCGCGGCCGGCCGTGTTCAGACTGGCGAAAGCCATCAGGCTCTGGATAACAAATCGCTAGAGCAAGATGAGGTTAAGCCGCGCTCCGGTCGGATGGATTGGGCGTTCCGGCCCCCGGACTCATCATGAGCAACTCGTTGAAGCCTTGCGAATAGAAGTCGGAGAGGTATTCGGTCATCAGATCCTCTTCCGGCTGCACGACCGAGAAAATCATGTCCACGTCCAGACCGTCGAGCAGGCGTCTGACTCCAGCCGAGTTCGCCGGCCCGCACTCTATGACAACGATGTCATAGACTTTCGAGACCTGAGCGATCACCTCGGGAAGATGATCCGCATGGCGCATGGCTTGGGCCGGATCGACGCCGCCCTGCGGAAGGATATGCGCGTTTGAGAGGCGGTCGGCATGCAAAGCTTCGGGAATGGTGCATGCATCCACCAGGACTTCCGTAATTCCCGGCAGATTGGTCTGAGGCACCATCATCCGGCTCGGGCAGGCCGAACCCGTCATGTCGACGAGCAGTGTCTGGCGGCCCTCATTGGCAAGCATGCGCGCCAGCATGACCGACGTGGTGGACCCCTTGTCGCCCTCGGGCGACACGACCACCGCGATATTGGTGTGGGCCGCGATCAAATGTCCTGTAATTGCACTCACACTGTGCTCGACCTCCCGGTCGACAATCAGTTCATGACCTTCGACATATTCGTCATTGGCCGCCCTAAGCGCTCCGTCCCCCTCATCCATCGCCGGGTCAATCGCCGCAATGGTGTTTCCGGAGGCTTCCTCGAGCCTGGGTGCCTCGGAACCGGCACGGAATTCATGAACCACAGGATCGACCGGTTCAACGGGATCGTCAGGCCCGGCATCATCGATCCGGTCCTGCGGGTCGATACCGTCTTCAAGCGCGACGTCGATCATCTCCCGGTCCGCTTCCGGCTCGCCTGCTTCGCCCGTATCGAACGCGGCTTCATTCGACAGGTCGGCACCGGGCAGATCATCGGCCGGCCCGTCTGGAATACGCCGCTCGGTCGCCCGGGCAATGCGGTCCGCCGCTGTGAACGGCGCGGCTTCGGCGGCAATTCCGGGTTCGGCAACCGGTTCAGGCCGCACCGGCGTACGGTCGGCTTCGCCGTAATCCACCGGCCTGAGTGCCCGGCCCGAGAAAAGCTCGTGCATCATGATTGTAATGGAGGCAAGCAACAACGTGACAAGGCCGGCGATGATGGTGATCGGTACCGGCTTCGGAAAATAGGCCTCGGTCGGCACAAGCGCTTCGGAAATGATGCGCGCATCGGCAGGCAGGTTGCCGCGATCGGATCGCGATGCTGCCTCGCGGTAGCGGCTCAGATAAACTTCGAGCAACTCGCGCTGGGCCGTTGCTTCGCGCTCCAGCGCGCGCAGCTCAACCTCTTCGCTTCCCGCACGTGCCGAATCGGCTTTGAGATCGTTGAGTTGGCCGACCAGTTCCTCCTCGCGCAGTTGGGCGACCTCGGCCTCGTTCTCGAAGCCGCGCAGGATATTGCGTGTTTCCGCCCGGACCTGCTTGTCGATGTCCCGCAACTGCGATCGAAGACCCTTGATGCGCGGATGGGCGTCCAGAAGCGCCACGGAAAGATCGGCAATTTCCGCCTGAACGGCGGCTTGCCGCTCACGCAGGCGCTGTATCACTTCTGACTGAACGACATTTGCGAAATCTTCCGTCGGGCGACCGCTGTTTATGGCGTTACGCACCGCCGTTGCCCGCGCAAGAGCCTCAGCCTTCTCGCCGCGCACGCGGCTGAGTTCGGTCGAAATCTCCGCAAGCTGTTGTGTCGCGAGCGTCGCGGTATCATCCACGAGCAGGAGGCCGGATTGGGCGCGGTAGTCCGCGACCTTTGCCTCGGCGACGCGAACCTTCTCACGAAGATTGGCGATTTCCGGCTCGAGCCAGGCTGTCGCGTCCGCGTTTGAAAGCAGCTTGGCACCGCTTTGCATGCTCAGATAAGTTTCGGCCATGGCGTTGGCGACCTGGGCGGCGAGTTTTCTGTCCGTTGACCAGAACGCAACGACAATGACCCTTGAATTGGCAACCTGATAAACATTCAGATGGCTGCGAAACGTTTCTATGAGACGCTCCTCGGGAGGCGCATCATAGGGATCGGACTTCAGCCCCGCCCCGATCAGGATACTCGTGATCATGGACGGCTTGACCGCGCCGCTGAACTCCGACTTGTCGGCAAGATCAAGCTGGTCGGCGACCGATTTTATCAGGTTGGTGGAGTTGATGATCTCGACCTGGCTGGTTATGCCGCGCTCGTCGAGAAACTGCGCCTGCCCGGTTTCCTGCTGGCCGGCCTGAACAAACAACGGTTCGCGCGCCTCGATGAGAATGCGGCTTTCCGCGCTGTAACGCGGCGCAGCCATTCCCGAAATCACGAAGGCTGCGGCGCACACGATGAGTATCAAGGACACAATCGCGACACGGCGTTTCCACACGGCCGAAAACAGCCTTGCTATATCGATATCCACATCGTTGCCGTTTGATTGCGGGCGCGACATTATCTGTATCTCCCTCTGAACACTCGAAGAGGTAAACAATTATAGTAACGTAAGGGTTAAGCGCCTCTTTACCGATCATTTACGTCTTCGCTCCGAAAACGCACCTGCAGCCGCCAGCCGCGAACTGTCACGCGAAAAATCCACCGCACTTTACCGGCCATTAACCTTAACCGGATGATAACAGGGCCACTTCTTTCGTCCTGAGTTCAAAGAGTAATAGCTGAAGATGGCGTTTGGAAATTTGAGAAATGCGGCTGCACTGTGCCTCGTCGGCCTCGCGCTTGTGCTGTCCGGCTGCTCCGGCTACCGGCCGGCTCCGTCCGCCTTCCACGAGGCGGTTGTCCAGCCTTACCGGCTCGATTCCGGCGACAATCTTCGCATTACCGTTTTTGAGCAGGACGATCTCACAAATACCTATGTGATCGACCAGGCCGGTTATGTTTCATTTCCCCTCATCGGATCGGTAAGCGCCCGTGGCGAGACGGTTCAAGGACTTGAAACCAAGATTGCGGGCCAATTGCGCAAGGGCTATCTGCGCGATCCCGATGTATCCATCCAGGTCGATCGGCACCGCTCTTTCTTCATACTCGGCGAAGTCAATTCTGCCGGCCAATATTCCTATGTTCCGGGGATGAACGTGCAAAACGCTATCGCAATCGCCGGTGGTTACACCGCGCGCGCCAACCAGTCCAATGTCGACATAACGAGAAAGGTCAATGGCGAAGTCCTGACCGGGAGGGTGCCGATTTCGGATCCGATCCTGGCGGGCGATACCATCTACGTTCGCGAACGTCTCTTCTGACGGCAAAGTTAGGGCGGCAATGTCGGCTTCCGATTCCCTGCGCATTCTGCACTGCTTCCGCTCTCCCGTGGGCGGGATCTTTCGCCACGTGCGCGATTTGGTCGAGCTGCATTACGAGGCCGGCCACAAGGTGGGAATCCTGTGCGACAGCACCACGGGTGGCGCGCATGAGGATGCGCTGTTCGACGGCATTCGTCCCTATCTCGATCTTGGACTGACGCGCACGCCGATTCGTCGCTCTATCGGGCCGTCTGACCTTGTCGCACTTGTCAGATGTACAAATGAAATCAAGAAATTGCAGCCGGACATCATACACGGACATGGCGCCAAGGGTGGCGCCCTCGCCCGTCTGATCGGCTCAAGGTTGCGGGTTTCCAGGTCTCGCGTAGCCCGCTTTTATTCACCGCACGGCGGCAGTCTGCACTACAGCGACTCCCGCCTCTCGGGGAAATTCTACTTTCTGGTGGAGCGCCTGCTGGAGCGCTTCACCGACGGACTGGCTTTCGTCAGCGATTACGAGCGCAAGGCTTATCTGTCCAAGGTCGGTGGCGCCGCGCCGCCCAACCGCCTCATCTACAACGGGCTGATGGAGCGCGAATTCGAGGACATCCGGCCGGCAAACGATGCAGCCGATTTCCTCTATATCGGCATGATGCGGCAACTGAAGGGTCCCGATATCTTTATCGACGCCATTGCCCGCGCTGAGCAGATTGCGGATCGGCCGTTAACCGCCGTGATGATCGGCGATGGCGACGAAAAAGAGAACTACCGGCAGATGCTCGATCGAAACGGCCTGCTTGAACGTGTCGCCCTGCATGCGGCCATGCCGGTTCGCGAGGCTCTTCGACTGGGCAGAACGGTGATCGTCCCTTCCCGGGCGGAGTCTCTTCCCTATCTGGTTCTGGAGGCCCTGGCCGCTGGCAGACCCATGATTGCAACAAGTGTCGGTGGCATCCCCGAAATATTCGGTGCCGGCAGCGAAGCGCTGGTTCCGAGCGAAAATGTCGAAGCGCTCGCCGAAGCCATGGCCAGAGCCGTGCAGCAACCGCACGACATCGAAAGCCTCATGCCGACCAAGACCGCCCTTCACGAACGCTTCTCGGCCAAGAGGATGGCAACGGATATGGTCGATTTCTACAGGGCCCGCCTCGCCTGACCTGCGCCGACTGGCCCACCGTGCGGGATCAAACAATAATTAACAGCTCGATGGTATCTCTTGCGCTGAGAGACCATGGACAACGTTGAGAACATGACCGCAGAACGTTCCATCGAGGTGAACGAACCCGACCGGCAACCGGGACCGAAACCTGCCGGCGCTGTCGAAGGCGGCGCAGGTGAGCCGGAACACAAGGTCGGGAAACTGGCGCGGCAGATTGCGCGGCAGCTTGGCGACGACAGCTACTCACCGACCATGATCACCGGCCTGACCCGGTTGTTCGAAGTCATCGGCCTGAGCCTTTGCGGCATTGCCGTGTTCACCTTCTATGTGGTGCCGAAATCCGGTTTCGAAGCCTATTATCTCTTCACGATCGCAGCCGGTGCACTGTTTGCATTTCTCCTTTTGCAGCTCTGCGATGCCTATCAGGTTCAATCGCTGCGCAGCGTTTTCAGAACCCTCCCGAAAGTCTTCCTGTGCTGGACCATAACATTCGCGGTGATGACGGCGGTCGCCTTCTTTTTGAAGGTTGGCGCCGAATATTCGCGTGTCTGGTTCGGCTCCTGGTTCCTGGCCGGAATGCTGTTCCTCTTCGCCTATCGCTACTTCATCGCATTCGCCATCCGCAGATGGGCGCGCGACGGAACAATGGAACGCCGCGCGGTTATCGTCGGTGGCGGCGCTGCCGCCGAGCAGCTCATTCGTGCGTTGGAGCAGCAACCGGACAACGATGTCAGGATCTGCGGCATCTTCGATGATCGCAGCGAACGCCGGTCACCGGCCGTCGTTGCGGGTTATCCGAAACTCGGCAATGTCTCGGAACTGGTCGAGTTCGCCCGTCTTGCACGCATAGACATGCTGATTCTGTCCTTGCCGCTGACCGCGGAAAAGCGCGTCATGGAGCTTCTGAAAAAGCTGTGGGTGCTGCCCGTCGACATTCGCCTTGCCGCCCATTCCAGCGAATTGCGTTTTCGCCCGCGCGCCTATTCCAGCATCGGCTCGGTGCGCATGCTGGATATTTTCGACCGGCCGATCAATGACTGGGATTCCGTCGCCAAGCGCATTTTCGACATCGTCTTCAGCCTTCTCGGGATCATCGTCTTCTCACCGGTCATGCTGGCCACCGCGATCGCGGTCAAAGCCACATCCAAGGGGCCGATCATATTCACGCAGAAACGCCATGGCTTTAACAACGAAGTCATCAACGTCTACAAATTCCGGTCCATGTATGCCGATCAGTCCGACCCGACCGCGCGCAACGCGGTCACGAAGAACGATCCGCGCGTGACGCCTGTCGGGCGTTTCATACGCCGCACATCCATCGATGAACTGCCGCAATTCTTCAACGCGCTGAAGGGCGATCTGTCCCTGGTCGGACCGCGGCCGCATGCCGTCCATGCCCAGTCCCACGATCGCATGTTCGCCGAGGTCGTCGACGGCTACTTCGCCCGCCACCGCGTCAAGCCAGGCGTGACGGGATGGGCGCAGATCAACGGCTGGCGCGGTGAAATCGATGACGACGAAAAGATCAAGCAGCGCACGGCATACGATCTCTACTACATTGAGAATTGGTCGCTGCTGTTCGATCTCAAGATCCTGTTCCTGACGCCCGTCAGGCTCTTCGGTTCGGAAGCCGCTTACTGATGAGCGACGCAGCGCTCGACACTCGGACCGATCCTGCGGCTCTGGCTGTCATAGCGAAGTTCTCGCTGGCTCTCGGCGCGTTCCTCTCCGGTTTCGTCATTTACGAGCCGGCACCTTACGAAATCTATATGGTCGCCCTGATCGCGATCTGGTTCATTTTCGGCCTGCGCCTGTCGCGGAACGGCGCAATCCTTCTCGCCATTCTCATGTGCTTCAATATCGGCGGCCTGATATCGCTGACGGTACTCGACGAACTGACGCCCAAATTGAAGCTCTACATGGCCGTCTCCGTGTTCCTGGCCCTGTCTTCGGTCTTCTTCGCAGCTGTTATCGAAGCAGATGGCAAACGGCTGAAAGTGATCTTCTCCGCCTATCTGATCGGCGCGTTGCTGACCGGCATGCTCGGCATACTCGGCTATTTCCAGCTTTTGCCGAACAGTGAACTGTTCCTGCGATACGGCCGCGCCAAGGGCGCTTTCCAGGACCCGAATGTCTTTGGCCCGTTTCTGGTCCTGCCCGCCTGTTTTCTCATGCATCAGGTTTTGAAGGGCGGTTTTGCGGCCAGTATTCCGCGCATTGTGGCCCTCGTGGTCCTTACCCTTGCCGTATTTCTTGCCTTTTCCCGTGCCGCATGGGGGTTGTTTGCCTTTTCGATGCTGGCAATGGTTTTCCTGATGCTGCTGAAGGAGCGCTCAAACGTATTCCGGATGCGCATCCTGTTCCTGGGCGCCTTCGGCTTCGTCTCGCTGGCCGCGGTCCTGATGATCGCGTTGCAGTTCGAACAGGTTTCGGAGCTGTTCACGACCCGCGCGCAACTAATTCAGGAATATGACAGCGGCCAGTTCGGCCGTTTCAACCGGTACCGGCTGGGTCTGGGGGTCGCATTGCTGCATCCGTTCGGCATTGGCCCCCTGGAATTCGGCAAGATGTTCGGAGAAGACACGCACAATATCTGGCTCAAGGCACTGCTGGACTATGGGTGGCTGGGCTTCATAGCCTACCTGACACTGATCGTCTGGACGCTGGGCGCCGGCTTCAAATGCCTGCTGCGCGATCGTCCCTGGCAGCCTTATTTCCTGTGTGCCTATGTCGTCTTTGTCGGCCACATCCTGATTTCGACTTTCATCGATACGGATCACTGGCGGCATTTCTACATCCTGCTCGGCATCCTCTGGGGCTGCATGGGGCTTGAATATCAGTACATGCGTCGCCATCGCCTCGGCAGTTCGTGAATTCAGCTGTCCGCGCCCCGGACCAGCGCAAACCTGTCCACATCGAAAACACCATGGTCGGTGATCTTGAGATGGGGGATCACCGGAAGCGGCAGGAAGGCCACTTGCAGGAACGGCTCCTCCAGAACCGTCCCGAGCGACTCGGCCGCCTTCCGCAGCTCGATCAACCTGTCATGTACCTTCTCGTGGGATTCGATGCTCATGAGGCCGGCAATGGGCAGGCTGATTTCAGCCAGCACCCGCCCGCCATCGACGACGACAAACCCGCCTTCAATCTCGCGCAACCGATTGGCAGCCACCGCCATGTCGTTCTCGTCGGCACCGACCACACAGATATTGTGGCTGTCGTGACCGACCGTCGATGCAATGGCGCCATGTCTGATGCCGAAGCCCTTGACGAAACCGACACCGATATTGCCGGTCTTGCCGTGCCGTTCGATCACCGCCGTCTTTACGACATCCTGATCCAGATCGACCTGCGGCAACCCTTCCTTTAACGGAAGCTTGAGGCGCAAATGCTCGGTTATGATCTTGCCGGGTATGATGCCGATCACCGGAATATCGCCATTATAGGCCGGCGATACGAGCTTATCCGGACTGACATTTTCAGACTTCACGCTATCGCGGCCGATCGGGGGCACGATCCGGCGTTTGGCAAATTCGGCCTCGGTCACCACGACACCGCCGCAGATAACGCTGCTCACGCTGCAATTCTCCAGGTCGTCGAGAAGCACCATATCCGCGCGCCACCCCGGAGCGACAAGGCCCCTGTCCCGCAGACCGAAGATGCGGGCACCCGAAATACTGGCAGCCCGGTAGATGGCCAGCGGCTCCACGCCAGCGGCAATGGCCGTGCGGATCATGTGGTCCAGATGGCCCCATTCGGCGATATCGAGTGGATTGCGGTCGTCGGTGCAAAGCGCGATAAAGGGAGAATTGCGCTCGCTGATGATCGGCATGAGTGCTTCCAGATCCTTGGAAACCGAGCCTTCGCGCACCAGGATGTGCATGCCCTTTCGAAGTTTTTCGAGCGCTTCATCGGCCGTCGTCGCCTCGTGATCCGTGCGGATCCCGGCCGCCAGGTAACCGTTGAGGTCGTAGCCACGGACCTGCGGCGCATGGCCGTCGATCGGAACGGTCGAGAAGGCGTCGATCTTTGCAAGGCACGCCGGGTCCTTGGCCAGAACGCCGGGGTAGTTCATGAATTCGGCAAGCCCGATGACTTTCGGATGGTCCTTGAATGGCAGAAGGTCTTCGATTTCAAGCATCGCCCCGGACGTCTCGAAGGATGTCGCCGGCACACAACTGCTCAACTGGACCCGGACATCCATCAGCGTTTCTTCGGCGCAATCGAGGAAGTATCGGATACCGGCCGATCCGGTGACATTGGCGATTTCATGCGGATCGCAGATCGCCGTCGTCACACCGCGCGGCAAAACACAGCGGTCGAACTCATAGGGCGTTACCAGTGAGGATTCGATGTGCAGATGCGTGTCGATGAAGCCCGGAACGACCGTTTTGCCGGAGATATCGATTTCCCGCGTGCCGCTGTACTCGGCGCATGTGCCGACAATGGTGTCGCCGCATACCGCGATGTCGGTGTCGATGATTTCACCCGAGATGAGATCGAAGAGCCGCCCGCCCTTGAGCACGAGGTCGGCCGGGACATTGCCGGCTCCCTGATCTATTCGCCGCCTCAGTTCCTCGCTCATGGTTCACCCCGCTGTCCGGCCAGGAATTGCTCCTGCGAGCAACCTTCATTCGTCAGATTTGACAATGATTTAAGCGGACATTGATAGCAATTTCGTGACCGCCGCGACAGGGCAAATGACAATGTGTCAGTAGTCCCGCTCGAAGAATATTCCCGCCTTGGAATTTCCGTCGGTATCGGCTTCGCCCCGTGCCTTTAGATGGTCGGTCAGGTCCATGTCGATGGTCACGCGCCCGGAACCGCCCGAAACGCCCTGCTCGACATTGAGATAGGTCCGGTCGTTGATATAGCGGCCGATACCGATGGACGTGCCACCATCTTCCTGGTCGGTGTTGATATCGATATCGGCAAGACCGGTGAGGCTGCGAAGCCGACCCAGCACGCCGCCGCGTGTATTCGCTCCACCGAGCGAGGCCACCGCGTTTGCGATCTGGGCGATCTGAATGGCCGAAAGGTTTGAAAGGCTCTTGCCGAAAAACAGGTTGGCGAGAATCTCGTCCTCGGGAAGAGACGGCGAGGATGTGAAACTGATCTCCGGATCCGAAGCCGTTCCGCCCACGACGATCGAATAGGAAGCGCTGCCGCGTGTGGTCGTCGCGGAAAAGTTCAATGACGGATCGAGCGGTCCGGCAAATGTGATCGAGCCGCTGTTGAAATTGAAACGCTTGGTCAGCAGGTCGATGCGCCCCCTGATCATGGTGAAGGTGCCCCTCACCCGCGGCGCGCGGCTCGAACCCGTGACGTCGACGGACCCGCCGAATTCGGCGTCAATGCCGCGACCGCGAAGAAAAATACGCGATGGCGAATTCACGCTTATATCGAGCTGCAGTCCGCCATCGGCCGCATTTGCGTCCGCATTCTGTCCTTCCCTGGGCTCCAGTTCCCGCGCCTGCTCGATGACCCGTGCCGGCGCACGCACATGTTTGACGTCGATAAACGGGATCGACGCCGGCAGCTTGTCGGGAATGCTGATATCCGTCCGCTCGAGCGAAATGGTGCCGCCGATCCGGCCCGAGCGCAACAGCGCCCCATCAACGGTCAGATCGGCTTCGAACTGCGCCGTCACGATCTCGCTGTTCGTATAGGTCCCGTTGCGCACGGTAATCGCAAGCTCGGCCGGCAATCCGCTCGAAGGGTCGGTCTGGACCGAACCGGTCACGGTGATCGTGCCGCTTGAACCCAGCCTGCCGGTCAATTGCGAAATTCGCGCCGTAGTACCGTCAAAGGCAATATTCGCGTTGATGTCACGAATGGTCAGCGCGGTGTTGGTCTCGATGAAATCGGCACCGGTCGTTGTCAGCGTTCCGTTTATGGAGGGATTTTGCGCCGCACCTGTAATCGCTACGGACACCTGTGCGGTTCCTTCCAGTTGCACGCCGGCATCCGCTGCCGGCAGGGTCGCCAGTTCGAGCGGTGCCTTGCCGTCCACCTTCAGATCGAGGCGCGGCCCATCCGCAACATCCACGGTTCCCCTGATATTGAAGTCGATGCCGCTTCCCGACGCCTGGGTATTCAGTGTCAGCGTGTTGGATTCGAACCGGCCGGACGATTGAACGTTCAATGAGGGCATGCGCGCGCCGCGGCTCGCCTCTACGGAGAAATTCGCGACATTCAGATTGTAGGACACCAACGGGTCCGACGCCGCACCGGAGATCTTTGCCGTGCCGGACAACGTGCCGTTCTGTCCGAGACCGGTCGGCGCGACATTCTCGAAGAGCGCCACGGGAAAGCTGTTGATGGCAACATCGAAATCAAGCGCGTCCTGCGCCGACCCCTTCACGACAACCGTGCCGCTGCCGACCCTCAAGGTTGCGGTCTCGATATTGGCGCCCCCCTGCGCCAGGGTGAGCGAAACCGGCTCGGTCAGTTGCACCGGAACCGATCGGAATGTCGCATTGGCCCTGCTGACTTCGATTGTGGTCGTTCCCTGGACGGACGAATATTTGCCGTCGACGGAAACGGGCGCATTGAATACGGTACCGGAAGCGGAAAAGGGCATCGACTCCGGTGCCCCCTGAATGCTGGCCTTGGCATTGCTGATTTCAGTGCCTGAAATCGTCACGCTTTGCGCCGTCGCGGAAGCCGAGAGGTCTCGTGCCTGCCGCAGATCCTTCACGACCACATCAAGGTCAAGGCTGTCGGCGGAGACCGGCCCGGTGGCGAAATCCGGCGAAGCCAGCTTTGCCGTTATGTTCTGTTTGCCGTCTTCACCGGCAAATCTGACCGTTCCGGATGCGGATCCGCTCAGCCCTTCCTGCAGGATCAGCGGCCCGAGTTCCTCCAGCGACGTAATGTCGAGGCTCAATTCACCGGTGAGAATACCGTTCGCATCGGCGTTCACCCTGCCGTTGGCGCGTGCGCCGGGCACGGACAGGTCGAGCGTCTCGACCACGGGCACACCGTCGGAACCACCGGAAACACGCGCGGAAACCGTGACGGGATGTCCTTCATAGCGCCCGTCGACCTTGAGGTTGGCGCGCGGCTGATCGGCGGAGGCAATGCCGCTCGCCGATACCGAAAAGTCTTCGAGCGGCTTGTCCAGCACCGAGATGCCGACACCGCGCGCATCGAGCTTGAATTCCGGTGCGGACGGCGTTCCGGAAAGGCTGAGATCGATATTGAAGCCGCCCTGCAGTTCCTCGCGGAAACGCGAGAGATCCGTCAGGGAAAGCTTGGAACTGAATTCGATCGATCCGTCGCTCAACGCACCGCTGCCGTTCGCCGACAGATTTTCAGCTTCGACTGCAAGATCCGTCAGGACGAGTGTGCCATCACCCTGTCGTGTCAACCTGCCCGACAAATTGGCCTGTTGCGAACCCAGCAACTCCGGCAGCGGGGAACCCGATGGCGCGGTCACGCGGGCTGCAAGCTGCATATCGGCGTAGCGCTCGGCAATGTTGACCTGTCCTCGGGCCGTCGCATCCACGGCGGACGTTTTCAATTCGAGCCGTTCGAAGTCGATCTGGCCTTCGTTGAAGACAAAATCGCTCGAGAGCTGCGGTGAACCGGCGATCAGGGAATCCGCCAATTCCTGGCCGGTGGAGACCGACGCCGCGGTCATGTCGACCGTCGCCTCCCCGGTGACCTTGAGAAAATTCACATCGGACGAGCGCCCGGTAACGGCTGCATCGGCCACAGAAACTTGACCGTTCGACAGCGATTTCACCGATCCGTTCAGGTTCCACTCGGCCTTTTCGAGACTTCCCTTGAGGGACGAGCGCAACTGGACATGACCGATATCCAGCGTCTGGTCCTGCGCCAGTTGGAACGCGACCTGCGAACCCGCGCTGCCGAACGCAATATCTGCCGTCAGGTCGACGGTGTTCTCGCTGGCAAGCACGTTGCCCGAAGCCGAGATGGACAGCAGCGCGGACCGGGCGTCGAATTTTTCAAGCCTGATCGTATTCTCGCCGTCACGTTCGGCAGTGAGCTCGATTTGCGTATCGCCCGCGAAAAGCGGTGCCAACCGCCGCGGCAGCAACGGTGCCAGATAACCTTTGAGCACACCATCGACCGCCTGCCGCTGTTCGGTCACCGACAGGGACACATCGCCCTCGACCGTTTTCGCGCCATCCAGTTCGACCGCAAGGCTGGCACGCCAGGCATCGAGCGGCCCGCTGCCCGCAAGATCGATATCGACGGCCGGAAGCCCGTAGATATCAAGGGCTCGCGCGACAAGCCCGTCGGACGGCTCGCTGGCTTTGAGTTTCAATTCCAGTTCGTTGCTGTCCGGCGAGATTTTCCAGTCGGCCGACACCTCGCCGGCCGTTCCGTCAATACGCAGGATATCGATCACGCCGGAAAGATCGACGGGTGAATCCCGCAACAGGACCGACCCGGTAAGCTGCAGCGCGGCCTTCTCGCCGAGCACCGGTTCGGCGAGATCGATCGAGCGCAGGAAGATGTTGTCCACCCGTATGGGAATTGCAGGCAGTGACGGTGCAGACGATTGGGATTGCACGCCATCGGGCGCAACCGGCCGCCGTGCGACATTGACGGATTGGGCATGCAGTCGGCTGACATCGACGGCGCCGGTCAGCAGCCGACCGAGCGCGATATCGGCCTCGATATTGTCGACAACCAGCCATGTGCCGGTTTCATCGGCAACCGTGATCTGCCCGATGGTGGGCGATCCGCCGATCAGACCGTCGAGTTCGGAAATGACCACCGTTCGTCCCTGGCCGCTGGCGGCGGAGCCGATTATCGATGCGGTGAGCGACAGACCCGGCCCGGTCGCGACCATCGCCAACGCCGCCAGCATCACTGCCACGACAATGAGCACAAGGACGATCAGGAGGCGAAGGACGGTTTTCATTCAGCCGTTCCGGTAAAGGGATTCGCGCAACTATTATAGCGCATTACGAAAAAATAGCGCGCGGCAGCTAGTGTGGTGGATTTGAAGTTCCTCTCATTGTTTGCAGCGCTCTCAGCAAGGAACTTCAAATCCGTAAACCACACTAGAATCATAATGTTGCTAGTGTCCTGATTGAATCTGAAGTTCGTGCAGAGGATGCAGCCTAATGTGACGAACTTCAGATTCAGGACACTAGAAAGCCTGTCCGAGGCCCAGATAGATCCCGAAATCCGGATCGCCGCTGATCTTGTCGAGCGGAACGCCGACATCGACACGCAACGGCCCCACGGGCGTCAGATAGCGCCCGCCGACACCGACACCGGTGAACCATCGCCCGCCCTGCCCGGGCGTCGAGGACGTGAAGGCGCCGCCGCTGTCCACAAAGGCCGCAAGGCCGAAATTTTCGGTCAGGCGGTAGCGTGCCTCCACCGATGTTTCGATCACCGACAATCCGCCGGTCGGGTTTCCGCCGCTGCGGGGGCCGGCATGCTGGAATTCGTAGCCGCGGATGGAACCGCCGCCGCCCGCATAAAACCGCCTGTCCGCCGGAACCTCCGTCAGGCTGGCGCCCAGGATCGACCCCACGGCAACACGGCCAGCCAGGACCAGTGTGTCATCCGCGTTGACCGAGCGATAGGTGCTGTATGCCGCCTGCGTCTTGAAGAACGCGTTTCCGTTGTGAACGTCATAGGTGGGCTCAGCGGCCAGCAGCAGCCGGTAACCGGTGGTCGGATTGAGCCTGTCGTCGCGCGTATCCAAAACCAATTGTGCCGGAACCGAAACCAGAACGCTCGTCGAGGGCCCGTTCGTGTCTTCGAAACGGGCATATTCGACCTCGACGTCGATCTGGCCGATCAGTTCGTCGCTGAACTCGCGTTCAAGGCCGGCGCTGCCGCTGACGGAGTTCTTGTTGAAGGCGTCGGTGTCCTGCACCTGTGCTTCAAGACGCGAGCGGAAGGAAGTGGTCGGGCCCCACACGCCCGGCTTGGTGAAGGTTGCCGCGACATGGTAGTCGAGCGAGGTTGAAAAATTGTTCCTGCCGACGCCCGAGACCGCGCCTTCGATCCGAAGCGTTTCAGCCCGTCCGAAAAGGTTTCTGTGCACCCAGAACGCCTCGGCGCCGAGGCCGTCCTCGGTCGCCGCGGTCAGCCCGACACCGATCGTACGCGGTTTGCGCTCGCTGACTTCGATCGTGATCGGCACCGAATCGTTGGGCCCCGGCGTTTCCGCTTCGACGATGACGACACTGTCGAAGACACCGAGAGCGCGCAGCCTTTTGCTGGCGTCTCGGAGCCGTTTGGGGTTGTAGACCGTGCCCTCCGGAATGTTTGCCTGCTGCACGATGAAAGCGGCATCCACATCTTCCGCACCGGAGACGGTGACCGGTCCGAACACGGCCAGCGGGCCCGGTTGAAGCCGCAGGTCGACCTCCAGCGTCCGGCTTTGATGGTCGGCAATCATTTCACGGCTGGCGATCTTCGAGAAGGCATAGCCCTGTTCATGCCACGCAACGATCAGCTTGCGCTCCGCATCGACGATTTTCTCCGAGCGCGCCGGCTCGCCCGCAACAACATCATATTGCGAAAGATCGATCGGCTCGCCCGTTGTTGTCGCCGCATCCGGCTCGGCGAAAGTGAAAGCCGGGCCAACCTCGACCCGGATCGACACGCTGGCCGGCCCGCCACTGTTGAGCACCGCGTCGATCGGCACCTCCTCGAACGGCGTGCCGTTGATCAGGATGTTGACGGTGCCGCCATAGCGCGCCACGGAAAAAAGTGCGGCGACGAGGCGCTTCTTGTCGTTCTTGGACCGCGTCAGAAGTCCGATCGTGCCGGAGGGCGGCGTATCCTTTTCCGAAACAAGGATCGAAACCGAATCGAGAAGTTCCTGGAACTCCGCGTCGTCGACGCCCAGCGTGACATTGTAGGGGACCGCGTCGGGCACCGGCTCGGCAATTTCCTGCGGCTGCTCGCGGCCCCACAGACGGATGCCGAACAATTCGAAGGCCGAGGCCGGCGTGGCATGGCTGACGGCGGCAAGCAGCGCAGCGGCGATGCAGATCGCCGTTGCCGGGAATTTGGACATGGAGCGCCGATCGCTGTTCATGATCCCGTCAGCAGAGGCAGTCCCGCGCCGGATGGCAGGTTGATTCCCGACCTGCCGGCTACGGCAAACACGCAAGACCGCCGGCCTGCAATACCCTTCCTCACCACACATTTTCTGCCGCACGACCGCGCGACAAAACGCGATTTCCTGCCCGGAAGAGGCACTGCGGCCAGTGTTCCGGAACGCTGCACACATCCGAATCGGTCACAATCGCGACCGCCAGAGCAAATCTCGGTCAGATCGGATCGTTTGACCCGGATTTGCTCCAATCAACACAACCACAAATGATAGGCCCCAATCCTCACCAAATCCTAACCGAATTCGATAAGCAATTGTTAACGCATATCTTCAAAGAATTCGAGCTTTCGTGACAGGGCTGAAACAATCCGTCAGCGGGCCGCCTTGATCTCGTCTTCCCAGTTGTCCCACTGAACGTGGTCGCCCTTGAGCCCGAGGATGCCCTCCTTGATCTTCGACATGCCGAAGCCCCAGGCCTGCTTCACATCCACATGCGGCGGCATGACCAGCTCTCCGGCCGAGACCACGGCATCGATCAGGAACGGCTTGTCCGATTTCGATGCCGCTTCGATCGCCGGCAGGATGTCGTCGGCCTTTTCGATACGGGCGCCATCGCCGCCACAGGACTTTGCATAGGCGACAAAGTCCGGATTATCGAGATGGGTTGCCGTCCTGTTGTAGGCATAGCCCGCCACTTCCATCTCCATTTTCACGAAGCCGAGTTCGCTGTTGTTGAAAACCACCACCTTCAGCGGCCAGCCGTAGCGCACCGCCGTTACGAAGTCCTGCATGGCCATGCCGAAACCGCCGTCGCCGCACATCGTCCAGACCTGCCGGTCCGGATGGGTCGCGACCGCGCCAAGCCCCGTCGGAAAGCCCGATCCCAGGGAACTGTGGTTGAACGATCCGACAAGGCGCCGACCGCCCTTCAGCCGCATCTGGCGCGCGATCCAGACAATGCAAAGCCCGGTATCGGTTGCGATGATCGCGTCATCCGCCGCATGATCGGAAATGGCCTTGGCGACCAGTTGCGGATGCAATGGTTCGCCCTTGTTGGACAGATCGCCCTGTTCGTCCATGGCCTTGAGCCAGCGTTGCGAGCGGTTTTTCTGCAGGTCCAGATAATGCGTGTCGGACTTGTCCTTGACCAGCGGAGCCAGCCGTTCCACGGTTTCCCGCACCGTCCCGACAAGCCCGACACTGACCGCTGCACGGCGCCCGATATTGGCCACGCGGCTGTCGATCTGAATGATCTGCGGGCCGTCCGGCAGGAACCAGTCATAGGGAAAATCGGTCCCGAACATCACCATGACGTCGCAGTCGCGCAGCGAATGGTAGCCGCCGGGATTTCCGATCAGGCCCGTCATCCCGACGACCGGATCGTCGTCATAGTCAAAAATGTCCTTGCCCTTGAGCGTGTGCACCACGGGCGCCTTGATCCGCTTGGCAAGATCGATGATTGCGTCTTTCGCCTCGCGGCAGCCGACCCCGCAGAAGAAAGCAACCTTCTTTCCGCTGTTGATGGCTTCAGCCGCGCGCTCGATTTCGGATTGCGGCGGAATGATCGCGGACGGCTTGGTCACCACATGATAGTGGCTGCGCAGGTTTGGAACCGGCTCTTCCGAAGCGTCGATCGGAAGCTCGATCCGCACCACCTCGCGTTCGATCATGGCCCGTTGGATGGCAATCTGCGCCAGGCGCGGCATCTGCTCCGCACTGTCGATCACCGCCTGGTAGCCGCATACCTCGTCGAACATCTTGGTCAGATTGACCTCCTGGTGATATTCCGTGCTGCGCTCCTTGTGCGAGATCTGGCCGGTAATGGCGACGACGCCGGCATATTCGCGCTTGGCATTGTAAAGACCGTTGATGAGATGCAGGGCGCCGGGTCCGACCGTACCCGCACAAACCCCGATGCCGCCGGTCAGTGCCGCCTGGCTGCACGCCGCAAACGCCGCGTTCTCCTCGTGCCGGACCGCGATCCACTCGAATCGGCCATCATTCCTGATCGCCTCCAGGAACGGGTTGAGGGCATCTCCGGTCACGCCGAAAATCTGCCGCGCGCCAACCGCGTGCAGATTGTCGAGCAGCACCTCGCAGACGTTCTTCTGTGATGCCATGATGGTGATCCTCCGGTTGTCGGTTCTGATCGTTCGCGGCTGATTGGCCGTCCGCCGGCTATCATCGCGAATGTTCAATCCCGGTTGCAAGCGAATTTGTCGTCAAACCGCTGGCATGCACAGAACTCGGTGGCGGGCCAGGGCGGCTTGACGCGCACCGCCCGGCAAGGCAATCGTTGCCGCAGACGCACAAAGACGCAATTTCGGATCACAGGGACAGACGATGACGCAAACGGCCGCATATGACGATGAGAATATTTTCGCAAAGATCCTGTCCGGGTCCATGCCCTGTCACAAGATCTACGAGGATGACGATACATTCGCGTTCATGGACATCATGCCGCGCGGTACCGGACACTGCCTCGTCATTCCAAAGGCGCGGGCGAGAAACATCCTTGATATCGATCCCGCCGACCTGGCGAAGGTCATGGAGACGGTGCAAAAACTGTCGCGCGCGGTCATGCGTGCGTTCGACGCCGACGGAGTATCCATCCAGCAGGCCAACGAAGCGGCGGGCGGCCAGGTCGTGTTCCATCTCCATGTCCACATCATCCCCCGTTTCGACGGGGTGAAACTCGGACCGCCCGCAAGTGTCATGGAGGAACCGGAGATCCTGAAGGCCAACGCGGAAAAAATTCAGGCGGCGCTAGCCGGATAGGTTCCTTGCGGACCGGAAAATGGCGAGCGCGCCGCAATCATGCCCGCTCGCCAACCGACCATTGAAGAGAGTTTTTCAGACCGCAATTCAGCTTGTAATATAAGCCTTTATCTCTTCTGCCTCACGTTCGATCTGCTCGATTTTCATCCGCACCACATCGCCGATGGAAACAATGCCGCCAATTTTTCCATCGATTTCCACCGGAAGGTGACGAAAACGCCCCTCGGTCATCATTTCCATCAACTCATTGATCGAATGGTTCTCGCTGCACACCTTGACCTGCGACGTCATCACGGACGAAACCGGATTGTCGAGAACCGCCGGCCCGTTTTCCGCTATGGCGCGCACGATATCCCGCTCAGACAAGATACCGCATATCTTGTTCGTGGAATCCACCACGACGATGGCACCAATCTTGTGCTTTGACAGCTGTATTCCGGCTTCCGAGACCGTAATATCGGGCCTGACCGTGAATACATCCCGGCCCTTTTGATCCAAAATCGATTTAACTGTCATCGTGACCTCCTTTTGCCGCGGAACGCAACGCCAAACACACGCGGAAATTGCAGGTTTGCCGTTCCTCGAAGGGCATCGTGCGCGTACTGGGTGGAATTTGCAAGCCGGACCGGTTGCGGATTCAGCCAGGAACCAGGACAGCTTCAGCCCGGCTGACGGGTGTCAAACAGGGGAAAGAGGAAGAATCCGAACAAAAAGCCTCCAATATGGGCTTCCCACGCGATTTGCGCCCCGTCCGCAACGCCGCCTGAAAAGCCGAAAGCTGCGAGAGCATTGATCCCGAACCAGATTGCGACATAGGTGATGACGGTCCTGTTGGTCATCGCCTCGCGCAGCGACAGTCTCGGCAAAAGATGCGCATACATGCGGTTGAACTGCCCGCTCATCGGGAACGCAAAGCGCGCGGCCGCTCCCATCAGTGCCGAGACGACACCGGAAGCGCCGATCATCGGCACATTGCTGCCCTGATTCGCGAACCAATAGAGTGCGGCGGAAGCAACCGCTGAAAAAGCCCAGAAAATCAGAAACTTGGATACGCCTATGCGGCGGGCCACGATCGCTCCGAACGCCATCAGCCAGATCGAATTGACAATCAGATGTGCGAAACCGCCATGAAGCAGCGAATAGGTCAGCGGTGTCCACAGCCAGGCAAGGCTTTGTTCGGACGAATCGATCGCATAGCGCAGCGGTATGAAGCCGCCCTCGATCAGAACGTGGACATCCTGGGCGCGCGAAAGCACAAAATCCCGGATCAGCTGCAGCGCCCACATGAGCGCAAGCATCCACACAATCACGGCCGGCAGATTAAACATCGGTTGCCTGGTTCCCCGCCGGTGTGGAATGCCTCCCTCACCGTCGGACCGATCGGTCGCAGGACTGCCTGTCATGAATGCGCCTCTCAGTTCTGTCGCCGGTCTACATATAACAACGGTCACGCAAAAAAGAAGCCGTCTGACATCACTGTCAAACGGCTTTGGTCGGGCCCCACCCGAACCGGAATTTGTGCTGAACCGCCGCGCCTGGTGCGGCGGGAAATTCGTTGAAACATCTATGACATAGCGGTTCGGCGGTGACAATATAAACCCGTTGTTAACCTTAACCCGGGCGATCGTCGGCTGGCACTTGCGAAACGGAACTGGCGAGAGCCCCGCATTTTTCGGTTTTTCCGCCTCCGGTTCGCCACAACGATTACCGCTTGTTAACCAGAACAGCCTATCGTGGGATCGTGTTTCCTCTGATTGGGCTTTAACCATATGCAATTGGCGAACGGATCGGCGCAGCAGCTGGTGATGGAACCGGAAGAAGATACGGCGTTTCAGAACGTCGTTGTCAATCTTCACGGGCGGCTGATGTGCGCCGATTTCACCGAATACGAGTGTGTGGCGGTTGAAATGTCGCCGGGACAAGTCCGTTTCAAAACATCGGCACTGCCGCGGGTCGCGGAACGTATTGTGTCCTATATCGATCACATCGGCCGTATCGAAGGCAAAGTCACTGAATTGCTCGACGACGGGTTCATGATCGCCGTTCAGGCCCCGGACCGCAAACGCCAGAAACTTGCCGCGCAGTTGACATGGTTTGCCAATCGCAACGAACTCGGGCTGCCGGAAGACCGCCGGCACGAACGCATCGTGCCGCGCAATCCGAATGCCGAAATCCGTCTGCCAGACGGCGATACCTACGCCTGTCGTATCGTCGATCTTTCGATGTCCGGCGCGGCCCTGGAACTGGAAATACGTCCCGAACTGGGAACCCAGGTCATCCTGGGGACCATGCGCGCGCGCGTTATCCGGCATTTCGATGACGGCATCGCAATCGAGTTCGCGACCATCCAGCCGCCGGAATCCCTCGAAAACTTCATCTAGAGCGAGTTGCGACGGTCCGGGCCACCGGACTTTGTCCGACGCTCGGCATTCTCCTCTTGCCCGTGCTTATGCGCCGGCAATCTACACAGCATTGCTATGACCTGATGGCTCCGGCAGCCCTGCCCGGCCTTCCATGCGCTGATATATAAGGCAACGCCTGTCTTCAGGATCTTGCCTGGCGCGGCTATGCATGCACGGCCGCATGCAATTCTTACCGAAAAACTCGTGACGCGCCTCTAGGCTCAGGACCTATTAATCTGCGCTTGATTATGATTCAAAGTCCTTTTTGGAGGCTTTGATGGACGATCTGTTT